>DASYKS010000100.1:0-147572 GCA_035995205.1 Thermoanaerobaculia bacterium
GCGGCCGGGCTCCTTTCGCCCCCTATTCTCACCCGCCTCACCACCCACCGACGCGCGCCTGCGGCGCGCGGATGATGCTGCTTCAGGTCACCTCGCCTTTTCTAACCGCCGGAATCGCGCCGTTTCAAACCGCCGCCGACACCTGTCCCGAGAAGGGCTTTTTTGTTCCGATCGAGTCAGAGTCGACCTACACGCTCTGATGATCTTGGTCGACGCCAATGTTCTCAGCGAACCCACGAGGTCTGAGCCCGGAGAAGAGAGTGCGCTTCGAAGTCCGGCTTTTCCAGTTTCGGGACCACAATTCCGGTTTCGGGCCGAATATTCCGATTCTGGGACTTAGAGCGGCTTCACACCTCAGGAAGCGGCTTCCCAGTCCAGGAAGCGGCTTTCCAGCCCAGGAAGCGGCTTTCCAGTCCAGGAAGCGGCTTTCCAGTCCAGGAAGCGGCCTCCCAGCTCAGGAAGTTCGCCCCGTCGGCGGGATCGCCCCCTCCCGTCAGCACTGCCCCAGGGTGGTAAGTTTGAGCGACTCGTCGCGGAGGATATATGCCTGTGCCGCCCACACCAAAGCCGGATGTCCGTGAAGTCATCCGCGAGTTGCGAGAGTTCCGCCAGGGGATCACTCTCGGCAGCCTGACCATCCGGGAGATGATCGAGGAGGGGCGCCGCGGGTGAAACGGTTCGACCTGGATTGCTCTCGACCCACTTCGGCCTCGATCATTTTGCTGACGCCAGCAAAATGATCTGACAAGGCTGCGACGCCCTCTACTACTTGTATTCCCTGAAGCCTTCTACAAGCTGTTTGAACGAGGTCGGCCGGTATAGTTCGAAGCTTTCCTGGTCGACGTAGACAAAGTCGTACTCCACATCAGCTTGCGCGCGGTTGCTGTCCTCACACCATTGCCGCAGCCGCTCCATCTTCAATGGCACATCCAGATCCTCCAACCCCTTTGTTTCGACGATGAAGATCCGTCGATCGGCCAGCTTGACCATGAAGTCCGGATAGTAGTTCGAGATGTCGCCGTCTGCGTTCACGTAGTCCAACTTGAAGCTGACGGCCATGTAGTTCTTCCCGAACGAGACCACGTCGCCGCAGCCTTCCAGGAAGCTGGCGAACCGCAGCTCCAGTGGGCTGTCGCCGATGATCCGGTTGAAGACGCTCTTTTTCGGTGTGAGATAGCCCTGTTCCTTGGCGAGAAATGGGCGGGTTTGGCGCAGCTTGATCGTGTCCCGAATCTCGGCGTCACCTTTCTGGCGAACGGTCAATGCGTTGATTGCCTTCTTGAAGGTCTCGATCAGCGTCTTGGTTGCAGCCAGCTCTGACAGGTTGCGGAGAGTGTTCGGGTCCTCGAGGTCTACCGGGCAGTCAAATAACTCCTCTTGGACAAACGCCTTGACCTTCCCGTAGAGGACGTCATAGCCACTGACCAGACGAAGGTCCGCCATGATTCGCTGCGAAAAGTAGCCGATCACGCTACGGTAGTCGGCTGCGCCTGCCGTATCCAGAATCGTCGTGTGCGTAACCTCGCCGGTCGTTATGTCTTTGAAAACGATCTCCCGCTGCTCCTCCTCACTGAACTGCCTGGTTGTCACTCGCTGATGCCCCAGGGCGGAGATATCCAGATCCCCGAGGCTCTTGTATTCGCGGTAGATCCTCGGGGTCAGAATGGGAATTTCGATGTCCAGTGCGGTGAGGTCTTTGGTATCGCTCTCCTTGTCGACTTCGATGACAAGCGGCGATTTTGGCCCCGTGCCTTCGCCCATCGGCCTGCGTTCCAGAACCACGCCTTCCGCCTGGAGAGACTCCACAAATTCCATAAAAGCATTGGTGCCGACCACGCTGACGTATTCCTCGACGTCTCCAGGGTACATCTTGCGCAAACCACGTCCCAGGGTCTGCTCGGGAAGGATCTTGCTCGCTGCGCCGTAGGCGCGAAGGCCAACGATGGTGGTGACGTTCCTCACGTCCCAGCCCTCCTTGAGCATCATCACCGAGATGATCGCCTTGTACGGGCTGTCCATCCCATCGATCTCGTTCGCCTGTTTCCGAAGTTCGTCCAGCTCGTCTTTGTCTTTGCCAGATGCGGATTCGGAAATTTCTCCGTTGTTCTTGGTGTGAATGACCAGCACTGCACCTTTCAGGTCCGAATAGTTCCCCTCCAGATACTCGGCCACGTCGTCGCAGTTGCGGGTGTCATCGGTCATCACGAACAGGATCGCCTTCTTGCCCATCTTCTCGTGTTCGGCGTAGGCCTTGCGCCACTCGATCACGCCCAGGTGAATGTAGTCGGTATATTTCTCCGTGTATTTAGCGCTCTGCCGCTCGGTCAGCTTCGCGCGGCTCGCTGCATCTGGTAGGACCGGGTGCTTGACGACGTTCTGCGAGATGGCCTCGACCAGCGGGTAGTCAGCCACGGTCTGAACAAAGATTGCGCCGTTGTTGTGTTTGGGCGTGGCTGTCGTGTCCACCTGCATTGAAAGAGCTGACCCTTTCTGCTTTAGGCGGTGGTGGATGTCTTCGATCGCCTTGAACCAAGCCATGCGCGGATCGTGAATGTGGTGCGCCTCGTCGTTCAGAACCATCAGTTCGTCGATATCCCGGACGATCATTCCCAGGTCCACCTTGGAGTCCGTGGTCGCGCCGGTGGGCCGCCTGCCTAGGAAGTAGTCCCGCATGTCTTCGTCGTCCGGGGATGGCGGTATGTCCTCCCCCGAGTAGACGCGGTGAATGTTGGTCAGGAAGATATTGCCCGTCGGGTGCGTGATCCGCACCTCGTCTTGTAGGTGAAGGGTCAGCTGGAAATCGTCGCGCCAGTTGCGGCCGTCGACTCCGTTGTCCGGTAACACCGGGTCGTCAAAGAAGATATGGAGGCCTTGGAAGTCCCGATTCACCCGGTCCAACACGATGATGTTGGGTGTAATGACGAGGAAGTTGCGCGCCAGTTCCGACTCCGGCTCGTACAGCTTGTGGAAAAAGCTCCAGGCCAGCGCAAGGCTCAAGACTTTGGTCTTGCCGCTGCCCGTAGCCATCTTCACCACGAATCGCCGCCAGGTCTCATCGAACATGCTTCCGGACACCAAGTCGCTGGCGTCGAAGCGCATCAAGTCGTGCTTGTCCTGCACTCCCACGACATCGTAGAGGTAGACGATCGTCTCCAGCGCTTCGCGTTGGGCGAAGTAGTACTCGAACTCGGCCATGGTTCCGTCGGCCTTCGGTATCAGGTGCGGCGTCTTGAACCACCAGTTGAGTAGACTCCGGCTGGTGTCCGCGGCGCCCGCGTACCCACCATCCCGAAACTCCTTTACCTTACGACGCAAGATTGGGACGAGAGGCGGCATGAGCTTTTCCATGCTGGTTTCCCGCAAGGTCTCGTCGGCGGGAAACCACCGAATACCAGGATCGAGAATCGCGTGGGGAGACCGAGGGAAGTCCTTGTGCAGTGCCATTACCGCTTCCCTCCGTTCTTCCCGACGCTCACGTCAACGATTGTCATCGTGTCGTTGCCGAAGATGTCTACCACTTTGACCGCAAGCTTTCGCCGTCCCGGGGGGCATTCGTGGAAGACGCTCTTCAATTCAAGCGATCGGTTCTTCCGGGTGCGGAAGCTCTGCCACTCGTTTTCGAAGATGTAGTCTCCTGTCCATACTTCTTCCCATTCTCCGCTCTCTTCGCTCTTGACGCGGACGATCTCGCGCTTGCTCTCGAAGTTGAAGTCGACCGCCCAGTAGTCGATCCAGTCCGTCCAGCTACGGGTCAACACTTCGCGAGTCACGATCCCGTCCTTGTCCTTGCTGACTTTCACGATCTGGCCCTTCTCGACCACGACCCGGCTGCCCTTGTTCTTGATCGCCGTTTCAGCGTTGGCGATCGAGTCCTGCGAATAGAAGACGGAAAAGTCTGTCAACTCAACGGCCACGGCAGCGGGCGCGTCACGTCGCGCTTCGACGACATGCGATTTGACTTCGATGAACGCCACGTCGTGGAAGACGACCTGGTTCTTTTCAACCGCTCGCTTGTCGAACACCTCCGCGGGGATGTACTTCGGAGCGATGTCGATCCCCTTCGCCCGAGCCTCGTCCAGCACGTTCGGAAAGAGCCCCATTTCAAACTCGAAGCCCAGAATGTCCACCTTGGTGATGTGCTTCTTGCGGCATTCGAGGATGATCTCCTCGACAAACAGCCGAGTGACAGGTAGGTTGACCGGTCCAATTGACACCAGTCGTCCCGCCTTCTTGCCATGGAACGCGGCAAAGCCGGTCGTCTTCTCTGCCCGGTAGGCTCGTAGGATCAGGTCGAGAAACGCCGACTCCTTCTCCTCGAGCTGCTTGCGCTGCTCTTCCTCGCGGAGGTTTGGATTCACGCCGATGTAGTGCTGTCGTTCGTACTTTCCCAGGTTGAGGATCTCAAAGGCGCGGTAATCTTTCCCCTCAGACTTCAACTGCCGCTGGGCGCCTATCATTCGTTTACGAGTGGTATGGATGCCGAACTTGCCTAGATCGCTGACGATCCACTTTCGCCCCAGCTTCTCGGCTACTGCGGCTGTGGTACCTGAACCGCAGAAGAAGTCGGCGATCAGGTCGCCTTCGCTAGAAGATAGTTCGATGATTCGAGCCAACAGTTCTTCAGATTTCTGGGTGGGATAGTAGAGTTTCTCTGGGTCAGTTGGGCTGGTAATCTTCTTTACGTCGGGCCACCAATTGTTGATGGGAGTGCCTTCGTCGCGAAGCGCTGCGTCTGGGCCCTTTACAGCCGTCCGGCCGCGTTGAGTAGTTCCTTCGGAGTACGGCCTATATTGTGGATTGTAGGTCCAGTTACTCCCTTTGGAATACCAAAAGATGTCATCATGTTTCTTGGGCATTTCTGTGGTGGGAACGCCACCTCCGCTGTAGAGCCATAAGATATGGTTTCTGAGCGCTTTCTTGCCAAAGATTTCGTCGAGTATTAGTCTTAAATAGCCACTCACCCTCCAATCGCAGTGCACATAAATGCTCCCTTGGTCGGCAAGCAAGTCTCGCATTAGTACCAGCCGTTCGTAGATCATTGCAATAAAAGAGTCCGAACCTTTTCCCCAAGTGTCACGGTAGGCGATTTCCTCAAGAATATTTGGCCTTTTGGTGAAGGTTTCGTCCCCGATCTCAAGATCCATCGAGAAGTCGGCTCCCACGTCGAAAGGCGGATCAATGTAGATGAGCTTCAGGCCGCCTTGCTTCTCGATCTCTTCTCGGAGGGGGCCGTTCTTGAGACTGGAGAGGATGAGCTTGTTGTCCCCCCAGATCAGCTTGTTCGTCCAGCCCTTAAGCTGGCGCCCGCGCGCGTCAGTGGAGAAGGAGATATCCAGCTGTATCGCCGTCTCTTCCGGCTTCTCGGCGCGGGGCTCGTCTACCTGCTCTATGACCTGGAAGGGTAGGAAGATGTTGCAGACCTCGTTCGTCTTACCGTTCCAGATCAACTCTACTTCTCGCTTGTCCTCGAACAGCAGGAAGCGGTACTTGTCCGGCAGTGGCCGGTCCGCCTCAATGAAGCGGAGGATCTCCTGTTGCTCTTGCTCGGTCAGTCTCGACATCGAATTCTCTCCTTCGCGGCGGCCTAGCCGGGCTCGGCCATGAGGAACACAGGCGCCGCGAGAATGCCCAGCAGCTTACCGCGCGTTGGATGTTCCACGGCAGGGACGCCCTGGGCTAGTCTTGCGTTATCCCCAACCACCCCACCACCACCCGCCCCACCTCAACCCGGCTCAGCAACTCCAGGTGGTTCATCCGGAATCCGATCCACCGGTTCGCTTCCGGAAATTCCAATCTCCGCCGCGGGTCTTCGTGCTGGCCGAGCGCGCTCTCCACGAGTACCAGACCGTCTCCAATCACGCGATTGGACACCGCCTCCTGACCTGCCGCGCTGGTTGCGGCGATGGCGTAACAGGCGACGCCTTCCGGTAGAGGCACGATCTGGCGGTTGTCCGCTTTGCGTTCGAAGCGGTCTTGGCCTTGCCAGTCTTCGTCGAGGAGATTGCTATAGCGGAGGTCGGTAATGCCCGCGCTGCGGAGTTGGCCGAGCTTGGCGAACGGGGCGGCATAAGGGCTGGCCGCGAGCAAGACATCCACCCAGTTTCCGGCTCGTTCGAGCGGGGCGCCGTGGTGGGGTGTCGCGAGGAAGACAATGTTCTTCAGATGGCCGAGCCAGGGAGATGAATCCTGCCGCGCGTAATGGCAGGCGCTGCGGGTCAGCAGGCCACCCATGCTGTGGGCGAGCACGGTGAGGTCTTCGACCGGCACGGGCCAATTCGCGACGAGTTGCGCCAGTTGGGCGGACAGCTCGCGTCCGTTTTCCGAGATGTGGCGGCCGGAGTTGTAGCGGACATAGACCGGGGTGTAGCCCAATTCCGCGGCGAGGGTTTCGCCATGGTCGACGACCTGCCCCGCGTGCCGGGTGCGCCATTGCAGGTCGTTCATGCAGAGGCCGTGGATCAACGCGAGCACCTTGCCGGTCACTTCGGTTGTTGGCGGCGGAGCCTGCCCGTCGAGCGGAGTACCGCGAAAGCGAATCGTCATCGGGGTGGCGAGCGAATTGCCGCTCGAGGCCAGGCGGTCGCCCATCACGCCGTTCAGTGCCGCGAGGGCCGCTTCGCGCTCCGGCGTCGAGGGCTTGACCTCATCGCTCGCGGCGGATCGTGGGTGCAGCCAGGCGAATCCGTGATCCACGCCTCGGCCCACACTTCGTGTAATGCCTCGGATGCTGCGGAACACGAAGCCGGTGATGCCGCGGGTTCGTCCTGCCTCCCCGACCGGGGCGCCCAGGGTGCTCCAGACCGACCGGTGAACCCCTTCGACGATGTCGGTCACTCCTTCCGTCCCCTCGGCCGCCAGTTGGGCGAGCGCGCGCAGGTCCGAGGCGCGGAGGTGTCGGAGGGGACGCTTCGTAACCGAGATCTTGGGCGGGGTCATGGAGTGGAGGGCGAACCCACCCGATTGTAACGCCCACCCACCCCTCCGATTGGCCGCCCTCCCGGGCGGCCTGATATCTTCGCGCGGTCCCATGCGCCGCTCTCCCGCTTTGCTCTGCGTCACCGTGTTGCTCCTCGGGCTGTCTTGGAGCCTGTACAAGGTCCATTTCCCGCCCGGGCCGATCGGAGACGAGCCGGCGTACGTGATGATGACCCAGAGCCTCTGGCACGATCACGACCTGGTCTACGACCATCGCGATCTGCTGCGCGGCTATCGGGTGTGGGACCAGGGGCCGAACGGCGTCATCCTGTTCACCTCGGACGGCGGCAAGTCGATGTACTACGGCAAGCCCTACGTCTACTCGCTCGCCGCGGTGCCGTTCTATGCGCTGTTCGGGGTGCAGGGGCTGGTGGTTTTCAACATGGCGCTCTTTCTCGCCATGCTCTGGGGGGCAATCTGGTTCTGGCAACGGCCGGAGCGCAGCGGCCAGGCGGGTTCGGCCGGGATCTTTCTCGGCGGCTTCTTCTTCGCTTCGGCGGCGTTCTGCTACGTCTTCTGGATGCAGCCCGAAGTGTTCAACATGGCGTGCTTGTTCTTCGCGCTGCTGATCTGGCTCCACCTGCGCGGCATTCCGATCTGGAGCTCGCGCCACCTGCTTTTGATGGGCCTGGCCGGCGCGCTGCTCGCGGCGGCGTACATCTCGAAAGAGCCGACGATCCTGCTCGGCGGTCCGATCGGTCTCGATCTGCTTTGGCAGAAACGGTGGAAAGGACTGCTCGCGCTCGCAGCGCCCGCGCTCTTGGGGCTCGCGGGGCTCATGGTTCTGCAACACCATGCGACCGGTGCGTGGAGCCCGTACCGCGGCGTGCAGCGGCGGTCGTTCGAATCCGAATATCCGATCGAGAGCCAGAAGGATCTCTGGGCGCAGTACCGGGGCACCAGCTACGGCTCCTGGTCGGGTCTCGGGATCGAGACCACGCCGCGGATGTTCTTCCGCGACCTCGAATACTTCCTGGTCGGCCGCCACACCGGTCTGTTGCCCTACTTTCCGTTCGCGCTGTTCGCGGTCGGGCTCTACGCGTTCGGACCGAAGGACCGCTCGCGCCATCTACTTCTGCTGGGCATCGCCGGCTACTGCCTCGCGATCTTGATCCTGCGCCCGAACAACTACCACGGCGGCGCAGGTTTCGTCGGCAATCGGTATTTCGCGAGCATCTATCCGGTCTTCGCGTTGCTGCCCGGGGCGATCCGGGCGAAGAAGAGCCTCCTGCTGCCGTATGCCGCCGCCGGGCTCTGGACCGCTGCGGTGGTCGCCGTGCCACTGATGCAGATCGCGCCGGAGGCGACCCTTCAGGCGCACGTGCGCCGGCCGTCGTTCCAGGCGCTGCCGCTCGAATTGACGCTGCTGCAGAAGATCCCCGGCTATTTCCTCAAGGGTTGGACCGACGCGGTGTGGGTCGTGCCGAAAGAGAATTTCCACGCCCAGGAGCCGAACCCGGACGGCGTCTGGGTGCGCGGCGCGTCGAGATCCGAAGTGTTCCTGGTCGCGCCGAAACCGGTCGCCTCGATTCGGGTGCGGCTGCGATCGCTGTCGGATCAAAACGTAGTGACGTTCAAAAGTCCGGTCGATCAGGTGACCGTCCGTTTCGACAGCGAGGAGAAACGCCGCGGCACGCCGATCGAGCTGCGTCTGGCTCCGGTGGCACGCAATCTCGGCTTCTTCCCCGAAGGGAAAGAAGAGTACTTCTATTCGTTCATGCTCGATTGTTCCGACGGAGTGATGCCCAACCGGCGCGACGAGCGGATCGAGGACTATCGCTACCTCGGGGTGTTTCTCGATTTTTCGGGCGCGGGGAATTGACGATGCCCGAGCCGCGATCGGTACCGACGGAGGGGCCGGAGGAACCGGTGGAATCGGTGGACGTGGCCGCCGCGCTGGAGCGTCTGCGCGCCGGAGTGCGCCAACGGCGCGCGGAGCTTGCGACCTTGGGGGACGAGAGCGAGGCGACGAAGCTCCGGCTGCTGGAGCTGAAGACGCTCGAATGGGTGGAGGAGCCGCCTCTTTTTTCGCATCGTCCGGGCCTGGGCAAGCTGATCGTCTTCTTACGGAAAGTGTTCTTCCACGCGTTCGTCAAGTGGTACGCGCGGCCGCTGCTGCAACGGCAGAACCGCTTCAATCAGGTGGCGAGCCAGTTGATCCAGGAGCTGATCGCCCAACAGACCCGGCTCGCCGGCGGGGTCGGCCGGCTGGAGCGCGAAGTGGCTGCTGCCCGCGCGGCGGAGGTGGTTTCCCCGGTCTCTGCCCCTGGCCCCGAGCCCGAGCCGTAACCTCCATGGGTCTGCGCATCTGCGTCTGCGGCGTTCAGGTGCCGTTCTCCTACGGCGGCGCCGAGATTTTGGTCTCCTCGCTCGCCGACGAGCTGAAGCGGCGCGGGCATACGGTCGACGTGGTTTCCCTGCCGTTCACCTGGCCGAACCGGGTGCAGCTGTTCAAGAGCTGTCTGGCCTGGCGGATGCTCGATCTCTCCGAAGTCGACGGCCAGCGGATCGACCGGGTGATCGCCACCCGCTTTCCTTCCTATGTCGTCAAGCATCCGAACAAGGTCGTCTGGCTGGTCCACCAACTGCGCCAGGCGTACGACCTGCGCGGCACCGGCTACAGCGATTTCACCGTCGAGGGGCGCGGGGGCCGGGACGAGCGGACGGTCGAGATGCTGCGCTCGATGGACGAGCGGACGCTCGGCGAGGCGCGGCGGGTCTACGCGATCTCGGACAACGTCGCCGCGCGGCTCGAACGGCACAACCGGATGAAGATCGACACGCTCTATCCGCCGCCGCGGCTGATCGACCGCCTGGCTCCGGGCGAGATGGGCGACTACGTCTTCACCGCCGGCCGGCTCAATCGGATCAAGCGGTTCGATCTGCTGATCCGGGCGATGAAGCACACCAAGACCGCCGTCCGCTGCCGGATCGCCGGAACCGGCGAGGAGCGCGAGGCGCTGGAGAAGTTGATCGCCGATCGGCGGCTGGAGGATCGCGTGGAGCTGCTCGGCTGGATCGACGACGACCGCGCGGTCGAGCTGTATTCCGGCGCGCTCGCCGTGTTCTACGCCCCGTATGACGAGGACTATGGCTACGTGACGGTAGAAGCCTGCCGCTCGGCCAAACCGGTGATCACGGTCGCGGATTCGGGCGGGGTACTCGAATGGGTGAGCGACGGCAAGACCGGCTACGTCGTGGCGCCCGACGACCCGGCGGCGATCGCGGCGCGGCTCGACGCGCTCTATGCCGACCGCGCGCTCGCCCGGCGGTTGGGCGAAGCGGGGGCGGCGAAGGCGCGCGACGTCTCGTGGGACCAGGTGATCGACGGGCTGCTCGGGTAGCTCGGTAGGGCTGAGCTTCGAATCATGGCCGCCGGTAAGCGCGTCGCGATGTTTTCTCCGCTGCCGCCTTTGTCGAGCGGCATCGCGGACTATTGCGTCGAGCTGCTGCCGCATCTTTCCGCCCGGTTCGACCTGGAGCTGTTCGCCGAGGAAGGCTCGCGGCTCGACGCTCCTGCCGGAGCGGACGGCGTGCTCATCCACCCCTGGCGCGCGTTTGCCTCCCGTCATGCCGAGCGGCCGTTCGACGCCGTGATCTACCAGCTGGGCAACAACGGCGATTTCCACGCCGGCGCCTACCGGACGCTCTTCGAGACGCCGGGCATCGTGGTGCTGCACGAAATCGTGCTCCACCACATGCTGCGCGAGATGACTCTCGCGAAGGGCGACGCCGAGGCGTATCTCGAAGAAATCCGCTATGCCGCGGGCAAGAGCGGAATGCTGCTCGCGCGCGGTTCGTTGGAGACCGGTACTCCCCTCGACGCCTGGCGCTATCCGCTGTTCGAAAAAACGGTCGATGCGAGCTTAGGGGTTCTGGTCCACAGCGAAGGAGCGCGCAAGCGGGTGCTCGCGAGCCGCCTGGAAGCGGCGGTTTTCCGGATTCCGTTTCCTTGGACTCCGGCGCCGCCCCTGCCCGCTCGAAGCGAGGTGCTCGCCCGGCTCGGCCTGCCGGCCGACGCGTTCGTGATCGCCTCGTTCGGCTTCCTCACCCGGTCGAAACGGCTGGACGTCGCGTTGCGCGCGTTCGCGACGCTCGCCCGCGAAACGCCGAACGCGGTGTTCTTGGCCGTGGGCGAGATCTCAAAGGACTACGATCTCGCGGCGCTCGTTCCGGCGGACCTCGCTACCCGGGTGCGCCCGCTCGGCCGGGTCGACCTCGACACGTTCCACTCGGCCATGGCGGTGACCGACGTCGCGATCAACCTCCGGTACCCAAGCGGCGGCGAGACCTCGGCCACGCTGATGCGGCTTCTCGGTCTGGCGCGTGCGGTGATCGTGACCGACGGCGGATCGTTTACCGAGATTCCCGACGACGCGTGCGCCAGGGTGCCGCCGGACGAAAGCGAAGGGGAGCTGCTGCTCGAAATCCTCCGCCGGCTGGCCAAGGACGAGCCGCTGCGCCGCGCGATGGGAGAGAACGCCCGTCGGTTCGTCTCGACCGAGCACCGGATCGAGCAGACCGCGGACGCCTACCTTCAAGCAGTCGAAGGGCTCCATTCCGCGCCGCGACCGGCGCGTGCCGTGCCGCCGCTCGCCCCCTACCCGGCCGAAGAGATCGGCAACGACTTGATCGCCGCGGTAGCCGCCGATCTCGTCGACCTCGGAGGCGGAGAGCGCGACGCCGAGATCCTCGCGGAGCTGGCGCTGGAGCTTGCCGATCTCGGTTGGGTCGAACGCGGGCGGTAGGTCCGGGATAAGCTCCGCCGCGCGATGACTCGGGGGAAATGGGTGCTCGTCGGCCTCGCGGGGCTCGCCGCGGTCGCCGGCCATGTCGGGTACTGGTATTGGCCGCGCGAACGCTCGGCGGTACCGGATGCGGCGGACGTTCCGGCGCGGATGGTCGCGGCGGGCGCCTGGGACGCCTGTCTCTGGATTCCCTATCCGCATCAGAACCTGGGCGCGCTTGCCGAAGAGCTGGACGACGCGCAGAGCTATTTCGCGGCGGTCGCGCGCCTGTCGGGCTCGGCCGAGCCTTCGATGCCCGCGTTTGGGCCGTTCGCGGTGCCTCCGGCGCGCGAGCTGGCCGCCTGCGCGGATCGCAACAAGGAGCGGCTGCGGGTCTCCGCCCGGGTCTATCCCGGGCTCGCGCTGGTCGCGAAGCTCGCGGGTCGGGTCGCCGGCAACCCTTGGCTCGCGGGCGGTGGTGTCAAAGTCTCAGATAGGCCGGCGACTGTCGCTTGGGAAGGGACTCTCTGGACCGTCGAAGTGGGCGCGCCCGTAGCGATTCCCGAGGCGGGCTGGGCGCCGGAGGCTCCGGTGCTCGGCGCGTTTCACCTCGTCCGCTCGGTCGAAAACTTCCCCTCCGGGATCTACGCCCTAGGCCATCGCGACGACGCGATCGATCTCACACTCGAAGGCTCGCGCTTTCCAAAGGAGTCGCCGTTCGATCCGAACGAGCTCGCCACCGACCGGCCGATCCTGCTCGTGGTCGCCGGAGCGGAGGGCAAGAATCCCGCCGCGGCGCTCGCGTTCTACGACGGCAAGGGTTCGCTCGGCCTGCCGAGTGGCGTGCTGTTCCATCCGCCGAAACGGGCGCGCTGGGATCTTCCCGGCGGCGGCATCGGCGGCCTGCTCGCCGACCGACTGCCGCATGGCGCGGCGGCGGGGTGGGAGATGGTCGCGCTCGACGAAAAGAGTCTCGACCGCGGCGAGGCGCTCGCCCCAGCGGTCGCCCGGATCGCGCCGCCGGAAGGGGAGCCGAGGCCAGGCCCGAGAGTCCGAATGGCCGTCTGGCTCGTTCCCGAGCCGGCGCTCGGCGTGGTCGCCCGCATGCGCGCCGGGTTGGAGAAGTTCCCGCTCGCGCTGCCTTCCGACATCCAGCCCTGGCGCGACTGGGAGACCGTTCTCACCCCCGCCGCCCGCTGCGAAAAGGCGGCGCTCTGGTCCACCGCGGAGCCGCAGGCGTTCCGGGTTCGTTTGTCAGGGTGCTCCTAGGGAACCGGGCACCAGGGCGCACACGCAGGTGCGCCCCTACCACGCGATCGATACCGCCGAAATGTAGGGGCAGACCTACGTGTCTGCCCCGATTCGCGCGATTCGATTTCATGTCCAGGGCCGTCGATCCGTTCTAAAATCGGCTTCCCTGAAGTCCAATCCGAGATCCATTTCCATGCGCCGCCAGTTCGCTTCGCGTCTCTCTTGTCTTCTGCTCGGCCTGCTGCCGGCCGGACTCGGTCTGTTCGGCTCGGGCGAGGCCCGGGCCGCGCTTCCTGGTTCGGGGTTCGCGCGCGGCTTTCCGCTGATCCGCGAGGTGATCCCGTCGGCCAAGGAGGCCAAGGTCCAGAACTTCGGGGTTGCGACCGATCGGCGCGGCTTGGTCTACGTCGCGAACGAGGGCGGTCTGCTGATCTACGACGGCGCCTGGTGGCGGGCTCTCCCGATCGGCAAGGCGAAGGCGGCCTTCTCGGTCACGAGCGATGCGGCGGGACGGGTGGCGGTCGGCGGCGTCGACGAGCTCGGAATCCTCGAGACGAGCGCCTCCGGCGAGCTGCGTTTCGTCTCGCTCTTGAACCTTCTTCCTCCCGGCGAGCGCCAGGTTGGACAGGTCGGGGACGTCTTTGCGACGCCGCGGGGGTTCCTGTTTTTCACCTTGAACGCCCTGATCGAGTGGGACGGTACGAAGATCACTACGCTCGCCCGGCCCGCGGCCGGTCCGCCCTATCCGGGCGCGTTCGAGGTCGGCGGCGAGATCTACATGTCCGATTCGACCGGCATCTTCAAGCGGGCCGGCGATCGGTTCGAGCGGATACCGGGCGGCGACCGATTTGCTGGCAAGAGGGTCGACCAGATTCTTCCCGCTCCGGGCGGCCTGCTCGTCTCGGTGCGCGGGGGAGGGTTGTTCTTGCTGCACCCGATCGAAGGGGGCGTGACGCCGTTTGCGCCGGAGGCTTCGGCCTGGACCTCCGCGAACCGCCTGCAGGGTGGTGCGAGCTGCCGTCTGTCGGACGGTCGCTGGGCGCTCGGCTCGTACTTGGGCGGATTGCTGTTGCTGCGGCCGGACGGCATGATCGACCAGATCATCGATACCCGCCTCGGCCTGCCCGACAATTACGTGAGCGGCGTTGCCGTGGATGCCGAGGGGGGGCTGTGGCTGGCGCTCAACTCCGGGATCGTTCGGGTGGAGGTCGGTTCGCCGATCTCCACCGTCGACCGGCGGTCGGGGCTTGACGGCAGCGTGTACGCGGTCACGCGCCATCGCGGAAAGATTTGGGCGGCCACTCCCTCTGGGACTTTCGCGCAAGAGCCGTGGGACTCGAAGAGCGGGATTCTCCGCTTGAAGAAGGTCGAAGGTCTGCCGCCCGCCGGGTGGAGCCTGCTCTCGATGGAGGACGGGCTTCTGGTCGGTACGGCGTTCGGGATTTACCTTGTTCCCGATTCCGGAGCGCCGTCTCTCGTGCCCGGCTCCGATGCGGTGGGCACCCCCTATACGCTGGTCCGTTCGGGAGATCCGCGGCGCGTTTGGGTCGGGGGAGACCATGGCTTGGCGAGCCTCGCGCGTGAGGCGGACGGCTGGCGTGTCGTGCCCTCGGCCGCCGGACCGGATGCGGAGGTTCGCTCAATCGTTGACAGCGGCGACACGGTCTGGTTTTCCGTCCCGCTTGCAGGGATCTTCGGTCTCGAACTTGCGCCGGGGGCTCCTGGAAACCGCACCGGCGCCGCGGCTCCTTCCTCTCTCCGCCGGATTTCGGACAGCGAGGGGACGTACCTCTATCGGATCGCCGGACGGATCGCCGCGGTACGCAGCAATCACGTTCTCCGATTGGACGAGGGGAAGAATCGCCTGGTCGAGGATTCTGCGTTTGCCCCTTTGGGCGTCGAGGGAGATTTCGTTGTCTTAGCCGAGGACGCAGCGGGCAATGTCTGGCGCAACAGCCGCCCGCCCGCGGTATTCCTGCGCCAAGGAGCGGGATGGGCGTCCACACCCCGCTGGCTGGTCGAGGTGCCGGCGCGTGCGATCGAAACGATGTTCGCCGACGCGGACGGCCCGGTCTGGCTGGCCGGCGAGAACGGCTTGTATCGGGTCGAGTCTCCGCTCCCCACGGCGGCGGCGCTTCCCGCGCCGCGCTTCGCCCGCGTGACCACCGGCCGCGGTGAATTTCAGTTCGGAGGGATCGCCGCTCCGACCGACATCGAGCTG
Organism: Thermoanaerobaculia bacterium; assembly: GCA_035995205.1. GTDB lineage: Bacteria > Acidobacteriota > Thermoanaerobaculia > Multivoradales > UBA5704 > DASYKS01. Next base: position 15,175 of record DASYKS010000100.1, read on the forward strand.
CCGCGGGGCTTCACTCGACTGGAGATCGAGCTGGCGCCGCTGTCGTTCCGCGCCGGGTTGCGCTACGCGACGAGGCTCGATCCGATCGATGCCGAATGGAGCGAGCCGAGGGCCGAGCCGAAAGTCGAGCTGACCCGCCTGCCCGCGGGACGCTACACCTTCCGCGCGCGCACCGTCGGACCGAACGGCGAGCAGAGCCCGGAGGCCACTTGGGTCTTCCGCGTGTTGCCCGCCTGGTATGAGACCGCGTGGGCGATCGCGCTTTGGGCCGCCCTTGCCTTGGCGGGCATTTGGACCTGGGCGAGCCTGCGCAGTCGGGCCCTCCGCCAGCGCGCGGCCCACCTGGAACGACAAGTTCAAGAGCAGACGGCCGAGCTGCGGCAGGCGGTGGCCGATCTGGAACGCACCCAGAGCGACCTCGAAACCGCCAATGTCCGACTCGAAGAGCTGTCGTTGCAGGACGAGCTGACCGGCATCGCGAACCGGCGCCGGCTCCAGATGCTGCTCGATGCCGAATGGCATCGCTCCCGGCGCCAGCATCAGCCGATCGCGTTCATCCTGCTCGACCTCGATCACTTCAAGCGCCTGAACGACACCCGCGGCCACCTGGAGGGAGACTTCTGTCTCCAGTCGGTGGCGGCATACCTCGCCCAAGCGATCCAGCGCACGGGCGACCTGGTGGCCCGCTACGGCGGCGAGGAGTTCGCCGTGCTGTTGCCCGCGACCGATCTCGCCGGGGCGCTCAAGGTCGCGGAAAGGCTGCGCGAGGGGCTCGAAACCCTGGCGCTTCCCCACGAAGCCGTCCCCGAGGGGCACGTCACCGCGAGCTTTGGAGTGGCGGCGTTCACTCCGCTGCTCGGCCAGGAACCCGAAGAGCTGATCGAAGCCGCGGATCTGGCCCTTTACCGCGCGAAATCGGACGGCCGAAATCTCGTCCGGGCGGGCGGAGTGGACGAGGAGACCGGAGAAATGGACGCGGGGCTTACGAATTAGGCGTCATCCTGAGCGGGACGGAGGTCCGGTGAGACTCTCGCAATCGTCACTCCTTGGGTGTGCTTGTCCTGGGACCGCCGGCGTCCCGCCGGCACAGGTGCCGAGCGATCTTGTGCGCTGAGCGCAGGGCTGTGGTCGAGCTACCGAAAAGCGCCGCCGAGACGGCAGCGGTCCCAGGACAAGCACACCCGAGCGAGCAGTTTTTCCTCAGACCACCACCGCCACCCGGCCCGATCGGCCGGGAATCTCACCCAAGGCGACTTCCCGGGCGATCGCCCGCTCTTTCGTCTCGGCCGCGTACTCCGCCGCCGTGAGGTACTCGATCCCCATCGCGCGATGCCGTTCGAGCAATGCGCGAAACAGTTGGCGGTAGGCAAGCCCTTCGGTCTCGGCGTGGAGGGTGAGCACCTCCGTCTCTCCCGGCCGGTAGCGCGCGACCAGGCGATCGACGTAATTTTCGGGCGTGATGCCGTCGCGCCCGAGATCCTCGTCGAGCGTCGGCAGGGTAGTCGGAATCTCCAGCAGATCGAGCACCCGCTCGCGAATGCACGGGAAGAACGGCGGTGCGGTGCCGCGCGAGACGGAAACGTAATCGAACCCGCGCGCGGCGAGCGCCTCCCACCCGTCGTCCGTCATGTACCAGGCCGGCGCGGCGAAGCTCTTGGGCGGCGCGCCGAAAATCTCGGTGAACTCCACCACCCCGCGTTCGAGCGTCGCATCGATCTTCGCCCGATCGAGCCGGTGGAGCCGGTCCTGCCAGAGGATGTGATCCCAGGCGTGTAGGCCCATCTCATGCCCCAGATCGCGCGCCTGGCGAATGGTGGCTGCGCAGCGGCGGCCGATCTTTGGGGCGGGCAACAGCGTGCCGTAGAGCGCCGTTTTCCAGCCGTACATCTTGGCTGCGTTGGTGCGCAGCATCTTGGTCAGAAAGCCGGGCTTGGTGAAGACCCGGAAGATCGCCCGCCCCGAGTTGTCCGGCCCGAGGGTCCAATAAAAGCTCGCGCGCACTCCCGCCGCGTCGAGCTCTTCGAGCATCGCCGGCACGCCTTCCGCCGTGCCGCGGAACGTGTCGACGTCGATCTTCAAAACGACCCGGGTTGTTTTCATCTCGCTCAGCGTCGGAGCTTCCCTTCCTCGTCGGCTCGGAACCACTCGATCGTCTGGCGCAGCCCCTCTTCGAGCGGTGTCGCCGGGTCGACGCCCAAGATGGTTCGCATCCGGGTGATGTCAGGATAGCGGCGCGGAATGTCCTCGTAGCTTTCGCCGTAGACTTCCTGCTGCTGGACGAATGTGATCTCCGAACCGGTTTCGGGGAATGCGCGGATCATCGCCTCGGCGAGCTCCAGAATCGTCGTCTCGCGGTCGGTGCCGATGTTGAAAATGCCGCCGACCGCCTCGTCCTTTTCTCCCGCCGCGGCGAGTGCCCGGACGGCGTCTCCGACGTAGGTGAACGCCCTTGTCTGCTTGCCGTCGCCGATCACGGTGAGCGGCTCGCCGCGCAGCAGCTGGCCCATGAAGATGGTGATCACGCGCCCGACGTCGATCCGGTCGAGGCGTGGCCCATAGGCGTTGAAGAAGCGGACAATCACGACCGGAAGGCCAAGCTTGCCGTAGGCGAAACAGAAATGCTCGCCCACCGCCTTCGAGGTCGAATAGCACCAGCGGTCGATCGAGGTCGCGCCGAGCAGCCGGTCGCCGTACTCGCGGAAGGGAGTGTCCTTGGACTTGCCGTAGACCTCCGAAGTCGACGAGAAGATCACCTTCTTGTCGTACCGGTAGGCGAGCTTGATCACTTCCTGGGTGCCGTTGACGTTGATGTTCAAGACGTGCAGGGGGTCCTCGACGTAGTGCTCGACCCCCACCACGGCGGCGAGATGGAAGACCTTGTCGCACTTGGCGATCAGGCTCTCCAACAGGTCGTGGTCCAGAATCGATCCCTTGATGAACTGGAACTTCGGGTTGCCGATGTTGTGGCGGATCTTCAAGTCGGACGACGTGTCGAGAGCCACCACGTCGTGCCCTTGGGACAGCAGGAGGTCACCGAGATGGGAGCCCAGAAACCCAGCCCCTCCGGTGATCAGAATCTTCATGGTGTGCTCTTTCGTTGGTGTAGGTGGTCGATGGGAAAGGTAATCATGGGGTGAGCAAGGCGTCGTCAAGGCCTACGCTTTCGTCGATCCGGAACCAACGATCGGCCGTGGCGATGCGAATTCTCTCACCGATCCGGTCGACCGTGCCCGGCGCGGGGCGTTCCCCTCCGGGTTCGGCGGCGATTTCTTCCTCGGGCTCGCCCGCGTGGATCTCCACCTGCCGGCCGCCGATCGTACCGAACGCGCCCGGCCAAGGGGGGGCCACGGCCCGCACCAGGGAATCCACTCGGGCGGCCGGCCAGGACCAATCGATGCGCCCGTCCTCCGGCCGACGCCGACCGACTTTCGACGCCTTCGACTCGTCCTGCACGATCCGCGGCGCCGTGCCGGCCGCCACCTGAGGCAACACTTCGGCGAGCAGCTCGACGCCCGCCTGCTCGATCTCTAGGTAGAGCGAGAGCGCGGTGGCCCTCAGCGCGATCGGCACCCGGCGCTGGGCCACGATGTCTCCCGCATCGGCGCGCCGCGCCATGTGGTGGAGGGTGATGCCCGTCTCCCGCTCGCCGTGGACGAGAGCCCAGTTGATCGGAGCCCGGCCGCGATAGGCGGGGAGAAGCGAAGGATGGAGATTGAGTGCCGCGATCTTCGCCGCCGCGAGCACGGAGTCGGGGAGCAAGCTGCGATAGAAGACCGAGAGGATCAGATCGGGCGCGAGGTTCGTTGCGAGCGCCGCTCCGGCATCCTCCAAATCCTCGGAATAGACGATCGGCAAACCGTGCGCTGCGGCGGCCTCGGCCGGCGTCTTGTACCAGCGGTTTTCGTGCGGATCGTCGCGATGGGTGACCACAGCGAGCACCTCGTCTCCGCGCTCGACCAGCAGCTCGACGGTGCGGTAGCCGATCTGGCTGTAGCCGAAAAACAGGACCCTCATCGCGCGGTCAGGCCCTCGGTTCCGGCTCGAAGTTTAGGGTCTCGACGATCACGCTCCGAGGTCGCTGCCGGACTTCGACGTAGATCCGGCCGACGTATTCGCCGAGCACGCCGACCGCGAGGAACAGCAGGCCCATGAGGAAGAACAGGATCGCGAACAGCGTGAACAGCCCCTCGGCCTCGGGCCCGCGGATCAGCCGGCGGATTCCCAGGAACAGACCGAAGCCCGACGAGAGGAAGGCAATCAGAATGCCGGTCCAGGTCGCGAAACGCAGCGGCAGCGAGGAGAATCCCGTGATCAGATCCGCCTGCAGCTTGAACAGCTTCCAAAGCGAGTACTTGGAATCGCCGACGGTCCGCTCGGCATGGCCGACCGGCACCTCCGCGATTCGCCGCGCGAACTGGCAGGCGAGGGCGGGCACGAAGGACGAGCGCTCCGGGCAGCTCCCCATCGCGTCGACGACCGGCCGGGAGTAGGCGCGTAGCATGCAGCCGTAATCGCGGAAATCGACTCCCGGCATGACTCGCCGCATCGCTCGGTTGATCAAGCGGGAGGCGAATCGGCGGAAGAACGAATCCTTCCGCTCCACCCGGTAGCCGCCGACCACGTCGAACCCCTCTTCGGCCTTGGCGAGCAGCTTCGGAATGTCCTCGGGCGGATTCTGCAGGTCGGCGTCGAGCGTCACGACGACGTCCCCGCGCGAGGCGTCGAGCCCCGCGAGCACCGCGGCGTGCTGGCCGTAGTTGCGGTTGAACGAGATGACCTTGATCCGGCGGTCCTGGCCGGCGATCTCGCGCAGCAGGGAAAGCGAGAGGTCGGAGCTGCCGTCGTCGACCAGGATCGCCTCGACGCCCGACTTGGCCCGCGCTTTTCCGGATTCACCCTCAACAGCGTCGAGCACCGGGCGAAGCCGCTCGTAGAGCGCTCGGAGGTTCCCCTCCTCGTTGAAAACCGGAATGACGACCGAAAGGCGCATCGGAGATCCCGCTTTAGGCCCCCGCGTGCCCCGTCGCATCGCGCACCGCGGCGACCACGTCCTCGGCATCCTCGTCGGTCATCGTCGGGAACAGCGGCAGCGAAACGATCCGCGAGCAGACCTCTTCGGCGACGGGGAAACGCCCCTCGGCAAAGCCGTACCGCTCCCGATAGTAGGCATGGAGATGCACCGCCTCGAAGTGCAAGCCGGTGCCGATTCCCAGATCCTTCAATCGGGCCATGAACGAAGCGCGTTCCGGCGCCAGTACCGTGAATAGGTGCCAAGGGTGGACGTGCGGGTAGGCGGCGGTCCCGGGAAGTCCGAGCCCTGAGAGGCCGGAAAGCCCGCTCTGGTAGATCGCGGCGATCTCCGCCCGGCGGGCGTTGAACCGTGCGAGCTTCCGCAACTGGTGTAGGCCGACGGCGGAGTGGAGATCGGTCAGGTTGTATTTGAAGCCGGGAAGCACCACGTCGTAGGTAGCCGGCGCCTTCTCAGTTGCCGAATACGCCTTCCAGGCGTCGCGCCGCACGCCGTGGAATCGCCAGAGCTTGAGCCGATCCGCCAGCTCGGCGTCGTCGGTCGTGATCATGCCCCCTTCGGCCGAGGTCATGTTCTTGATCGGATGGAATGAAAAACACGCGGCGGTGGTGCCGAGCTTCGTGGTGGCGCCGATCGGCGTTCCTTTGTATTCGGACCCCGCGGCGTGAGCTGCATCCTCGATGATCGCCACGTCCTCGCGCCCGGCGGTCTTCAAGACGTCCCGGATCGCGTCCAGGTCGGCCGGCTGACCGGCGAAATGGACCGGCACGACCGCCTTGATCCGCGGCGAGAGCGCGGCGGCGAACGCCTCCGGATCGAGATTCCAGGTGGTAGGGTCGATGTCCACGAAGATCGGCGTGGCGCCGCAAGCGATCACCATGTTCGAGGTCGCGGGCCAGGTAAGCGCGGGCACCACGACCTCGTCTCCTGGACCAAAACCGAGCGCCAGAAAGATGACGTGAAGCGCCCCCGTGCAGGAGGAAAACGCAAGCGCGTGCTCGGCCCCTACCGAGGCGGCGAATTCCTTTTCGAGCGTCGCGGTGATCGGACCGGTCGTGATCCATCCCGAGCGCAGGCAGCGGACGACCTCGTCGATCTCTTCGTCGCCGATGTCGGGGCGCGAGAAGGGGAGGGGCGGGTTCTTCGGCAGCACGGGCGGGAGAGTAGTGCATAACCATCGGACCCGCAAACGGCCTTCATCCAATTTTCATCTTCAGCCGCCTTTCCCCAAACGGGAGGGAGGAGATCATCCGCGATGCGATACTTTCCGACCATGATCGAGCCCCTCGAAAGCCCCCCGAGCCGGAAATCCTGGCTCTCCGATCTCCTCCTGCTGGTCGTCGTCTTCGCCGCCCTGCTCGGCCCCTCGATCGGCCGCCGCGCGCTCTGGGAGCCGGACGAGGGGCGCTACGCCGAAATCCCCCGCGAAATGGTCGCGACCGGCGACTATCTAACGCCGCGGATCAACGGCATCAAGTACTTCGAAAAACCCCCACTGGTCTATTGGGCCACCGCCGCCGCGATCCGAATCGCCGGAACGTCCGAGGGGGCGGTCCGCTCGCCCATCGCCCTCTTCGCCCTGCTCGGAGGACTCGCCGTCTACGTCGCCGGCCGCCGCCTCTTCGGCCGAGCCGCCGCCCTCTGGTCCGCGCTCGTCCTCGCCACCTCGCCGCTCTACCTAGGCCTCGGCCAGATCCTCTCGCTCGACATGCCGGTCTCCGCCCTCCTCACCGCCTCGCTCCTCGCCTTCCTCCTCGCCGTCCGCGAGCCCCCGGGCTGGAATCGGCGCCTCCTGCTCTGGGCCTTCTACGCCGCCGCCGCGCTCGCGGTCCTCTCCAAAGGTCTGATCGGAGTACTAATCCCCGCCCTGGTAATCGGAGCCTGGATACTTCTCACCCGCCAGTGGCGCCTGATACCCGTGGCCCTGGCCCCCACGGGAATCCTCGTTTTCCTCGCCATCGCGGCGCCTTGGCACCTCTTCGCCTCAAGAGCCCACCCGGAGTTCGCCTGGTTCTACTTCGTTCACGAGCACTTCCAGCGCTACCTAAGCACGGTCCACAACCGCTACGAGCCCCCCTGGTACTTCGTCCCCGTCCTCCTGGGCGGCCTGCTGCCTTGGACCCTCTTCCTACCTCAGGCCCTCAAATCCGCCTGGCGCACCGATCAAGCCGAGCGAAGAGAAACTCTCTTCCTAGCCCTCTGGGCTACGATCGTCTTTGGTTTCTTCTCACTGTCCGATTCCAAGCTGATGCCCTACGTCCTCCCCGCCGTGCCGCCGCTCGCGCTCCTCGTCGGGCGGTGGCTTGGAAACATCGCGCAGGAGGGTCGGCAGGAGACCGAGGAGCGTTCTCCCCTCCGCCCCGCGCTTTGGGTGTTTCTGCTCTTGGGCTTGATCCTCGCCGCTGCCGTAAGCTTCTGGCCTACGCCCCCCGAAGGGACCAAGGACCACGCCTTTATCGATCTGCTCGGTGGCTTCCGCCCTGCGCTGGCGATGTGTTTCGCCTTCATCGGCCTTGCCCCGTTCGTGATCGACCGGCTCGGCAAATGCCGCGCAAGCCTCGCCGCCCTCGTCCTTGGGAATGCGCTCCTCTTCACTACCCTAGGCGCGCTGGCGCCCCGCTTGGACACCTACCGCTCCGCGAAACCGTTGGCGAAAGCTCTGATGCGCCAACTTCAATCTGGAGATGAAGTCGCGAGCTACCACTTCTATCCCCATACCCTCGCCTACTATCTTGGGCGCCGGATCACGATCGTTGGGTACACGGGGGAGCTTGAATTCGGAACCCGGCATGACGACACCCGGGCTTGGGTGATCGACGATTCGGAGTTTTGGCGAAGGTGGAGCGGGCGGGGGAGGATGTACGTGGTTGTAAATACCCACCATCGCAAGTCGCTGCCGGTTCAGTTGGCGAGTGCTCGGGTGGTGGGGGAGGGGGGGTTGTTTCGGGTGGTGGTGAATCGGTGACGGGGGCAGTGAGAGCAGTCTAACCCACTGCTAGTGTTCCTTTTACCCACGTGTTACGAGCCTGGACGCTGGCCAAGCTTCTCAACCCACCTCCGGTCGAGATGGTAAAGTTCTTTCGGCTCGCCATGTTCGTAGGCCTCCCGATAGCCCTCGAAAAGTCGCACGTGATCGGCGGAGTTGAAAAGATCTTCAGCCACGATCCAGAGCCGATCGCCTGAGTACCGTTCGACGAGACAGCGCGCATCAAGCTCGGCCGCTGAACTCTCTAATGCGTTCTTCAGGCCCGAGAAACCCGTTGGCCATGGAAAGTCTTCCGGCACGAGGGCGAGGAGGAAGGCCCGCCGCCGTGGCCTCGGCTCCGGGTCCCCGAATACCGACTCGCGCAGATCTCGCACGGCTTGCTGCAAGCGGCCCTCCCACCGCGCGACCTTAGCAGCCACATTCAGGTGTTCATGCCCAGTCTCAGCTTGTATGCCCGCCCCGGAATTCGGTGCAAAGGTCGAGCTTGGGGCGGACTCTTCCGCCGAAACCGTGCTCGAAAATGCTCCCCTCTCCTGGCGCAGAAGCGCCAATGCATAGGTCTCGAGAGCACCGAGCAGGCGCTCCTTGAACTCGGGGCGATCCACGATCTCATGAAGGACAGTACAGCGCTCTTCGAGCGGCCGAGTCCTGCGGCGCCCCAGAAACAATGTCTGCCAGAAACGTGTCCAGAGGCTTGGTTGGCGAGCGGCGCCACGAAGCGCCTCCCAATGAGCGAGAAGCCGCAACATAACTTCGGAATCGACTACGGACATTGCTCGTAGCCTTCTTGGAGGTGACGCTATCTCCGCTCTGAAGTCTTGGAAATTCTTGTTGGCCTTTTCGATCCTTTCCTTCGCCCCGACAGAACGGAACACCTCATGAGTCGCTAGAGCCTCGGGATCAACCGTCCATCTCCGTGCAGCGCCGACGCCTGAGATCAAGACCAGATCCTCGAAGCGAGCGAGTTCTTGTTCGTCTCGTTCGGTGCCAAATCGAACCTTGCGAAAATGGGTTGCGAAACTCTCTAGTTTTTTCCGGAGTTCGCTTTGAATAGCGGAGCCCAACTCCCTGATCTCGTGCTCAATGGCGAGACGCCAACGGTCATCTTCCGCAGGCTCGGGCATCGCTTCACCTTGAGTTCTGGCCCTGGCAGGTGATTTCAAGTCGGTTTCACCTGTGGGTGAAGCGGCAACTATGGTCGGCCACGGCGTCTCCGGCTGCGCTGATGTAGCAGCGAGCTCCACTGGCTCCATGGCCAAGAATTCTCTGCTTGAGAGCCACCGAGCCGCGGCAGTCCCGAAGGCCGCAGGAGCTAGCTCTCGTCGTGTCTCCGCATCAGCGAGCCGCGTCATACCTTGAACAGCGCAGATTGTCGCGCGCTGAACCTGGACATCGAGCTGCGCGACAATCGCCCGCGCTGCCCTCCGTGTTACGTCACCAAGGGCCTCGCATCGCTCTATCTCGCCAAACAAAAAGCTGCGCGCGAACAACTCTCTCCGCGACATCACTGGTCGGATCGCCTGGATGTGTTCGAAGTGGGCCTCAAATTCTATTCCACCCGCCCGGAGAGCCGTGATCTCCCGGAGTGCGGCATAGGTGTTGGCCTCGAGTCGATTCGAAAAGTCGCGGTCCGAAAAAGCGCCTGGGAGGGCGAGATAGGCAAGGAGAAGTGCCGTCCCGTCGAGGCGTCGAGTGAGATGCGCAACGTCGAGGAGCATTCCCGAACCCGAGCCTCCACCAAGCGAGCTGACCAGCACAACCCGAATGTTGGCCTCCGGGTCTGGCGCAGGGCTCGCGCAACGCGCGCGAAGGATGCCCTTCTTGATTGTTCTTTCGACGATCTCATCGGCGGCAAACAGTCCAAGACGCCCCAGGGGCCGATAGCGCCGCGCGCCGGAAGGCTCGAGAGCATCAATGAGCTGGAGCGAATCTCCGTCCGGAAACCAATCGAGTAACTCACGCCAGCCCGAACGCTCTCCTCCACTCACTCCCAGGTGCTCAAGTATCTCCGAAGCCTTTCGTGGCTGCAAAGGGAACCGCTCCTCCGGTCCAAGAATGCTCTCCGGGTCGTTGATCAATTTCTTCTGATCAATTGCCAGAAACGCTGCGGGAACTCGAGAGGTGAAATTCATGCCTCCCAGGAGCTTTTTGACCTCAATTACAACGGAGGTGCCGAAGCCGCCGAGACCAAGTACGAGAGTGGGGGTTGTCATATTTGTCCTTCTGAAGGGCTACGCCCGCCGTCGCGAGCGCCAGACCTAGCGAGCCGCCAAGTCCTGCTAAGATATTCGAGGCCGCGAGCCTCCGAGAACATGTGCGCTGAGTTATAAAGGGGCATTTGTTTATTGCCTGTCTGGTCCATACTGTCGATGAAGGTGATCGACGAGGTGCCGGGTCCGCCCCTCGAGAATCTTCCGGATCACCGGATCATGGGTTCCCCCGACCAGTGCTCCTGCGATTCGCGAGAGAAGGTCATGGTCGTAGTTGACAAGGCGGAAGATGGACGCTTCAACCAAAGCCTCCGACATTTCTTGCACTAAGGCGCGACCGACAGAGACGACCGCTCGATAGTCATCGGTCTCCAGGCGTTCATCTGCTGCACCGTCATACTGCGGAACGACAATCTCTTTCGAATCCTTTGCGCGGTGATCGCGGCGCCCACAGAGAAGGCATGGCTCGCCGGGTTCTGCCTGGAAACCAGCTGGCAGTTCCGGCGGAGTTGTACGATCCTTCCGTCGACGTTTCCATGAGTCTTCCGAGCCAAAACAGGTACGGCAGAAAATACAGCTTTTTAACTGGTCCCCAAACGATCGGACCGCAAGCGGTTTGAGAGTTGTGTGTTCACAAATAGGACAGCGGCTCGCGCCGCGCGGGAGCAAGGCGAACTCCCCTGTGGGCAGGAGGAGGCCACCCACGGGACAGCCGAAGATGTTAGTGCAGAAGGCTTCGTCGAGTTCGTTGTGCTTTCGGCTTCCGAAAGGTGCGCGCTGCACTCCACAGACCTCGCAGATCTTGATTTCAGTCTCCGGATCAGGGTCGTGGCGAGGTGAACGCACGTGGCGTAGGGAGTTACAGCAAGGGCAGGTTTCAAGTTCGCGGCGACACCGCGGACAGTGGGACTGGTCTGCAAGTATCGGATAGCCGCAGTGGCCACAGGCCGTTTCGTAGCGGACTTTCTGGTCCGCTTTTTCCGAGGCGCATAGGAAGATATGGCCGCCCGAGCGCCGGAAGATGTAACTCAGTGCGTGGGGCATCGGGTTTCCTCTGCGGCGCAACATGTTCGCCCCGCCGCGTGGTCGACTGGAATTAGTAACGTTCTGCAATTGGGACAACGCACCCTATCAGGAAGGTGGTGCCGGGCCGCTATTGTTTCGAACTCCTCGGCATCGTGGCCATTGACACCGTCGCGATAGAAGCAGATGAGGTCAGCGGGCACACGGAATATTGGGTGCCGCTGGTCCTGTGCGTGGAGATCCTCACAGCGAGGGCAGAACACGGCCTCACGCACGTCGGGGCGCTGGCTGATTCGCGATTCCGGAAAGGCGAGCGGATCCTGCTGGTGCTTTTCGATACAGCGAGGGCAGAGTTCTTTGTCGATCGAGATCTCTTCGGGGATCTCGCCGTGCCGGCAGCAGACCCACCAAGCGGCGTGGTTGAAACCCTGGCAGAATGGGCAGCTCTTGTCGTGGCGTCGCGGGTGTTTGTGGAGCTCAGTCGCCAGACAGTCGGAATTTCCGCAGCGGGAGCGGATTGGCTGGTTACAACCCGGGCAGGTTCGAGTTGTGGCCGGAACATTGGCAATACTGTAAATACAGCTGTCATTACCGCAGCTTGCGACGGAGACTGAGGCCGTGGTTCGGATATCTCGGAAGTCGCGTAACTTCAGGAAGCGACGATCAATGTGATAGAGTTCAACGAATTCCGAAGCCTGGTAGGCCTGGTAATAGTCGTCGAGGTTGCGGATGTGGTCTGGTGGGTTAAAGAGATCCTCAGCGTAGATCCAAATCCGCGAGCCTCGATAATCTTCGACTTGAACCTGGCTATTGAGGATCTGCGAAGCGCTTGCGGCTAGAAACTCGAACAGATCCTCACGATCGCCACGCGGCCAAACCAGCCCTTCGGGAACCATGATCAACGCAAATCCTTTGCGGAGGACGTTCGGCGTACGACGCTCGAAGACTCGCTGCCGCACCCTCACGAGCGCTTCGCGCAAGCGCGTCTCGACATCCTTCGGCTCCCACTCGAGAACCTGTTGGTTTTTGCCGAGAACTCGGTCGTTGCGCAGGCGAGTCTGAACTAACCCTAACAGGCGCTTCCGACGGACTTCCGGATCTTTTTCCGAGGCGAACTCGCGAGCATCGTCTACCAAAGATGATAGGCTGGCGCGGAGCAGAGTCCGAACCTGCAGACGCAATGGAGCCGGGAGCTGATCGATCTTCGCCGGTCCTATTAGCTCACCTTCGGACAAGCTTTCCCAAACGGCTTCACCTGGAAGGGCCCGGTTGGCCTCTTCGAGCCGTTGTTCAAGCGCAATGCGAAGAGCCTTAATCGTGCGAACGCGGAGGATCGCCTCAAGATTGGTGCGAAAGGTCGGGTCAGCCAGAGTTTCACTGAGATCCCCCAGATCGCGCCGAGCAGTGAGAATCTTTGTGAGTCGATTGGATGCTAACCTCTGCCACCAACGACGGCGGAATTGGTCGGCAGCTATCTTGGAACGCCGCAGACGCCGCTCTCCGGCAGCTGTGATCTCTGCGGACTTGCTTTCGGGGAAAGAGTATCGGAAGAGCGAAGGGTCTTCTAGGAGTTTCTCGATGAAAGCCTTGCGCTTGATAGCACCCTCGCCGAGCGCGCGCTCGGCGGTGCTCACGTGCGAGCGTATTTCGTCGCGTAAACGCTGGTCGAGTTTATCGAAGAGGGTCTTGCCATCGGCCAATGGCGTGCCATCTTTGGGGTCGGCAATCGTGAGTTGACGCAGCAGGGCAAGTTTTTTTTCATATGAATCTTCGTTGAATTCATTCAGGATCAAGTCGCCAAGCTGGGCGAGTCGTTCAGTTGCAGACTGGAGATCTTCGGTTCGCCCGGCGCGGAGCCTTTCGTCGATCAACTTGAGTTGCTCGGCCAAGTTTGAACAGAGTTGATCGCGTGCCTGCTCGGCGTCGCGTTCGATACGTCCCCTCCAAGAGCGGACGAGGTTGCGTTCCTCTCCGCGAACGGGCTCCTCAGAATTGGGAGCTAGAGGGGCGGTCGAAACAGGCTCGCTATCTGCGCGTAGAACCTCCTCAAGATGGCGTGAAGTAGCTGAAACTTCTTCATCGAAGAGCGCGGCGAGGAAAGCAGGCTGGTGAAGAGCGCGAATTGCAGCGTCGAACACAGCGTCATCGAGCTTTTCAACTCGCGTAAGCTGTATGAACTGGCTGCCTACTGTGCTGAAACAATGCGTTCGGCGCCGGCTCTGCTCTTGCGCGGGGTCGGCCGAAACGGTATTGGCGACAACCGCCAGGGTCCTTTCTTGGATCGTCCGTTGGAGCTGACCGAGAATTGATCCGGCGAGGCGTAAGTTCGCATCGCGAATTGCGTCAGTACCGCAGAAGCCCTCGCTCGGGCAGAGGAAGAGACGTGCGAAGGGCTCCTCCCCATGTACTGGAACATCTAAAGGAGGGAGATGGAAGTACCGGGCTCGAATCGGTATCTGTTGGTCCTTGAGATGACAGAGCTCCTGAATAGAAGCGTATGCGTTTTGAAGAATTCGTCCACCACCGTCGACATCCTGAAAAACCTCAGGAAGGAGGAAGAAGGCATATACTTTTGGCCGTCCCATCTGTCGACGCGCGAGGTAGGCCACGTCAATCATCATTCCAGCTCCAGTACCCCCTGCGATCGAGCTCACGAGGATTACTCGCTTCTCCTCGGAGAGTCTAAGCGGATCGACCTCTCCCCCCAATTGGTGTAGCTTTCCGCGCAACGCCCGGGAGATAGCCTCGTCGTGAAGGAAGAATCCGAGTCGGCCGAGTACCCGCAACTGGCTCGCCCCATTGGCCTCGACCTCGCTCACCGGAATTTTTATCCGTTCGGGAAACCACTCAAGTACATTGGACCAAGAAGGCTGTTCGGCCTGTTCGCGGTCAAGGTGGCGAAGCGCTTCCTGGATTGACCGGGGGTCAAGGTACAGGAATTCATCGTCGCCCAGACTATCGAGCTGATCATTGCGATCACCGGCTTCGACGGCCGAACGGTCGAAATCGATACCAAGAAAGCTTGCCGGAACGCGCTCCTCCTTGGGCAGGTCGGAGTAGAGCCTTTTGAGCGCACGGAGTGTTTGGATTCCCGTCCCCCCCAGGCCGATGATGAGCGTCGCGATCGACATAGAGGTCCCTCAGTGACTCGCTGACACCGGAACCATTGTCACTGGAACAGGTTCCGCACCTTCAACCCCTCGGGGAGCCAGGAACCAGCCAAGCACGCAGACGAGTAGCAGCACTGCGAGAGCCCAGTACCATGGTTTGCGGTACTCGTTCGGCAAGCTCTCGAGCACGGAATCAGATGGAGCCTCACGTCCAGATGCAATTTTTGCCAATTTGTTGTTGAGGATCGAACGGCTAACACCGTAGGCAAGAGGGCTGAAGGAAAGCGAGGCAACTGCAGTCCAAAGTAAGGGCCCTGACAGATAGCGAAACTCCAAAAGCCAGGGCCTAAGCCACCCAAAGAGAAATGCGGATGTCCCAGAAAAAAGAATGTACAAGTAGTGATGGGTTTCTAGTATCTTGAATATAAGGTCACGACTTCTGTGGTGATTGAGTAGAAACAGGACCAAGGTTCCGAAGAGCGCTGCCCCCGCTACGGTCGACTGTGCGCTGTTTGCATGGCTGCTCCTAAGATCGTCCTCTGGTTTGGTCGCAAGTTCCTTCGCCATGGCAACCTGTACTTCGATCTCTGCGCCGATCAATTGTTTTCGCAAAATTTCGGAAATATCGAACACGAAGAGGTAGCGCTTCGGTTCGACTACTTCGAGAAGCCTTGGGGTGTCGAAGTTCCCTTTGAGTATCTCTGGACCATCTCTCTCCCCGTCGCGCCTAATTCTGATCTGAAATTCCGTGTTTGGGGGCGCGTCGCCCCGCATTTTCACGACAAGACGTAATACGCTTTGTTTGAAAAAGAAGTTCGATTCGATCGAACTCTCGACTTGCTCCGCATCGATCCAAGCGACATCGCGCTTCGCAGCCCCCTCTGCTCCTTCTTTGGAGGTGACTCTTACCTTGAACCTCGTTGCGGTGCGGAGGCAGCTGTCGGGACTAAGGGCAATCTCGTCACTCCCGCTTTTCTGTGCCGCGATCGGTTTGGCAAGTTCTGTCCCTGTGATCGAGAGGCTGGCGGGATCGCCTATCGGATTCTCGTTCGCGTCGTCGGCTGAAAAGCATGAGAGTTCGATCCGATCTATATTGACCTCGGCGGCGTTCGGGTTTTCGACATCGACCTGAAGCTTGTGTTCCCGGTGGTTCGAGCGCACTACGACCTTGAGCGGAAAGTAGAGTCTACGCCGGATCTCCTGAGCAAGCTTTGTGGCACCGAGCCCACCGGGACCGAGGTCTAAGCGTGTTACTCCCGGAATCGACTCGAGATCCGAAAGGACTTGCTTTCGTACTTTGCCCTCTCCCTCTCCCGGACTGTTCAAAGGCGCGGCTGCTAGGACGAACGGATTTCGGTCGGTATCGCCCAGTGCGTGCGTCAGTGATGGCACCTCTGTGTCCTTGATCTTCTCCCAGTCAGCGAGGGTGCGTTGCCAGAACACTGAGGAGTCTCGAGCCTTCGGTCCGCTACGAGAGGGCTCATGGACGAAATCGCTTGCTATAATTACGACCTGCCGGTTGAAATTCGTATCCCGTGTTACCTGCGACCGGAGGTTGTCGAACACAACCTGGAAATCGGTCCAGAGAGTCGTGCTCTTGCGCTCAGGGTCCAGAAGCACCTCCTCTGCCTTCTGGCGCAAGAGAGTCAAAAGCGTCCCAGGGGAGGAGCCAGGAGACCAGGGTGTATCGCCGACGATCTCGTCATCGAAAAAGATGAAGCGGACCTCGTCGCGGGGAGCGATAAATCCTGATTCGCCAAGGAGAAGCTGGAGAGCTTCAACCGTTGTACTGAAAGGGGAGTTCGCTTCGGCCGGTTTCATGCTCCCCGAAAGGTCAATGTAGACGAGGATTCGCTTTGAGAGCGACTCTTGCGCCAAGGCATCCTGCGTAAGCGCAAGCGCAAGGGAGAGCGAGACTGTGAGCACGGCTCGTTTCATGAGGGTTTCCTCGGTTCTATCCATCCAGGTGTTTCAAAAGAGATGCCTGACAATTTGCGACGGCTCGCGTCCTGGAAGTCATTGTCGTGCTAGAGCTTAGCCGAGATCGGACAGTCTTCTTAACGGTTTGAGTGTAGCTAATCGGAAACGCTACCTGTTTCCTCCAGGTAACGCTTTGGCCAGTCAGGGGCGTTCGATACCGTACTGCCGCAGCTTGACGTAGAGTGATTTTGGGCTGATTTCGAGGATGCGAGAGGCACGCCGCAGGTTGAAGCTGGTCAAGCGGCAGACTTCGAGGATGTATCGGCGTTCAGCAAGCTCTCGCACGCGGCGTAGCGACTGAGGCTGATCGAACCAGGGCAGGTCGCTGGATCTCCAGGATGACGGGCAAACTGCTTCGACATCCGCTGGTCTGATCTCGCTACGACCGCCCACTTGGGCGATCAGGCGGACCACGAGTTTGTCCAATCCGCGTACATTGTCGGGAAAATTTCGGGCTTGGATCGCAGGCCAGCAGTCCTCATCGAATCGCAACTCGAGGTTCTCCCGCATTCCTTTCCGGAGTAGATCGGCGAGATTCCGCCTGAGCAATTGCTCGCATAGCGCCGGGATATCCTCACGCCGGTCTCGGAGCGATGGGATCGCGAGTTCGAAATAGTCGAGCCGGCTCACGAAATCACTCTTGAGTCGCCCAGCTGCGACCTCGGCTTGAACGTCCTTGTTCGTGGTCGCTACGAAGCGTACATCGACCGCGTGGGGTCGCTCGGAGCCGAGTGGATAGAATGTGCCGTCCACGATTACACGGTGAAGCCGATCCTGCTGCGGCTGGCTCAGCCGCTCGAAATCGTCGAGTACGAGGACGCCGCCGTTGGCTTGGTCAAAGCGTCCGCCAAGGTCGCGAACCGCGCCGGTGAACGAACCAGAGCGATGCCCGAAAAGAGCGTTATCAAGCTCCGGAAGGGCACCGCAGTCGACCACCACGAAAGGCCCTCGGCTTCGGGGCGAGCGTTGGTGAACGTAGCTTGCAAGGTGGCTCTTGCCAGAACCCATTTCACCGGTGATTAGGACCGGCCGGTCGCCGCCGGAAGCCGCGCGCTCGGCTTGGGCTAGTAGCTGCTCGATGGCGGGCGAGCGACCTAGAAAGGCCGTTGCGGGCTGCGAGTCCGCTTTTTTCAACAAATGCATTTCTCACCCCATCTCCCAAGAAATCGCGGATAACACCAACGAAAAGAAGTCCGGGACCCAGCTCTAGAGCCGAAGTCGGTCGGACGAAACTTTCCCTTTCCTTAGAAGACGCGATTTTCGGGAGGAGTTGAGGTCAGTCGAAAAAGCGGCCCCCTCCGCCCTTACGCCAACCGCCCCCACCCCACCGCCGCTTCTGCCCGAACTGCCCCCCTCGCCGCCAGCCGCCGCCCAAGTCGCGCGGCGAACACCTTCGCCATCGCCTAGAGCTTCAGGTTTTGCCAGGGGAGCCGGCGGGGGAGAGGGTGCGGCATTCTTCGGGGAGCATCACAAGGCTCACGTGGACGTTGGGGGCGCAGCCGATCGGAAGGCCGCGTTCCATGCAGGCTTCGTAGAGGCGGCGGAAGTCGGGGATCAGGTCTTCGGTTTTGGACGGGGCGGCGTTGTTGGAGGTCGGTGCCTTGGGGGGGGCGGAAGCCGCAGACGGTGGGGATGGCTTCAACGGAGGTGATCTAGTCGATTGCGGCGATGGAGGATTCGGGGGATTCGAGGCCGGCGATGGTTTCGCCGTGGGTGACCCAGGGCTCGTTCTTTGGTCCTTGGTCGGCCAGGGCGGCGCAGTAACGGACGGCGCGCAGGTAGCGGTCGAGGCGCTTCGTCTTTGCCGGGGCAAATGTCCTTGAAGATCTGGCGTTCGTGTAGATCTCGAAGTAGAAGGAGACGCGATTGACGCCCATTTCGCGCAGTTGGTCGTAGCGGGCGAGGTCGTGGTGCGGCGGGGTCTGGACGCCGACCAGAAGGCCGAGTTCGGATTTGACCCGGCGGATCAGCGGTTCGAGGATGTCGAGGTAGGTCTCTCCGGTGTAGTGGCCGGTGTTTGAAATCGACGTAGGTGATGCCTGATTCGGCGCGCGCGGCGCGGACGACTTCCATCACCTTCTCGTCCGCGTCGTCCATCCCCAGGTTCAGGCCGGCCGCCCATGCCCTTCGGCCTTCCAGCCACAAACTTTTGTTGTCATTTTGCCGAAAAGTGTCCCCTCTGGGCTCTTTGGCACACCTTGATGTTTGAGGTTCCTTCCGTGAACCAATAGGAGTAGCTATGGCGAAAACAATCGTGATCGTGGGAGGGGGTACGGGGGGCTGGATGGCCGCCGCGTATTTGAAGAAGGCCTTGCCCAAGGTCGACGTGACGGTGATCGAGTCGGCCAACGTCGGGACGATCGGCGTCGGCGAGGCGACGTTTTCCACCGTCAAGCTGTTTTTCGATTTTCTTGGTTTAGATGAGAGCGAGTGGATGCCGAGTTGCAACGCCGCCTACAAGATGGCGATCCGGTTCGCCGGCTGGCGCGCCGACGGGAGGCACTTCTACCACCCGTTCCAGCGCTACGAGGTGGTCGACGGCTTCAACCTGGGCGACTGGTGGCTCCGGCTCAAGCGTCACGAAGAGCCGTTCGACTATGCCTGTTTTTCAACGCCGGCTCTGTGCGACGCCCAGCGTTCGCCCCGATTCTTGGACGGTCGCGTCTACGATGACCATGTGCAGGAGTACTACCGGGGGGAAGTGGGCGGCCACAACAACATCATCATGGACCACAAGGTCCAGTACCCGTATGCCTACCATTTCGACGCCGGCCTGCTTGCGGTCTTCTTGCGGGACTTCGCGATGGCGCGGGGCGTTCACCGGATCGTCGACGACGTCGTCGAGGTCGTGCGCGACGACCGCGGCTGGATCGATCACCTCCAGACCCGCGAGCACGGCGACCTGCCGGGCGAGCTGTTCGTCGATTGCACGGGGTTCCGCGGTCTGCTGATCAACCAGGCGCTCGGCGAGGAGTTCCTGTCGTTCTCGAAATCGTTGCTCTGCGATCGGGCGATCGCGTTACAGGTACCGCGGGACGTGCGGGTTCACGGCATCGATCCCTTCACCTCGGCGACGGCGATGTCGGCCGGCTGGAGCTGGAACATTCCGCTCTACGGCCGGATCGGCACCGGGTACGTCTATTCGAGCGCGTTCATCTCGCCCGACGAGGCGGAGAAGGAATTTCGCGCCTATCTGGGGCCGGCGTCCGATGGCCTCAAGGCCAATCACATCAAGATGCGGATCGGCCGCAACCGCAACTCCTGGGTCGGCAACTGCGTCGCGATCGGTCTGGCCAGCGGCTTCGTCGAGCCGCTCGAATCGACCGGGATCTTCTTCATCCAGAACGGCATTGAGGAGTTGGTGAACCATTTCCCGAGCCACGAGATCGACGAGG
This sequence comes from Thermoanaerobaculia bacterium, assembly GCA_035995205.1. Lineage (GTDB taxonomy): Bacteria > Acidobacteriota > Thermoanaerobaculia > Multivoradales > UBA5704 > DASYKS01. Next base: position 34,908 of record DASYKS010000100.1, read on the forward strand.
CGACCGTGCGGAGCTACAACCGGGTGATCGGCGATTGCATCGACGGGGTGCGCGACTTCCTGACCCTGCACTACTGCGCGAGCGACCGGGTGGACAACGATTTCTGGCGCGCGACGAAGGCGGTCGTGCCTTCGGATTTCCTCGCCGAGCGGCTGGAGCTCTGGAAGCGGCGCCTGCCCAACGCGCGCAGCATCCCGCAGAGCTTCCACGGCTTCGAGTCGTATTCCTACTCCGTGATGCTGCTTGGTCTCAACTACCGCCCCTCGTCGAGCCTGCCGGCTCTCGACCAGGTGCCGCCGGGCAACGCGTTGCGCGCTTTTTCCGCGCTTCGCGAGCGGACGAAGAACTTGGTCGAGCAGCTGCCGTCGCAGCTCGAATATTTGACCTACGTTCGCGAGCAGGCCGGAGCGGCGGTGGCCTGAACGAAGACCTCACTTCCTCAACCCCTGGGTGCGCGGGCCTCCGGCCCGCTTTTGCGGGCGAGACGCCCGTGCACCCAGGGGTTGAGGGCTGAGCGTTACCGCTTTTTCGCTTCCTTCACTTCGATCTCCGCCGTCACCTGGCGGGGCGGAAGCGCTCCGGTCAGGCGCATCTCGGTGCTGCCGGGAGCCGCCTGGAAGGACGGCCTGACCTCCACTGCCGTACCCGACTGGTTGAGGCTGAAGCTCCGTTGGCTGCTCTCGTTGCCGCCGACGTTGGCCCGGTCGGTCAGCACTCCCGGCGTGTTCTTGAGCTCCGCCCAAGGGTCGCGGACGGCCGGAATCTTCTCCAGCTCTTGGGCGCTGACCGTGTTGCCCGTGTCGATCCGTCTTTGGTCGAGCAGCGGTGCCTCCGCGGTTACCGTAATGGTTTCGTCCTCCGTGTTCATCTCTTCATACGAGTCGAAGTCGAAGTACCCGGAAGGGGTCGCGGCCTTTGCGCGGCCGTCCTTCTTGCCCGAACGCGGCGCCTGAGGTCTCGGCACCGGCCGCAAGCTTCCCCCGGTGTAGCGCGCCACCATCCCGGGCGGCAGAAAGAGCCGCCAGCTGTGCTGGAGCACCTCTCCGCCGGGTCCCGCTTCGAGCTGCGGCAACGCGAAGTTGCGGCGCGCGGCGCGCTTGGCCGCGACCAGAGACCGATCGGTGAGGGAGATCTCGACCGTCGTCGCCCCCTCCCCGCGATAACTGAGCGGGAGCAGATGCCGCCCGCCGCGCTCGATCGGTCGGACCACGTCGCCGTCGACGGTCGCCGATTCGAATCGCATCCCTTCCGGCAGGGTCAGCTCCAGCGCGTCGCGGTGGTCGAGGAGTAAGAAGCGATCCTGGACCAGGAGCGAGCCGTCGGGGTTGACATAGGTCGCCGTCCAACGGTTCGCGATCGGCAGCGGTGTGCGGTCGACGGCCGGGAGAAGGCCGATCCGGAGGGCCGGCTGCGGGCCGGTCTGGGGACTCGGCACGGGCGCCTCCAGCCTCCAGCCACCGACCGGCGGGCGCTCTTCGAGCTCTTCTTCGAGCGAATCGGGAGGATCGGTGAGGTCGATCGTCGACCAGGCGGGTTCCGGTACCGGGGTGAGCGTGGCGACGACCGAAGAGGAGACCACGAGGTAGCGCGCCCGGACCGCGACCGACGGCTCGACGATCCCGAACTCCAGCTCCGCGGGCGGCGGTCCGGCGCGCCGGGAGAGGATCTTCAAGAAACCCGAGCCGGCGAGCCGCTGCTTGCGCTTGCCCGTAACCACGGCGCCCGTGCCGGACGTCCCGCCGACCGAGACCTCCGTTCCGTCATCCATCCAGGCGCGCTCGACGATCAAACCGGCAGGCAGGCGCGCCTCCAGGACCGCGATCTCGCCGCGCAGCACTTCGACCAGGACGGTGTCGAGACGAAGCACCTCGTCGGCGCGCAGGTCGAGATGGGTGATCACGACCGACCGGGCGACGGCGCTCGCGGTCGCCATCGAGGGAGCTGCCGCGGTCCGGATCGAAACGATTCCGGTGTCGATCGAACCGCCGGATCCGGCCAGGGCAGGAACGAGCAGCACGCTACGGCGTCCCCCTTGGGTCCGGTCTTCGAGCTTGACCGCGCCAGGCAGCTCCCAGCCGACCTCCGCGGGAAGATCGAGGCGCACTTCGGAGATCGGGGCCACCCCCGCGCGGGTGTGGATCGAAAAGGTCTCGGCCTCTTCCCCGCGGTCGATGCGGCTCGCGACGGTTGCGACGTAATGGCCGGCGGCCGACGGGACGAGGGCGAGCGCGCCGCTCGTCGTGCGATAGAGCTTCGCGGAGGTGCGAGCTTCGGTTCGCACGCTTTCGATCCGCCCGCCGACCGGCAGCGCAATCGGCGCCGTACCCTCACCTCGCGCGTCGATTTCGAACCGGGTTTCTAGCTGTGCCATGTCCCCCTCCAACCGAACGGCGATGCGCTGCGCGGCCAGCAGGGTCGAATTCGCGGCAAGGGGCGGTTTCGTTCCTTCGGCTTCGCGGGCGCGGCGGACCAGATCGAGATAGTCGGCGAGCGGCAGGTTGACCGCTTCGATGCGGGTCTCCTCCGCCGCGCGCACCGGGGAGGGGAGGGAGACGATGGACATAAGTAGAGCGAAGGCGGCGAGCGATACACCCGAGAGCTTCCGGACCGCCCGGAGGGAAGAAGCGTGGTAGGAACGCATTACCGATCCCTCCTCGAAGTAGACAGCGGTTTGACGTCGACCAGCAAAGGGGGCGGTTCCGTCGACCACCCGGCCCAGCTCGCCTCGATCACCGAAAAGCCCGGCGGGGCTTCGAGGAAGGCGAGCCAGGAGGGTTGGGCGAGATTCGACAGGCTGCCGGGCGGGAGCGAGACTTGCCCCGCGCGCCCCGGCTCGGCGAGCGTATAGAGGAAGCCGGGAGGTGCCGCGACGCGGACCTCGACCCGGCTGGCGGGAATCCCGAGCCGCGGCAGCGGGATGGTCAACCGGCCCCCTTGGATCGGAAAAGGCTGGTCGATCAGAGCTTCGAGATAGGCCACCTGGGGGGCTTCGCGAACGACCATCGGCAGAGCCCATTCGCCGGCCCCGTTCGCGGCACCGGCCGCTCCCGGCATGCGCCCCGGGGTGACCTCGATCCCGTCGCGCCGCGCTTCGAGCAGGCGCGCCCCGGCCGGCAGGCCGAGCACGAGCGCCGCTTCGCCGTTTCGCGCCTCGGCCCAGAGTTGGTAATGCGCGGTGCCCGCTTCGCCGATCAGCACGTCGATCACCAGGCGATCGATCTGCCCGGTGAGGACCTCACCGCCGGTCGCCCAGGTCACCCGCCAGAGCGGCGAAGGTCTGCCCGCCTCGGCGCGCAGCGGCTCGCCCGGAGCTTCGCCGAAGCCCTCGGCGAAGGCGTCCAGCTGATCGACCGCCAAACGCTCGATCGGCTGAAGCCCAAGCGGTTCGAGCAGGCCGTCGTTGCCGCGGACGGCGACCTTGCGCGCGGCGCGTACGGTCCGTGCCTCTGTGGGAACGAGCACCGGGCTGTCGATCTCGCCGGCCGGATCGGCCGCGAGTTGCACCTGAAGGCTGAAATCTCGGCCCGTTTGGCGCCGCAGGCGAATCGCGAGAGCCCCGTCCTTCACCTCCCAATCGGCCACCCGGTCGCCGGTCGCCGCGATCACTTCGTAGCCCGCGGGAATCGGCACGCTCAACCGCTCGAACGTTTCCGATCGCCCGCCGCGGATGTGAACCTCCAGGAAGGAGGTCACCCGTCGCCGCGCCCGCGAAACGGCCAAAGCGCTCGCGGTATCGACGTCGAAGGAAATCGGCTCGTCGGCGGCCGGCGCGGCGAGCGCGGCCTGGCCGAACAGGCGGAGGCGCAGCCGCGCTCCGGGGTCGCCGATCAAGCGCCACTTGCCGGGTCCGTCCTCCGCGACCGCGCCTCCCTCCTGCGCTTCGATTCTCTGGATGCCGTCGCCCGCGGCGAGCGTGCCGGTGACCCAGGCGGCGGCCGGCCATGTCACCTCCAGGTGTCGCTCCGATTCAACCGCGTTGAGGTCGAGCGGAACCGGCAGGGCCGACTCGACCGTCACCGTATGGCGTCCGGTACCGCGCAGCCGCAGAAACGCGGGATCTGCGCCCGAGCCGCCCTGGGGAGAGTCGATGGCGGCTTCGCATCCCGCGGCGGTCACCGAGATCGGGGAACCGAGCCCGGGCAGCGCGAGGACCAGCTCGTCGGAGGGCTTCCCCGGATCGAGAACCACCGTCAACTCGGAGGAGAGGCGCGCGGAATCCGCACCGACCGCAATGCTGATCCGCGCGGATTCGACGGCGAGCGGCACCGTCGGAGGGGGCGGTTCAGGAGGCTTCGGATGCGCTTGGTCCCAGAGTTTCTGGAACCGTTCGAGCGAGAGAGAGACCTGCTGCGCCGAAAGAGGAGAGGAGAGCGGCGCCGCGATCCACGCGGCGATTCCTCCCAGCAGCAGAAAGGCGAGGGTGGGGCGAGTCCTTCTCATGGCAACCTCCGAGTCGATCGACTCCAACAGAGCACGCATCGGTGTTTCGAGCAACCGCTGTGCGCCTCTGTTGCAAGGAGACGGCCAAAAGAGGGTTTAGTCCTAGATTCAGGCGGCGCGATGGGATCGGCGGCTTGGACGCCGGGCGATGCTCTTCGAGTAGCTAGGGGAAGCCGCTTGAATTCTCTGCATCGCCTCAGGGGGGTACACCTTCTCGTGACAGGTGGGACACGAGTAGAACTCGAGGGCCTTGACGGTGTACTTCTCGCCCTGAAACGTCGAGGACCAATCTTGGCGAACTCTCTGGATCTCCGGGCTGCCGCAGTTTGGGCAAACGGAGAGGGTGAAGCCGACTTTGGTCTTAGGCATCTTAGTTGGCTCTCTTAGAGGACACGAGGAAGTAGAAATGGTCCTCCCCGTGCTCCTTTACGAGTTTTCCTTTGGAGTAGATCATCAGCCCTTCGAGGTTCGTTGCCTGGATCACGTAGTTTTGCCCTTGGCGAGGACTCAGGCGATGGCGAGCTGCGCGGGGCGGGTTCCATTCTCCTCGGCGAGTTTTTCCAACGCCGACCTGACCGTTGAAGAGGTGGACGCCACAGGTCGGGTGATCGGGCGGCTTTCCGGGCTCCTACGCCAGCCCCAGTTCTTCGAGCGACCGTGCGGTCAGCAGCCGTTCGGCCAAGGAGCCGAGTTCTTCGGTTGAGGAGATCGCCTGGACCCTCGCGATAGCCCGACCCGAGAGAGCGGGAAACCGCCGCTCCAGCTGCCGAAGGAGAACAACGTGCATGCCCTTCTCCAAGCCCCGTGCTTCCACCTTCTCTTCCCAAGTAATCGGTCGCATCTTCGCCTCCGGGCCGATCTCGGCCGCTCGCAACGTCGCGTACTCTGCAGCAGCGCCGCCGTCCAATTCTAAATACGTTGCCACTCCGTTGAACAGCCTGAATCGCGACTCGTCGTCAAGCCACCTGGCTGCCGCGATTTTCGAGAGACACTCCCGCCTCAGAGTACGCCGGTCCCGGAGTGGCGGCCGGGCGAGCGCCGCACACACCCAAGCGAGCGGCTCGGGTCTCGCGAGGAGATCCTCGGCCCGGACTCGCGAGAGCCCCAAGCTTCGATAGCGGAAGCGTGTGCCCTCAAAGCCCAGCGATTCCTCCGAATGCTCCACCACCTGGGCTCCCGCCGGGCCGCCGTGCAAGTAGAGCGCGATTGTCTGCACCGGCAGACCGAAGCGCAGGGCGAGCAGGCGGTTGTAGGCCAGGAGCCGCGCCGCCGTCGCCGTCACGAACTTCAGCTCGATCTCGACATGAAGGAGAGCCCGCTCTCCCTCCCTACTTTCGATCCACGCGATCAGGTCGAGCCTGCGCTCCTTGCCTGGTGGGGTGCCTGTTGGAACTTCCGCCGGCCGGAACTCGATCGCATCGAGTGCCAACCGCGCCGCGAGGTCCGGGCCGGCCAGCCGGACGAAATCGGCCGGAAACGCCTGAATCAGATCCTTCCAGAGTTGATCGTGACCACCCGCCATTCCAGATCCTCCCGAGGGGCCTCGCTTGTGCGAAGCCTTGGTTCGGACCTAAAAGACGTAAATGGGGGGCTGAGTCTCGATACTTCGGGCGATGAAGTTCGAACGACGTGCTGGCTTTCTCTCGCCTCCCTCCTTACTTCTCGCTGTCCAGCACCCGCATCTGGTGAGGATCGTAACGGTCTCCGGCGACGGCGGAGGCGGGAATGGCCTCTTCGATCCGCGCGAGATCGGCGGGGGAGAGCTCGACGTCGAGGGCGCCGAGAGTCTCGTCGAGTTGGGTTCGTTTCCGTGCGCCGAGGACTGGGACGATGTTGCTTCCCTTGGCGAGCACCCAGGCGATCGCGAGCTGCGCGGGGCGGGTTCCCTTCTCTGCGGCGAGCTTCTCCAACGCCGCGACCAGGCGCTCGTTCCGCTCACGGTTCTCTCCCGTGAAGCGGGGCAGGTGGGCGCGGAAATCACCCGCCGCGGCGGGCTTCGAGCCGGAGAGGAGGCCGCGCGAGAGCACGCCGTAGGCGGTGACGCCGATGCCCAGCTCGGCGAGGGTGGGGAAGATCTCCGCCTCCGGGCCGCGGCTAAGCAACGAGTACTCGATCTGCAGATCGCAAATCGGATGCACCGCGTGCGCGCGGCGAATCGTCTCCGCCCCGACTTCCGACAGGCCGATCGCGCGGACGTAGCCGGCCTGCACCAGCTTGGCGATCGCGCCGATCGTCTCTTCGATCGGAACCGTCGGATCGAGGCGCGCCGGGCGGTAGATGTCGATGTGCTCGACGCCGAGCCGCTTCAAGGTATAGCCGAGAAAGTTTGCGACCGCCGCCGGGCGCCCGTCGAAGCCGAGCCAGCCGCCGTCCGGCCCGCGCAACGCGCCGAATTTGACCGAGAGGAGCGCCTGCTCCCGGCTCTTCGGGCGCTCGCGCAGGGCCCGACCGATCAACATCTCATTGTGCCCCTGGCCGTAGAAATCGCCCGTATCGAGCAGGGTGATACCGGAATCGAGCGCTGAATGTATTGTCGCGAGGCTTTCCACCTCGTCGGCGGGGCCGTACATGCCGGACATCCCCATGCAGCCGAGGGCGATCGGAAAGACGGTGGGGCCGGAGTTGCCCAAGGCGCGAGGAACTTTGGAAGTTTCGGTCGTCATGCGAAGAGGATACCTCTTGTCGGCGCGTCTTGACTTCGAGCGCCCGCTCGGCGGTGACTACCTACCGAGCGGCAAATTCCTGTTCGAGACGGGGTATTTGAGCGGAGTACTGCCCGGATAGGCGGAACGAAACGCCCCAACGTTCTCGTGGACGGTCCGAAGGGACGATTCAGCCGCCGAAAAGGCGGAAGCGACCGTTTTCTCGCTCGAATCGGCGGTCAAATCATTCGTCGCGACGATCGAGACATTGATCTCAATGGTCCAGCTAATGATCTGAGCCATCCAGCTATTGATCTCGATCGTTAGTCCATTGATCTGGATGGTCCAGCTATTGATCTCTGTAGTCCAGCTAACGATCTGGACTCTTCAGTCATTGATCTGGAAGACTCAGCTATTGATCTGGAAGACTCAGCTGTTGATCTTGATGCTTCAGTCATTGTGACAAGTGCTCCAGTCAGTGATCTCGACGGTCAAGATCAATGTATGGAGGCGTCATCGTTCGTATTCAACGGTCCATCCTTGGTCTTCAGGCGTCCGATGGATGCCGTTGACGGTTGAATCGGGAACGCCGGTCGTCGGTACCCTACGCCGCCGGTTCCACCGCCTCCACGTAGCCGCACCCTTCGGTGTTGCAGACCAGCTGGGTGCCGAACTTCTTGGTCGTCTTTTCCATCAGGAAGGCGGCGCCACAGGTGGGGCAGGGCTTGTTGACGGGCTTGTTCCAGAGCGCGTTCTTGCAGTCGGGGTAGCGGCTGCACGAGTAGAAGATCTTGCCGCGCTTGGAGCGCTTCTCGACCATCTCTCCCTTGCCGCACTCGGCGCAGGGGACTCCCGTCGGCTTGGGCGCGGCCGGGGCGGGGCCGGTCTTTCGCAGGTTCTTGCACTCCGGGTAGCCGGTGCAGCCGAGGAAAGTTCCGAAGCGGCTGCGGCGCAGAGCCATCGGCTTGCCGCACAGCTCGCAGGGCGGAATCTCTTCGGCGGGCGCGCCTTCCGCAGAGCCTTCGGCCGGGGTCTCTTCCGCGTTGGCGGTCTCGACGTTCCTCGTGTATTTGCACGTCGGATAGTTGGTGCACGCGATGAACGCGCCGTAGCGGCCGAAACGCATGACCAGCGGTGAGCCGTCTTCCGGGCACATCTCGCCCGTCGGCACGCCGTCCTTCTTGACGTTGGGCATCGCTTCGCCGGCGAGCGCCAGATCGCGGGTGAACTTCTCGTCGAACTCGCCGATTGCCTGCTTCCAGTCGATCTCGCCGTCTTCGATCCGGTCGAGTTGCTCTTCGAGCGAGGCGGTGTAGCCCTCGTTGATCACGTCGTTGAAGCTCCCCTGGAGCATCGTGTTGACGATCTTGCCCAAGGGGGTCGGGCGGAAGCGCGCTTCGATCTTCTCGACGTAGCTGCGGTCGGTGATCGTGGTCAGGATCGCGGCGTAGGTGGACGGCCGGCCGATGCCGTTTTCTTCCAGCGCCTTGACCAGCGTCGCCTCGCTGTACTGCGCGGGCGGCTGGGTGAATTTCTGCTCGGAGGCGAGGCGGACGAGCTTCAACACCTGCCCCTCGGAGAGCGGCGGCAGCATTCCTTCGGCGGCCTCCGCGGCCTCTTCGCCGTCCGCGCCTTTGCCGCCCTCGGACTCTTCCGGCGCCTCGCGATAGACGGCGAGGAAGCCGGCGCGCTTGAGCACTTTGCCCTGGGCGCGCAGGGTGTATTGGCCTTTGTCGCCCGCCGCGATGTCGGCCTGGGTGACGTCGAACAGCGCGGGCAGCATCTGCGAGGCGACGAACCGGTCCCAGATCAGCTTGTAGAGCTTCAGCTCGTCCGGCTTCAAGTAGTCCTTCACGGCGTCCGGCGGCAGGTCGAAGCTGGTCGGGCGGATCGCCTCGTGGGCGTCCTGGGCGTCCTTCTTGGTCTTGTAGCGGTTCGCCTTCTCCGGCAGCGCGCTCGGGCCGTAGGTGGCGGCGATCATTTCGCGCACGCCTTCCAGCGCCTCTTCCGAGACGCGGGTCGAATCGGTACGCATGTAGGTGATCAGGCCGATCGCGCCGCGGTCGCCGATCTCGCGTCCTTCATAGAGACCTTGGGCCAACCCCATCGTGCGCTTGACCGAGAAGCCGTGACGGGCCGCCTCTTGTTGCAAACGGCTGGTGATGAACGGCGGGCTCGGGCGCTGGAGCGATTCCTTGCGCTCGACCGTAGAGACGACGAACTTGCCTTTTTCGAGATCGCCGACGATCCGCGCCGCGGCTTCGCCGTTGCCGACCTCGGCTTTGTCTTTGCCGATCCGGCTCAAGCGGGCGTGGAATTGCGGCGGCTTCCCGGCATCCAAATCGGCGCCGAGCAGCCAATACTCGACCGATTGGAAGGCGTCGATCTCGGCCTGCCGCTCGCAGACCATCTTGAGCGCGACCGACTGGACGCGGCCGGCGGAGAGCCCTTGCTTGACCTTCTCCCAGAGCAGGGGAGAGAGGCGGAAACCCATCATCCGGTCGAGCACCCGCCGCGCCTGCTGGGCGTCGACTTTCGCGACGTCGATCTCGCGCGGCTCGGAGAGCGCTTTGAGCACGGCGTTCTTGGTGATCTCGTTGAACGTCACCCGCTTGACCATCGACGGGTCCTTGTCCAGCACCTCGGCGATGTGCCAGGCGATCGCCTCCCCCTCGCGATCCGGGTCGGGCGCCAGGTAGATCATGTCGGCGCCCTTCGCCGCGGCGCGTAGCTTCTTCACCACTTCCTTCTTGTCCGCGAGGACGGCGTACTGGGGCTCGTAGTTGGCACCGAGCCCCATGTCCTTCTTCACCAGGTCGCGGATATGTCCGAGCGACGCTTCGACGGCGTAATTGCGCCCGAGGAACTTCTTGAGCGTGCGGGTTTTGGCGGGACTTTCGACGATCACCAGATTCTTGGCCATGGGTTCCCTCTAACGCTCCGCGGCGGTATTCTCATTCCAAGCGTCATTCCAGACGATCCGCCCCGGAGGCGAGCCGGGGAGGGTACCACCGGGCCTTCGGGGCCGCAACTTGTAGGGGCGGCCCTGCGTTGCCGCCCGTCGGCACCCTTCCATTTTGGGCGGACAGGTAGGTCCGCCCCTACGTCGCCTTCCATCTTGGGCGGACACGTAGGTCCGCCCCTACGTCGCCGTTTTGACCGTCACCCCCGCCGGTACCTTCCGCCCGGCATTCTCAAGACCCGTCCGAGCAACTCCAGCTCCAAGAGGGTCGCGAGCACGCGATCGATCGGCGCGCCGGTCGCGACCGCGAGATCCTCGGGCGCGCGGTCGAATCCGGGAACCAGCGCTTCGAGGATCGCGCCGGCCAGGCCGGGCAGCGGCGGCTCGGGCGCCTCGGCTTCCTTTATCGGGATCGACAGCTGCCTCGCCGCAGGCGGCGCGAACAGCTCGAACAGATCCTTGGGGTGCTGGGCGAGGAACGCGCCGTCGCGCAGCAGCGCGTGGGGACCGAGCGAGCGTTCGTCGAAGATCTGGCCGGGCACCGCGAACAGGTCGCGGCCGAGATCGAGCGCCCAGCGCGCGGTGGACAGCGAGCCGGAGCGCGCGGCGGCCTGGACCACCAGGACGGCTTGGGAAAGCGCCGCGATCGATCGGTTTCGGACCGGGAAGTTCCAGCTGCGGGGCTCGTAGCCGCAAGGGAACTCGCTCACCAGAGCGCCGCGGGCGGCGATCGCTTTCCCCAGCGCCGCATGACCGCGCGGATAGTCGATGCCGAGACCGCAGCCGAGGATCGCGACCGTCCGGCCGGAAAGCGGCGCAAGGGCACCCCGGTGGGCCGCCGCGTCGATGCCGCGGGCGAAGCCCGAGATCACGGCGATCTCGCGCTCGGCGAGCGCGGAAGCGAACAGCGTGGCGACTTCCAGGCCGTACGCGTCCGCCCGGCGCGAGCCGACGATCGCAACCGCCGGCCCGGTCGGCAGCTCGCCCGCGATGGAGAGGACCGGCGGGGGAAGCGGCAGTTGCCCAAGCGCCGGCGGGTAGTCGGAGTCGAGCCGGGTGACGATGCGGCCGCCGAAGGCTGCCGCCCGCTCGCGCTCCGCCGCACCCGCCGCGCGGGCTCCGGGCAGCGCGGCGAGCGCGGTTTCGAGCTGGCGCTTCGGCACGCCGAGCTCGCGGGCGAGCCGCTCGGTCGACCCCGGTCCGGGGCCGGTCCAGGCGTCCAGATCCTCGGCGAGCCGGGCGAGCGCCGGACGGGCGAGGTTCTTCTCGACGTGCAGGCCGATCAAGAGGTCGGTTTCGGGGCGGGGCGAACGGTTTTCAGGGTGCGGCTCCTGAGCTTCGGACGGATTGCTGGGCGAGTGTTGAGTCTTTCGGTTCGTCGTTTTCATGGCGCGTGGCCTCCTCGCCAGAGAAAAGACGTAAAAGGGGGGCCGAGTCTCGATGATTCGGGGACGAAGGTGGTCCGGAAGGTCGAAGTCGTTCGTATATACTCCCTGGGGTTGAGCCCTGGACCGCACTTCTTACGAGCGCACTCGAACGTGATGACGACACGCGCGAACCCCCAGCCGCACCGCTCGAAACCCTCGGTCACGGAGACCACGCCGATGTATCGCGCCCCCCTCCGGCTTCCCCTACTCTTTGTCCTGATCGCCTCTCTGCTGGTCGCGGGTCTTTCGGCGGCGCCTGCCGCCGCGCGCGATTCGGCGGGCGGCGCCCAGCTCACCTTCGGGGTCAAAATGGCCCAGCAAGGGCTGTGGAACGAGGCGCTGTTCCGCTTCCATCAGGCCGAGCTGGCGGACCCCGCCAACCCGCGCATCCGCAACAACCTGGCGGTGGCCTACGAGGCGACGGGCGATTTCGAGAAGGCCCTCACCTATTACAAGCAGGCGCTCGAAGCGTCGCCGAACGACCGCACGCTGCGCGGCAATTACGCGCGTTTCGTCGAGTTCTACCAGGCTTTCAAGGGGGGTAAGGCGGCCAAGTCTTCCGCGGCCAAAGACGGGATCAAGTCGACCCTCAATCCGGCGGAGCCGCTGGTCCCGACCGGCGCGCCGGCCTCCTCGCCGAGGCCGCCGATCGAGATTCCGGCCACCGCGCCGCCGCCGATCGACATCCCGGAAACCATCCCGCCGCCGCCCCCGATTTGACGTACCGTCCGGCGTCACCCGCCGCCGGCCTTTAAGGAGAATTCTCGATGCGCTGGAAGCTCTTTCTGATCGCAGGAACGGCTCTCCTCGTCGCGCTCGCGACGGAACGGCCGGCCCAAGGATCGACGATCGAAGTGCAGCTCAAGCTGCCGCAGAAGGCACGCCTCGATCTGAAGGGCAAGAAGTCGATTGCGGTGGCGCCGTTTCAAGTCGAGACGAAAGAGGACACCCAGCGCTTTCAGGGCCGCGACATCGACGTCCAGAAAGAGTTCGAGCGCTACCTGGTCAAGGTGATCCGGCGCGAGACCGAGCTCAAGGTGATCGAGACCGGCGGGCTCGACCTGCCCGTCACGGATTTCGAGCAGCTGGCCAAGCAGACCGACTTCTGGCAGGCGCTCGGCGAGCGGACCGGCGCCGATCTGTTGCTCTCGGGAGGGCTCGACTTCGACGTCCAGGACAAGACCGGCTACCGCACCGAAGAGTACGTTTCGCCGTTCAACGGCCAGACCTATTACCGCCAGGTGCTGGTCGAGCAGACCGGCTTCGAGTACGACATCCTGATGCAGGTCTACGACGCCAAGAGCGGAACCCTGGTCTACCAGGACAACTTCAAGGATTTCCAGAAATTCGAGGGGGAATCCACCGATCCGCTGCGCGGCATGTTCGAGAACCTGCTGTCCTTGGAAGACAAGATCGTCGGCGTCTTCACCCAGAAGGAAGTGGAGACCACGCGCACCTTGTTCACCGATTGACGGCCGTTCTGAGGCGGCCTCGTTTCGTGGTGATGATTTGTGATCCGGTCGAGGGCAATCCGGTCGTTCCCGTGGCTCGCGCACGAGCCGATTCGCGAGAGGAGGATTCGTTGAACCGTCCATTTCCACGTTTTCGGGGCTTGGTGCTCGGCGGTGCCTGGGTCGGGGTCCTGGCGATCTCGATGCTCGCCGGCCTGGCTGGAACGTCGCCCGCTTCGGCGCAGACGTCCGGCTCGTTCGGCAAGAACAAGATCGCCTATCGAAGGTTCGATTGGCACATCTACCACTCGCCGCACTTCAACCTCTACTACTACACGGCCGAGGAGCCGTTGCTCGAAAAGGTCGCGTCGTTCGCCGAAAGCGCCTACGACCGCCTGTCGCGCGACTTCAACTTCCAGATCAAAGAGCCGGTGCCGCTGATCTTCTACGCCACCCATTCGGCGTTCGAGCAGAACAACGTCATCCTGAACTTCATCCCCGAGGGCGTCGGCGCGTTCGCTTCGCCGGCCCGCTTCCGCATGGTCCTGCCGGTCGATCTCGCGGACTCCGAGCTGATGGAGCTGATCCTCCACGAGCTGACCCACATCTTCCAGTACAAGATCCTGTTCCAGGGGCGCTTGGCCGAGGCCGCGGCCACCTCGCCGCCGACCTGGTTCATGGAAGGCATGGCGAGCTACATGGCCAAGGACGAGTCGTCGCGCGACAAAATGTTCCTGCGCGACGCCGTGGTCAACGACCAGATCCCCTCGGTGGGCCAGGACTTCGGCGGCTTCTTCGCCTACCGCTTCGGCCACGCAGTGTTCGATTTCATCGAGGACCGCTGGGGCAAGGACGGCTTTCTCGACTTCGTCTACGAGGCGAGGAACGCGCTCGGCTCCAGAGTCGATCGCGCGGTCAAACGGACGTTCAAGCTGGAGGTCGAAGACTTCGACGCCGAGTTCCGCCGCTGGCTGCGCAAGAAGTATCTGGCGCAGCTGATCGTGACCGGTGAGCCGGGCGACTTCGGCCGCCTGTTCCGGGTCGAAGCCAACGGCCGCACGACCTACGAGACCTCCCCCACGGCGTCCCCTTCGGGCGACCTGGTCGCGGCGTTCAGCTCGTACCGCGGCGACGTCGACGTGGTGCTGTTCGATGCACGCAAGCGCAAGCTGCTGCGTAACCTGACCAAGGGATATTCGAGCCAATACCAGTACCCGGTGGCCCAGGAGCTGGAGCTCGGCCGGAAGACCGGCCGCGATCTCGCGTTCTCGCCCGACGGCAACACGATCGCCCTGTTCGTCAAGCGCGAGAGCGGCCGCAGCCTCGCCCTGCTCGACGTCTTGAAGGGGGGCATTCGAAAGATCGTCGACATGAAGGACATCGAGCAGCAGCTCGCGCCCGCCTGGAGCCCGGACGGCAAGACGATCGCGTTCTCCGGCTACCAGAACGGCCAGTTCGACATCTTCACGATCGACCTCGACACCCTCGCGGTCACCAACCTGACCGGTGACCCGGTGTTCGACGGCGCTCCGACCTACTCGCCCGACGGCCGGTCGATCATCTTCGTCTCGGACGTCGGCAACAAGCAGAAGCTGTTCCGCATCGATCTCAGCAATCCGAAGGAGCGCTTCGCGGTCACCTCGGGCGAGTCGAACGAGAACGACCCGCTCTACTCGCCGGACGGCAGGCGCCTCTACTTCACCTCCGATCGCGCGGGCGCCGAGAACATCTATAGCCTCGACCTTACGACCGGTGTTCTCTTGCAGCACACCAACGTGGTCACCGGCGCCTCGATGCCGACGGTGCTGAAGGGCGAGGCGGGCAAGGAGAACCTGGTCTACACCGGCTTCTGGAAGGGCACGTTCGACCTCTACTTGTCGGAGCTGGAAGACAAGGTGGGAGAGCCGGCGACCGAAACCCTCGCCACCACGCCGACCAGCGCGCAGGCGATCCCGCGTTTCGAGCCCGACATCCAGGTCGCGATCGACGAGGCGAACAAGGAGAAGTACAGCGGCCGCAAGTTCTTCCTCGAAGGGGCGCAGACCTTCGTCGGCGTCGACGACAATCAGACGGTCGTCGGCCAGATTCAGCTGGGCTTCTCGGACTATCTCGGCGACAAGCGCATCCAAGCGAACTTCTCGTCGGTCGAGAGCCTGTCGAACTTCGACGTCATCTATGCCGATCTGTCGCACCGCTGGCAGTGGTCGGTGAACCTGTTCGACTTCCGGCTCTTCTTCGCGTCGAACGAGCTGATCGGCGACCAATTCCGGCGCGGCAACTCGGCGCTCCAGATCACCGGGCTCACCGCCTCGGTGGCCTACCCGTTCAGTTTCTACCGCCGGGCCGAGTTCGGGCTCGGTTTCATCCAACGCGACATCAAGTTCGACTCGTTCATCACCGACCCGCGGACGCAACTGCCGGTGCAAGTCATCGCTCGGTCCAAGGACAACTACCCGCTCGCGCAAAGCGCCTTGGTCTCCGACACGACGGTATTCGGCGCGTCGGGTGCGTTGTCGGGTCACCGGATCCGGCTGGATGGCAGCTACGCTCCGGATAAAAGCGGCGGCACGCTGCTCTCCCAGGTTGACCTGGACGCCCGCAAATACATCCCGCTCACCCGGCGCAGCAATCTGGCGTTCCGCGCCTACGCGGCGATGACCGACGGCAACACCCCGACGCCGCTTCGGATCGGCGGTCTCGACACCGTGCGCGGCGTCGACTTCCTCTCGCTCTTGGGCGATCGGGTGTTTTTCACCAATGTCGAGCTGCGGTTCCCGTTGATCGACGTGATCGCAACCCCGGTGCTCGGTTTCCAGGGCGTGCGCGGCGTACTCTTCTTCGACACCGGAGGCGCCTGGTTCAAGGACATCCAAGACTTCCGGTTCTACGACTCCAAGACAGGCAAGCTGCGAGACGGCGTCGCCGCCTACGGCTGGGGCGTCTCCGCCCGGCTGTTCGGTGGTTTCGACTTGAACTGGGACTTCGCGAAGCCCTATAAGTCGATCAACCGAGACGAAGGTTTCCGGACCTCGTTCTGGATCGGGACGCGGTTCTAGGCGAATCTGGTTCCACGTAGGGGGCGACGGAGGGAGGAGGAGAAATCTTCCTCCCTTTGCTTTGGGGGTCGTGATTCGTCCTTTTGAGGTCAGCGCCGCCAATTAGCCGTCGACTTGCCGTTGGTCGAACGTAGGGCCAAGGCATACCCTGTAAGGTATTTGAATCTCAGTTCCGTTCCGACCGTCGCTCACCAGGGCAATGCCACATTGCCAGACCTGTTTCCATTTTAGGACTAGCGTCACTTTGGTCCTGGCTGGCACATCAATAACTATCTCTTCGCTGTAGGTCTTTCGATCTACTGTAGAAAGCTCATATTTTTTCCTTATTTCCCCTTCGGCGGTGGCTTTAAAATCAACAATCCATGCTCCTTGAACACTCAGCTCGCCGCCAATCTTGGCGGCATGCTCACGCTCGAGGGAAAACGATTGTGACCATTCTCTGCTCAGCCGAAGGGTTCGCTGGATTTCAACTGAGCTCTGCGAGTTGTCTATCTCGCGCACCTCTTCTCCCAAAGGTTCCTCGACCCTCCCCGTCTCAACGATCTTAGCGTCGAGCGCTTTGATGGGAGCCTGAACGGCTTGCCTGGCTGGAACGATACCGCCTGGCAATTGCCCAGCCTCGATACCGTCAATGAGCAAGTTGAAACTGCCGAGCGTTCCCCAGCCTCTAATGCTAAATGTTAATCTGTGGCCAAGGACGGTAAGACTGCATAAATCACCAAAGGCCACAAAAACTGCCTGTTGATGTATCAAGGCGCCATCAAGGAAGACCTTAAATCGCGGCAAAAACGAGACTGTGGGGATATGAGCTCTCACTGCATGAGATGCTCCTCCAAGCTCAAGAGTCCAGTTTCCTTCCATAGCAACCTCAATTTATCTGGCCAGTACTCACATCCATTGATTTACATGTCAAACTGGTGGCGATACCGCTTACGTCCCGGTGCGAAGGCAGGTTGGTTGTTCAGGTGAGCCTCCCTGAGATGCCGCGCTCTTAAGACTTTGCGTAGGCTACCGCCGGATTCTCCAGCTGTCAAATATGAAAAGAAGGCGCTTCAGATTCGTACCAATGCAACAGCCCTACGGCAGGAACGCCGCCGGGATGGTCGCGTGGTATATGCCGCCGGCGTAGACCGCCGCATAGAGTCGGGTGGTCATGCCATTGAAGGCGAGGTCGGCGACCGTTCCGCCCTGGAGACCGATCGGCTGCACGGCGCTCCCTCCGTTGCTTGAATGGAAGACTCCGCCGTTGAGGAGCTGTACCTTCTGGCGCCCGGCATAGAGGCGGGTTGGCTTGAGCGGATCCATCAGGAGGGCGATGCCCAGCCCCTGCGACTGGGCCGGCGCGGTCCAGTTCACGCCTTGGGTGGCCGAGCCGAAGATTCCCGGTCCTTCCAGCAGGGCCTGGACGAAGCCATTGGCGGGACGGATCTGCACCGAGACCCCGTGCCAGGGGAGGTTCCCCGCCACGTTCACCCAGGTCATGCCGCCGTTGAGCGAGCGGTAAAGCGGCGGGTGGTAGGGCTGCGGGTGGTCGGCGATCTCGCACGGGGCGTAGAGGACGCCGCTCTGAGGGTTCGCCTCAATGTCCAGACCACCAGGTTCGTCGGGTTGCCGGGAAAGAGCTTCTTCTGCCAAGAGGCCCCGCCCAGGTTGGTGGAGATGAAGATACCGTTCGGGGCGACGGAGCCGCTCCAGCTCAAACCGACGAAGATCCGCCCGGCTCCCACGCGGGAGACGAAGACCGATTCGATCGGCTGCGGGAAGAGGCCGATCTGGGTCCAGTTCTTTCCGTTGTCCCGACTCAGGAAGAGCCGATTCCCCACCCCGGCGTAGACCAGGGAGGGGGAGCCGGGCACCACCCGCAGCCCCTGCGAGCTGACCGCGCCGGCCAGAGGGTGGGTCCAGGTGAGTCCTCCGTCGTGGGTCTGGTAGAGGCCGTTGATCCCGGCCGCGTACCAGTTCAGCTCGTTGACCGGATCGACCTCGATCGCTGACAGGCAGGCGTCGCCGAGGGGCAGGATCGGCGCCGACCAATTGAAGCCGCTGGGGTCGTTCGACGGCCCCAGGCTCACTACCGGGACGTTGAACGGGCAGACCGCGGCCCCGGCTCCCGCGAGAGTAAGGAGCAGAGCGAGAGCGCAAGCGGCGGCGGTCGGGCCAAGGAGCGAGCGCATGGAGGAATCTCCTTTCCCTAATCTGGGCGCTCGCTCCGAGGATGCTGTTACACCGATCGCCGCTAGGTCGTTTCTAGGAGCTCTTGGGAGACAGGGGAGAAATTGCTCGTCAACGCCATCCCTGGCTGTATCGGTGAACGGAACAGGCCAGAAGGAGGTGCAGACCGTACCCGGCGCGGGTAGCCTGGTAGAGTATTTCCATGTCCTCCGTCATAGCCAACGTCGTCGAAGTCGATTCCGTCCAGCCCCATCCTAACGCCGACCGTCTCGCCCTCGCCCGGATCAAGGGGTGGCAGGCGGTCATCCGCAAGCATGAGGACGGCTCGTTTGAGTTCGCGCCCGGCGAGCGGGTGGTCTTCATTCCGCCGGACAGCACCCTGCCGCGCGAGATGGCCGAGCGCCTCAACGTGGTGAGCTACCTGTCCGAGCGAACCGACGTCGAAGGCGCGCGGGTGCTCGTCGTCCGCCAGGTGCGTTTGCGCGGCGAGCCTTCCTTCGGGCTGGTGGTGAGGCCCGAAGATCCGAGCTGGCCGGTCGGAACCGACGTACGCGAGCACTACGGGATCGGCAAGTTCCGGCCGCCGGTGAAGTTCTCGGCCGGAGACTCCGAGTCCAACCATCCGCTTTTCCAGCGCTACACCGACATGGAAAACCTGCGCAACTTCCCTCAGATCTTTGCTCCCAACGAAGAGGTCGTGGTGACCGAGAAGATCCACGGCACCAACGCCCGCATCGGCTGGGTCGAAGACAAACTTCTCGCCGGTTCGCACGGCCTCCAGCGCAAGCGCCCGGAGCCCGAGGATCTGCCCACCAACACCTATTGGTTTCCTTCGACTCTCGAACCGGTGAGGAACCTGCTTGATGACCTCAAGCAGCAGGGGAATTCGGTCGCGATCCTCTACGGCGAGATCTACGGCAGCCGCGTCCAAAGCCTGCATTATGGCCGGCGCGACGGACTCGGCTTCGCCGCCTTCGACCTTCTGGTGGGCGAGCACTACCTGGACTACGACGAATTCGCCGCCCTCTGCGAGCGCCACAACGTCCCCATCGTTCCTCTTCTCTGGCGCGGCCCCTTCTCGCTCGAAAAGATCGCCGAGCTCTCCCGCGGCCAGACCGCCCTGCCCGACCAGCACATCCGCGAAGGCGTGGTGGTCAAGCCGGCGAAAGAGCGTTTCGATCCGGAGGTCGGGCGGGTGATCCTCAAATACCTGAGCGACGACTATTTGCTGAACGATAAGATCCGGGCGGGGGATGCTACGGATCTTTGAGGGGGCGGCTCGGTTGGTATCAGCTGCATCTGGCGAACACTTAACCAACGCTCTATGCCAATGGTAGTGTTCAGGAATGGACGCGACTTCCGGCCATCCGCCTCCCGTTGTCAAGGACTCCCAGAGGTTCAAGGAGATTACGCGACGGCTGGTGGCGGAGTTCGCGCCGGAGAGGATCATCCTCTTCGGCTCCCACGCCTGGGGCCACCCGAACAAAGATAGTGATATCGATCTCCTGGTTGTGGTTTCCGAGAGCGATATGCCGCCGCCGCGGCGCGCCGCTCGGGCCTACCGTTGCTTGCGCGAAGTGCCGCTTCCTTTGGACATCCTGGTCAGGACTCGGGATGAGGTGGAGCGCACCCGTCATGTGCCCGCTTCACTGATCAAAGAAATCTTGGAGCGCGGCCGGGTTCTCTATGGATGAGGCTCGACGCCGCTTGGTCCAGGGCTGGTTGATCAAAGCGCAGCACGACTTGGATACAGCCCGCAAGTTGGCCCAAGATCCGGGCCCTCTTCTCGACACGGCGATCTACCATTGTCAGCAAGCCGCAGAAAAGGCGGTCAAGGGATTTCTGGCGTTCCATGACCAGGCGGTCGTCAAAACTCATGATGTCCGTTTTCTTGTGAACCAGGCTCTTGCGTTCGAGCCGGGTTTCGAGGAATGGTTCGAGGCGGCCGAGTGTGTAACACCTTACGCGACGGCGTACCGCTATCCTGACGAGATTCTGGAGCCCGAGAAAGAAGAGTTCGAAACTGCGAGGGATGCAGCAGCTGGCATCGTTGCATTCGTGCTACGTGTGCTGCCCGAAGAGGTGCATCCAGGCGTGGAAACGCGCGAGAGACTCGGTGAACCTGCGCCGAACGGTACGGACGGAATGGAGGAGGACGCTGGCGGTGAGGAGCCACCCTTATAGTAGGGTCCCGCCTTGCCGGTGCGTTTACCGCGAAGCTCGCGTCGAAAATCTCCGCCTGGGTCCCTGAAAGTCCTCAGCAGGTCCCGCGGGCCGTTGCGGCGCGTCGGCGGGGGAGTACTCTGGAAGCAACAACAACAACTTCCGGAGGTTTCCCATGCGCGCGACATCGCCTTGTCGGACCGCCCACCGCCTCGTAATTTGCGGGCTGGTGGCCCTTGCTTTCCCTGCTTTCGGCCAGAGTACCGGAAATGGCGTCGTCAGGGACCAAGCGGTCCCGGAGCGCCTGATCCGAGCGGTGCCGGTCGGCGGGCTTTGGCTCGAGTTCGAGTTCATGGAGTCCGGCAGCTTCGCCGGAGCCTGCGTCGACTGCGTCCCGAGCTCCGGCCAAAACTCGGTGTTCGGCGGCAGGCCGCCCTGGAGCTTCACGGCGCCGCCGACCGGCGCGCGCTTGACGATCACCGACGTGTCCAACCTGGGAGACCGTTTTGAGGTCTTCGACTTCGGCGAATCGATCGGGAAAACTCAGGTGGTGGCGGCAGAAGGCGACTGCGGTGACGATCCGGAGCTCTGCTTGGTGTCCTCAGCCGTCAGCCACGCGATCTTCAACCTGGGTGCAGGGGCGCACGAGATCACGATCCGGGTCATCGACAGCCCTTACGGCGCCGGCGCGGCGTATTTCCGGGTGGACGCGTTCGATCATCTGGTCTGCTACAAGGTCCAGCCGACGCGGGCGTTTCGTCAGCGCAAGGTACAGGTCAAGAACCTGTTCGGCAGCCAGACGTTCGTCGTCCTCCAGCCCGATACGCTCTGCGTGCCGTCGACGGAACAGCTCCTGCCCCCTCCGTAGGTCGCGGCTTTCGCCCCGCCGAAGCGAGGCTCCAACGCTTGTTCGACCCCTGCCGTAGGGATAACATAGTTCTTTCACCACGGAAGGAGTCGCCGGCGAAAGAGCGTTTCGATCCGGAGGTCGGGCGGGTGATTCTCAAATACCTGAGCGACGACTATTTGCTGAATGATAAGATCCGGGCGGGGGATGCTACGGATCTTTGAGGGGGGGCGGCTCGGTCAAAGCAAGGGGCGAGCGGCCGCGCCTATCAGGGCCACTACTCAACAAACAATAGAGCTGTCGTGTCCGTAACAAGGCAAGGCGATTTACGCCTCGCTTAAAGGAGATTTCATGTTGAAGAAGACCAGGAAGCTCAACCTCAGCCGCGAGACTTTGACTACTCTGAACTCCGTCGTGGGCGGAGCTACTTTCGCGGCTGCGTGTTCAGGTGGAAGGTGTTCCTACGCGTGCACCCCGGGCGACACCGGCACCGAGTCAGGGATTTGCAACAGCGCCAGTGTGTGCAGTGACGGGTGCGAAACTGGAGGCGCCTGCACCATCAGCTGCCACTGTTAGAGGCAGTCAGAAAGAAATGCCGCGGGCGGGCGTAGCGAATCGCGAGGGACGGCACCACGCGCCCGGTTGCGACCGCCGACACCCTTCGCGAACTTATGCCGGCAAACGGTGTTTTGTGGGGTCATCACGTTCGGTGGTGACCCCACAAAACCGCCATCCCTCACTAGTTCGCGGTGCCCCCGAACGTGACACGCCGCCTATGTGCCTCGGGCTGCCGGCCGATTCTCACGGCGCCGCCGGCGCCCGTCGCTCGAATCGGCGCAGCCATCTGCCAAAAAGCGGAAGATCGCCGGCCGCCGATCGCCACGACCGCCGCCAGTCGGGATCCTGCGGCTGAAAGGGCGAGAGCACCAGGAACAGAGATAGCCAGAGGATGTTCTGAGGAAAGCCGACCCCCAGAGCCAGGTGCGAGCCGAGGTGGAACAGGGCGAGCCCCAGCCCCCATGCCCGGTGGAGCGAGGGACGGGCGACGACCCAGAGGGCGAAGAGCTCGAGATAGATCATCGCGATCCCCGGCAGCCAGCCGGCCCAAGGGTGAGCGACCAACCACGGCCCGAGCATGCTCGGCGCGTCGTCTTCGATCATCTTCGCGGCGACTTGGTAAGCGAGGCCCTGCGGATGGAGATAGGTGACGAATTCACCCCGGATCCACTGTTCGAGAACCCCGCCGGCCTTCCACATTCCGGCCATGCTGTAGGTCAGCAGGATCAAGGCCTGCGTGCCCGAAAAGACCAGTAGGGTCGACGCACGCGTCGTGCGATCGGCCGGACCGCGCAGGTGCCAACCGGCGGGCAAGAAGATCAGCACGAAGGCGACGAGAACGCCCATGTGGTCGCCGTGGTTGACCGCTCCGAACGAAAATTTGAACGCCAGAAACTCGAGCAGGGAAACGAAGACCACGACGCGAGCCCATCGATACCGAGCGAGCGTCACGCCGAGAATCCCGCCGAGAAGATGGAGCCACAGAATCGCGGCGATGCCCGTTTTCGCGTCGACGAAGCGCAGCCAGAAGACCGGCCACCGAGGCACCAGATCGCCCGAGGCCAGGTAGCCGGGCCAGGAGAACAGCTCTCCCGCCGCGAAGAAGAACAGAACGGCATAGTAGGCCGCGACCAGGGTCTGGGCGGCGATGAAGCGCTCGCGCGATAGAAGAAGGGATGCGACGCCGGTATCTCCCGGGTGCTTCGGACGGAAGAAGGCTATCAGCCGCTCGATTCGGCTTCGCCGCTTCAGAACCCCTCCCCGCTCGCGAACTGCCCGAGGCTCCGTTGTTCGAGGTTGGCGCCGGTCTGCCACTTCTGCATCGGATCGTAGCGCTCGAAGATCAACTCGTAGCGTACCCGGTCGGTCAGGTAGCTCTGCTCCAAGAGCCGCCGTAGATCCTTGGCCTTGTCTTCCTCCCCCCGCTCGATCGACCGGCCCAGCCGCTGGATGATCTTGCGGCCGATGTAGCGGTTGCCGACGACGATCGTGTCCGGGGCATGAAGGAAGGAGACCGGCGGTTTGAAGTTCCGCTTCTTGTAGCGACGGATGAGGAGCACGTACCGGTTGTCGTCGTTCGGCACCTTCGAGAACAGCGACCACCCATAGAGGGGGATGATCTCGTCCACCCCCTTGATCAGCTTTTGGCTCGCCCCGCCGGCGAAGAAATACACCACGACCAGCAAGGCGAGTCGCCGGCGAAGCCGGCGTAACGAAGAAGCCTGCATCATTGGGTACCCGACCGGTCTCTTGCCGCTATCCCCTTGAATTGAGACCAGTTTAAGTCGGTCGGTCCTAGGACGTCAAACGCGGCGGCTCACCGGTAGTGGCTCCTTCGAGCGGCCAGTCGCTACGGGGCAATCGGAACCGCTATCGGTGGACCTGCCGGTCGGCGGCGAGCGCCACTCTTGACAACCCCGCCGCCTGGACCTTCTCCACCAGAAGACGTACGTCGCGATAGGGCAGCCGACGATCGGCTTCGAGCAGAATCGTCCGGTCGGGATTGGCCGCAGAGATCTCTCCGAGCGTTGCTTCGAGTCGCTCTGCGGGCACCAGGCGGCGATCGATGAACACCAGGCCGTCCCGTTGCAGCGAAACCGCGATTCGAGGCGCTTCCGCGGGCAGAGTGCGCGGGTTGCGCGTCTCCGGAACCTGCACCGCCGAGCCCTTGCAGATCGTCGGCGTAATGACCATGAAGACGATCAAGAGCACGAGGCAGATGTCGACTAAGGGGGTCACGTTGATCTCGCTGTGAAGCGTTCCGCGCATGAGGGAAATCACTTTCGTGCGGGCTGACATGGAGTACCCTCCTCGCCAGCTTTGGATCGAAGAGGCCGGGCAAAGGTTCCCCGCTGTGGCATTTGGATCCGGCGCGAAGCTCCCCGCCGGTCAGCTGGTCAAGAACCCTGCCATCCGCGCCCGCACCTCGTCGGGAAAGGCGAGCGGCACGGGGGTGCCCGAGGCCATGTCGCAATGGACGAGCCGCGCTTCCGCGACGAGCATCGGTTTGCCCGCGGGGGGCTCGGCGCGGACTTCGAGCGACACGGACGACTTGCCGATCTCGCGAACGCCGAGGCTCCAGGCGATCTCCTCGCCCATTCGTCCGGGCGCGGTGAAATCGACCGCCAGGCGCACGATCGGGATTCCGCGCTTGAGCTCGTCGTGGAGGAGCGGAAAACCGTAGTCGAGCCCGTCGCGGAACCAGTCTTCGACCAGGTCGTTGATCAGTCCGCACAGACGCGGGTAGAACGCGATGCCCGCGGGGTCGCAATCGGCGAAGCGTAAGAGGCGGCGAACCACGAAGCGGCGCGCGGAGGAGGTAGGGGATTCGGGCATAGGATGCAAGAATCTCATGATCGGCGGCCAGCACCCAGGCCAACGGCCTGGGTCCACAGGGTTCGGGGCCGTGGGGTTCGCGTTAGGATCTCACCATGAATTGGACAGACCAACCCGTTCTCATCACCGGCGGTACCGGCTTCGTCGGAGGTCGCCTCGCGGAACGCCTCGCGGCGGCCGGGGCGCGGGTGCGGGCCCTCGTGCGGCGGAAGGGCGATCACCCTGGGCTCGCGAAGGTCGAGCAACTGGAAGGGGATTTCATCGATCCGGAAACCGCCCGCCGCGGTTGCGAGGGGATGGCGATCGTAATCCATGCCGCGGCCTCGATCGGGGGCGATGCGGACGACGCGCGGCGGGTGAACGTCGCGGGTACGACGGGGATGGCCGCCGCGGCGCGGGCCGAAGGGTGCCGGCGATTCGTCCACATTTCGACCATCTCGGTCTACGACTGGGAGGCCGCCCGCGCGGCACGCGGGCACTTGAGTCCCGACGCCGAATTCGACGAGACGACGCCGCTCAAAGCGGAGGATCGCGCGTTCGCCCACTCTCCGGCCGCCACCCCTTGGTATGGCATCACCAAGGCGGAGGCCGAGCGTGCGCTGGAACGCGAGATGGCGCTGGGTCTGCCCGCCACGATCTTCCGGCTCGGCGCGGTGCTCGGTGCCCATCCGACCTCCTATTGGGCCGTAAGAGTGCCGACCGCGATCCGCGCCGGCCAAGTGCCCCTGGTCGCCGACGGCATCGGTCCTCTCCCTTGGACCCATATCGAGAACGTCGGCCAGGCCATCGATCTGGCGGTCGAAAACCCTGCGGCGATCGGTCGCGCCTACCACGTGGTCGACGGACATGTCACGCTGGGCCGCTACGTCGAAGACGTCCGGGCCTGGTTTTCCGACGCTCCGCCGGCCCCGCGTAAGGATGCCAACCCGGGGGGGTCGTTCACCGAACGCTGTTCGAACGAACGCATCCGCCGCGAGCTCGGCTACGCTCCGATTCGCACCTATGAGGAAGGAATGGCCGAAGCCGCCGCCTGGTGGCGGGCGCGGGAGTGAGGATGGTACTCTCCCGCGCCATGAGCAATCCACGCGTATTCTTCGACATTGAAGCCGACGGCGCGCCTCTCGGCCGCATCGTCATGGAACTGGCGGCCGACGTCGTTCCAAAGACCGCCGAAAACTTCCGCGCTCTCGCCACGGGCGAGCCGGGTTTCGGCTTTCAGGGCAGCACCTTCCACCGCGTCATCCCGAACTTCATGTGCCAAGGGGGCGACTTCACGAACCACAACGGCACGGGCGGCAAATCGATCTATGGCGCCAAGTTCGCGGACGAGAACTTCCAGCTCAAGCACACCGGGCCGGGGATTCTCTCGATGGCGAACGCCGGGCCGAACACCAACGGCTCGCAGTTCTTCCTGACCACCGCCAAGACCGCCTGGCTCGACGGCAAGCACGTCGTCTTCGGCCACGTCACCGAGGGAATGGACGTGGTGAAGAAAATCGAGACCTACGGCAGCCAGGACGGCAGGACCAGCAAGAAGATCGTCGTCGCGGCGTCGGGCCAACTCGACTGAGGGACTTAGAAGAGGACGCACTGAGGTAGAGGTAACCGATGGGCACGGAAGAAATCCGACCACGGCTGTACCTCGAAACGACGGTCGTGAGCTACCTGGCGGCTTGGCCCAGCCGCGACTTGATTGTTGCGGCACACCAGGAAATTACGCATCGGTGGTGGCGAACCTCGCGGCTTCGGTTCGACCTCTTTGCTTCGGAGCCGGTGATCCGTGAAGCGAGTGGGGGAGATCCCGAGGCCGCAGCCCGGAGGCTACTCTTCCTTGAGCGTGTTCCGCTGCTGGAGTTGAAGCCTGAGGTATTTTCCCTCGCCTCCCAACTTGTGGAAGCGATCCAGTTGCCACCCCAAGCAAGGGAGGACTCTCTTCACTTGGCGGTAGCGGCTGTGCATGAAATCCCCTTCCTCCTCACCTGGAATTGCCGGCACCTGGCGAATGCACGGCTTCGCGATAGGATCGAAGCAGCCTGTTCCATTGCGGGCTATCGCGCGCCCGCGATCTCTACACCGGAGGAACTGCTCGATGAAGCTGGATACGTGGACTGATCCCATCGTCGAGGAAGTCAGGAAAATTCGAGAGGAGCACGCGGCCAGCTTCGGCTTCGACCTGACGCGGATCTTCGAGGATCTCAAGAGGAACGAGCGGGAGTCAGGGCGGGAGGTCGTTTCGTTCGCACGGGGGCCTAAGACACCTGTCGCAGGTTGAGGATAGGAAGGGTCCGCAATAGAGAGCGGCCGCCATCTCTCAGCAGCGCCAAAATTGGTGTTTGGGCGGGACCGGAGCATGAGGGCGAAGGAGGAACTTGCTTGCTGGCCGTCCGGGGCTTCCTCTACTGCCATAAAATTCGCTGACGACTGCGGAGGGTATGCCATGGCCGAGCGTCGAGGCGCCGGGGGAACCCCGGGCGGGATGGGCGAGTTCCTGATCGGGCTGGTGATGGCGGTGGCTGGTGGCTACCTCTTGACCACCCAGGTCACCGTGACCAGCGGCGCCTGGATGCTTTGGGGAAGGAGCGCCTTTGGCCTCTCGCTGATCCCTTTCATCTTCGGCATCGGCCTGCTGTTCTGGAACGGCCGCTCGATCTTCGGCTGGTTGCTGCTGGTCGGCGGCTCCGGGATCATCCTTGCCGGAATCTTGACTAATCTGGAGATCTACTTCGAGCGCACCAGCCTGTTCAACACGTTGCTCATGCTCGTGCTCCTGTTCGGAGGTATCGGCCTCATGGCCCGCGGGGTCCGCGCACACGGCGAGTGAAGGTTGCCTTTCGTGAAAGAAGACGAAGGTGTTTCTTCCTGCGATAGACTCCACTCCTCCAAAACGGAGGTCCAACATGGTTGAAGGAAGAGGGGCTCAGTTGACTCGCGGCGATCTGGCCAGGTTTCTGATCGGACTGGTGATGGCGGCGGCCTGCCTGTTGGCCTGGCAGGTTACCGAGACCAGCGGCTTTTGGACTCTTTGGGGGCGCAATGCGTTTGGCCTGTCGGTGATTCCGTTTCTCGCCGGGATCGGCCTTCTGGCTTGGAACGGCCGATCGATCTTCGGGTGGCTGTTGCTCGTCGGCGGTTCCGCCATCATCGTCGCCGGAATTCTCACTCATCAAGAGATCTATTCCGACCGGATGGCCATTTTCAGCAAGCAACTCCTGATGGTGTTCCTGCTCGGCAGCATCGGTTGGATAGGCCGTGCGGTGCGCTCGCTACGCAAGTGACGGCAGGGGCGCACCGCGAGCTTCCCCGCGCACCCTTGAGTGAGGAGGCTCGGTCCGACCGCCTCGGCGGCGCCGCGCTTTTCGCCTCTCCTATCGCTTTACCCGCCAGAGACTCTGGCCCTCCGCGCGCAACGGCTCCAGGCGCTGCCGCATTTGCGGCGGCTCGCCGTGGCGCAGCAGATCGAACATGTCGTGGAGCATCGCCTCCGCTTGGGCGAAATAGGAGTGGCCGAGCAGGTCGACGTTGAAGTTCGGAACCGCGATCGTGTCGATGCTCGGGGCGACGGTGTACGGAGTGAAGTATCCCGCCCGCGGGGCGTCGTGGACCTTCGAGGAAAGATGGACCGCGAGATCGCGGCGGGAGGCGTAGAGAGTCGTCTTCTCGGCGTGTTGGGGATAGAGCTCCGCGAGATCCAGGAACAGGTCGCGATCGACGTCCGGCGCGGCGAGGAAGATCTGGCCGAACCGGACCCGGCCGCGGGCCTCGGCGTTCGACGCGATCCGTTGAAGTGCCCGGAGCAGGCCGCGGTTGCCCATGCTGTGGGCGATCACGTGAAGCTTTTCGGCCCCGCAGTGATCGGCGAAATCGATCAGGAAATCGGTGATCGCCCGCTCGCTCGCTTCGATGCTCGCCTCGTCGGCCGGATATTGGACCACGCTGCCTCGCGAGGGCCAGCTGAAGAACGCCGTCACTCCCGTAACCGCAAGATCGCAGGCGAGCTGCGCCGCCCGGATCGCCGCGTCCTCGAAGCTAACGTTGTAACCATGGAGGAAGAACAGCGCGTGGGGCGGCCGACGATTTTCGCGCGCCGCGGCGTCCATCGCCTCCCGGATCTCGGCGAAAAAACGGTCGCGCTCTTCGGTCTCAATGCGCTGCACTCGCAGCCGGTCGTCGCGCAGGTCGAGGCGAAGCAGGCGTCGCCAGAGCGAGGTCCCCGTCTCGCCGAAGCGGTGAGCTTCCGGTACGTGGACGTCGACTCTCCCTCGCGTGATCCGGTCGTGGCGCTCGGCGGAAAAACCGGCGCTTCCCGCAGGCTTGCGGTTGGTGCCGAACCAGACGGGATAGATCCGGTCCGGCTCGATGTCGGCGTCAGCGGAAGGGGACCGGGTCTCGGCGCCGCGCGTCCGAGGCAGCCGTTCGAGGGGTACGTCGAGCCCCAGCGGGCTGCGGGAAGGATCTCCTGCGCCGAGCGCATCGAGATCGGCGGTCAGCTCCAGGACGCGCCGTTCGATCGCGGCCAGATCCTCCGTTTCTTCGGAGAGCCGCTGCAAGATCGTCGTGCGGAGCCGCTCGGCGCGGTAGGAGTCGCCGTCGCGGACCGCGGCTTCGAGCTCTTCGAGGAGATCGGCCAGCGGACGTGCGGGTGGAGGGGAGGTAGGCATGGCGATCGAGGTTCCTCACGGTCGAGCGTGTCGACAACAGTTGCGCGACTCTGCCGAGATGATTCTACCGGGGATGGCGCGCTGGAACCCATCCCGCCGCAGCTTGATCTAAGCTTCGATCATGATCTCCTGCCCGCTACGATCCTCTCGCCTCCGGCTCGCGCTCGGCTTCTCCTTTTCCCTCGGCTTGCTCCTCGTGCCCTCGACCGGTACCGCAGCTTCCAAGCCGATCCTCTCGGCCCAGGGAATCGCGGCGCTTGCCGAAATCGACCGGTTGGCGACCGAGGAGCAGAAAGTGCAAGCAGCCTACGACCAAGCGGTCGCCCTGCTCGCGACCGCCCGGGCGGCGGGAGACGAGCCGCTCGCCACGCGCGCGCTGATCAAAGCGGTGAAGATGAAGACCGGCTTGGGCGGCTACGAGACCGCGGTGCGTTTCCTGCGCGAAGAGGAGTGGCCGAAGGGGCAGGAAGAGCGCGCGGTGCTCGATCTCTACTACGGCGCGGCGCTCGTGAGCTATCTCGAGGCCTACTCTTGGGAGATCCGCCACCGCGAGCGGGTGACCGGCACGGAGAAGGTCGATCTGGCGGCCTGGACGCACGATCAACTCACGTCCGAGGCGATCGCCGCCTATGCCCGCGCCTGGGGGGCGCGGGAGGCCTTGGGCGCTCTGCCGGTCGGCGCTTGGGCGGAGTTCCTTAACGTCAACGACTATCCGGCCGGGGTGCGCGGCACGCTGCGCGACGCGGTCTCGTACCTGTTCGCCGGGCTGCTGGCCGACAGCTCGATCTGGTCGCCGGCGGAGGGGAATGGCACCTGGCGGCTCGATCGCACGGCGCTGGTGGCCGAGACGCCGCCTACCGTGCGGCTCGGTGATCCTGCGGGGCCTGCGGTCCATCCGCTTTCGAAGCTGGTCGCGGTGCTCGGCGATCTCGAAGCCTGGCACCGGCGCGGCGGGCGGAAGGCCGCGGAGCTGGAGGCGTGGCTCGCGCGAGTTCGCCACCTGTCGAGCGCTCTGGATGGCGCGGCCGATCAGGCGTTCCTCACCGAGCAGCTCGCGGCGCGGCTGAACGATCCGCAGCGCGGCTACCGTGCGGTCTCCTGGTGGTCGATGGGCCAGGCCGCGCTCGCCGAACGGGTGCGGCAAGAGGACCGGCCGGACGCGCAAATCGACGCACGGAGGATCGCACTCGCGGGCCTGAAGGCCTATCCCGGTTCGCCGGGCGGAGCGGCCTGCCGGCGGATCGTGCGCGAGATCGAGGCGCCCGACTTTTCGGTCGAATCGATGGCGAGCGACGGGCCGAAGCGGCGCTCGCTCCAAGTGCGCCACAAGAACCTGCCGGCGCTCTATTTTCGCTCCTACCGGCTGGATCTCGCCGGCTGGATCGAGCACGGCGGGGACATGCCGCTCCTGGAGGGCGCCGAGCCCTCCGAGAGTCTGCTCGGGAAAACGCCCGAAATCGCCTGGGGAGTCAAACTGCCGGCGACGCCGGACTTTGCCAATCACACGACCTACGTGACGCCGCCGCTCGGCCGGCCGGGTGCCTACGCGATCCTGATTTCCGCCCGCGAGGATTTTCGCGCGGAAGGCAACCGCCTTCTCGCGGTGCGCTTGGAGCTGGGCGATCTGGTGCTCGCCAACCGCGGAATGGAAAACGGCAAGATGGCCGTCCTGGCGCTCGACGGGAACAGCGGCCGGGCGCTTCCCGGAACGGAAGTCCGCCTCTATCGCGAGGGTGAATCGGCGGACGAGTCGGTGCTCGTCGCGACTTCCACCGCGGGAGCGGATGGTTTCGTCCGTTTCGATCCGGAGACCGGAACCGAGTATCAGCAGTATTTCCTGGTCGGCCGCAAAGGCGAGTCGGCGGCTTATTCCGACCTTGGCTGGTTGTATGTCGAAACCCCCGAGGTCGCGACGTCGCACGGCCTGATATTCACCGATCGCGCGGTCTACCGGCCGGGACAGAAAGTGCTCTGGAAGGTGCTCGCCTACCGCGGCAAGAGCGATGAGGTGCCCCAACTGCTGCCGGCGGCCGAGGTGAAGATCACGCTCCTCGACCCGCTGGGGGCGGAGGCCGGTTCCGCGATCGTGACGACCAACGCCTACGGCACGGCGTCCGGCGAGCTGGTCGTCCCGACCGGCCGCACGCTCGGCGCCTGGTCGCTTTCGGCTTCGTTCGGAACCGAGGCCGGCGGGGTCGCTTCGATCCAGGTCGAGGAATACAAACGGCCGACGTTCGAGGTCACCTTGGACCCGCCGGCCGAGACGCTGCGCCTGAACCGGCCGGCGAAGCTGGCCGGCACCGCGCGCTACCTGTTCGGACTGCCCGTAACCGGAGGGGAAGGGGTCCAAGCGACCTGGCAAGTGACGCGCGAGCCGGTCTACCCCGACTGGTGGGCCTACTGGGGTTGGCGGCCCCAGGCAAGCGAGAGCGAGCGGGTGGCGGCGGGGGAGGCGAAAATCGGAGCGGACGGCACCTTCACCGTGGCGTTCAATCCGGAGGCTGACGAGCGCGCGGCGCGCGACGTGAGCTACCGCTTCCGGATCAGCGTCGCGGTCACCGACGAAGGGGGCGAAACCCGCGAGGCGGAGCGCTCCTACCGGGTCGGTTTCGTCGCGATCGAGGCGACGCTGCAATCCGACCGGGCGTTCCTCGAAGCCGGCCATCCCACGGAGCCGAACGAGATCACCATCGTGCGCAACGATCTCGACGGGGCGCCGCGCGCCGGCCGTGGGTCGTGGCGCCTGCTCGCCCTACGCCAACCGGATCGACCCCTGCTGCCGAGCGAACAGCCGATTCTGCCGCCGCCGGGTGCCGCGAAGGCCGCGGGTGCGACGGAACCGATCGTCACGCCGGGCGATCGGCTGCGTCCGCGCTGGGAGCCGTACGGCGGCTTCGAGCGGACCCTGCGCGTTTGGGACGACGGAGCGGAAATCGCCCGCGGCGAGCTGATTCACGATGCCGCCGGGCGCGCCTCGGTCGAGCTGCCCGCGCTCGAACTCGGGGCCTATCGGCTGCGCTACGAGACGGTGGACGATTTCGGCGCCCGCGCCGAGACGCAGGGCGAATGGATCGTGGTCGGCCCGGCCGGCTCGACCGAGGGCGCCCCCCTCCCCGTCGCCACTCTGCTCGCGGTCGAGAAGACGACGGTTCGACCCGGCGAGACCGCGCATCTGTTGGTCCATTCCGGCTTCCCCGGCCAAGAGCTGATCCTCGAAACGTACCAATCCGGCCGCCTCCGTGAGCGGCGCCGCTTGACGGCAGAAGATCGTCCGATCCGGATCGATGTCGCCATCGGCCCGGCCGATCGCGGCGGGCTCTTCTTCCGCCTGTTTGCCGTGCGTGATTTTCAGAGCCTCGAATCGGCGATCGCGATCGAAGTCCCGTGGGACGATCGCGAGCTGGCCGTCGAGCTGTCGAGTTTCCGCGACCGGATTCGCCCCGGCGATCGGGAATCGTGGAAAGTGATGGTCCACGACCCCGCGCCCGCCGGCTCGAAAGGCGAGCCGGGAAGCGACGACAGCCGCGCGCCGGTCGCTGCCGCGGAGCTGCTCGCTTCGATGTACGACCGGTCGCTGGATGCGTTCGCCCCCTACGATCCCCCGTCGGTGATCGGGCTGTTTCCGCGCCGCGCCGAGGCGCCTTCCGGCACCGGTTCGAGCTTGGGGGTGAGCGCCGCCGACTACCTGACCGATGACGATCTCGTCACCCTACCGGAGGGTGTCCAATTCCAGCAGGACCAGCTGTCGAGCGTGGGCCCCTACGCGCTTGGCGGGCCGGGGTGGCGGGGGAGGGCGATGTTTGCGATGCGCGCCGAGGCTCCCCAGGCGGTCGCGGAAACGATCATGGTGACCGGCGAAGGAGCGCCGGTGGCCCCGGTCGAGATCCCCGAGATTCAGGTCCCCGCGCCTCCACCCCCCGCGCCTCCCAAGCCTCCGGCCGCTCCGGTGCCATTGCGTTCGAGCTTCGCCGAGACGGCTTTCTGGCAGCCGCACCTTCTCACCGGGGCTGACGGCTCGGCGGCGATCGAGTTCACCGTGCCCGACTCGCTCACCTCGTGGAGCGTTTGGGTCCACGCGCTCACCCGCGATCTCCGTTCCGGCTCGGTCCACGCGGAGACCCGGAGCGCCAAGAGCCTGATGGTCCGTCCCTACCTGCCGCGCTTCCTGCGCGAGGGCGACCAGGCGGAGATCCGCGCCGTGGTCAACAACGCGGGCGAGGTGCCGCTCTCCGGAGAGGTCCGCCTGGAGCTGGTGGACGGGGCGACCCAAGAAGACCGTCTCGCCGCCTTCGGCCTCGCGCCGGAAGCGGCCGTCCTCCCGTTTACGGTCGAGCCCGGGGGAGGCGCCACGGTGGTCTTTCCAATCGTGGTGCCGAAGACGGTGGGCGAGGTGGAATTCCGCGTCACCGCGCGTTCCTCCAGCCCCGAGGGTGGACTCTCCGACGGCGAGTTGCGCGCGCTGCCGATCCTGCCGAGCCGCCTCCACCTCGCCCAGTCCCGCTTCGCCGCCTTGCGCGGGAAAGAAACCCGGACGCTCGAGTTCGACGATCTCGCGAAATCCGATCCGACCCGCACCTCCGAGCAACTGGTGGTGACGCTCGACGCCCAGCTGTTCTATAGCGTGCTCGACGCGCTCCCCTACCTGATCGACTACCCGTACGAATGCACCGAGCAGACCCTCAATCGATTCCTGTCGACCGGCATCGTCCGCAGCCTGTTCGATCGCTACCCGGCCGTGGCCGAGATGGCCGTCCAGATGGCGACGCGGGAAACCGCCACCGAGCCGTGGGGCCCGGACGATCCGAACCGGCGCATGCTGCTCGAAGAAACTCCCTGGCTCGCGGTGTCTCGCGGCGGGCGCGAAGGAGATGGCGACCAGGATCTGATCCGCGTGCTCGATCCGAAGATCGCCGAGGCCCAGAGGAATGCCTCGCTCGCCAAGCTCGAAGACGCCCAGCTTTCCAGCGGCGCGTTCCCCTGGTGGCCGGGCGGCCCGGCGTCGGACTACATGACGATCTATCTCCTCGCCGGGTTCGCCCGCGCGACGGAATTCGAGGTCGAGGTGCCGCCCGATTTGGTCCAGAAAGGCTGGAGTTACCTCGGAGGTCGCTACCGCAACGAATGGGCGGCCGAGATGGCGAAGAAAGACGGCTGCTGTGTGGAGCTGCTCACCCTGCTCAACTACGTCGCCTCCGCCTATCCCGATCCCTCGTGGATGGCCGGCGCGCTCGACCCGGCCGACCGAACGCGGATCGCCGACTATAGTTTTTCAAAATGGCGGGAGCATTCGCCCTACCTGAAGGGCCTGCTCGCGCTCACCCTCCACCGCATGGGCCGCGGGGCGGATGCCAAACTGGTGTTCGACAGCGTGATGGATTCGGCCCGCACCACGCGCGACGAGGGAACCTTCTGGCAGCCGGAAGAGAGATCCTGGCTCTGGTACCAAGACACGATCGAAAGCCACGCCTTCGCCCTGCGCACCCTCCTGGAGCTCGCCCCCGAAGATCCGCGCCTGCCCGGCCTGGTGCAATGGATTTTCCTGCAAAAGAAGCTCGGCCACTGGCAAAGCACGCGGACCACCGCCGAGGTGCTCTACTCGCTCGCCGTCTACCTTGAGAAAGCCAACCAGCTAGGCACCCGAGAGGCCGCAACCGTCGCGGTCTCCGGCGTTCCCCAGGGCACCACGAGATTCGTCTTCGAGCCCGATCGCTACACCGGCAAGCACAACCAGATCGTCATCCCCGGCGCGGCGGTCGATGCGGCAAGCGCCGCGTCGCCCAAGGGGGGTCAAGTGACTATCGCTCAAGAGACCTCCGGCCTCATGTTCGCCTCGGCCACCTGGCACTTCGCGACCGACCAGCTCCCGGCCCAAGCGACTGGAGACCTCTTCCACGTCGAGCGCCATTACTTCCGCCGCCTCCGCGGAGGTGCCGAAACCACTCTCGAACCGCTCGCGGCGGACGCCACCCTCCAAGTCGGCGACGAAGTCGAAGTCCAGCTCACGATCAGCAGCCGAGCCCCGGCCGAATACGTCCACCTCCGAGACCCCCGAGCCGCCGGCTTCGAGCCCGGCGTCGTCCGTTCAGGTTATGCCTACGACCTGGGACTGGGCCGCTACGAAGAGACCCGTGACGCGGCGACCGACTTCTTCTTCGAATACCTTCCTTCCGGCACCTACACCCTCAAATACCGCCTACGAGCCAACGTCGCCGGAATCTTCCGCATCGGCCCGGCGACGTTGCAGAGCCTTTATGCGCCGGAGTTCGTGGCGTACTCGGCCGGAGCGGTGGTGCGGGTGGCGGGGGAGTGAGGGGTTGGGTCCGAAATAGAAGCGCCAAAGCAACGGGTGGAGAGCCGTGACGCATTCGGCCCTCCATCCGAAACACAGGCTATGGAGCAGGGACGGGGACGCCGAGCGCAGTGAAGATCCGCTTCAGATCAGGCATCACGCCGATCTGGTCGTTGGGTGGATCGGCGGACAACGTTCCGTAGGTCGGGTTCGCCAAGAGGCTGCGCATCGTCTTGGAATTGAAGGGAGCTCGCCTCTGACTCTTAGCCAGGCTTTGGACCAACGCTGCTGCTCCAGCGACGATCGCTGCCGCGGCTGAGGTTCCCGTGAAGTCGGCCGTGTAATCCGAATTCGATCGACCGCGAAAGCCGTCGCCGGCGGTATAGACTCGCCGTCCCCAGGCGAAGCAATCGATGCGCGAGCCGCGGTTGGAGAACGGGGCGAGGGCGTGATGCGGCGGAAGCGAAGCGCCGACCATGATCGCTCCCGAGTCCAAGAATCCGGGAGCTCTGCGCCGGAGTGGTTGTTGCCCGTTGATGTCGTACCAGTTGTCGAGGTCGAACCCACCGTTGCCAGCGGCCTCGATCACCACGATTCCCTTCTTGACCGCGGCGTCGATCGCGTGGAAGACCGGTTCCTCGATCTCGACCGGTAAGAGGACGGAGCCGCCCAGCTCGACAGTCTGAGCCTCGATCAGGAGGATGTCGCCTTCCAAGAGTCGGCCCGCAGCTTCGTGGATGGCGCACGCGGTCGAGTAATATAAGTCTTTATTCCACTGGGATACCGCAAGGACTGTTTCGAGTCCGTGGGCGATCCCCGTAATTTGGACCCCATCGTTTTCCGCAGCTATGATCCCGAGCACTGCCGTACCATGGCCCAAGAATTCGCGATTTTCGTTGAGCCACGAGATCTTGCGGCCACCGATCTCGATGTGCTTCAACTGCCAGCCCTGCTCGATGTCCGCCAGTTGGACATCTTGTCCCCGGACGCCGGTCCAGGTCTTCCCCTGGCTGGCCTCACTGCTCTCACGGCGTTCCTCGTTCTTGCGGTTACTGTTGGAGTTCCCGCCATTATCGCCATTGCCGGATGCCGAGCTAGTCCAGGCATATCGAGCGTTAATGCCTAGCGGGGCTGGGTCCAGGTACCCTTGTTGCGGTTGTGAAAGCCCTGCGATTCGTTTCTTGACTGCCTTGCGGGCTGTGGCTTCGCTCTTGGCCAGTTGGGCAGCAGCTTTGTCTTGGGCGGCGATTTCCTCTGAATAGGGAGGATTGGTCGGAGGGCCTTCGACGAAGGCAGACATGCCTTCTCCGCGAAAGAAGGCTGCGATCGCCTGGGGATCCTCGGAACCGACGTCCAAGAAAGAAACTTTGGTTCCAGCGAAATCGATCTCGGTTACTGCCGCTCCGCGATCTGCGGCCAACAAATTCGGCGCCGTGGAGTGGCGGGTGTTCGGAAAGTGTTTAGCCATCTTCTCCAGCGCATCTGTCTTGGGGGAGACGGATTCGATTGCACCGGGCAGAGCCAGCCCCGCAGCTTCGTTGGCCGGAATGGGAGAGGCTTCCTCAGTGGTGGGATTTTTCGGCCAAAAGATCACTCGCGGCTGGTGTTTCGGTGGAGATGCGATCGGCGGGGTGTGAATGTGTTCGGACATGGAGTCTCCTACGTCTCAGGGGTCATGCTTTGCCGCCGGGGCAGTGGACCTGTCCGATGGTCGGAGGGACTACGCCGGGGGAACACGATTGCAGAGCGAGCTGCGGCGCATAGGTGAGTTGCCGAGCGGCCTGGGATTGGAAGAGATCGAAGAAGTGCGTGAAGTGGCGGTCGCGCGACCGACTTTCCCCGGGTATCAACTCTTGGGGCGGTCGGAACCCCAAGACATCCTCAATGGGCATGCACTTGATAAAGACCGTTATCTCGTCCTCGTCGCCGCGTGGACGAAGCTTGAGGTCGGGCACGCCAAATCCGTCACGGAGGGGGTTGAAAGTGAACGTGATCGAAGGGGTCGTGACAAGCAGTTGGAGCTGGACGACATCGGCGATCGCCTGCCGGTGATCGGCTTTTATCCCGTCCGAGGAAACGAACTCCCAAACGGCTGCAGGCCGACTCGCGGGGCTTGAGAAGCTGAAAGTTCCGAGCGTGCCTTCGTTGAGATGTACGCGAGCGGCGACCGAAGGATGAATGTTTCTCGAAGAAAGGCAACGCGGATCGAGTTGGCCCAATCCACCGTCGATTCGACCCAGCGGCACGACCCAGCCGAAGGATTCGAGGTTGTCTGCCGTGGGGCAGGTTTCCGTCTCATAGTCGAGGACTGCGAGCGTGCGAGCTTTTGGGTTGACGACGGAGAACTCGAGGTCACGGAGCCGGAATGCGGCTAAGCGATTCCCATCGCTGTATTGGAAATCTGGAACACGCGGGCTCTTGGGGTGGAGATCTAGCTCGTTGACGACGAGAAGCGGCTCATGCACCTCATGGACGTGAGGAGCAGAAAGGGATGCCGAAGCGGCGTGGTCGTGATGTCCGTTAGGGAGGGCCGCAGGCGCCGGCTGCGGCGGGTCGACGAGCAGCACGCGCATCGCCTTTCCGTCGTCGTCGGGTACGTAGAAACAGAGTCCGTGCATGTTGAGCTTGAGCGTGAACGACGACATGGCATCCCTCCCGGGCCGGAAGCGGAACGGTGGTGGCCCCGTACAGAGGTTGGACGGACGTCCGGAAGAATTTCCGTAGCTTGTGCGCGACGTCAGCTTCCGCCGATCACCTCGAAGGAAGACCATGCGGCTGGAGAGCTCAAGCGGGAGTCCCGGGCGTGCAGGAGGTCGAGCTGTGCGGCTCGTAGCGCGTCGAGCGGCTCGATGCCTTGAGCCAAGTGACGATGGAGTGCCACGACCAGCGCCGCGCCGACGCGATCCTCGACATCTCGCGGAGCCGCGATCATCTGCGGCACCCCCGCGGCGAGGAATGGGCGAGCCAGGCTGAGCGCCCCTTCGCCGCCCGCGGTAGGGCCGGCCGCCGAGCTACACGAGGAAAGGATGACCAGGCGGAGACGCGAAAGCGGCAGGTCGTCGATCTCGCGGGCGTACAGCGATCCGCTGTGCCCTCGGTCCGGTGCCAGAGCCAATCGCGAGAGGAGCGGATACCGCAGGTTGAGGAACGAGTGCCCCGCGAACTGGAATCCGTCGGCATGAGAGAGGGCCGTTCGAATGGCTTCGCGGGTGGCGTCTCGACCGACCAAGACCGTGGCTTTGGGATAGAGAAGCGAAATGTTCTCGATCTCGCGGCGGGCTTCGGGGAGCGGCCGTGCTTTGGGGAAAATCTGAGGATCCAGGTGTGGTTCGCCGACCAGCAGGTAATCGCGCGGTGGCGCCGCTCCAAGCTCGCGAAGCCGGTTCAGGCAGCGGAGGAAGACATTGGCGCTCGGCGCCACGCCGGTGGCCCAGTCCTCGACGAGATATCGACCGGTGCGCGCATCGCGGAGCGCGGCGAACGATACCCGCTGGAGTGTGGAATCAGGCAGGAAGACGATTCGCTTACGGTCGCCCAGCGCTCGTTCGATTGGGGCGATCAGCGTACCGTGAAGCGTTTCGGCGGCACGGTCGAGCGCCGCGCAGTCGCCTCTCGCCAGGGCGCGCTCGAAGGCGTCAAGTGTGCTGCTGAGCGTGGTCCGGCCGACCGGGATCGAGAAGGATCGGATGCCGTCACGCTCCATGACCCAGATAAGGAGCCGATCTTGGAGGCTGGCAAATTCGACCAAGGCGAGGTCGTCCGGCAGTGCCGCGGCGATCTGTTCGGCTGGCAGAAGGATGGTCTCGCTTCTTCCGGCGGTGCTCAGGCGATCGAACAACCCGCGCGCTCGGGCCCGCTCTGCAGTTTCGAGAGCCTCGCGGTGCCGGCCGAGCCGATCGAGCGCCGAGATCGCCTCGTCGAACAACTCCGGCGCCTGGGCCAGATAGGAGACGCGTAGGGGGTCCTCCGCCAGCTGAGAACGAACCTCCTCGGCCACCGCGATGCCGGCTCGGAAGTCGTGCAAAGCGCGCGGCAATTCGCCCGCGTTGCGATACGCGCGTCCGCGAGCCAGGTAGAGAGGGACCAGCGGGTAGCGGTTGTCGCGTCCGAGATTGAGGTTGAGCGCCTGAGTCAGATGCGCGACCGCCCGCTGCGGCTCGTCCGGCGCGATGCGGCTGCCAACGACCGCGAGGTCCGCTTGAACCCGTTCGCGGAGCCTTGTGTCTTCGATGCGATCCGCCCAGCGCGAGGCGGTCGCGAGATCCGCCTCGGCTTCTCGACGTCGGCCGAGCGCGAGCCGGCTCTCGGCGAGAACCTGGTAGCTCGCCGCACGGGAAGTAGCATCGCCTTGTCGTTCGACGGCGCGGAGCTCCTCCTCACGAAGCGCGAGAGCCGCCCGATGCAGCTTTTCCTCCGTGAGGGCTTGGGCGGCCTCTTCCAGAACGCACGCCCGCGGCCGGGGAGTCAGCCAGGGCTGCGCGCCGAGCGCTTCGACATGAAGGAACCAGGCTTCGTCGTCGGCGCCGAGGTAGCGGAGAGACTCGGCGAGAATCGTCCGCGATTGCGCGGCGTTTTCCCGCTCGCCCAGTCTCTCGAAAGCAGCGAGCGCCGGTCGCTCGACGGCGAGAGCAGCGTCCGGATCTCCGCCGCCAAGAAGTGCGATGCCCGCGCTCCAGCTCAATCTTCCGGCGAGCGCGGGATACCGTGAGGCGTCCAAGTGATGGAGGAGATCGAACGCCTCTCGACGAGCGGATTGGAACTCTTGTCTCTCACCGGTACAGGCGATAAGACCTGCGATCGCCCAACCGGCGAAGGGGCTGCCGCTGTGCTCTAGGTCGCGACGAGAAGAGGCCAACAAGGGGCAGGCATGGTCGAGCTCATGACGAGTCAAGATAGGGATGGCAGTGCCGTACGCGAGATGGCCGCGCGCGAGCGCCGTTACCCGTTTAGAATCAGGGCCTGATTCGGCCGCATCGATCGTTGCGACTGCGTCCTGAGCCATGCGGTCGCCGGAAACCTCGGCGAGCTGCGCGGCGAGGAAGCGGGCGATGGTAAGTTTCTCGACGGCTTCGCTCTGGTTTCCGGCTAGGAAACCCTTGCCCCATTCGGGAATCAGCTCGTCCTCGATCAGCCTTCGGATGGGCTGCGAAAACTCGCGGACGAGCCCGCGGGTTCGCTCCTCGTCTCGCGCTTTTGCCGCAGCCAGAAGATCCTCCCGATCGTGGCGCCAAGCCTGGAGGCCGACGGGGCGACCGAGGCGTTGAAGCCGGATTTCGGCCTCGTCAGCCCAACCGGACGACGGATCCATCTGGAGAAGCTCGTTCCAGGATTCCCGCGCCTCACGCCTGAGGCCTAGGCGCTCGAAAGCCAGCGCCGCGTTGAAGCGCGCCTCGGCAAGTTTGGAATCGATCTCGAGCGCGTGGAGGGACGCCTCGAGCGCACGTGCGAAGTCGAGCGGCGTCGCAGGGGGTTCCACGGCGCGGGCCAGGTACGCGGCGGCGAGGTCGCTCCATAGACCCGCATCGCCCGGGCGTTCATCGACCAAGTGCTCCAGGCGCTCGACAGCCGACGCGGCGCGTCGCCGGAAGAGGTCGAGGAGCGGTCGCACTTCGGGCATGGCGTCGAGTGCGCTGAGCGCGGTTCGCCCGGCGGAAGTTAGGTTCGTGACGCGTCCGGCCTCGAAGGGCCGATAAAGAAATCCGCCGACCAGGCGACCTTCGACGGGACGGACCGGCCCCAATGCGACCGCCAACTCTCGCCGCATCGCGTCGGGGCGAGACGAACAGCCAGCGAGCGCCGCGACAACGAGGAGCATGGTGTAGCGCACGGGTGCCTCCTCGGAGTGCCAGCCGGTTCTTGGACTGCTTGTTTCTCGACGGCCGCAGGCCGAGAATTCGGGAAACCCGGCCGATTCCAGGAGTCGCTACCCAGCTTGCGAAGCCCATCGGCGTTGAAGCTGAGATTCGAGCCCTCAGGCCGTCGCGAGGACGCGCTCCGGGCGGGAATTGCGCCGGGTCAAAATCTCCCGACACTCCTCCGCCAGCACTCCCGCCACAATCTCGGGCGGCGGCGCCCAGCCGGCAAGGTCTCGATCGGCCAGGATGTCGTAGCGCGAGGTGATGCCGCCCGCCTGCCCCGCGGGGAGGCCGTAGACCACGGTGGAGATCTTGGCGCGGCGGATCGCGTAGGCGCAGAGGACGCACGGCTCGACGGTGGTGTAGAGGGTCGATCGCGAGAGGTCGAGGGTCTGTTCACTTCGGCAGGCGGCGCGGATCGCCTGCACTTCGGCGTGGGCGCTGGGGTCGAGCAGGGTGCGCGTCCCTTCGAGCCCTTCGCCGAGGATTCGATCCCCGCGCACGATCAGCGAACCGACCGGCGTCTCGCCGATTTGCAGCGAATCTTCGGCGAGCGCAAGGCAGCGCCGCATGTAGGTTTCATGCACCACAGGATGGCTCCTTCCGGCGCGGTGGACAAGGATACGTGTCGAATCGGGAAAGCTCAACCGGCGCCGTGGCGGGAGAGTGCTCTTCGGCTACGATTCGCCTCAATGCATTCCGTACCCTTCCTTCTGGCCGCGGGCGCCGCGCCGCCTTTCTTTGCCGAGATCGCGGCGCTCTTGGTCGCCAGCGCGGTGGTCGCCTATGTCTGCTCGCGGCTGGGCGTCACGCCGATCGTCAGCTTCCTGGTCACGGGTGCCCTGATCGGACCGCAGGCGCTCGGTCTGGTCAGGGATCCCGCGATCATTGAGGGAGCCGCCGAGGTCGGCGTCGTCCTGTTGCTCTTCACGATCGGCATCGAGCTGAGTTTGGAAGAGCTGGCCCGGATTCAGCGGCTGATCTTCCTGGGC
Source organism: Thermoanaerobaculia bacterium (assembly GCA_035995205.1). GTDB lineage: Bacteria > Acidobacteriota > Thermoanaerobaculia > Multivoradales > UBA5704 > DASYKS01. The sequence continues at coordinate 77,255 of DASYKS010000100.1, forward strand.
GGTGCGCTCCAGGTCGGCTTGAGTCTGCTGGTGGTCGCCGGGTTGCTCGCGCTCTTTGGGGTCGACGGGCGCACGGCGATCTTCACGGGCTGCCTCCTGGCGCTTTCCTCGACCGCGATCGTGATGAAGCTCCTGGCGAGCCGCGGCGAAACCGCCACGGTCGGCGGACGGGCGATCCTCGGCATCCTGATCTTCCAGGATCTCGCGGTGGTGGCGATGGTGCTCGTGGTCCCCATGCTCGGAGGCTCGGGCGGTTCGAGCGTGGGGGTTCTCTGGGCGCTCGCCAAAGCGGTCGCGATCCTCGCGGTCGTCCTGCTCGTCGCCCGGCGCGTGATGCCCAAGGTGCTGGAGGCGGTCGCCCGCACCTGCTCGCAGGAGATCTTCGTCCTCACGGTGATGGCGATCTGCTTCGGCACGGCGTACCTGACCAGCCTGGCCGGCGTGAGCCTTTCGCTCGGCGCGTTTCTGGCCGGCCTGCTGGTCAGCGAGAGCCGCTTCAAGGAGATGGCGTTCGGCGAGATCCAGCCGCTCCAGATCCTGTTCAGCGCGACGTTTTTCGTCTCCGTCGGGCTGCTCCTCGATCTCAAGTTTTTGGTCGCGAACCTGCCCCTGGTGCTTGGATTGGCTCTCGTCGTGGTTTTGATCAAAGCGCTCTCCGCGGCGCTGTCCGTACGGCTCCTCGGCATCGGGCTCGGCACGGCTCTGTTTTCGGGACTGATGATCGCCCAGGTGGGGGAGTTCTCGTTCGTGCTGGAGCGCACCGGGCGCGAGATGGGGCTCGTCCCCGCGGGGATGGCCTCGGGCGGCCAGACCTTCATCGCGCTCACGGTGATCCTGATGATGAGCACGCCGCTCCTCGCGCGGCTCGGCGGCGCGCTCGAAAGCCGCCTCTCCCGTCGTGCCGCAAGCGGCAGGCTGGCGGACGCGCCGCCGGCAGAAGTGGAAGCCGCCGCTCTGTATGCCGATCTTACGGGCCACGTGATCATCGCGGGCTATGGCAAGGTCGGCCGGCTGTTGGCGCGGGCGCTCGAAGCGCAGGGCTTGCCGTATCTGATCCTGACCCTCAGCCCCGAGGGTGCCCTTGAGGCCGAGGGGCAAGGTCTTCGCGTCCTGCGCGGCAACTATGCCCGGCGGCACGAGCTGTCGCTCGCCGGGCTCGATCGAGCACGGCTGCTGGTGGTGGCCGACGACGACCTCGAAATGACCCACCGGGTGGTGCGCGCGGCGCGGGCGATGAATCCGGAGCTGCCGCTGATCGTCCGCACCCGTTTCGACCACGAGATCGAAGCGCTGGAAGGGGCTGGAGCGCGCCATGTGGTGACCGAAGAGCAGGAGAGCGCGATCCGGCTGGTCGAGAAGGTGTTGCGTGATTTGGACGTGGCGGAGGAAACCCTGCTGGGAGTTCAGGATTCCCTTCGCGCCCACCATCGTGAGATCTCCGTGCCGCGACCGGAACGGGCGAAGCGAGGGGCGGCGGCCTCATCAATCCGGATGGAACCGGTGCGCTTGAACGAGCGGGAGCAGGCGAGCCCACGCTGTTCGCACGTCGACCAAACCCGAGAGGTGCTCCCCAGCGCGCCCGGTTGCGAGGAGTGTCTGGAGCTGGGCGACTCGTGGACCCACCTGCGCCTCTGTATGACCTGCGGCCACGTCGGCTGCTGCGACTCGTCGAAGAACCGCCACGCCACGAAACATTTTCAATCGACCGGACATCCGATCATCAAGTCGATCGAGCCGGGAGACGATTGGGCCTGGTGTTACGAGGACGCGCTGATGCTCTGAGTCGGAGTGCGGGCACCTCAATCGATGTTCAGCGTCGTCTCATGGTTCGTCACGCTCCAGCGCCCGCCTTTCTTCGTCAGCGTCCAGCTCTCCACCGAGCCGCCGCGGCTTTCGGCCAGGAGGCCCATGTCGAACCGGGTATGGACTTCGAGCGTCAGCCGGTTGGCGCTCACCGGGACGATCGTGAACAGGATGGTGTAGGGCGGCCACTTCGCGCGGTCCGAGCCGAAAGCGCGATCGAGATCCTGCGCCGAGCCTGCGCGCAGGGAGGATCCCTTCTCCGCGATCCAGACGCTCGCGGGCTCTTCCCGATCGAAATCCTCGAAACGGGCGAGGATCGTCCCTTCGGTGGACCGGCCGAAATCTTTGAAGCTGGTGGCGGCCACCAGCTCGGCGATCTCCTTCTCGTCGAAAGTTGCGGGACGGGCGGCCGGCGCCGCCACGGCGAGAGAGCCGGCGAGGAAGAGCAGGAAGATCGCGGCGATCAAGGCAGGCGAGGTCGAGCGATTGGCTTTCATGGTGGACTCCTCTATCCCTTCGACACGGAGCAAACTCCGGACGCAACCATTGCCTAAGAGGCGCGGGCAACGAAGCCCCGCGCTACACTCCCTCCCGCCATGCTGCCGCGCCGCCGCTTCCATCGCATCGTCTTCCTCGCGGCGGGGCTCTACAACATCGCCTGGGGGATCTTCTCCGCCCTCGATCCGCAGTGGCTGTTCCGGTGGAGCGGGATGGCTCCCCTCAACCATCCTTCCATCTTCGCCTGCCTCGCGATGGTGATCGGCCTTTACGGCGTGCTCTATCTCGAAGTCGCCCGGGTGCCCGAGCGGGGGTGGCTTCTCGCGGCGGTTGGTCTGGCGGGCAAGATTCTCGGTCCGCTCGGGCTCGCGGCGTTGATCTGGCGCGGCGACTGGCCGCCCGCCTCGATCGTTCTTTGCGTCACCAACGACTTCATCTGGTGGCTGCCGTTCGGGCTCTATCTGCACGACGCGTGGCCGTACTTTCGGCGGGACTTCCGGGCGCCGGATGCGCCGCGCTAAAGACGTCGGGGCCGCCCCCCATCTCCGGGACGGCCCCGCACTGCTACATCTCCGAGATCGCGGACCGATCAGAACTCGAACGCGAGGGTCACCAGAAACTCTCGCGGTTTCTGGTAGTCGTCCTCGCTGGTGATCCGGCCGTAATTGGCGCAGTTCTTGGACGGCTTGTCGCCCGGGCCGCAGTCGTCGCCGGCCGGCTGCCAAGGGAGGACGTTGCCGTCGTCGTCGCGTCCCGATTCGCCGGTGGTTTGGAACTCGATCAAGGCGTGATTGTTGGTGACGTTGGCGACGCTCAGCTTGACGAAGGTCTTGAAGTCCTTGACCAGCGGCAGGTCGTAACGGGCCGAGACGCCGAGGCTCCACCAGTCGTCGAAGCGGAAGGCACCGCGGCGGCTGAAGTAATGGGTGTAGTTTCCGCTGTCGCCCAGGTAGGCGGGATCGTCGAGGAACGGTACGGAGGCGGTCCGGCTGTAGGGCTTGCCGGATTCATAGAGGAGGGAGCCGCCGAGGGCGAGCGCGCCGCGGCGCTGCCAGTCGAAGCGATAGATCGCGAGCGCGTTCAGCCGATGCGGAATGTCCTCGGCGAGCGTGCCGTACGGGTTGGCCGCCGCGATGTCGGTTGAGCGGGCGTAATTGCCGATCGGCGAGCCGGACGCCGGGGTGTTCTCGCCCTCTCCCTCGTAATTGCCGCGGAGTCGGGAGTAGGTGTAGTTGCCGACGAACTGCAGGCGGGAATTCGGGCGGTAGTTCCAGACCGCGGTGAGCGCTTGATATTTCCTTTTAGCCAAGCCGTTGTTCGCCCAAACGATGCTGTCGACGGTGGCGAAGTTCGGCGTGCCGTCCGGACCCGGGACCGTCGTGAAGTTGCCGCTCGGGCAGGGCTGGCCGAAGCTCAGCCCGAAATCGCAGGCGCCGCCGACGAAATCGTCGAGCAGGTTCTTGTATTTCCGATCGACGTAGGTGAGCACCACGGAGCCGCTGTTGCGGGGCAGGGCGGCGCGCACCGAGAGGTTCAAGTCTTCCGCGTAGGGAGCCTCGACGTTGTTCGCCAGGTACGTCGTCGGGAACTGGGGGCTCAGAAAGCCCGTTACCTGCTGCCAGTTCGCATCGTTGCGCAAGGCGGCTTGCACCTCGTCGGCCGTGGCGTCCAGCACGTCCGGGCCGTTGTAGAACGTTTCGATCCGCGGCGCGGCCGAGACGCCCGTTACGCTATTTGCGACGCCATCGTTGAAGCGGCTGGAGTACTTGCCCCAGGTTGCCTGGACCTGCCAGGTGTCGGTTACGTTGTACGTGACGCCGAGCCGCGGCGAAAGGTCGGAGAACGACAGATCGAACTGCGGCAGCGGCCCCGTGCCTTCGTACTCGTCGTAGCGGAGGCCGATGTCGAAACGGAACCTCGCCAGATTGATCGTGTCCTGTAGGTAGGCCGCCCGGTTTGTCAGCGTCTGGTCTCCGCCGAGCGGCAAGGCCTGCCAGCGGAACGCGCTGCTGTTCCGCAGGTTGTAGCGCGGCGAGCCGCCGACCGTGCCGGCCAAGAAATCCGTATTGAAGGCGAGCAGGTTGAAGCCGGTCGAAGACTGGCGGTTCTCGCCGCCGGTCAACGATTTGACGTATTGCAGGCCCCCTTCGAGCGTGTGGGCTCCGAACCGTCCGCCGTCAACCAAGTGGTTGAGCGATAGGGCCGCGGTGTCGTTGTCGCGCAGGCTCGGGTCGTTCACGTCCCACCAATGGTTGTGGAACACCTGGAAGGCGTTCAAATCGAGGAACGGATCGCCCTTGGCGGGATCGCCGCCGGCCGAAATCGAGAGCCGCTTCCGGGTCGCCTGGAAATCGGCGAACGTGTTCGCGGTGAACACGCCCTGATACCCGAGGGTATCGGTCTCGCGTGGGTCGAGCCGGGTGCCGATCGCGCGTCCGTCCCCCGCCGGGAGCCCCTCGTAATTGGCGGTCTCCTGGTCGAAATCGAGGTGGGAAAGATCGATCAGGTGGCTTTCGGTGATCGCGCCTTTGAGCTTGCCCTGCCAGCGCGTCTCGTCGAGCGACTCGGTGAAGCTTTCACCGGTGAATTCGGTCGTCTTGCTGTCATTGTGGGTCGGGATCTTCCGGCCGCCGGCGAAGAACCAGAGCCGGTCCTTGACCAGGAAGCCGCCCAGGGTTCCTTGGTAGCTCTGGTTCAGATGGTCGTCTTGCGCCTCGCCGAACGGCGTCGTCGAGTTCCACGACTCCTTGTCGAGCTCGGCCCGCAGAATCCCTTTGTAGGTGTTGCCGCCCGACTTGGTGATCGCGTTGATCACGCCCCCTTGGAAGCGGCCGTAGCGGGCCGAGACGCCGGAGGTGAGAACCTGGACCTCCTCGACCGCATCCTCCAAATAGAGGGTGGGCGAGTCGCCGAAATAGGGATCCGAGATCTCCGCTCCGTCGAGCAGGACGACGGTGTCGAACGACGGTGCGCCCGCGATCGACAGGGTGCCTTCCGTGGGACCGAACGCGATGTTCGGCGATAGCTCGGCCACCCGAGTGATCGTCCGGTCGTTGACCGGCAGCTCGTCGATCTGTTTTTCGTAGCGAAAGGTCTCACCGCCGGTTGTGGTTTCCAAGGCGCTCGCCGCGCCATAGATGGTCACCGTATCGGTCACCGCCTCGCCGGGAGCCAATGCGACGTCGAGCGGCACGGTTTCTCCGACGCTCAGCCGGAGCGAATAGACGGCAGGTTGGAAACCGGTCTTGCTGACCAACACCTTGTAGGCGCCGACCGGCAGAACGGAGAGCCGGAACTCGCCGTCCGCGCCGGTTTCGGCCTTGCGTTCGAGCGAGAGCGACTCGGCGGTCGCGACGACTTCAACTCCGGCGACCGGCTGACCCGCGTCGTCCATGACCCGGCCGGAGATCGTTCCAGTGGTCTGGGCCTGGCCGAGCAGCAGAGCGGGAGCTCCAAGGACAACGAACAGCCATATCAATCCACGTTTCATAATGCCTCCTCGAAAGTGCGGCCGATCGATGAGGTGGCCGCGCTCAGGTTGACAAGTGGTGGGCTGGTTCGATGGGTGGAAATCGATCGCGCTTTGCCGGTCCTCCTGCTGGAATCTCTCCGACGTCGAGTCTCGAAGGCGATGGTAGTCCTGCGGACTCGGCACGTCTCGCGCGAAGGGACCGAGTGGTCGTGCCGCGGGAGCGGCGGCCACTACCGGGGGCCAAAAGCGCACGGTACCCGGCGGCAAGCCGGGCTTTATGGATTGAAACCCGCAAGAACTGTCTTCTAAATAAGGTGCGGCGCGCGGGCGAATGCGCGCCGAGGAGAAGAATCCGATCCTTAAGGCGGCCGAGGCTCGGATATTCTTCCCGCGAGGGGATGATCCAAACGGTGACGAAACAAACCGAAATCGTCGCGCGGATCGCCCGCGAGCTGGAGGAGGGCGAGCCGGTCGAGGGGCTCGCGAGGCGGCTGGCGCCGAGCGACCTCCAGTCGCTTCTTCTCCACGTCTTTTGCGAGCGGAGCGCGCGGCGGACGCCGGCCGAGATCTTGGCGCAGTACGAGCGCACGGCGATGGTCCGGCCGTCGGGAATCGATCCCCGGGCCTTGCTCGAAATCGAGCGGGCCGCGTTCGAGAGCGCCGACGGATTCGAGGCGCTCGACCTCTCTCCGGTAGCGCCGCTCGGTCTGAATCGCGTGCTGGGCGAGATCGATCAGAACAATTGCCTGGCGGCGGTGCGCTCCGCCGAGTTACTGGCCGATCCGACGACCGTCGCGGCGCTCGAATGCGCCAGGCGCCGGCGCGCCGGGGAACGGGACACGATTCGCCTCTGCTCGCGCTCGCGGCCGTTGCGGCTCCAGCCCTTTGAGGGAGCCGGTTTTTCTCCCCACTTCGGCCTGTTCTCTCTGGTCAGCTCGGGTCGCGTCCGCGGGACGCTCGAATTCGAGACCGAAAGCTTGCGCGAGCACCTTCGGTTCTACCTCGACCTCCTGCGCCGCCTCGCGGGCCTTGACTATTCCTTCTCTTCGATCGAGGTTCGGATCTCCGAGACCGACCGCGAAGAGATCGCCCTCGAACGTGCGGAGGCCGAAGTTTTCCATCCGTTGACCGCAAGCTTTCCGGAAGCGACCTTCGTTCTCGATCGGGAGCGCGAGCAGGGACGGCACTACTACTCCGGCCTTTGCCTGCGGATCGACGCGACCGATCCCGAGAGGCGACGGTTGAATCTCGCCGATGGCGGCTTCGCCGACTGGACCCAGCGCCTTCTGTCGAATGGCAAGGAGCGGCTCCTGGTGAGCGGCATCGGGATCCAGCTGATCGCGAGTTGCTTCCGTGGCCCGCGGCCTGCGGGCTCGTCCTAAACAGTCCTACGCTTTGAGTCGCTCGGTCACCCGGGCGAGGTCGGCGACCAGTGCGTCGAACGCCTCTCGGCGCTTTTCATCGTCGGGCATACGTAGGACCGCGGAGGGATGGATCGTGGCGGTGAGCGAAGGAGCCCACGGAGTTTCGAAGAACTGTCCGCGGTCGCGAGTCACCCGGAACGCCGGCCCCATCAGCGCCTGGGCGGCGGTCGCTCCCAGACAGACGACGATCTTCGGCTTGACCAGCGCAAGCTCCGCTTCCAGCCAGGGCAGGCATGCGCGAACCTCGGTCGTGTTGGGCTGCTGGTGAATCCGGCGCTTGCCGCGCGCCTCCCATTTGAAATGCTTGACGGCGTTGGTCAGATAGACCTCCGCGCGGTCGATACCCGCCGCTGCCAGCGCCTCGTCGAGCACCTTGCCCGCGGGACCTACGAACGGCTGTCCCGCCAGATCTTCCTGATCCCCCGGCTGCTCGCCAACCATCAAGATCGAGGCCCGCTCCGACCCGGCGCCCGGCACCGCCTGCGTCGCTTTCCGGTAGAGATCGCAGGCGGTACAAACCTGCTCCGCGACGGCGAGGCTGTGAAGCGTCGGTCGCTCCGGCACGGGGGCTTCGGCGGTCTTCTTTCCAGGTGACCCGTTGGCTGGGCTCATACCGAATGGAGGTACAAAGTCCGTGCCAGGGAAACGGGACTGAGTCCGAATCCTCTGGACCGAGGTCCCAGCGTTCAGGACCTGGGTCCGAGTCGTCCGGACCTGGGTCGCAACGGTCGGGACCTGGGTCCGAGTCGTCCGGACCTGGGTCGCAACGGTCGGGACCTGGGTCTGAGTCCTCCGGACCTGGGTCGCAACGGTCGGGACCTGGGTCTGAGCCATCCGGACCTGGGTCGCAAGGGTAGGAACCTGGGTCCGAGTCGTCCGGACCTGGGTCGCAACGGTCGGGACCTGGGTCTGAGTCCTCCGGACCTGGGTCTGAGTCCTCCGGACCTGGGTCGCAACGATCGGGACCTGGGTCCGAGTCGTCCGGACTGGTTCGCAGCGGTCGAGATCTGGGTCTGAGTCGTTCAGACCTCGGTCGCAAGGTCCGGGACCTGGGTCCGGATGTTTGAGACCCAGGTCGCCAAGATCGAGAATTCGGTTCGAAGCGGCAAATCCAGGGTGCGCCGACACGTCAACATTAAATAAAGCGGAGACACGTCGTTGCCGCACTCCAACCTATTGACTCGAAGAAAATCGGCTTGCTGGGCGCCGATCTTGCCTGAGCGCCAAGGGCGCGATCTATGACAGCCTGCGGCATCGCCGCAGGTCAGGGAGTCGGAGATTTGTTGGGAGAGGGCTGAAGGCCCGGTCTACTCGCGTCAGACACGCGGCTCGTGTTCCCGACTCGAATGCCAGAAAGCCACGACTTCGAGGTACCGGTCGCGCGGGCGGTAGTAGACGAAGTATCGGGTTCGCGCCAAGTACAAGCGCCGTGTTTCAGGATCTCGGGAGTTTTCGACCAGCGTGCCGATGCCGGGCTGGTCGACCAATAAGTCAAGCGTCGCCTGGAGGTCAGTTCGAATCGCTCCCGGTGCTAAGGGTCGGTTCTCACTCCACCAAGCAGCGGCGGCTTCAATCTGCCGCGCCGCCCTGGCCTTGACACGGAGGATCAGCGCCAAATTTAGCCGTACTTCTGCAATTTTCGGAAGAGCTCGTCGCCGGAGATGCCTTCTTCGTGATCGGCTTCTTCCAGCGCTTCCTCGAGCTCGGCCTGGAGCGCAGGAGACAGGCGGACCGTTGTCTCCGAGCCCTTTGTGAACACGGTGACTGCGGTTCCTTCAGGAAGGGATACGCCTTCGAGGACTACCTTGCCTTCGACGATTGTGCCGGTGGCGACTTGCATGCTGCGATGGTACTCCCGCGGACGGCTGAGCGCAAAAGAGCGCTGCTCCGCCCTCCCGTTTCGGTTCAATGCCCCAGTGGATCGAAGCTTCGAAGTGGTGTTTGGATTCGCGGAAGTGGTCGATCGCTTCCCGGAAGCGGTGGATCGGAACCCGGCACGATGCGACGGATCCGCGCACCACTTCGCAGGCCCCGCGCACCGCTTCGTAGGGCCTGCGCACCACTTCCCGGGGTCCGCGCACCGCTTCGCAGGATCTGGGCACCGCCTCGCAGGGCCTGCGCACTGCTTCGCGGGGTCCGCGCGCCGCTTCGCAGGCTCCAAGATCTGGTTCCCGGACTCCACCCACCACTTCCCGCAGGCTGCGCAGCGGTGCCGCGACTTCGTCCACCACTTCCGGCGTGCTGCGAGGCGGTGCCGCGACTCCGCCCACCGTTTCCTGCAGGCTGCGAAGCAGTGCCGCGGCTCCGCCCACCTCTGCCTGCAGGCTGTTGACCGATGCTGCGACTTCGTCCACTTCCGGCATGCTGCGAAGTGGTGCTACGACTCCATCCACCGCTTCAACCCGACGTTGGTGAACCCAGGTTTACCTTTCGGTCAGGGAAAGAAAAAGTCAAAAGGCCACCAAGTCCCGTTGCTGTAAAGGACGGAGTCCGAGCGACCGTCGCCGTTGAAGTCGGCCGGGCTGGTCGGGCGGTAGGCGAGGCAGGCGGCGCGCGACTCGACGAAGGCGCGCATGCGTTCCGGCACCCGCTCGCTGTGGACGCCGTAGAGACCGGCCTTGCCGAACGAGAGATTGACGTTGCCGACGCCTCCCGGCTGGAGGTGGCAGTAGCTCATGATCGATCCGCCCCCGGCGGGCACGCTGGTCGCGCCGCTCCAGCATTCGTAGCCGGGCGCCACTTCCGCGCCGTTGCATTTGTCGACCGGGTCGGGAAAGCTCGTATCGGGCGAGTTGACGTAGCAATGCGTGTGGTGGGTGTTGAAGTTGTGGCCGATCTCGTGGGTCACGACATACAGATCCCAAACGATGCCGGGATGCTGGATGTCGAAGCTGCCGACCAGGGTGCCGCTCACCCCGAAGCCGCCGCGGTAGGTGGGGAGCACGACCGATCCGCATTGCCGGTTGAGGGGAGAGTCCGGGCTGCACAGCTCGCCGATCAGCGGACGGGGGCTCGGGGGCGGCCGCGCAATGGCCCGCTGGGCCAACCACCACGAGACGCACGATCGCCTCGCTGCGCATTCATGGCGCCGACGATCATGGAGCTAGGCTGCGGCTTTGCTGCGGGGGCCGAAGCGGCGGGTATGGGGAGAACCGATCAGGCGGAACCAGATTTGGGCTTCCGGGTGGCGGGCGAGCAGCCGATGCGAGGCGGCAATCTCGTCGGCTTCGGTTTCGAAGGCGCCCGTTTCGATGTCGATGGCGACGAACTTGCCCGCATCCTGTGCATTGAGATGAGGTTGCACCTCGCGTTCATAGATCTCATTGCCCCGTCGGGCGAACTCCTCTTTGCTGTATCGAGGATGCGGAGCGGCGCTCATGGCCGAATTTTATCAGGGTTTGGAGCGCACGGTTCCCGGCGGCGCGGGGCAGGAGCATTCGTGGCCTGCGGAGACGCCCCGACGTCCAGCACCCGGTTCTGTCGTAGTTGGGTACTGGAGCGTCTCTACGCCTCTACGCCCATGGCACCAACGACCAGGAACACCGAGGTATCCCCACCGAGATCGGCCTGCCGGTCGCCATTGACACTCTCTCGGAGCCTCTGCTAACTTCCCGTCCCCGGTAGCAAGAAGCGCAGCCGAGGATATTTCAGGCCCGTAGCTCAGTTGGTTAGAGCGCTACGTTGACATCGTAGAGGTCAGCGGTTCAAGTCCGCTCGGGCCTACCAATATAGCCTCTAGCGGCAAACGCGGGAGCGGGGATCGGAAGGAGATCGGTATCGACGTCAGGGAGAGAGACAGCGCCGCGCGAGGCCGCATTTTGCGGTTCGTTGGCGAAGCTCGCAGCCCGAAAGATGCCGAAATCTCGACCCTCGAGAAGTTCATGACCGGGCGCTTAGCTCAGCTGGTTAGAGCGCTACCTTCACACGGTAGAGGTCGACGGTTCGAGTCCGTCAGCGCCTACCACCTTGTCTGCTCGTGAGCTCGTGAGTACCGCGGTCCGCGGAGCTTCGGCTCCCTGTCGGGACTCGCTTCCTTGGCGATGAGCACAATCACGGAAATTCTCCGGCTGACGCTGCCCGACGGGGCGGTGCGCGAGGTCGCGCCCGGGACGACCGCGCTCGAAGTGGCGCATTCGATCGGCCCGCGGCTCGGCCGCGATGCGATCGGCGCCGAGCTGGACGGCCGGAAGATCGACCTGCGCGAACCGATCTTCGCGGACGGCAAGTTTCGGATCTTCACAGCGAAGAGCCCGGAGGCCGGCGAGTTCATCCGCCACAGCGCCGAGCACGTGCTGGCCGATGCGGTGAAGCGCCTGTTCCCCGGGGTCGAAATCGATGTCGGCCGAAAGGATCACAGCGAGAAGTTCCAGTACGACTTTCGGATCGATCACCCCTTTTCGCCCGAGGACCTGGAGCGGATCGAAGCCGAGATGCGCAGGATCGTCGCCCAAGGCGGCGACCTCTCGTTCGAGCGGAGCGAAATCTCCCGCGAAGAGGCCGAAGCGAAGTTCGCCGCGATGGGCGAGCGGCTCAAAGTCGAGCGCCTGAAAGACATTCCCGCAGGCGATCGGATCACGCTCTACAAGCACGGCGGCCCGGATGGCTTCACCGACCTCTGCCGCGGCCCGCACGTCCAGCGGCTGGCGCAGATCGGCGCGGTCAAATTGCTCGAAGCCTCCGGTGTCTATTGGAAAGGTGACGAGAACGGCGAGCGTCTGCAGCGGATCTACGGCACCGCGTTCGGCTCGCAGGCGGAGCTCGACGCGCACATCGCGCTGCAAGAAGAGGCGCGGGCGCGCGACCACCGGCGGATCGGGCCGGAGCTCGACCTGTTCAGCTTCAACGCCATGGCGCCGGCGATGCCGTTCTTCCATCCGAAGGGCGCGTTCGTCTACAACCGGCTGATCGATTACGTGCGCGAGCTGTACGTCCGCTATGGCTATGGCGAGGTGCTCACGCCGCAAATCCTCGATGTGGAGCTGTGGAAGACTTCCGGCCATTACGCGAACTACGGCGACGCGATGTTCTTCGTCCAAATCGACGAGCGGGAGTTCGCGGTCAAGCCGATGAACTGCCCGGGCCACTGCTTGATCTACGCGACCAAAATGCGGTCGTACCGCGACCTGCCGATCCGCTATGCCGATTTCGGCCGCCTGCACCGTTATGAGCGGAGCGGCGTCACCTCCGGCCTGCTGCGGGTCCGCTCGTTCTGCCAAGACGACGCTCACGTCTTCTGCACCGAAGAGCAGATCGAGAGCGAGGTGCTGTCGCTCGGCACAATGATCCTGGAGCTCTATTCCACGTTTGGTTTCGACGAGGTCGAGATCGAGCTGTCGACCCGGCCGGCGAAATCGATCGGCACGGACGAGCTGTGGCAGCGGGCGGAGGCAGCGCTCGCCGCGGCGCTCGACAAGGCCGGGCTCACCTACCGGATCAATCCGGGCGACGGGGCGTTTTACGGACCGAAGATCGATTTCCACGTCCACGATGCGATCGGCCGTAGCTGGCAGCTCGGAACGATCCAGCTCGACTACCAGATGCCCGCGCGGTTCGGCCTGGCGTACGTCGGCGCCGACGGGGCGGAGCATTCGCCGGTGATGATCCACCGCGCGATCTTCGGCTCGGTCGAACGCTTCTTCGGCATCCTGATCGAGCAGACTTCCGGAGCGTTCCCGGTCTGGCTGGCGCCGGTTCAGGGGATCATCCTGCCGATCTCGGAAAAGTTCGCGGAGTACGCGGAAGAGGTCCGCGCGGCTCTTACAGCCGCCGAAGTTCGCGTCGAGGTGGACGACCGGAACGAGAAGCTGGGATACAAGATTCGCGAAGCGCAGCTGCAGAAAGTGCCCTACATGCTGGTGGTCGGCGCGCGCGAGCAGGAGGAACGCACCGTCTCGGTGCGCCGTCGCGCCGGGGCCGACCTCGGCGCGTTGCCGATCGACGACTTCGCCGCGCGGGTGCGCGACCAGGTCGCGGCGCGCAGCAGGGAGCTTTGAAGCACCCCTTGTAGAGGGGGAAGCCGGACCGCCGCACGCCGCTGCGGTCCGATCGGTCGCCTGCGACCGAAAGGAAAGGTGAGTTAGCCATCGACAAGACCGCGAGAGTCAACGAGCGAATCCGCGTCCGCGAGGTACGGCTGATCGACGCCGAAGGGGGCCAGGTCGGCATCGTGCCGATCGAGGACGCCCTGCGGCGGGCCAAAGAGAGCCTTCTCGACCTGGTGGAGGTGGCGGCGGAGGCCAAGCCGCCGGTGTGCCGAATCATGGATTTCGGCAAGTTCCTCTACCAGCAGAAGAAGAAGACGCACGAGTCGAGGAAGAAGCAGAAGATCATCCACGTCAAGGAAGTCAAGTTCCGGCCGAACATCGACGACCACGACTACGACTTCAAGCTGAAGAACGCGATTCGTTTCCTCGGCGACGGCGACAAGGTCAAGGCGACGGTCCAGTTTCGCGGCCGCGAGATGGCGCGCACCGACCTCGGCTTCAAGCTGATCCAGCGCCTGGCGGCCGACATCGGCGAGAACGGCAACCTGGAAGGCAACCCAGAAATGGCGGGCAACCGGATGCACGCGATCTTCGGCGGACCGAAGAACGCGCCGAAGAAGGTTGAGCCGCCGAAGGTATAGCCGGCCCCATCCCTCGCCTCGGCCGCTTCCTGAGAAGTACGGCGGAGGAGGAGGCAGAGATAACGTTGCGCGGCGAGCCCGGGTTCGTCTGTGCTAGAATCTTGCGTCTTTTGCCCTCGAACAGAGCGGCAAGAAGAGACGCAGACGAAGAAAAAAGGAGAAGCCCTTGCCCAAGCAGAAGACTCACAAGGGCGCCGCCAAGCGGTTCAAGATCACCGGGACCGGCAAAGTGATGCGCCACCAGGCGGAAGTCCGCCATGGTTTGACCCAGAAGTCTCAGAAACGGAAGCGGAAGCTGGGCAAGGCTGTGCAGTGCTCGCCTGCGTTTTCGGCGATCCTCAAGTCGATGCTCCATCGGTAGGGCTCTTGCTCGACGCGCGACATCGCCGCGACAGAAGAGACCACGAGACAAGACAAAACCAGCCCGGCTCCCGGTGGGACGAACCTGTCCATCGGCGCCGTCGGTCGGCCCGGCCCGCAGGACCGCGGACGACCCTGACCGCTCCCGAAACGCTCGGAGAGCAGAAACGAGGTTCTGTAGATGGCACGCGTCAAGCGCGGCACCAAGCGGGTCCACCGCCGCAAGAAGATTCTCAAGCTCGCCAAGGGCTATTACGGCACCAAGTCGAAAGCCCACCGGATCGCCAAGCTGGCGGTCGACAAATCGCTCAACTACGCCTATCGCGACCGGCGCCAGCGCAAGCGGCAGATGCGCGCGCTCTGGATCGTGCGGATCAATGCTGCGGCACGGATCAACGGTCTTTCGTATAGCCGTCTGATCGCCGGCCTGAAGGCGGCCGGCTCGACCCTCGACCGCAAGGTGCTCGCCGATCTCGCCGTGGTCGACCCGGACGGCTTCGGTCGTCTGGCGGAAGCCGCCAAGCAGGCGCTCGCCCCTCAGGGTAACGTCGCCTCCGCTTCGGGAGCGTAAAGTGTCGGCCGCGGGCGATCCGACGGGAGCCCCGAAGTCCTCGGGCGCCCCGAGCGCCCCGGAAAACCTCGCCTCCGAGTTCGAAAGCGCCCTCGCGGCGGTCGCGGATCGGCCGTCGTGGGAGGCGTTGCGCCTCCGCTGGACCGGCAAGAAACAAGGGGTTCTCCGCTCGCTCTTGGAAGCGATCGGCAAGATCGCGCCCGCCGAAAGGAAAGCTTACGGCGAGCAGGTCAACCGCCTGAAAGCCCGGGTGGAGGCCGGTCTCGCCGCCAAGGACGTCGAGCTGGAAGAGCGCGAGAGGGAGGCCGCCCTCTCCTCCGCCGCGATCGACGTCACTCTCCCCGGCCGGCATCCGATGCTCGGCAGCCTGCACCCGGTCACCCGGGTGATGCGCGAGATGGAGCTGATCTTCGCCGAGCTGGGCTACAGCGTCGCCGAAGGGCCGGAGATCGAGGACGACTTCCACAACTTCACGGCGCTCAACTTTCCGCTCGACCATCCCGCGCGCGACACCCAGGACACCTTCTTCGTCGACGGGGGCCTGCTGCTGCGCACGCATACCTCGCCGGTCCAAATCCGGACGATGCTGAACCGCAAGCCGCCGATCCGGGTGATCTGCCCCGGCCGGGTCTACCGCTGCGACAACGACCTGCGCCACTCGCCGATGTTTCACCAGATCGAGTGCCTGGCGGTGGCCGAAGGGATTACGTTCGCCGATTTGAAGGGGACGCTCCTGGCGTTCGTCCGCCGCCTGTTCTCGGCCGATACGGGAGTGCGGCTGCGGCCGAGCCACTTCCCGTTCACCGAGCCTTCGGCGGAGGTCGACATCACCTGCGTGTTCTGCCGCGGCAAGGGGTGCGAGACCTGCTCGGGAAGCGGCTGGATGGAGATCCTCGGCTCCGGCATGGTCGATCCCAGAGTGCTCGAAGGGTGCGGCATCGATCCCGAGATCTACACCGGTTTCGCGTTCGGCATGGGCGTCGACCGGGTGGCGATGCTGCGCTACGGCATCCCGAACATCCGGGTGCTGTTCGACAACGACGAGCGCCTGCTGCGCCAGGTGAGCCGCTGATGCGCTTCTCGTGCGATTGGCTCGCCCGCTATGTCGATCTGCCGGACCCGGTGGAGCTGTCCCTCCTGCTCACCTCCGCGGGCCTCGCGGTCGAGCAGATCGAAAAAATTGAATCTCAATTGGGCGACGACACGATCCTCGACATCGAGGTGACCACCAACCGGCCGGATGCGATGTGCCATGTCGGGCTCGCGCGCGAGATCGCGACGATCCTCGACCGGCCGCTGCTCCGGCCGCTCGTGGCCCCCGAAGCCGGGGGGGCGAGCGGCGTGGCCACCACCGACCTGGTCTCGGTCGAGATTGCCGAGCCCGACCTCTGCCCACGCTTCGTCGGTCGGGTGGTGCGCGGAGTGAAGATCGGTCCGAGCCCCGACTGGCTGCGCTTGGCGCTCGAATCGATTGGCCTGCGCTCGATCAGCAACGTGGTCGACGTCACGAACTTCGTGCTTTGGGAGCTGGGCCAGCCGCTCCACGCCTACGACCTCGGCAAGCTCGGGGGTGGCAAGATCGTCGTCCGCCGGGCGCTGCCGCGCGAACGGATCAAGACCCTCGACGGAGTCGAGCGCGCGCTCGATCCGGAGATCCTGGTGATCGCCGACGCCGAGGTTCCGGTGGGGGTCGGCGGCGTGATGGGCGGGTTCGACAGCGAAGTGACGGCCGAGACGGTCGACCTGTTGATCGAAGGCGCTCATTTCGACCGCGCGGCGGTCCGCCGGGCGAGCCGGACGCTCAACTTGAAAACCGACGCAAGTCATCGCTTCGAGCGCGGCGCGGATCTCGAAGGCTGCCGCTTCGCGGTCGATCGCGCGGCGCTCCTGATCGCGGAGATCGCCGGAGGCGAAGTGCTCGCCGGCGCCGTGGACGTCCGGCCGGGCCGCCGCCTGCCGCGCCGCGGCCGGTTGGAGCACGGCAAGCTCGAAGCGTTCGCAGGAGCGCGGATCGCGCCCGAATCGGTCGAGCGATGGCTCAAGGGTTTGGGCTTTTCGCCCCGGCCGGCGGGGACCGAATCGGGCGTCGGCGAGGCGTGGGAGGTCGAGGTTCCCTCCTGGCGCTATTTCGATTTCGCGCCGCGCGCGGCCGAAGAGGACGCCGTCTTCGAAGAGATCTATCCGGCCGATCTCTACGAAGAGATCCTGCGTCTGCACGGTTTCGATCCCGTGGCGCCGACGCTCCCGGCGCTCTCCGGGGCCGATGCGCCGAAGAATCCGGTGCTCGCGCGCCGCGCCCGGATCCAGGACCGGCTCGCGGCGTGCGGTTTGGCCGAGACGGTCCAATATTCGTTCATCGATCCGCAGGACGAAGCCAAGCTGCCGCTGCTCGCCCCCGAAGGGGTCGCCGTGCCGCTGGTCAATCCGCTGTCCGAGCGGCTCGCGGTGATGCGCCGTTCGCTGCTGCCCGGCCTGGTCGAGACCGCCCGCTTCAACAAGCGCCGCGGCGCCGCGGCGGTCCGTCTGTTCGAGGTCGCGCGGGTGTTCTATCGGACGGCGGGGCAAGCCCCGGGCGACGGCTCTTTGCCGAGGCAGCCGGAACGGATCGCGATCGTCTTGGGCGGCCGCGTCGGAACCCCTTGGGAACATCAGATCGAGATCGATTTCTTCGATCTCAAAGGGGCGATCGAAAGCCTGGCCACCGAATTCGGGGTGACGCTCGCCTTCCGTGCCGCGGCGCCGCGTGGTTTGGTGCCGGGCCTCGCGGCGGAGATTCTGCTCGGGGACCGGGTGGTCGGGGTGATCGGTCGCCTCGCGGGCGAAGAGGGATACCCGCTGTTCGTCGCCGAGCTCGAAGCCGATGCTCTGCAACCGGAGCCTGAAGGCTTTCTCCTTCGCGGCGGCGCGGCGGATGCAAAGAGTGCCGCGGACGCTTCGGCCGCGATCGCCGGGCTCGGCGTCGAGGCGCCGTCGCGCTTCCCGGGCGTGGCGGCGGACGCTACGATCACCCACGCGCTTTCCGTCAACTGGGAACAGATCGCCGCGGCGATCCGAGAGCTTGCGCCGGCCGACCTGGTCGATCACGGCCTCAAGGATCGCTATCGTGGCCAGGGCGTGCCCGACGGCGCGGTGAACACGACGATCTATTTCCTGTACAACGCGGGCGATCGCTCGCTGACTCAAACCGAGGTCAACGAGCGGCAGGTCGAGCTCGTCCGCGCGCTCGAAAGCCGTTTCGGCTGGAAAGGATGACCCCCGCCGTGGAGGCCCCCGAGATCGATTTCCTGGATGCGCTCGAAGCGAAAATTCACGAGGCGTCGGAGCGCCTGCGCGCCCTGCGCGGCGAAAACCGAGCCCTCGCGCAGAAAGTCGCCGACCTCGAAGCACAGCTCGCGGAGCGGGGCGAAGACGCCGCCGTGATCGACATGACCGGCGCCGCAAGCGAACCGAACGAAGAGTGGCGGCAGGAGCGCGATGCGATCCGTCGGCGCGTCGAATCGCTCGCCGGCCGGTTGGATGAGTTGCTGGGCGAGGGCGAGGAGGAGTAGGAAAGGCCGATGCCGGAAATCTCTTGCGGCCTTTCAGGCCGCGGGGATGGGTCGTCTTTTTTCCCGGGGCATCGGCCTGCGGCCTCAGCCCTGGGCTAAGTTCTTCCGGCCCGTTGGGCCGATTCCAGGCACCGCCTCGGCCTCACCCGCCGATCGACATAAAGCTCGCCAGGTTGCCGCTGTTGCCTTGCAGCAGCAGGTGCTCCGCGGGCTTCTCCTTCAACACCCGCAGGATCTCGCCTTCGAGTGCACGCTCAGGTGTCGGCTCGCCGAGCAAATGGCGGAGGGGATGGTTCCGCTCGTCGAACAGGCAGAGCCGCAGCTCCCCCCGAGCGGTCAATCTCAGGCGGTTGCAGTCGGCGCAGAAAGTATGCGAGAGCGGGGTGATGAAACCGATCTCGCCTTGGGCACCGGCGAAACGAAAGGCCTGCGCCGGCCCGGTGCGCGGTCGGTCGGTCGTCACCTCTTCGAGCGGCCCCCAGCGCGCTTCGAGTCGGGCGCGCACGGTGTCGCAGGTCAGTTGGCCGGCGCGCAGTGCGCGGTTGGCGGAGGTCGGCATCATCTCGATGAAGCGCACCGCGAGCGGGCGCTCCAGCGTCAGCTCGGCCAGGCGTTCGATGTCTTCCAGCTTGCCGTCGGCGAGCAGCACCGTGTTCAATTTGACCGGCTGCAGCCCCGCTTCGAGAGCGGCCTCGACGCCGCGCCAGACCTGTTTCAATTCGCCGCGGCGGGCGATCCGGGCGAACTCCTCCGGGTCGAGGGTGTCGAGACTGACGTTCACCCGGTCGAGGCCGGCCTCCGCGAGCGCGGGCGCCAGGCGCTCCAGCTCCGTGCCGTTGGTCGACAGCGAAAGGTCTTCGACCCCCGGCAGCGCTTTGATCCGGCGCACGATCTCCAGCAGGTCTTTGCGCACCAGCGGCTCGCCGCCGGTCAGGCGGACGCGCCGAATGCCGAGGCGGACGAGCGTGCCGACCAGGGTTTCGATCTCGTCGGGGGAGAGGAAATCGCGATCGCCGAAGGGAAACTCGGCATCCTCGGGCAGGCAGTAGACGCAACGCAGATTGCACCGGTCGGTCACCGAAACACGCAGGTAAGTGAGCCGGCGGCCGAAGGCGTCGATCAAACGGCTTAGGGGCTCCGTTGGCACGGTCTTGACGAAAGCAGGCAACCCGGGCACATCCGGGGATCCGCCGGGTTTCGTCGCGCCGATCTGGTAGAGCTGTTCCATCGTCCGCCTGTCTCTGTCGTCCGGCCGGGAAGGAACAGCCGGACGGCGGGAGCTGTCGCTCCAGCGGACCGGCCCACCTTTCCGAACGCGGGAGGCGACCGGGTTTCCCCGGTCACCCTTCACTACCAAGGGCGGCTCGGCCTCCCGCCGATGTCTCCGGGGAGGGATGGCCGAGCTCGGAAGGCCGGACTCATATTATGCTGCGCGAGCGCCTCGTCGCCACCGTGTCCTTGATTCGGGCCGTTCCTGTTCTTAGAATGACGACCAGCCCGGCTGTTGCCTCCACTTAGAACCCAACTCGCGAATCGATACCGCCCGATGATCACCGGCTACAACACGGACGTTCGCCACAACGACGTCGTGTTCCACGTCCAGACGGAGGACAAGGGGGCGGGCAACCCTCAGATCGAAAGCCTCGTCTACGTGAGCGGCCAGGTGCTGGTGAGCAAGAAGGCGAGCTACGCGAGCCTGCTCGCCGAGGGGCACGGCGAGAAGGCGATCCTGGCGCTGATGGATCAGCAGCACCGGACGATGATCGCCGCGATCCGCCACGGCAAGCTGGACGACAAATGGGCGGCAATGTCCGCGGCCCGTGGTGGCAACACCTCCGTCAAGGTGCCGATCGTCCGGCCTCCGCGCTTCGACGACGAGCGCGCGGAAGAGACTCGCAACGGCCCGATTCGCGGCGACGCCACGATGGCGCCGGAGCGCAGTCTCGACCAGGTGATCCTCGAATATCTGACCCACGAGGCGGATCAGGAGCAGCTCGTGGTCACCCTGGAAGGGGAGCGCGATCTGACCATCGGCCAGGCCGCGAGCCTGATGCTCCGCGCCAGCTCGTCCAAGAGCGGCCAGCCGGTCACCGGCGCCCAGGTCACGGTCAAGATGATCTCGACGGTCGCCGAGCCGCGGATGCTCGCGATGGGGCAGAGCGACGACTTCGGAATGGTGGCGCTCCGGTTCGACATTCCCTCGCTCGGCCGCGGCACGGCGGCGTTGATCGTCTCGGCGGTGTCCGCGATTGGCCGGGCCGAGCTGAAGCACCTGCTGTAGGCCAAAACGTCCTGACGTAAGGGCGCAGCATGCTGCGCCCCTTGCTGCTCGGCAATCCGTACCAGGGCGCAGCATGCTGCGCCCCTACTGAAAGGACCCTGGATTGGAAGTGGAGATCTCCCTGAACGGCGAAACCCGGACCGTCGCTCCGGGCGAGACGCTGCTCGATCTGCTCGCGGCCCTCGGGCGCGATCCGCGTACCGTGGCGATCGAGAAGAACGGCGCGATCGTGCCGCGGAGCGAGTATGGCGCGGCGCCGCTTTCGGCCGGCGATCGAATCGAGATCGTCCACTTCGTCCAGGGAGGCTGAAAGGTCACCGTTGCGGAATATCCGTCCCGTCGCTCCGGTTCTCCCTGGCCCATGCGAGGTTCGGCCCGTTAGGGTTGCTTCCGACCCGCGCAGTGCATAAAATCTCCCTCGACGGGCCGATAGCTCAACTGGCAGAGCAGCAGACTCTTAATCTGCGGGTTGAAGGTTCGATTCCTTCTCGGCTCACCACCCCTTATCTGCCGACATCTTTTCCGGGTATCCTGCTTCCTAGTAAGCCCCTCTCGCGAAAGTGGCGGAATTGGTATACGCGCTAGACTTAGGATCTAGTCCCGAGAGATCGGGTTGGGGGTTCGAGTCCCCTCTTTCGCACTCTCGCCGCGGGATCTTCCATATCGCGGTTTTCCGAGCCCTTCCTGGAGTCCAAGATCGATGAGCGTGGTCCTTTCGGTGCAGGACGTCGGTCCTTGCCGCAAACAGTTGACGATCGAGATCCCCGCGCCGGCGGTCGAGGCCGAGACGGCCCGCGTCCTGCGCGAGTACGGCGCCAAGGCGAAGATTCCCGGCTTTCGCCAGGGCAAAGTTCCGGGCGGCGTCGTCCGGCGTCATTTCGGCAAGGAGATCGACCAGGAGGTGATCGAGCGCCTGGTGCCCCGCTACTGGCGGCAGGCGCAGGCGGAGGCAGAGCTGGAGCCGCTGATGTCGCCCGACGTCGATTCGGTCGATCCGGCCCAGCCCGGCGAGCCGATGAAGTTCACCGCCACGGTCGAGGTCCGGCCGAAGATCGCGCTCGGCAGCCTCACCGGTTTCGAGCTGCCCGATCCGCCGACCGAGCCGGCGCCGATCGAGGTCGAAGAGGCGCTGGACGACCTGCGCAAGCGGGTGGCGGAATGGCGCGACGTCTCTCGCCCCGCGGTGCGCGGCGACCTCGCGGTCGGCAAGATCTTCGAGCGCTTCCCGGCCGAGGATCGCGAGAGCGAAGGCAACCCGTTCGAGGTGGAGATCGGCGACCCGCGGGTCTGGGAAGAGCTGACTCTCGCGGCGACCGGATTGAGCGCCGGGCAAGAAGGGCGTTTCGAACGCAGGGAAGCGGCACCGGCCCCCGGGGAAAGCGCCGCCGAAGGGGCGGAATCGCAGCTGCGACACTTCCGGATCGTGGTGGACGCCGTGCGCGAGCGCGATCTGCCGGCCTTGGACGACGCCTTCGCCCAGAAGATGAGCGCTTCGTTTACCGACGTCGCGGCGCTGCAAGAGGCCCTCTCCGCGCGGATCCGCAGCGAGAAGACCCAGAACCGCAAAGACCAGCGCGAACGTACACTGCTTGATCAGCTGCGCGAGCGGCATCCGACCGAGCTGCCCGCAGGCGTGGTCCGGCGCGAGACCGAGACCCTGCTGCGCGATTACGCCGAGAACATGGCGCGTAGCGGCGTCGACGTCGAAAAAGCCGAGATCGATTGGCACCGCCTGGGGCACGACATGCAGCCGCTGGCCGAAAAGCGCGTCCACGCCCGCCTGGTGCTCGACGCGGTGGCCGACGCCGAAAAGATCGCCGTCACCGAGGCGGAGTTCGAGACCGCTCTGGCGACCCTCGCCCGCGCCCAAGGTGCCTCGACCCCCGCGCTACGCAAGGCGCTCGACGCCGACGGCCGGCTCCAGGCGCTGCGCCAGCAGCTGCGCCGCGACAAGACGATCCGCCACCTGCTCGGCGAAGAGCCGGCGGCGGGCGAAAAGCAGTCGACGTAAGGAGAGAGTTCCGATGCTGATCCCGATGGTGCTCGAACAGACGAACCGCGGCGAGCGGTCGTACGACATCTTCTCCCGCCTGCTCAAAGACAACATCATCTTCCTCGGCCGCCCGATCGACGACGATCTGGCGAGCCTGCTGATCGCGCAGATGTTGTTCCTGGAGGCCGAGAACCCCGAGAAGGACATTTCGATCTACATCAATTCGCCGGGCGGCTCGGTCTCCGCCGGCCTCGCGGTCTACGACACCATGCAGTACATCAAGCCCGACGTCGCCACCTATTGCGTCGGCCAGGCGGCGTCGATGGCGGCCGTCCTGCTCGCCGCGGGCGCCAAGGGCAAGCGGACCCTGCTGCCCAATTCCCGCGTGCTGATCCACCAGCCCTGGCTCCAGGGGCTCGGAGGGCAGCAATCCGACATCGAAATCCACGCCCGGGACCTGCTGCAGATGCGCGGCCGGCTGGACGAGATCCTGGCGTTTCACACCGGCAGGAGCAAAGAGGAAGTCCACCACGATACCGAGCGGGATCGCATCCTCTCCGCCGACGACGCTGTGGCCTATGGCATCGTCGACCGGGTAATGCAGAAGCGGCGCGCTTGAGGATTCGAGGCGTGAAATAGCGCCCGGCAATCGGGGTGTTGTACGAGACGAGCTGGTGGATTCAGACGAGGTTCGTAAAAGTTGACAGGGCCGGGGATCGCTCCTAGCATGATTTCACCGTCCCTGATCTTCGCACCGGCCGCACTGGAGAAGAAATGCCGAAGAAAGAGAGCGGCGACGAGGTCCTGAGGTGCTCGTTCTGCAACAAGAGCCAGCGTGAGGTCAAGAAGCTCATCGCCGGCCCGACGGTTTTCATCTGCGACGAGTGTGTCGACATCTGCATCGACATCATCGCGGAAGACCGGATGCTCGAACAGCAGCAGGACACCTCGTTGCCGAAGCCGAAGGAGGTCAAGGCGCTCCTCGACGAGTACGTGATCGGCCAGGAGACCGCGAAGAAGAAGCTCGCGGTCGCGGTCTACAACCACTACAAGCGGATCGACTTCGCGGAGAAGGCGCCGCACGGCGAGGTCGAGCTGTCGAAGTCGAACATCATGCTGATCGGCCCGACCGGGACGGGTAAGACCCTGCTCGCGCAGACCCTTGCGCGGCTGATCTCCGTGCCGTTCACGATCGCCGATGCGACGACCCTCACCGAGGCGGGCTACGTCGGCGAGGACGTCGAAAACATCATCCTCAAGCTCTACCAGGCCTCCGGCAGCGACAAAGAGAAAACCCAGCGCGGCATCGTCTACATCGACGAGGTCGACAAGATCTGTCGGAAGAGCGACAACCCCTCGATCACCCGGGACGTCTCGGGCGAAGGCGTGCAGCAGGCGCTGCTCAAGATCCTCGAGGGAACGCAGTGCAACGTGCCGCCGCAAGGGGGCCGGAAGCACCCACACCAGGAATTCCTGCAGATCGACACCACCAACATCCTGTTCATCTGCGGCGGCGCCTTCGTGGGGCTCGACGACGTGATCGAGCGGCGCCTGAACCAGAAGTCGCTCGGCTTCGGCGCCGACATCCGGGGCAAGAAAGAGCGCTCGAAGGGCGAGATCCTGGAGCAGGTGCTGCCCGAAGACCTGATCCGCTACGGCCTGATTCCCGAGTTCGTCGGTCGCTTACCCGTCGTCGCGACTTTGGAGCAGCTCGACGAGGAGGCGTTGGTGCGCATCCTCAGGGAGCCGAAGAACAGCCTGATCAAGCAGTACCAGACGATGTTCGAGTTCGAAGGGGTCGAGCTCAAGTTCACCGACGAGGCGATCGTCGCGATCGCCCGTGAGGCCCTCACCCGAAACGTCGGAGCGCGGGGCCTGCGCATCATTCTCGAAGACCTGATGCTCGACCTGATGTATACGGTCCCATCGCAGCGAGATATCAAACAGTGCGTGATCAACGAGGAAGTCGTCGCGAGTCGAATTCAGCCGATCATGCTCTACAAGAAAGCGGGCTAGCCCGAAATCCGGGCTCGTCCACGGAAGCGAGGACCGATGGCCGCATCTTTCATCGACAAAAAACGGGAAATCCTGCCGCTCGTCCCTTTGCGGGACATGGTGGTCTTTCCCCACATGATGGCGCCGTTCATCGTCGGGCGCGAAAGCTCCGTCCGGGCGCTTGAGCAGAGCCTCGGCACGACGCAGAAGCGGATCTTCCTGGTCGCGCAAAAGGACCCGAAGATCGACGAGCCGCTGCGCGACGACGTCTTCGACCTCGGCGTGATCGCGACCGTGATCCAAAACTTGAAGCTGCCCAACGGCAACGTCAAGGTGATGGTCGAAGGCGTGCAGCGCGGCAAGGTGGTCGAGGTGATCGACCGCGACGGCGCGTTGAACGTCGACGTCGAGACCTACGAGGTCAACTTCCCGATCTCGGAAGAGCTGCAGGTCTATATGAACAAGGTCCTCCAGGCCTTCGAGCAGTACGCCAAGATGTCGCACCACTTGGCGTTCGAAGGGCTGATGTCGACGCTCAAAGTCGACAACGCCGACCATTTCGCCGATACCTTGGCCGCCCATCTGATGGTGTCGACCGCCGACAAGCAGTCGCTTCTGGAGCTGCTCAATCCCTACGAGCGCCTGCAGCGGCTGCACGACCTGCTCGACGTCGAGATCGAAAAGATCAATATCGACAAGCGGATCAACGTCAAGGTCAAGAAGCAGATGGAGAAGGCGCAGAAAGAGTACTACCTCAACGAGAAGATCAAGGCGATCCATCAGGAGTTGGGGCGGAAGGACGAGCGCGGCGACGAGCTCTCCGAGCTGAAAGAGAAGATCGAGAAGGCCGGACTGCCGAAAGAGGTGCGCGAGAAGGCCGACCAGGAGCTGAAACGGCTGGAGGCGATGCCGCCGGTCTCAGCCGAGGCGACGGTCTCCCGCAACTACATCGATTGGCTGGTCGCCGTGCCGTGGAAGAAGAAGAGCAAGGAGATGAAGGATCTCACGCTCGCCGACAAGGTGTTGAACGAGGACCACTACGGTCTGGAGAAGATCAAGGACCGAATCCTCGAATTCCTCGCCGTGCGCCAGCTGGTTGGCCAGACCAAGAGCTCGATCATCTGCTTCGTCGGCCCTCCGGGGGTCGGCAAATCGTCGCTCGCCAAGTCGATCGCCCGGGCGACCGGCCGCAAGTTCGTCCGCCTGTCGCTCGGCGGCGTGCGCGACGAGGCCGAGGTTCGCGGCCACCGGCGGACCTACATCGGCGCCTTCCCCGGCCAGATCATCCAGATGATGAAGAAGGCGGGGACGATCAATCCGGTCTTCCTGCTCGACGAGGTCGACAAGATGTCGACCGACTTCCGCGGCGATCCGTCCGCCGCGCTTCTCGAGGTGCTCGATCCGGAGCAGAACGACTCGTTCATGGATCATTACCTCGACGTCGACTACGACCTGTCCAAAGTGATGTTCATCGCGACCGCCAACGTCGGGCACACCATTCCGCCGCCGCTGCGCGACCGGATGGAAGTGATCCAGCTGTCGGGCTACACCCTGAACGAGAAGCTCAAGATCGCCGAGCAGTTCCTGGTGCCGAAGCAGCTCTCGAACCACGGCCTGTCGAAGGAGAAGGTGAGCTTCGAGTCGGAAGCGATTCGCGTGCTGATCGAAAGCTTCACCCGCGAGGCGGGAGTGCGCAATCTGGAGCGCGAGATCGCTTCGATCTGCCGCAAGATCGCCCGCCGCGTGGTCCAGGAAGGCGCCAAGATCGAGGTTCGGGTGACGCCCGAAGCGGTCGTCGAGTACCTGGGCAAGCTCAAGTTCCGCTCGCGGCGGAAGAACGAGCGCTCCGAGGTCGGAGTCGCGACAGGTCTCGCCTGGACCGAGGTCGGCGGCGAGCTGCTCGAAACCGAGGTCGGTTTGATGCCCGGAAAGGGCAAGCTCACCTTGACCGGCAAGCTCGGTGACGTGATGCAGGAGTCGGCCCGCGCGGCGGTCTCCTACCTGCGCGCCCGGGCCGAGCTGCTCGGCATCGAAGCGGATTTCAACGAGAAGCTCGACGTTCACCTCCACGTGCCCGAGGGTGCGATTCCGAAGGACGGACCGTCCGCGGGCATCACGATGGCGACGGCGCTGGTCTCGGCGCTGACCAAAACCCCCGTGCGCAAGGACGTGGCGATGACCGGCGAGATCACGCTGCGCGGCAAGGTCTTGCCGGTCGGCGGGATCAAGGATAAGGTTCTCGCCGCCTACCGAGGCGGTTTGAACGAGATCATTCTGCCCAAGGAAAACGAGAAAGACCTGGACGAGATCCCGCAAGAGGTGCGCGAACAGATGGAGTTCCACCTCGTGGAATCGATGGACGAGGTTCTGCGCTTGGCGCTCGACGGCCCGATCATGCCGTTGGGGAAGGGCGCGGAGCCGTTCTCCGAAACGAAGGTCGACGCGCCGATTGCGCCGGATTCCATGGCACACTAAAGTCGCAAGGGGTCCGTCGGCTGAGAAGCCGATCGACCCCGTCCCAAACGCCCGCCGGGCCGCGGGCGTCCTACGAAAGCTGGTTTCCCTCGACCCGTGGAGTTGGGTTTCCCCCCAGGTCCCTCGCGGTCCGGTACGGTGACTTAAAACCTTGAAAATCGAGAAGGCGGAGTTCGTTCGCGCCGGGCATCGGACGGAGGACTTCGTGCGCGACGGGCGCCCGGAGATCGCGTTCGTAGGTCGCTCGAACGTCGGGAAATCGAGCTTGCTCAACCGGCTCCTCGGTCGCCGGGGGCTTGCGCGCACCAGCCAGACGCCCGGTCGGACGCGTGCGATCAATTACTTTTTGATCAACGAGCGCGTCTACTTCGTCGACCTGCCGGGTTACGGTTATGCCAAGGCGGGGCGCGCGGATCGGGCCGAATGGGCGGCGCTCGTGGACGGCTACTTGCAGTGCGAAGTGCCGAAGCGGACGGTGCTGTTGTTGATCGATGGCAAGGTTGGTGCAACACCGCTCGACCAGCAGGCGTTTCGTTATCTGACCGAGATGGAGGTGGCGACGGTGATCGTCGCGACCAAGATCGATCAGGTGAAACGCGGTAAAAGGCAGGCGCAGTTGCAGGAAATCCGGCGCACCTTGGGTGCCGCCGAAGAAGCCCAAATCCTTCCCGTCTCCGCCGAATCGGGCGACGGGATTCCGGCGCTCTGGAGCACGCTGGATTCTTGGGTCTAAGGTCCAATCCTCCGGTCCTTCATCCGGGTTTCCGGGGGTGGCCGAAAAATCGAGCACAACGTAATTTGTGAGGAACGTCATGGCAAAGCCCCCAACCCCCACCGAAAAGGTCGTCTCGTCCGACGCCCTCGACATCCGAACCCTGAAAGACATGAACATCGCCGAGCTGACGCAGATCGGCAAGGATCTCGGCGTCGAAGGCGCGACGGGAATGCGCAAGCAGGAGCTGATCTTCAAGATCCTCCAGGCGCAGACCGAGAAGAGCGGCCTGATCTTCGCCGAAGGGGTGCTGGAGTGCCTGCCGGACGGCTTCGGCTTCCTCCGCGCGCCGGAATACAACTACTTGCCCGGGCCGGACGACATCTACGTCTCCCCGAGCCAGATTCGGCGCTTCGACCTGCGCACCGGCGACACCGTTTCCGGCCAAGTCCGCCAACCGAAGGAAGGCGAGCGCTACTTCGCGCTGATCAAAGTCGAAGCGGTCAACTTCGAGCACCCGGAGATCGCGCGCAACAAGATCTTCTTCGACAACCTGACGCCGCTCTATCCGCAGGAACGGCTGAAGCTCGAAGTTCCCGGCGACATGGCCTCGCGCGTGATGGATCTAACGACCCCGATGGGCAAGGGGCAGCGCGCCC
This sequence comes from Thermoanaerobaculia bacterium, assembly GCA_035995205.1. Classification (GTDB taxonomy): domain Bacteria; phylum Acidobacteriota; class Thermoanaerobaculia; order Multivoradales; family UBA5704; genus DASYKS01. The sequence goes on from DASYKS010000100.1 coordinate 105,671, forward strand.
TGATCGTCGCCCCGCCGCGTACCGGCAAGACCATGCTGCTCCAGTCGATCGCGCACTCGGTCGAAAAGAACCACCCCGAGGTGGTGCTGATCGTCCTGCTGATCGACGAACGCCCGGAAGAAGTCACCGACATGCAACGCAGCGTCAACGGCGAGGTGGTCTCCTCGACCTTCGACGAGCCGGCGACCCGCCACGTGCAGGTGGCCGAGATGGTGATCGAAAAAGCCAAGCGCCTGATCGAGCATAAAAAAGACGTGGTCATCCTGCTCGACTCGATCACCCGCCTGGCTCGCGCCTACAACACGGTGCAGCCGCCGTCGGGCAAGGTGCTCTCGGGCGGTATCGACGCCAACGCCCTGCATCGCCCGAAGCGCTTCTTCGGCGCCGCGCGAAACATCGAAGAAGGTGGCTCGCTCACGATCATCGCGACCGCGCTGGTCGATACCGGCAGCCGGATGGACGACGTGATCTTCGAGGAGTTCAAAGGCACCGGCAACTGCGAGATTCACCTCGACCGCAAGCTGGTCGAGAAGCGCGTCTTCCCGGCGATCGACATCAACAAGTCGGGCACCCGGAAAGAAGAGCTGCTGATGCCGGAATCCGAGCTGCACCGCGTCTGGGTGCTGCGCAAGGTGCTAAACCCGCTGTCCACCGTCGAGAGCATGGAGCTGCTGCTGGATAAACTGTCGAAGACCCGGAGCAACCAGGACTTCCTGAACGCGATGTCGAAGTAAGGGAGGGGAGGGGCTGTGCCCAAGCTGCGAGTCGGTATCGTCAACTACTTGAACAGCAAGCCGCTGGCTTGGGGGTTCTTGAAGGGACATCACGCGGATCTCTTCGTGCCGAGCTTCCATCCGCCGGCTCAGGTGGCCCGCCTGCTCGCCGAAGGGGCGCTCGACGTCGGCCTGATCCCTTCGATCGAAGTCCAGCGCATCCCGCGGCTGAAAGTTCTGCCCGATTTGTGCGTTGCCGCGACCCACGAGGTACGAAGCGTCCTCCTGGTCGCCAAGGGGCCGATCGAGCAGGTACGCCGCCTGGCGCTCGACCAGAACAGCCGCACCTCGGCGGGGCTGGTGCGCATCCTGCTCGCCGAACGTTGGGGCATCCGCCCCGAGACCGTGCCCCAGCGGCCGGAGATCGAGCGGATGATGGCCGACGCCGATGCCGCCCTGATCATCGGCGATCCGGCCCTCAAAGTGGACCGCGAGCGTTATTTCGTCTACGACCTCGCGGCGGAGTGGCGAGCGCTCACCGGTCTCCCGTTCGTCTTCGCGGTCTGGGCCGTGCGCCCGGAAGTCGAGCTGTCCGAGCTGTCTTTCTATTTCAAGAGCAGCCTGCGCTACGGCCTCTCTTCGCTCGACGTCCTGGTCCGCGAAGCCGCGGCAGAGCTCGACCTCGACACGGCAGAGGTCCGCTCCTACCTGACGGAAAACCTGAGCTTTTTCCTCCGCGAAGACGAGATCGCGGGCCTGGAGGAGTACTACCGCCGAGCCCATTCCCACGGCTTGATCCTGGAGCCGCGGCCGCTCGAATTCTGGGAGTAATCGGCGCTCTTAGGGTGTGCTCGTCGTAGGATTGATCGGCGCTCCTCGGTCGTGCTTGTCCTGGGACCGCCGGCGTCCCGCCGGCACGGGCGCTAAAGCGGCCTCGGGCGCTGAGCTTTAGGAATCCGAGAAGATAAATGTCCCGGCCGCTGTCAGGCAGCCGGGAGCGGTCCGGGGTGTAGCCTGCGAAGGGCTCGGTCTGTTGTCGACTAGTAGGGCATCCAACCTCCCCCGGGAGCGATGCAGCCCGAGCAGGTGTAGGCATTGCAGAGGCACTGATACGCCTGAGGCGCCGCTCCGTTCGAACAGTAGACGGTTAGACCGATGTAGAGGCCGACCGTTCCGACATAGGTGTGGTACGCCCTTCCGAAGTCCGACGTCGGCGTGGTGACGGAGCCTGTTCCATCCCCGAAGGTCCACCCGTAGCTGGAAACCCCGGCTCCGTTACAGCCGGTGAACGGCTGGCCGGCCGGCGCCTTGTTGGGGCTGAAGGTGCAATCGGTATGAAGCTGTCCTCCAACGGTCGAATTCGAGCATTCGCCCTGGAAGTTCGCGGTTGCCGCGTAAGCGGTGCCGGCGATCAGAAATCCGATCATCGCGAGTTGGGAGAACAGCCGGATGTTCCTCGTCATCAGAATCTCCTTTCGTGTTGCCAAGGTAAGTTGCCCCGGACACTGCTGGAGACACCGCGCTCTTTGAAGCGTGTTAGTTTTTTTGGATATATCATCCAGTTGTGTGAGCCCGACCCTTTGTGTCGCCGCATCGGCGTGGCGACCGGCCCTCTTCGGGCGTGCTTGTCCTGGAATTGATCGGCGCTCCTTGGGTGTGCATCTCCTGGAATTGATTGGTGATCCTTGGGTGTGCTTGTCCTGGGACCGCCGGCGTCCCGCCGACACAGGCGCTTAAGCGGCCCCGGGCGCTGAGCGTAGGGCCGTGGTTGATCCACCGAAAAGCGCCGGCGAGACGCCGGCGTTCCCAGGACAAGCACACCCGAGGTGGAAGAAGTTACTGGATGGTGAGGTGGTCCTAGGACAAGCACACCGGGGCGGAAGAAGTTACTGGATGGTGAGGCGTTCCCAGGACAAGCACACCCCAGGAGGAAGCGTTCTTCACCGCGCCGGAACGAAACGCTCCCGGGCCAGCGCGCGCAGCTCCTCCAGTTCTTCGGCCCGGGTGCGGGAAAGCGGCAACGTCGCCGATAGCTCGGCGCTCAATCCCTCCGTCGTCAGCCGATCGCCTTTCCCGTCGAGCAATCCGTAAAGGGCGGCCACCACCGCCTGCTCAATCTCCGCGCCGCTCCAGCCTTCGGATTCCGCCACCAGACGGTCGAGGTCGACCGCCGCCGGATCTTGGCGCCTTAGGCGGAGGTGGATCTCGAAGATCTCGCGCCGCTCGTCGGGGGTCGGCAGGTCGATGAAGAAGATCTCGTCGAAGCGCCCCTTGCGCAGCAGCTCGGGAGGGAGTGATTCGAGATCGTTCGCCGTGGCGACGACGAACACCGGCTCGCGGTGCTCCTGGAGCCAGGTGAGAAAGCTGCCGAACAGGCGCCGGCCCAGGCCGGCGTCGGCCTCGCCGTTGCCTGGCGCGAACGCCTTTTCGATCTCGTCGATCCAGAGCACGATCGGCGCTTGCGCCTCGGTGGTTTCGAGCGCGCGGCGAAAATTCTTTTCGGTCTCGCCGACGAACTTGTCGAATAGGCGGGAGGGATCGAGCCGGGCGAGCGGCAGGCCCCAGGAGCGGGCGATGGTCTTCGCGGTGAGGCTCTTGCCGCATCCCTGGACGCCGACCAGCAGCAGGCCGCGGGGCGCCGGCAATCCGAGATCGCGGGCCTTGGCGCCGAAGCCGGCGTAGTGCACCCGCAACCAGGCCTTGAGCCGACCACAGCCCGCGAGGTCGGCGATCTCGCCCCCGACCTCGCAGAGATCGAGCACGCCGGTCTGTTCGATCTCCTCCCTCCGGGCGGCGAGGATGAGCGGCAGATCCTCGGCGTGCAGTACGCCGTCGTGCAGGGTGGCCCGGGCGATCAGCCGCCGGATCTCGGCCAGGGTCAAACCGCGGAGCGCCTGAACCATCCGATCGAGATCCTCGGGACCCAACTCGAAACGCAGCGGCCGGGTGCCGCGCAACGCGCGGAAGGTGTCGACGATCGTCGAGCGGATCTCGTCCTTGTCCGGCCATTCCAAGCGGTAGCGGGCGGCGACGCGCCGCAGCTCTTTCGGCAGGTCGATCGAGGGAGCCGAAAGCACGATCGTTCTGAGCTTGCCCGGGGATTCTTCGGCCAGCTCGCGCAGCGCGCGCACGACGGCCGGAGTTTCGAGGTAAGGGTGGAAATCCTGGAGCAGGAAGATCGCGGGCCAGGAGATGCCGCGGATCGCGGCCAGCGCCGCGAGCGGTTCGCAGGCTTCCGGAGCGGAGGGCCGCGCGCCGTCGCAGATCAGCCCGCCCGAGATCGACCAAGTGTAGGAGCAGAACCCGATCGAGCGGGCCGCCTGGGCGAGCCGTGCGCGCAGGCGTTCCTCGTCGTAGGTCTCGACGTAGAGGATCGGATAGCGCGACTGGAGCAGGAGAGATAGGTCTTCCAACGTGCCGCCAGTCTATTTGGATTCGATCGCGGGCGGAATTCTTTGCCTCCAGGACCGCGAGAGTTGCCGCTTTCGAGGAGGATCCGAAGCATCGCTCTCGCTATTTCCCTCGTAGATTCGGTCTGGCACGTCGGTTGCTCTTTAGGAGATTTCAGACGAATGACTCTCGGACACCCGAACGGCGAGAGTTCCCTTGCGGAGGTGGGAAAATGAAAATCAATCGAATCCTTCTGAGTATTGCACTCGTTTCGGCGTGCAGTTTCGCGGCGTGCAAGAAAGAGGCTGAACCCGACGCCAGCGAAGTCACTCCGGTCGCAACCGAGAGCGAGGTTCCGGGAGTCGCGAGCCAGAGCGACCTTTCCCCGGCGGCGGCCGAAGCGCGCATCGACGACGTCACGACGGGCCACGCTCTGGCCGCCGACGGCTCGATCGACACCGGCCAGGGCGGCGACGATTTCGCTCCCGGCGAGACGGTGCACATCGCGATGAAAGTCGGCGATACGCCCGCCGGATCAGCCGTCAAGGTCGTCTGGTACGGACCTGAGGACAAGCGGATCAACGAGGAAACCAAGACCGTCGAAACGGGCCAGGTCTACCTGAACTTCCAGGCCGATACCAAGGGTTGGGCCAAGGGCGACTACAAGGCCGAAATCTGGATCGGCGACGAGAACGTGAACACCGAGAGATTCCAAGTCGTCGACGCCGCCAACGCGGGTCGGTGACACCACGCAGCAACCCCCGAGACATGTAGGTCTTCTCCCGCCGGGTGTCTCGCGTTCAACGACGCGAGGCCCCGGCCCTTTTTCTTCTACGACGGGTCGGCGTAGCCCCGACCCACAGAAAGGATCGCACCATGAGCAACGAATTCCGCGAGCTGTTCGTCTCCGAGCTCCGCGACGTCTATAGCGCCGAGAATCAGATCCTCAAGGCGCTGCCGAAAATGGTGAAGGCGGCCTCCAACAAGGAGCTGAAGAAAGCCTTTTCCGACCACCTGGCGGCGAGCAAGGTTCACGTCGAGCGGTTGAATGGCATCTTCGAGTCGTTCGGGCTGGCCAAGAAGGGGAAGTTCTGCAAAGGCATGGAAGGGCTTCTGGCAGAGGGGGCGGAGGTGATCGCCGAGGATCTGCCGAACGCGGTCAAGGATGCCGCCCTGATCGCGGCCGCCCAGAGGGTCGAGCACTACGAGATGGCGGCCTACGGTTGTCTCCGCGCCTTCGCCAAGGCGCTGGGCGAGCTGGACACCGCGCGGGTCTTGCAGGCGACTCTCGACGAGGAAGGCGACGCGGATCGGCTGCTGTCGCAGATCGCCGAGTTCGCGGTCAACCTCGAAGCAACGGGCGCGTAAGCGTTTCGCCGCCTACGCTTACCGTTTCGACGCGCTCGCTTTTTTTCGCGGCAATCGGAAATGAAGAGGTTCCTCTTCGGTGAGCGGCAGGCCTTCCGCGTTCACCACTCTCACGTAGACCGAGTAGGGATGTCGATCGTCGATCCGGCTCGCGAGGCTCTGGGGCAGCCGCAGGTCGTAGCGAAACTTGGCGATCGCGAACGGTCCTTCGGGCACCGGCTGCGCCTCGCCGGCCGGAAGTCCGACCACGGCGAGCGGCAGATCGGCGCGGATGCGCGACCGCCGTAGCTCGATGCGCACCCGGTGGTCGGGAGCGAAGCGAAGATCGCTGAACAGCGAGAGGAAAAACCGCGTCGGGACTTGAATCACCGGCGCCTGAGGGCTCGGCTCGACGACGAACATCCGGCCGGCGAGCAGCCGCGGCGCCGAGGAGCGCAGGCTGTCGATGTCGCGCGCCTGCGCGGCGGTTTCGACGGTCGAGCCTTCGAGCCGTTGCGGAGAGCCGTTGGTCGGGCCGGGAACGACGGTGCCTACCGGCGCCGCCTCCGGCTCGGCCGCGAGGGAGCCCAGCCGGGAGATCGGCGACCGGCCGCGCGCGAAGCGCAACGGGCGCGGCATCTCTTCGGTCCAGATCTCGGCGCTGACGCTGCCGCCTTCCGCCGTCCCGGTGGGCGACGAGACGCCGGCCGCGAGGATCAATCGTCCGAGGATTGGAAAATCTTCGCGGTGCAGAGCGTTTCGGGTCCATCCCCGGCCGTCGATCTCGCCCCGGACGGTACGATAGCGAAGGTCGTCGAACCAGGCGACGAAGCGTTCGGCGGAGGCGAGGCGGCGCCGATCGGTCCGGTCGTGCTGGGTTTTCCAGAGCGCGCGCCGCTCGAAGGTGGACCAGGAGTCGCCCTCGGCGGCGCCCAGAACGGCTTGGCCCACCGTGCGCCAGATCTCGTCGGAATGCATCGCGAGCAGGCGCGCCAACGCCTCTCCTCGGGCGCCCGCGGTAAACGAGGCGACGACTCCCAGGGCTTCGGTGCCGAACAGCTCGGGAGGAGGCTCCGGGTTGCCCGGCAGGGTGCGCCAGAGGCTCGCGATCTGGCGGCGCGGGATGACGCCGGCCCGCCGGTCGCTCATCGTCGTCCGGACCTCGATCGCGCGCGGTTGAGCCGCTTCTTTCCCTTGCGGGGGTGTGGCCTGAAGCGTAAGCACCGAGGACGATCCCTGATCGCGGCGAACCCCCAGGTTCCTGACCTTCAAGCTGCCGCGTTGGCCTTGGGTCGCTTCGCGCACGTTCGCATCGCCGATCCGGACGTCCTGCACCACGGCGAGGCTTTGCCGCTTGGTCCGGAACCAGGAGGGAAAGCGCGCGAGCAGGTTGAAGTCGCGCCGATCGCCTTTCCGCAGCTCTGCGGACAGAACCTCGACGCCTCGTCCTTCCGCCGCCGCCTCGATCGCGGTTTTCAGCCGAACCCGATTCTTGGCGCCCAGCAGGTCGTCGAGCGCCGCGCGCCCCTCCGGGGTGCCGAGATCGAAGCGGTAGACCAGGTCGGCGACCCGAAACCCGCCGCTGTCCCGGCGATCCTGGAGGAAGGTATAGCCATAGCGCAGGGGGCCGAGGCGAACCTCCGGCCGGATCTTGATCGGCGTGATTTCTCGTCCTTTCGCCGCGATCGTGCGCACCCGGACGAGAACGTGGTCGTCCGCCTGTTCGATCACCGTGGTCTCGCGGATCAGCCGGTAGAAGTATTCGAAGCTCGCGCGCATTCCGAGCTCGTGCGCGGAGAGGCGCAACGGCGAGATGCCGACGAACGCCGTGTAGGTCGCGCCGTCGCCCGGTTGCAGGCGCTGATCGGCCGAGGTGAACAGCTCCGTCTTGAGCGGAAAGCCGAGATCGACCCACAGGGTCATCGGCTCGACGAAGCCCTCGAAATAGAGCGCGCCTTTTTCCGTGTCTTCAAATCCCAGGTTGATCTCGCTCGCCAGGGCGTCGAGCAGCCCGAGCAGCGTGCGGCCGAGGCGCGGCAGAATCCGCTTGCGAAACCGGGCGTCCTTCTTGTCCCAGTAGCCGGCCAGCTCGGCGCGCAGGTTCTCCCGGCTCACGGTGCGCGAGAACTCCGGGCCGAGCTTGCGCGGCGGTTGGGTTTCCGCCGCGGTGAGCACGAAACCCGATTCGGCATGGAGGCCCACGCCGATCGTCGCGGACGAATCCGGCAGGTAGTCGACGTCGAGCGAGGTCTTGGCGCGCGCCGAGTTGACCGTTTGAAACCAGGACAGATCGCCATCTCCGACCATGCTGCCGGGTGCCAGCTCGCGATGCTTGTCGAGCACGCGGCGCGAATAGGTGATCGCGGCGTCGACGCTGGTGGCCGACCAGGTCTGGCCGAACGAGACGTCGAAGTCGCCCAACTCCTGGAACAGGTCGCCGCTCCGCGCTTCGCGGAACAGCTCGTTGTCGAAAAACTCGCCGGCGCCTTCGACCGGCGCGCCGGTGAACGAGCCGATGCGGCGCCAATTCGCCTGGGGCGCCGGCTCGTCCTCTTGAGCGATCGTGCCCGGCGGGCACGCGAGGAGGACAAGCGGGAACGCGAGCGCCACCACGAGGCGACGCACCTTCGAGTCGGTACGGAGGGGCATGAGCCTTGGAAGGGCTTCTGGGCGGAGCTCGATTCTCATGGTCGGTTTCTTTCGCCGGCCGATAATACCTCTCGATCGCGTTTGGCAGGAGACGACGAGAATACCGTGAGTTGAAGAAAAATGGACCGACGCAAACGTCGGAATTTGCTGCGCGGAGCCTTCCCATCGTGCCAGCAGGTCTTGCCGACCGCGGGCCTTCCGGAGCGCTCGTGTAGCATCGAGAACGGATCGGAAAAATCTTGACAGAGCCGAGCTCGACGCCCGCGCGTCCCCGACGCCTCTTTCGCAAGGTAATGATCGCTTTGTGCGTGGTCATTGCCTTGGCCGGGGCGGATCTTCTCTACCTTCGCGCCGCGGCGTGGTGGTTGCGCTCGCCGCAGCTCTCTCATCTCCTCAACCGGCGGCCGGATCGATTCCGCATCTCGTGGCGAGAAGCGAGCAGTCCTTTTCCCGGTTGGTTGATCGTCCGTGACCTTGAGCTCGCCGGACGCACCCGGCGCACGCGCTGGAGCCTGCATGCCGACGAGGTCCGTGGTGCGTTCTCCCTGCCGTCGCTGATTCGCCGCCATCTCGCCCTCCATGATCTCGTGGCTTCGGGCGTTGCGATCCGGGTTGCACGGACGTTGCCGCCCGGGGATCCGCCGGTCGCGGGCCAGCCGACGATCGAGGCGCAATTCGCGCCGTTTCCCCGAGAGCCCGGCGGCCCGCCGCGCGCCTCCCCCGCGCGGCCCCGATGGACCATCGAGCTGACCGGCACGACCCTGGAGCGGATTCGCGAGCTGTGGCTTGAGAGATGGCGGTTCGACGGCGCCCTGCAAGCGCGCGGCGGCCTGCGCCTTCGCCTGGGGCGCGACGCCGAAGTGTTCGCCACCCGGCTGGATCTGCTGGACGCCAGGCTCACCGTCGCCGGCCGGCCGGCCGCCGTTCATCTTCGGGGCACGCTGAACGCCTTCGCCACCCCTTTTGCGCCCCGTCGCGTCGGGGGCTGGGGAACGGTCGAGCACGTCACCGGCGAAGGGCGCCTGGCGGGCGAGGTGACCTCCCTCCAGTTTCTGCTCGGGTTGATGCCGAACGTGCCTTGGCTCGCGATCGAGGGCGGGGGAGGGCATCTCCAGGCCCGGCTCCGTTTGATCCGCGGCCGGCTGGGCGAGGGCAGCTCGGCGGAGGTTCGCGCCCAGAGCGCGAGCATCGGATTTCTCGAGTATCGAGCCCAGGGCTCGGGCGTATTCTCCTGGCGGGTCGGTCCGAAAGACGCGATCGGACAGGCGGATCTTTCCCGCTGCGAGATCCGCCGGCGCGGGGTCGACCTTCCCTACGCCCGCGCCCCTAAGCTGCACCTGGCCGTGATCTCGCGGGATCTACAGATGGACGGACGGCTCGCCGAGCTTTCCGGGAGGGCCGATCTGCCGCGCGTCGAGGTGCCGGACCTCCGCACCTACAACGACTACCTGCCCGCGGGATCGGGCCTCGCGCTCACCGGCGGCCAAGGTGTCTTCAGCACCCGTCTGGAGGTCGATCGGTCGGGCCGCGCCCGTGGCGGGATGTTCCTGTCCGCTACGGATCTCGCCGCGACCGGACGCGGCATCACGCTGCGCGGGCGCTGCCGGGTCACCGTGGCGCTCGCGAGCCCAGACGTCATGAGCCGCCGTTTCGACCTCGACGGGAGCCGAGCCCGCTGCGACGGCGTCGAGATCCGGGACGTGGCGAAAGACCCGGACGCCGCGACTTCCGCCGGCTGGTGGGCGGAGGGGACGATCGGCGACGGCTTCGTCGCGCCGGGCGCGGAAGGCTATCTTTCCCTCTCCGGGCAGGTCGAGGCGCGCGACGCGCTACCGATCTTCGCCCTGTTCGGCGATCGCCCGGGCGTGAAGCTCGCCGCCTTCTTCTTCCGCGACAAACGCGTGGCCGCCACCGGCCGGATCGATCTCTCGAGCGCCGCCTGGCAAGCGACGGGCAGCGGCCGCGCCGGTCCCCGGCTCACCGCGGACGCTCGGCTGGCCGGCCGCCGGGGGCAGATCGACGGCGCGCTGCTCGCGGGCATCGGCCGCCGCAGGATCGGGATCGAGCTGGCGGGCTCGGAACGGAAAATCCATTGGCGCGGCGCCGCGGACTGGTTCGCCGCCGGCGTTCGGAAAGCACCTTCTTCGTCCCACCGATGAGGGCGCCCGGCCCCTCGTCGCGGCCCTCGCGAGGGACTGGCACCGGTCTCGCAGCTTGGCCGTTGTACGCCGGCCCTGGTAGGGCGGCGAGATCGACACCATGAACGCCCATCGCGCCAACGACCAGTTTCTCGCTCGATTGAGCCACGAGCTTCGCACGCCGATGGCGCCGATCCTCGCGATCTCGTCCCTGCTGGAAATCGACCAGACGCTGCCGCTGGAGGTTCGCGAGCAACTGCACGTCGTGCGCAGGAACGCCGAGGTCGAAGCGCGGCTGATCGACGGCCTGCTCGAACTGGCCCGCAGCCTCCTCTCGGTGCCCGGCGCCGGCCTCGGCATGGGCGCCAAGTTTTTCGCCGAGTTCCCCGGAACCGCCGGGACGCCGCCGTTCGGCGAAGAGGCCGCCGCGGTTCCTGCGGTCTCTGCGGAAGCCGGTCCGGCTCCGGCGAAAGCTCCGGCCCGGCCTGAGCCGCCCCGGGGGAAACCGGCCGAGCGACCGCTGCACATCCTGCTGGTCGAAGACCACCTGGATACCGCCTTCGCCCTTTCCCACCTGCTGCGCCGCCTGGGACACCGGGTCACCCACGCCGAGAGCCCGAAGGCGGCGCTTGCGGCGGCCTCCCTGACGAACGGGTCGTCGATCGACTTCGTGGTCAGCGACCTCTGGCTGCGCTCGGGGAGCGGTCTCGACCTGATGCCCGAGCTGGTCCGGCGTCACGGTCTCTCCGGCATCGCGATTTCAGGGTTGGGGGGCGACGAGGCGATCGCGCGCAGCCGGGAGGCCGGATTCTCCTGCCATCTGACCAAGCCCATTAGCTTCGCGACGCTGCGCGATGCCATCCGAGAATTCACCGAGGTCGACCGCGCGGTGTGAGCCCGACCTCGCAGGAAAAATTCGGGACGCGCTTTGCCCTTTCGGCTCATCCTTGACGGAGTAAAACCACGCATGATCGAGCACCGTAAACGCCGTACGTTTCGCCTCCTCCTCGGCGGGGTCCTGGCCGGATTCTGCTGGGGAGCCGGCGTACCCCTACACGCCGCCGCCACCCCGAACCCCGCCGAACCTTCGCCCTTGCTCCAAGCCCAGATCTGGCTCGATCGGCTGGGCATCTCCCCGGGGGAGATCGACGGCGTCGCGGGAGAGAATTCGACCAAGGCGGTCGCGGAATTCCAGCGCCGCGTCCGTCGCCGAGTGGCGGACGGCAAGCTCGATTGGTTGACCCGCCGCCAGCTTCGCCGGCTCGCTCACGCTCCGGCGCTGGTCGTCCACAAGATCACCGAGGAGGAGGCCGCCGGGCCGTTCGTGGCGATTCCGTCCGAACCCGCCGAGCAGGCGAAGCTCGAACGCATGGGCTATTCGTCGCTCAAGGAGGCTCTCGGCGAGCGGTTCCACGCCAGCCCCGAGCTGCTCGAAGCGCTCAATCCGGGCGCCAAATTCGTCGCCGGCGAGAGCCTGCGGGTGCCCAACGTTCTGCCGCCGCCGCCTCCTCCGGTCGCGGCGGCAACTCCGGCAACCCCGGGTGCCCAGCCGCCGGCCCAGCCGTCTCCATCGACCCCGGCGACCCAGCTGGCGATCGCCAAGGTCGTGGTCTCGAAGAGCGCCCGCAACATGAAGGGCCTCGACGCGAAGGGGACGACGGTGTTTTACGCCCCCGCGTCTTCGGGCAGCGAGCACGACCCGCTGCCGCTCGGCTCCTGGAAGGTCGTCTCGGTGTCCAGGAATCCCATCTTCCACTACAACCCCGATCTATTCTGGGATGCCGAGCCGACCCAGGAAGAAGCGAAATTGCCGGCCGGACCGAACAATCCGGTGGGCGTCGGCTGGGTCGGGCTGTCGAAGGAACACTACGGACTGCACGGCTCGCCGTCGCCCGGAGCGATCGGCCATACCGAATCGCACGGCTGCGTCCGCCTGACCAACTGGGATGCGCTGCGGCTGATGGCGGGAGTCGCGGTCGGAACGCCGGTCGAATTCGTCGAGTAGGGGCGCTGCTTGCTGCGCCCAACCCGCTCGCCGGGGCTCATTTCGCAACGAGATAGGGGAAGGGGTCGAGCGGCTCTCCTTCCCACCAGTGCTTCTCGGGGGCCAGGCGAAAAATCTGAAAATGCAGGTGTGGCGTATTGGGCGGCGCGTTGCCCGAGGTGCCGACGTAGCCGATCAGCTCGCCCCGCCGCAGCTCTTGCCCGGCGACCAGCCCCGGGGCGTACGCTTCGAGGTGGGCGTAGTAATAGGCGTAGGTCCGGGTGGGATCGAACTGATAGGCGGTGGTGCCGCCGCGCTGGCTGAAGAACAGCTTCTCGATCTTGCCGTCGTCGACCGCGAGGACCGGCGTGTTGCGCGGCGCGAGGATGTCGATCGCCTCGTGCTTGCGTTCCGTGCCGCGCGCTTCGGTGAACGTGTCGCGCAGCTCGCCGGCTTTCACCCCCGCGACCGGGATCGACAGCCGACGCGGCCCGCCGGAGGTCGGCAAGAGATCCCCGTTGGCCAGGAGTGGCGCGGAGGGCGCGGTCGGCGCGGATACCGAGGCCGGCGGCAAGACCCCAGGAGCGGCGGGCATCGGGGATCCGGAGGAGCCGGAGACCCCCGAGGGCACCGCCTCCGGTTGTTGGGCGACGTTCGGCGGCACGCCCGGCGCCACATTTCCCGGGGCACTGCTCGGAAAATTTCCCGGCGCCGCCCGGGGTTGGGTAGATGGATAGGCTACGGAGCCCGCGGTGTTTTCGCTCAGGCGGAACGTCAGGCCTTTGCGCGCCACCAGATAGAGGACGGTGCCGGCGCCGAGCAGAAAGCCCGTGAGCAGGGCGGCCAAGATCGCCGAGACATACGGCGAAATCTTCGGTCTGGTACTCTGCGCCTTCTGAACTTCGAGCGGGGTCGGGTCTTGGGTCATTCCGAGTCTCCTCCTTAGCGGATCCAATAGACGTCACCTGGGGGAGTCACCCCCGTCTGGATTGGGAGAGACAGCAAGATGAGTGCCTCTGCACCCCCCCCAACCCCGACCGGCGGCGAAAGCGACGACGAGGATGCTCAGGAAACGGCGCTGCTCGCCCTGCATTCTCGCGCGCTGCGGCGCCTCCATTCCTCGATTGAGCACCATCTGCGCAGCCCGCTCAATTCGATCGGTCTGAACTTGGAGCTGCTGGCGGTCGAGATCGCCGACCTGGCCCGCCGCGACGACCGCGACGACGCCCAAGAAGGCCGCGAGTCGCTCTCCGAGGTGCTCGCGGCGTTGCGCGGAGGGTACGCGCGGCTGATCGGCAACGTCGATACGGTCCTGGAAACGGTACTACCCGGGAGTGCCGGTCGGGTCGAGACGCTCGATCTTGCCCAGCTCGCCCGCCGAATCGCCGACCTCGGAGGGACCGAGTCGGTGCTGCTGCGCGCCAGCTGGCGGGCCGACATCCCGCCGGTCCCGGTGACCCTGAAAACGCGGCGCGATGTCGTCGTCACGGCCTTGCTGCTGGTCGTGTGTTCGGCTCTGGAGCATGCCGGAACGGCGGCGCGGATCGCTTTTTCCCTCTCCTCCGACTCGGAGAGCGCCGAGATCCGGGTCGAGGTCGAGCCTTGCCGGCAAGACGAACCTACCGCCACGGCCCGGGAATGCGGGCACTGGCTGCCCTTGCTCGCACGCCGTTTGGGCGGCTCCTATGGAGAGGGTGCCGACGAACGCGCTTTTAGGCTACATTTATCTCTACCTAGACTCTTCGGAGCCGATGCATGCTGACCGCGTTGATCGTGGAAGATGACGAGATTTCTGCGCGAGCCCTCGAATCCTTGCTCAAGGAAGAGGGGTTCGTTCCTTATACCGTTTCGACGCTCGCCGCCGCGAGGAAGCGCATGGCCGAGCAGCCGCCGAGCCTGGCGCTGGTGGACATGGTGCTGCCCGACGGTAACGGGCTCGACCTGGCCAAGTCGCTCGGCGAGCTGGCGCCCGAGGCGTCGTTCGTCCTGATCACCGGCTTCGCCTCGGTCGAAACCGCGATCGAAGCGTTGCGGAGCGGCGTCGCGGACTATCTGACCAAGCCGATCGACTTCGGCCGGTTGAAGCTGGTGTTCGCCCATCTGCGCCGCGAGCGCGAGCTCAACGCCGAGATCGGCGCGCTGCGCAACGAGCTGCTCGGGTTGGGCCGGTTCGAAGGTTTGGTCGGCTCGTCGCCGGCCATGCAGCAGATCTTCGACCTGATCCGCAAGGTGGCGCCGACCCAGGCGTCCGTCTTGGTCCTGGGCGAGAGCGGGACCGGCAAGGAGCTGGTCGCCGAGGCGATCCATCGCCTCAGCAAGCGGCGCAGCCAGCAGTTCGTGGCGGTCAACTGCGGAGCGATCTCGCCGCAGCTGATCGAGAGCGAGCTGTTCGGTCACGAGCGGGGCAGCTTCACCGGCGCGGAAAAGCAGCACCGCGGCTTCTTCGAGCGCGCCTCGGGCGGCACCCTGTTCTTCGACGAGGTTTCCGAGATGCCGCCGGAGCTGCAGGTCAAGCTCCTCCGCGTCCTGGAGACCGGTCTGGTCGTGCGGGTCGGCGGCGACCGGTCGGTCCCGGTCGATCTGCGCGTGATCGCGGCCTCCAACCGCGATCTGGAGCAGGCGGTCGCCGAAGGCAAGTTCCGACAGGATCTTCTCTATCGGCTGAAAGTGTTTCCGATCACCCTGCCTCCCTTGCGCCAGCGGGTGGAGGACGTCGACGCGATCGCCGAAAGTTTCCTCGCCGAGCACAACCGGCGGGAGGGTCGGCAGCAACGCTTCGCCGCCGCGGCGCTCAGCGCCCTGCGCGCCTATTCCTGGCCGGGCAACGTCCGCGAGCTGAAGAACGTCGTCTATCGGGCGGCGATCCTCGCCGACGACGAGGTCGGCGTCGGGGACCTGCCGGTAGAAATCCACGGCGGCCAATGGCCGGACGAGCCGGGCGGCGCTCTGCGGTTCGCTCCCGGAACCCCGGTGGCCGTCGTCCAGAAGCGCTTGGTGCTCGCCACCTTGGAGAGCCTGGACGGCGATCGGACTCGAACCGCCGATGCGCTCGGCATCAGCATCCGTACGCTCTACAACTGGTTGAAGGAGTACCAGGCCGAAGACGGCTTCGGCGGAGCGGAAGCCGGCCCGCCGCCGGCCGACGGCGCGAATTAGTTCCTGGGTGCGCGGGCGTCTCGCCCGCAACGGCGGGCCGGAGGCCCGCGCACCCAGGAGAGGGCCGGTTGCCGCCCCTGCCGGTTCTCGGTAAAGTCGCCCCATGAGCTTCGCACCGTCCGGACGCCCCGTTTCCTCCATCCTCGAAGATGCTTTGGCCGGCCGGCGCATCTCGGCCGGCGATGCCCATACGCTGCTGCTCGAAGGCGACCTGCTGGATCTGGGAGAGGCCGCCAACGAGGTCCGCAACCGGTGGAACGACCCGGAGGTCGCCACCTACAACGTGGACCGCAACATCAACTACACCAACATCTGCGTCTACAAGTGCCGGTTCTGCGCGTTCTACCGTGCGCCCGGCGACCCGGAAGGGTATCTCCTGTCGAATGAAGAGATCGGCAAGAAGATCGAAGAGACGATTGCCCTGAACGGCACCGGCATCCTGATGCAGGGGGGCGTCCATCCCGATCTGCCGCTCTCCTACTACGAAGAACTCCTGCGCTACCTGAAGGAGCACTACCCGAGCGTCCACCTCCACGCGTTTTCGCCGCCGGAGGTGAAGTTCATCGCCAAGAAGGAGCGGATGAGCTTCTACGACGTGATCGCCCGGCTCAAAGCCGCGGGGCTCCAGTCGATCCCCGGCGGCGGCGCCGAGATCCTCTCGGATCAGATCCGCAAAGAGGTGCTCGCCTTCCCGAAGTGCTCGTCGGAAGAGTGGATCGACATCATGCGCCAGGCGCACGCCAACGGCCTGCGCACCTCGGCGACCATGATGTACGGCATGGGCGAAACGCTCGAAGCGCGAATCGAGCACCTGCAAAGGGTCCGCGATCTCCAGGACGAAACGGGAGGCTTCACCGCCTTCATCTCCTGGACTTTCCAGCACGAGCACACCGACATGCCGGACATCCCCGAAACCTACGCCGAAGAGTACCTGCGGACTCTCGCGGTGACCCGGTTGTTCTTCGACAACGTCGTCCATCTCCAAACCAGCTGGGTCACCCAAGGCAAGAAGATCGGCCAGCTCGCCCTCTCCTTCGGAGCCGACGACATGGGTTCGATCATGATCGAGGAAAACGTCGTCTCCTCCGCCGGCACCGCCTACCGCATGAGCCAGGACGAGATGGAGCACCTGATCGAATCGGGAGGCTACATCCCCAAACAGCGCACCAACCTCTACGAGCGGATCGTCACCCGAGAGGACACGGCGGACCTGGCGAAGAAGTACCGCTACGCCCTGACGCCGGCCAACCGGGATTTGGTGTCGGGGGCGCTGTTGCCGGTTGTGAGCTGAGGGCGGTCACCCTTCATCGCTGAACAGCCGGTTGGAGCCGGGGGAAGGACAGGATGGGGTCGCTCCGCCGGAAAATCCTGCGCCGAAGGGCGAAACCCGCCCACGAGAGTTTTAGGTCCAGACCTCCGGGGACGGGATAGGGCTTGAGCGCCCCAGCCTCAAGGGATTTCGTTGAAGGTACAAGTACATTTGCCAGGCCCTTCAGCGACTCCACCACAGTAGAGCGCAAGGAGGTTCTTGCACCTCGGTAGGTGGCCCATGCCGTCACCGGGGCCACAAATCGAGAATAAGGCTGCCCCCTTGCAGGGGTTGAAGCTGCAGCTCCCACAGTAGTCGGTGAGCGCGATCGACGGAGAAGTATTGGCGAACGGACTGATGAGGGGGGAGCCGCAATCGGCCGAGCCGTTAAGCAGGGAACTAAAACTCACGGCCGACTCCGCCAACGGAGTATCGAGAGGAGCCTTTGCCGAGGCGGCGTCGGCGATGGCGGCGCCGAACGAGAAGAACAGGGTGAGGATAAGGCTGGCCTTCTTCTTCATGGGAATCTCCTCTCAACCGAGACGCAGGATTGCGCCTCGCTTTGGTCTGGAGACACGAAAATCTATTGAGGTGTTGTTTTTTGTGAGCCGGCTCAATTTTGGCAATCGAGGCGTCTCGGTTTCCCTGCCGCGGCCGCGCACCGACGGCGCCGGGTTCAACTGATCGGACGAAGCGTGCGGCAGGGCCACGTCCTGGCGGACGAGGAGGACTTCGCCGGCATGAACGAGGAGTGGTTGCGATGGTTTCCTTCAAATCCGCCTGCTTGTCAAGGCGCAAAACTGCCCGCAAAGATTCCCGGACTTAAGGTTTCCATCGCGGCCATTGCTGAGGCCTGACCTTTCGTTCAACGGGACGCGAACTCACGCGCCTTCGTGTAGCGCCTGCTCACGAAACGGCGCGACGAACTCCCGCACATCCGTGGCAAACACTTCCGGCTCTTCCCAGGCGGCAAAGTGTCCGCCCTTGGGCTTCTCCGTCCAGCGAACGACGTTGTAGGCGCGCTCCACCCAGGCCCGTGGCGCCATCGGCGCTTCCTTTGCCAGGTGGAGGACGCCGCAGGGGACCGCGATTCTTTCGTCTCTGCCAAACGCGAGCGGTGCTCTCAGCATCTCCAGATACATGCGGCAAGAGGACGCGATCGTCTCGGTGAGCCAGTAGAGGCTCACGTGCCTGAGCAGCTCGTGGCGGCTGAAGCGCTTCTCGACCACTCCGTCGCAATCCGCCCCAGTCGCGATACTTGTCGATCAGCCATGCGGCCAGGCCGACGGGCGAATCGTTGAGCGCGAAGCCCAACGTCTGCGGCTGAGTCGCAAGAACGTGCCAGTCGCCGCCCTTCTCGTCGTACCAGGTCTGTTTCTTCTGCTGGAAGGCATTGACGAACAGGGAAGGGGTTGTTACAGTGTAGATGCACTGCTACACGTGAGGACGTATGGCACTCAACATCAGAAACCGTGAAACGGAGGAACTGGCCCAAGAACTGGCCAGCCTTACCGGCGAGACAAAGACCGAAGCAGTCCGGCGTGCTCTTCGCGATCAACTCGTACGGCTTCGACGTGAGCGGAAAGGGCGCCGCCTCGCCGACGAACTCGACGAGATCGCTCTCCGTTGCGCCAGTCTGCCGGTGCTCGACCCGCGGCCGGCCGACGAGATCTTGGGGTACGACGAAAACGGGCTGCCCAGCTGATGGTGATCGATACGTCGGCTTTGGTCGCAATTCTCCAGGACGAGCCCGAGCGCCACGTATTCAACGAAGCGATCGAGGCGGCCACGTCGCGAAAGATCTCGGTGGCGAGCTTCGTCGAGAGTTCTCTTGTGATCGAGTCTCGGCAGGGCGCCGAGGGGTTACGCGAGCTCGATTTCTTCCTCGAACAAGCAGGGATCAGTCAGGTCGCCGTTGATGCCGAGCAAGGCAAAGTGGCGCGCCGGGCGTTCAGCCAATTTGGCAAAGGACGCCATCCGGCCGGGCTCAATTACGGCGACTGCTTCGCCTACGCTCTTGCCAAGGTGCTCGGCGAACCCCTCCTTTTTAAGGGTAACGACTTCTCGAAGACGGATATCACCCCATTCGAGATGTCGTCGGGCAACTGAGGAGAGGTGCGAGGGCGAGACCAGTGATGATCTAGGCCAGAACACTGGTGTTCCGGGCCAGAACAGTGGTGGTCTAGGCCAGAACAGTAGTGATCTGGACCAGAACAGCGGTGATCTGGGCCAGACCAGTGGTGATCTGGACCAAAACAGTGGTGATCTGGGCCAGGACAGTGGTGATCTGGGCCAGGACAGTGGTGATCTGGGCCAGAACAGTGGTGATCTGGGCCAGAACAGTGGTGATCCGGGCCAGAACAGTGGTGATCTGGACCTATTGCCCGCGCTGCAACCCCTTCATTCTGAGGAATTTACCAGAGCAATCCAGCGAGGATGCGGTCGCGGCGGCTCGCAATCCTCCAAGCGCCTCATTTGCACTTGCCCGACGGACCGGCGTTGAAAAGGCTCGCCACCTCCTGCGGCGTCAACGCGCGGTTGAAAATCTCAAGCTCGTCGATGTCGCCCGCGAACCATCCGGTCAAGGGCGACGCCGCGGTGCGCGTGCCGATGCGCAACGGGCTGTCGTTCTCGAGAGAACCGAGCCGATCGGTAGGATCGCCGATGCCGACCGGGACGCCGTTGTGGTACCAGCGAATCCCGGCATGCTGGGCTCTGCGAACGGTGACCGCCACGTGGTGCCAGTTGCCGTCCGTCAGGGAAGGGTTGAGGACGGGCGAGAAATAGTTCGAGTACCCCATCCCACCGAGATCGTCGGCTAGCTGAAGGCCCAAGGTCCCCTGGTAGACGACGAAGTGGTAGCCCTTGACGGCAGTAGCCGTGTCGATCCTCTTGTCGAGAATCGTCAGGACGTCCGATCCGGAAGGATCGACCCGAATCCACGCGTCGATCGAAAAATTGCCCGGGCAGCTCGAGTAGCTGCCGCTACAGGCCGACGCGAGGCCTGCCGGACCGATGTTGGTCATGATCGAGGAAGGAGACTCGACATAGCTGCCGAAGCCGTCGAATCGCAGAGCTCCGGCGACCTCCCCAGGAATGGGTGTCGGATTGCCGATCTGCGTAGCGTTGTTGCCCGTAGCCAGGTTCGCCGACAGGGTTCCAGTCTGCTCGTCGAACGGATACCAGGCCACCATCGTGGTGTTGGGAGGGGCCACGCACGCGGTCTGGTGGGAGAGATACTCGTAAGCGCCGATGTCGGAGCCGTTGCCGCCCGGCTCGTCCGTCATCGTGGGGTCATTGATGGGTCGCACGAACCCGCGCTGATCGGTGGTGATGAGATGGCCGGTGGCCGGGTCGGTCCTCGCGCTGCCATGGTCGATTGCGGGGCTGCCCGCGAGCAACGCAAGGGTCGGAGTCGGTCCACCATTGTCCCGCAAGCCGCGGGTATCGAGCTTCGGATTTCGGCCGACCAGGTCGTGCTTCACTCCGTCCGTGAAGCCGGAACTGGCTTCGGTAGTGCCGATCAGGTTAAAGCCGCCTGAGATGTAGGCGCCGAAGACATCCGGGCCCTGCCCGGGATCGGGGTCACCACGAGGAACGATGTTTCCGGCGATGAGGGTGTTGCTGACGGTCACTTTGGCCGGAGGGCGGTTGAGGGGATCGTTCCAAACACCACCGCCACCACCGCCGTCGCTCCGAGGGTTGCTACTGCTAACGGAATTCCCGAAGACTGTGCAATTTATAAGGTTTAGCGTCGCCCCGGCGCTGTTCGCAATCGCTCCACCCGTCCCGCCCCCGTTGGGGTTTTCGGTGCGATTGCCGACCAACGTGCTGTTGGTGACGGTCATCGTGCCGCGATTGAAGATGGCACCACCGCTGCTGCCGCTAAGCCCGTCATGAGAGGTGATACCAAGGGCGGAATTGCCGAAGAATGCACAGTTGGCAATGTTCAAAGTGCCGCGCGAATTAGTGATACCGCCGCCGGACGACTGAGTGAAGGCAGATGCCGAATTCCCGGAGATCGTGCATTGGGAGAGGATCAATACTCCCGAGGTCTCGCTGAGAATGCCGCCACCGGATGAGGGGGCTCGGCTGCCGGGAGTGACTGCCAGTCCGTCAGCCACTGTAAGTCCGGAGATCGTGACGTCGATGTCCGACCCACCGCTGACCCTCAGCACGCGCGCCGTGTGGTTGCCGCTGAGGATCAGCAGCTTGGCGCCTGGCCCCTGAATCGTCAGGCTCTTCTCAACGACCAGCTCGTTTACCAGCGTGACTGTGATCGGACGGGCGAGCGTACCGGCGAAGGTGATCCTGCTGCCGGCACAGGCCATCCTGAGGGCGTCGCGCAGCGAGCCCTCCCCGCTATCGGCGTTACTGGACACGATCGGATCCGTTACACAGGCAGCCGCCGGCCAGCTGGCCGAAGCGAGCAAGAGGGCGGCAATGAGGGTAAGGCGAAACCTCTTGATGGGCATTTCCCGGTTCTCCTGGGCACCTTTTTCGGGGCTTCTGTCATTCTCGCTGATTTTGCGAAATATGCGAACGCGAATGGGGAAGGGGCAAGCGCGGTGCCAAGCTGGAGGAACTTTCAAAAGCTAAAGGATTCAGCGATTTGGGTGAGGGCATCGGTCGACCGGGGCGCCGACACTAAGGTGGATTTGCCCTAGCTATGGTGAAGTCACCCGAATCGATGAAGCGCACCCGAACCGCTCGCCGCTCGCAGCCCGATTCGCCGGGAGCCATCGAGCAGCCCCCGCGGATCGCCGCCGGCCCCCGACTTCCACAACTCGTCCGACCGGCGGAACGCCACCTCGGCTCCCGGGAGATGCCCCGCGTAGCGCCTGGCGTTGCCTAAGGTAGCGGCGGTCAGACTTCGCAGCAGGTCGCGGAACTTGGGCGGCATCGGCGCCTTCTCGGCGATCCGATCGGCCATTCCTGCGAGCGCCAGCGCTTCCGACGCGCGGTCGGGGGCGATCTTGTCGCTCTCCAGGCTGAGCCTCTCGGCGAGCGCCCAGCAGGAGAACTCTTCGCCTTCGGCGATCAACGCCCGGCGGGCCGCCATGCTCAAGGGCCGAAGCCGAGCCCAGAGCTGGTTGGCGCGCGTTCGGTCGTCGACGTTGGGCAAGGGAGGGGGCGGGGTCTTGGCCGAGACGATCGATAGAGAAGCGAACGCGCCGAAAACCCGCGGTGCGAGAGCGGCCAGAAGATCTTCGATCGGCTCCGTGCCGGACGCGGGGACGGCGGGGGAGTTTGCGGCCATTTCGCGGGATAAGTCGGCGATCAGATCGAGCAGCCGCTGCCAGCTCACGAGCGACAGCCCGAACGCCTGGCGAACCCGCTCGACCGTCCGTCGGCGCGGGCGCCCTCCCTGTTCGTGGCGGGCGATCGAGGCGACATCCAGGGCGGCCGCACGGGCGAGCTGTTCCCGGCTCCAACCGCGCAGCAGTCGGAGGAAGCCTACCGCGATCCCGAAATCGTTCATGCCGCCCCGTCTACGCCCCACCGGATAGCGAAATGCATAAAAACTAGGCGTTTCGAGGGGACATTTCCCCTATTTGTCGCTCCATACTCCCCCCAAGGGCGCAGGTGCCGGCCGTACCGGACGGCACGGACGGTGCCCCGGAAAGGGAGATTTTCAATGTCTACGATGCGTTCCCCTAGGTCCGTCCTACCCGCCGCCCTGGTCGCTCTGGTACTCGCCGCCGCGCCGGCTGGCGCTGTCCCCTTGCGATGGGATTTCGGCGGTTGGCTCCGCGGTGTCATCTCTTCGCTCTGGGCTGAGAACGGTTGCAGTGTCGATCCCAGCGGACACTGTGGCGTGGCGCCTGCGCCGGCCCAGATGCTCGCCGCCCCGAACGGGTGCAGCTTTGATCCCGATGGCCGCTGCGGCACGGCGCCCGTTCCGTTCGAGAACGGCTGCGGCTTCGATCCGAACGGAAGCTGCAAGCAGTAGTCGACTCGCGTACCTTTGCCTTCGCCTAGGAGGAACCGAGGACAAAGGGAATACGGCCTCGTCCTGAGCGTCGGCGAAGGGTTCATTGTTCCTCCGTCCAGGACGTCGATTCGATCGGCCGGCGGCGTTCGAAGACCCGGAGAAGATCGCGCGCCGCCGCAGCCGTCGCCTGTTCCTGTTCCAACGCCTTGACGAACAGGCTCAGTGCAGCGAGAAGGTCTCGGGGAACCCGCTGCACATCAAGGAGCTTTGCGACATCCTCTGCCAGCTCCCGAGCAGCGTGTGGTTTTCCCTGATCGAGATGAAGAGCCGCGAGTTCCAGCGCGGCCAGCGCCGTGTCGTACGCGATCCCTTCCGCGGCGAAGTCCCGGCGAACCTGGTCGAGTGACGCGATGGCCTCTTCAGTGCGGCCGAGGCCGGCGAACGTACGCGCTTCCAGCCACAGCACCCGTACGAGGTCGAGCCCGTTGCGCAGCTCGATCGCGCGTGCGCGAATGAAAGGCACCAGGTTCGCAGCCTCCGCGTAGCGATCAAGATGGCACAGGCTGACCGCGCGGTTGCCGACAAGCCAGAGTTCAAGCTGCGGATCGAGCCCCACGTCGCAGCAGTGAGCGGCGTCGTCCAAAGCCCTGAGCGCTGCCTCCGGCTGACCACACCTTTCGAGCGCGAACGCTTTCTGGAGCAGCCGCCGCCCCGCCACCACACCCACTGCTCCAGCGGCGAGTGCTTGGTCGAGCAACGTGAGCGCCTCGTCCAACCGATCCTGCTGCAAGCGCAGCGATGCTTCCAGGTCCAGCCGCCGGGTGTGATCGAGCAGACGGTCGGGATCGCCCCCTTCGCCCTCCTGCCAGAGTCTGGACGAACGAGTGAATCCCTTGTCGGCCTTCGGCAGGTAGCCCGAAACTCGCCGTGCGTTCGCCAAGAACGCCCACGCTTGTCCGCTCAGCAACGACCGAAACTTGGGGCTCGCCGGAGCGAGCCGAGCAATGCGTAGAGAGTGCATCGCGTACTCGACCGCCCGGGCGGCGCTATCCGACGCGGCCTTCGCGCTTTCCTCTCCGAATCGAACCGACAAGGCCCAAAGCCGGTACTTCTCGGCACGAGACACGAACCACCTTCGCTCCTCGGGCGTCCGGCTCGCTAAATGCTCGAACAGCTCGCCCGCCTTGGCGTGATCCACTCGGGCGCGCTCCAGCCGGCGAAGGCGCGCCAGCTCCGAGGCGAGGAAGCCGGAGATTTCCCGCTGCTCGCGGGCGAGCCGTCGCAGCTCTTCGGGCGGCAGAGGGATCGTCCCCTCGGGCGACAGGATGCCTCGACGGGCGGCGATGTCGGAGAGCACCTCGTCGAGCGCCTGCGGCCCGAAACCGTGAGGTTCGATCAACTGCTCGGCCCGCGCCCGGGTAAGCGTTCGGTGCCCCGATTCGAACTCCGAGATGGTCTTCGACGACAACCCCAAAGGGCGACCGAATTCCTCCCGCGACACCTTGGCGTTCGTGCGCAGGTAATAGAGCGCGATGCCAAGCGGCGGGAAGAGATCGTCCTTCGATTTCGCCATCCGTGGTCTCCGCAAGTGCTTTTGGTACTGAGGTTACACCATTCGCGACAGGAACGGGGACACGAGATCGCGCGAAGGGGAAATATCGAGCCAAACGCCTAAATTCAGGGTGTTCCCGAGTTTTCGGGCTGAAACTCGCGCGGGTGCCCTTAGCCTGGTTCGGCATGATGCCTCTCCACCTCGCGCCTCGCTTCGCTTCTCCTCCCGTGCCCGGAGATTCGGCGGCACCGGTCCTCGGCGAGCTGCGCCGGGGAGCCGAAGAGATCTTCGCCCGCGCCGAAGACGCGCGCGATCAAGGGAATCTCGAAGACGCCGCGCGTCTGTTCGGCCGCGCCGCGGGAACGTGGAGAACGACCGGCGACGTGCTGGAAGCCGCGGATGCCTACCTGGAGCTGGGCGCCGTATTGCTGCGCCAGGGGCGAGGAAGAATTCTTCCGGAGCTGGCCGCCCGGCTGCTCGGCCTGTTGGAGATCAAACCGCTCCCCGAAGGGGCAACTCTGAACCTGAAGGTCTTCGCCGCGCTGGTCGCGAATGGCAATGAAAATCGAGAGGCGTTCCTCGGCTTGATCCAGGAGCGCCGGCTCGGCCGGCACCGGCGGAGAATTCCCGGATGAAGATCGAAGTCACGAGGGTGCGGCTGTTCCTCGATCTGGATGTGGTCAGAGGACGGCGCTGGCGCGATCTTGCGCCTTTTCGCGAAGCCGTCCTGTTCAACTTCACGCCGCCGGCCCTTCGCGAGCAAGTCGTCGCTCTCTGCGAAGCGGTGGCGGACCAAATCCTGGAAGAGGTGACCGCCGACCTCGGCTACGGCGAACCGCGCTCTCGGGCTCAGCTTCGCGCGATCCTCTTGGATCTTCAACACGGAAAGTTTGCGCTACGGGAAAACGTCGAGACGATGGCGGACGAGATCGATCGTCCGGACGATCGGGAAATCCGCCGACGATCCATCCGTCTGGCCAAGCATCTCGAACGAGAGCTGGCGGGCCTCGAAAGCCTGATCGGCCCGCCGCCTTTGGCGAAGTAGGCTCGAAAAGAGGCGCCCTCACGGTCGGGAGCGATCTTGTCGCTCTCCAAGCGGAGCCTCTCGGCGAGTGCCCAGCAGTAGATTCCCGCCGCGAGCCGAATGGGAGGCCTAGGGCCGATATACTGTGCACCGAATTTGAACCAAGGAAGATCCCGATGCCCCACGCGCCACACCCGGATGTTCAATGGCTTGAGCCAAAAGACCTCTTTCTGGATCCGCGAAACCCCCGCATTGCGGGTCATGAATTCAGGGTCGACGATCAGCTGGACATCCTCGAATGGCTTTGGAAGAACAAGGCCGTCAACGAGCTCGTCGACTCGATAGCAACCAGCGGCTACTGGTACCACGAGGAACTCTTCGCCTCCGAAGAGGATGGCAAAAGGATCGTGATTGAGGGGAACCGCCGGTTGGCCGCGGTCAAGATCCTCACGGATGCCGAAATCCGGTCGAAGCTCGGAATCTCGGCACGTCCACTGACGCCGGAGGTCGCCGAAAGCCTGCACCTCCTCCCTGTGTTGGTTCAGCCACGCCGGGAGATCTGGGAGTTCATCGGCTTCAAGCACGTCAACGGACCGCAGGCATGGGATTCGCTCGCCAAAGCACAGTACGTACACCGAGTTCATCACGAATTCGGCGTTCCCTTAACAGAAATCGCGCAGACGATCGGCGATCGGCACGAGACGGTCACCCGGCTCTACCGGGGGCTTCTCGTCCTCGAACAGGCGAAAGTACTAGGCCTCTTCGAGCCCGAAGACGCCGCCCAGAAGAAGTTTCCGTTCTCTCATCTTTGGACGGCCCTCGGTTACACCAGTGTTCAGAAGTTTCTCGGGGTAACTGGTGAATCGCTCTTGAACCCGTCGCCGGTGCCACCACAGAAGAGCGAAGAGTTGCAAGATCTTCTCGAATGGTTGTATGGCAGTCGGAAGAAGGAGATTGAGCCGAAGATCCGACGCCAGACGCCTGATTTGCGCGAGTTGGCGGAGTCGATCGAGGTACCCAAGGGGGTTCAGGCGCTGAGAGCGGGGCTCCCTCTGAGTGCGGCCCTCGAAGCGCGTCTCGGCGACGAGAGGTTGTTTCAGGATTCGGTCGCCAAGGCGGAAGAACAGCTACGGAATGCGAAACGATTCGTCGCGACCGGGTACCATGGCGAAGAGCATCTCTTCGAGTCCGCGGCGAACATTGAAAAACTCGGGAAGAGTCTCCGACTTGAAATGCTCGAGATGCGAACCGACCGAGAAGAGTCGTAAGGTCGCACCTCAATGTCTCTACCGCAGGTGCCCGGAATCGAAGATCTGCCGGAGATCCATGCCGACTGGCTAGAGTGGTCTTGCCTGACCCGAGGTAGCGGTTATATCTCCTGGGCGGACCACGTTCGCGACCTTGGAATTCAAGGCATCGAATTGGACGAGGCCCCAGCCGAGCAGTTCGAGATTCTTCTCGACGACGTTCGTCAAGAGCTGGCCGAGCGCGAGACGCACTGCGGCCCGTCGGGCTACCCTTTCCGGCTCGAGCAGGAAGGTCTTTCCCATCTTCGCGAGCGGCAAGTCTCGACGTACGAGTTCCTATTGGCGCTGACTCTTGTGGGGCATTCGGCGAGGCCTCGACCGAACGCGGCGACCAAGCTGTTCGAAGAGCTCGGGCGCGAAGCGCTTCATGCCTATCTTGGCGGCCGGGGAGCGCAAGTTCAGAGCCGTGTCTTCGGGTTCCCTCGCCGAGTGGGCCCAGAGGAGTTCCGCCCGGCGGTCGACGCACTTTGCCGTGCGCTGGGTGAAGGTGTGAGATGCACGGCAGAACCGGAGGCGGCTGACCAAAAGGATGCCCACCTCGATCTCGTCGCCTGGGTCAGGTTTTCGGACGATCGGCAGGGCAAGGTGATTCTCTTCGGCAATTGTGCGACCGGCGAAAATTGGTTTGACAAGATTCACGAACTGCAGCCCGCAGTGTGGTGCGATTTGTGGATGGAGAAGAGTCCGCCTGTCAAACCCATTGCCAGCCTGTTAGTGCCGCGCCGCATCGAGAGCGACCGCTGGCGACGGGCTGCGCACTACGGCGGAATCATCTTCGATCGCTGCCGCCTGACGGCGCTCGTGCCTTCGATGGATGACGAGGTCGGCACCGAGATTGCGGCTTGGACCCTCGAAGTACTGGGACAGGGCCGACCATGAGGCACCGATTCCACGCCCTCTGCCCGTATTTCGCGATGTTTCCCGAGAGCTTTGCCGAAACCTGGGTCGAACGGCTCTCGGCGCCGGGTGAGCTCGTGCTGGATCCCTTCTGCGGCCGGGGGACGGCGCCGTTCCAAGCCATGCTGATGGGGCGACAAGCAATCGCGAACGACATCAACCCGGTTGCCTACTGCGTGACACGCGCAAAAACGAACGCGCCATCAGCCGCTGCGCTTCGGCGTCGCGTGACTCAACTCGAGAAGCGTTGCTCCGGAGAATCGGCCGACGCCACCGAGGCTGGGTTGCCCCCATTTTTCGCCAGCGCCTATTCGCCGAGGACGCTCTCGCAGGTCTCGTTCTTGCGGCGTAGTCTCCGGTGGCGTGAGTCTGATGTGGACTGTATGTTGGCAGCTTTGATTCTAGGCATTCTCCATGGAGAGAGCCAGAAGACGCGTTCGTGCCTGAGCAACCAAATGCCGCGGACGATCAGCACGAAACCGGCCTACTCGATCCGTTTCTGGCAGCGCCACGGCATGACCCCGCCTGACCGAGAGGTTTTCGGTCTATTGCGCGAGCAGATAGCTTTCCGCTATGCCAGCGAGCCGTTGGCCGCGCGCGCGCAGGTGTTGGCCGGGGACTTTCGGGATCTGCACCGAAAGCTGGCCGACCTGCGGCGGCAGGTCAAACTGATCGTTACTTCGCCGCCCTACCTCGACACGACCAACTACGAGGAAGATCAGTGGCTCCGCCTCTGGTTTCTAGGTGGTCCACCTCACCCGACCTACAAAGAGATCTCTCGCGACGATCGGCACGAGAACCCTGACCGCTACTGGCAGCTGATCGGTGACCTGTGGCGGGTCGCGGGTGCAATGCTGGCCCCAAAGGGCCATCTCGTGGTTCGTCTGGGGGGGCGCAAACTCGATCCAAACAGGCTTGCGCGCCATTTAGAGGGGGCCAGCGTTTTTGCCCGTCGCCGAGTGGTCCTAAAGTCCACGGAAACGAGCGAGATCAAAGGTCGGCAGACCGATTCCTTCCGACCAGGGTCTAAGGGATGTCGCCTGGAAGTTGACTGCTGCTTCCAGGTTTTCTGAGAAGGATGGCTGCTCGCCAGCAAGACTTCTTCTCCCTCTCCCTCATTCCCAAGGAATATCCGGCATCCGCAGCCGTTCGACCTCGCGACGTTCGAGCACGCTCTCGCGGAGGATCTCCTCGACATCATCGAGCGTCACGCCGCGGTACCAGAGGTTGAGCGGCCAGATCGCCACGGTGATGCCCTGGCTGCAATGCTTGAGGCAGCCGGTGCGGACGACCATCACCCGGTCGCGGATGCCCAGTTCTTTCACCCGATCTTTGAATCGGTGGTAGACCGCGAGCGCTCCGCGGGGGGCGCAGCTTGGTTTCGGGCTGTCGGAGGGGCGTTCGTTCAGACAGACGAGGATCTGGATTTCGGGATGCGGCATGGGTGCCGAGCCTAGACGCGAAGAGTGCGTGACGCAATCCGCAGTAAGATCCCGGCCACTTTTCCATGATTCGATTTCTCGTCAATCCCTCGTCGGGGCGAGGCTCGGGTGCCCGGCACCTCGATCGCCTGCGCATCCTCGCCTCCCGGTATGGCGCGGGGCTGGCCGTGTCACGCACGGCGGCCGATCTGCCGATGCAGGCCTACCGGGCGGCGGCGGATGGAGTCGAGCGGCTGATCGTGGTCGGCGGCGACGGCACGATGCACTTCGCGCTGCAAGGTCTCGCGGGCTCGGACTGCGCCCTCGGGGTCGTCCCGCTCGGGAGCGGCAACGACTTGGCGGGGAGCCTGGGTGTGCCGGCCCCGCTCGACGAGGCGGTCGAGCGCGCGATCTCGGGGCCGATCCGCAAGATCGACCTGATCCGGGTCGGTCCGATGTTCAGCGTGAGCTACCTCGGCGTCGGTTTCGACAGCGAGGTCACCCGGACCGCGAACCAGGTTCGCCACCTGCGCGGGCCGTTGATCTACGTTTGGGCGGTGATCAAGACCCTCGCCACCTTCAAGCCGCCTCACCTTCGGGTCGAGCACGACGGCGGGGTCTTCGAGGGGAAGGCGATGTTCGCGGTCGCCGCGAACCTCCCGCGCTTCGGCGGCGGCATGAAGATCGCGCCCGACGCCTCGATCGACGACGGCCTGCTCGACCTGGTGATCGTCCGCGAAGTCTCGAAGGTCGGTCTGCTGCGCGTCTTCCCCAAGGTCTACTCCGGCAAACACGTCGGCCACCCGGCGGTCGAGATCCTCCACACCCGCCGGGCGGTCCTCTCGGTCGACCGGCCGATGCATCTCTACGGCGGCGGCGAGCCGGTCCGGCCGATGGCCCCCGGCGACCGCGTGGAGTTGGAAGTCCTGCCCGGGGCGCTGGCGGTGGTGGGGTAGCAGCCCTCACCCCTAGGAATGAAACCCCCGATTCACTTGTTCCACGAGCAGCATCCCCGGTGGGGAGTAGCCACCCGAAACCTCTGAAGAGCGATCTTCGGACGTTTCGGGGCAACGGTCGTCAACACGGAGCTTGTGGGTCCAGAAGCTCCCGGTCGTTTGCGAGCGCCGGTAGGAGGAGAGGCGCTACGGCGAGACCACCACGACACGAAACCTTCGTGCCGTGGCGTCTCGTTTCCGACCCCACGGCCGATCTTTAGGAGATCGGCACCATGTTCGACACCCCCCTCTGGCTTTGGCTCGGCTTCAACGCCTTCGTGCTGGCGATGCTCGCGCTCGACCTCGGCGTTTTTCATCGCAAGGCGCACGCGGTCTCGGTCAAGGAGGCCGCCATCTGGAGCGGCGTCTGGATCGCCCTGTCGCTGCTGTTCAACGTCTGGATTTGGGCTGCGCGCGGACCGCAGGCGGGGATCGAATTCTTCACCGGCTACCTGATCGAAAAATCACTGTCGATCGACAACATCTTCGTCATCGCCCTGATCTTCGGCTATTTCAAAGTTCCCGATAAGTACCAGCACCGGGTCCTGTTCTGGGGCATCCTCGGCGCGCTGGTCCTGCGCGCGGTCTTCATCTTCGCGGGCGCGGCGCTGATCGAGCGGTTCCACTGGGTGATCTACCTTTTCGGCGCGTTCCTGATCTTCACCGGGATCAAGATGGCGTTCTTCGGCGGCGAGGAGATCCATCCGGAGAAGAACCCGCTACTTCGCCTGGCCCGCCGCTTCCTGCCGGTGACCCCCGACTATCGCGAGAAGCGGTTCTTCGTGCGCGAAAACGGCAAGCGGTTCGCGACACCGCTGTTCCTGGTCCTGCTGCTGGTCGAGAGCACCGACCTGGTCTTCGCGGTCGATTCGATCCCGGCGATCTTCGCGGTGACGCGCGATCCGTTCCTGGTCTACACCTCGAACATCTGCGCGATCCTCGGCCTGCGCTCGCTCTACTTCGTGCTCGCCGGGGTGATGGGGAAGTTCTCGTTCCTGAAGCTCGGCCTGGCGGCCGTGCTGATGTTCGTCGGCTTGAAGATGACCCTGGCCGACCTGTGGAAGATTCCGACTGCGGCCTCACTCGGGGTGATCGCGGGCGTGCTCGCGATTTCGATCGCTGCTTCCCTGATCAAAGACCGCAGGCAGGTGTCCGCCATGCGAGAATCCGGAGGAAATGTCGCGAATCCACCACCTGTCTGACACGCTGATCTCGCAGATCGCCGCGGGCGAGGTGGTCGAGCGCCCCGCCTCGGTGGTCAAAGAGCTGGTCGAAAACGCCCTGGACGCCGGGGCGACCGAGATCCGGGTCGAGCTCGAAGCGGGGGGCAAGCAGCGGATCGCGGTGGCGGACGACGGCTGCGGTATGGACCGCGACGACGCGCTGCTCGCGTTCGACCGTCACGCGACGAGCAAGATCGGCAGCTTCCAGGATTTGGAGAGCGTCGGCACGCTCGGCTTCCGCGGCGAGGCGCTGGCGACGATCGGTGCCGTCTCGCGGGTCACGCTGACTACGGCCGAACGGCCGGGCGAAGGGACCCGGGTGGCGATCGAAGGAGGCCGGGTGACGTTGGCCGAGCCGTTCGCTCGAACCCGCGGCACGACGATTGAGGTCCGCTCGCTGTTCTGGAACGTTCCGGCCCGGAGGAAGTTCCTGAAAACTTCGGACACCGAGCTGCGGCGCGCTCTGGAAACCGTGCAGGGGTATGCGCTCGCCCGGCCCGACGTGCGCTTCACCGTCCTCCACGAGGGGCGCGCGCTGCTCGATGCGCTCTCCACCGAGCCGGGGGAGGAGGCGGCATCGAGCATGGCGGGTGCCGCGCGGCGGATCGGCCAGATCTTCGGCGAGCCGTTCGCGCGCCAGCTGGCGGAGATTCCGGCCGTGCCGCTCGGGGATACCGTCAACGGTCGCGACGGCGAGGTGATCTCCGGGTTGATCGGGACGCCATCGACCGCGCGGGGGCGCCGCCATTTCCTCTTCGTCAACCGGCGCCTGCTGCGCGACCGGGCGATCCTCGCGACTTTCTATCGAGCGGTGCGCGAAGAGTGGCGGCACGAGGACTTTCCCGCCCTGTTCCTGTTTCTCGATCTGCCCCCCTCGGAAGTCGACGTCAACGTCCATCCGCAGAAGGCGGAGGTGCGGTTCCGCGATCTCGGTTTCCTCGGCCGGGTGGAAAGGGCGCTCCGGCGCGGGCTCGAACGGGCACGCGGGGAAGAGGCGGCCCCCCTGCGAGAGCTTTCCTCTTCGACCACGTCTCCCTCCGGCGCGCCGCTCGGGACGTTCTCCTGGCAAGGGCTCGGCGGCCGGACGCCGTACGGGTCGGCCGGGACCTCTTTCGGCAACTCCGCGTCCGAGATCGCCGAGCGGCCGCGGGCTTCCGAGCTTTGGACGCCGACTCCGCAGGATGCTCCACCCCACCCGGACACGTCGCGTCTTGCCACCGCCGCCTACGCGCCGATCGCGGAGCGCGCCGCCGTGCCGCTGTCCGGCCGTAGCGGCGAGCGCCGGCCATTCCGTCTGATGGGGCAATACAAGGGAACGCTGATTCTGCTCGAAGGACCGGAAGGGCTCTACCTGATCGACCAGCACGTCGCGCACGAGAGGATCCTGTTCGAGCGCCTCCGCCGCTCGCTCGCGGCAACCAGCCGGTCGGCGCAGCACTTGGTCCACCCAATCCTGCTGGAGCTGTCGGCGGCCGAGCGGCTGCGCCTGCTGGAGCTTGGCCCGGCGCTCGAAAAAGCGGGTTTCGGCATCGCCGAGCTTTCGGGCTCGGAGGTGGGGCTCACCTCGGTGCCCGCCGTGCTCTCGGCGGACGAGGGCGAAAAACTCCTCCGCGCGCTCGCCTCCTCTTCAATCGGCGGCGGCGATCTCGAAGGGGCGGAAGGGGCCGAGCTTCTCGCCCGCCAGATTCTCGACGCTCTCGCCGCGACGCTCTCCTGCAAGTCGGCGATCAAGATGCACCACCCGCTCGCCCCGCTCGAAATGGAAGTCCTGGTCGCCGAGCTGTTCGCCGCCGAAAACCCCTACGCCTGCCCCCACGGCCGGCCGATCGTTCTGCAGATGACGGACTCGGATCTCGAACGGCGGTTTGGGCGGCGGTAGGGGCAGAGACTCAAGCAATTCTCTCGAGGCCTGATCGGCTGACCCTGAAGACGCGCATCCGCGCCTTCTTGATAAAGGCCGGATCATCCAAGGCCATCCATGGGCGCCCGCCAGGTCTTTCCACATGGAAACGAACGATGACGTCCTCTTCCCCTCCCACATAGAACAGCAGAGTACGCTCTCCAAGGATTCCCATCAGACGTTCCGTCCAGACCAGGACCAGAGCATCGGCGAGACGGTTGAGCTCTCGCCGCCGCTTCCTTGGATCGAGCCCGAGCTCTCGGACGTAATCCTCCAGGTGATAGTGATTGGCGAACGCTTCGAGACCGATCGGGTCGTCCGGCTCCCCCGACGAGAAATGCCCTTGGGCCTCCTTCAGATCTCCGGTGAGGATGATTCCGTTGAGCTCAAATAGCGGCATGGCGAACAACCCGCTGAGCCGCCGTAAGGCGGTCTCAGGATCGCGACGGTCGGCGGTCACAGCCACTTTCGGCATGCTCGACCTCTCAATCCCTTCTCAATCGAATCGCTCGAACGCCTGCGTCAGGTCATCTACCTCAAGCATCCGCTCGATGGTAGAGAGGATCGTTTCGATCGATAAGTCGCGGACCACGACCAGGCCTGCGCTCCAGAAATATAAGCCCCGAGACTCGAGCCCGGAATCCCGATCGCGCTGCATCAATCGGTCGATGTTCCGTGTCGTGGCCAAGGTGGCACCATAGCGGGTACCGTCGACGAACTGAACCTCCACGTCGACGTTGTCGTCGTTCGCATCGAGACCCTGATCGCCAGAGAAAACGGTCAGAGTCCAACCTGGGCGTTTAATCTCAATCATTCACGCGTCAACTAGGCGGCGATGTGTCCATGCAGTACAGGGTCGACGTCTATCGAGGCCCCAAGCCCCGAAATCCGCCTCAACGTGTCACTGCTAAAATGGATCTCCGGTACGCCGTCGTTGGCGAAAATCACACAAGAAAACTCGCGGTAGGCATCACCAAGGCTGTTCAACGAGTCCCGTGCCGGTTCAAGCATATCGAGCAGGTAGCGAATTTGGTCGCCCACTCCCGTCGTGGTATCTAGCTGTGAAGCCAGTGCCTAGCCGTTTTCCTCGTGAATGCGTATCGGTGAGGGAACCATGGGCTCGCCAAGCATCCAAGTCTCGGTCGGGTCGATTCTGAGCAGCTCGGTGATGGCTCCTGGCTCTTGATCGAATCCCATCACGATGAAACGCACTTTGATTTCGTTCTCCATCTGCCTACTCCGATCCGGTCTGGCTACCGTTTGTTTGAGCACCCTGCTGCTTCCGGACGATGCGCCTTCGGACGCCTCCGATTGCTCAGGCCGCCGAGAATCCTGAATGCCAGAGATCGTTCCTCTTTCGTCATGCCGCTCCTGACCGCATGTGGATTCGATCATTTGAGCCGTTGCGCCAGGCTGGGTGTTCGATCTCACCCATTCGCTATTGAACATTACCTTACGCCCATGTCTCGACGCTTTCGCTGTTCTCCTCCGATCCCATATCGTAGAGATCGTAGTCGAGCGAAGCGCCCAATCGCGCAAGACGTCTGATGGTCTCGTGGCTTAAACCCAGGACTGGCGTGTAATCGTAATAGTAGACGACACAAGATACTTCCACCTCCAGCGGTTTGAGATGCGAAAGAAGCTCTGCGGCAGGCTCGATCCTGTCAAGAACGTTGAGGACGTGCTCTTCGACGCTTGAAGAGACTGGAAGGCTTGAGACCAATCTCCAGCCATTCTCAGAGTAGGAACGAGCAGTCTCCAAGATCAGGTCGCCCTTTCGCCAGATGAAGTCGGGGGCAATTCCGAGAAGCTTACTCACCTCGTCCGGATCGACTTCAAAGTCGGTCAGGTTCAAGCGGACTTTCGCTCGCGGCGTCATTTCGGCCTCGGCCGTCGCTTCAAGTTATTGAGGTTTAGTCCCGTCGGCTCACCGGGACCGGATCCGTTCTTGGGTTTCACGTACACATTCCCCTTTGAGTCAATAAAGAGATCTCGGGGGCCTGTTCGTTTACCTCCCTTCAATTCTTCGGCATCGTAACCTGAATCTGAAAGCTTCTTAATTTCACCCTTTGACAGCCGCCGATCTTGCGCCGGGTTTCGTTTATCTCCAGTCTCCGTGCCGGACGAGCTGGCCCCGTCTTTGCCGAGCATCGAGCTGGCTACGACGAAGACACCGGAGCCGTGGACTGCAGCTGCAGCCCCGACAACAGCTACCGGAAGTGTGACTTCAAGAGTCGTTCCAAGTGTCACTACGGTGACCACACCCGCCCCACCTACAGTGCCCGCACCTGCCTGAATCTCGATGAGCGAACCCGCCAGTGCCGCAAGATCGCCGCCCTTTTGCCCGATTGCATAGTCCGAGTTTGTTGGGGTCTGGCGTCCGGCTCCCCACAAAAGGTCGCTACCCAGTGCGTTGACAAAGCCATTGACGACGTCGAGGAGGTCTTGACCGTCCGGGTCGACGGCTCTCAAGGGGTTCCCGCCGACGTAAGCATAGCGATTCCAGCTCTGCGGACTGCCGATTTTGCCGGGCACGGTATCCACGCTCAAGAACCGCCCCGTGACCGGCGAGCAGAACCGCGCGTGCATGTAGTCCAGGTCGTCCGCCGAGGGCGTTCCGCCGGTTTGGTTGTTCAGGTCCCTTTCGTGGCCGGTGAACTTCAGGCGCTCGGTGTCTTGGGTCGCGAGCGTCGCCTCTTCTCCGAAGGGGTAGTAGACGTGGTACGAGGTGACCGCGCCCCCGACGTTGGTGATCAGGCGCGGCGTGCCCAGGTGGTCGAGATCGAAGTGCCGGCGCTGGCTGCCTGAGAGGTAGTTCGCGAGCAGTTGGCCGTCGCGGTAGATGTTGTCTTCCCAGTTGTTCCAGACGTAGCCGGAGATCGGGTACTCGCGAAGCACCTGGCCGTCCAGTCCGCGGAGGGTCCAGCGGTCGGAGCGCGGCGTTGCGCCTTGCGCGGGCTTGAAGCTCCAGATCCGCTCATCGTCCGCGGTGTAGATGTAAGACCAATCTTCCGTGCCCGATACGTAATGCGCCAGCTGGTTCAGTCCGTCGTATTCGTAGAATGCGCCGTTCCAGTTCGTCAGGGCGCCTGCAGTGTCATAGGTCGAAGGCGACGCCAGCCGGTTCGTCGCCGAGCTCGTCGTGGTCAGGCGGGTGGTAGCCGTAGCCGTGCCGATCTGGGTCGTGAGCGATTGGAGGTTGCCGAAGACGTCGAACGCGCTGC
Organism: Thermoanaerobaculia bacterium; assembly: GCA_035995205.1. Classification (GTDB taxonomy): domain Bacteria; phylum Acidobacteriota; class Thermoanaerobaculia; order Multivoradales; family UBA5704; genus DASYKS01. Next base: position 141,835 of record DASYKS010000100.1, read on the forward strand.
TCTGCTTCTGTTGCGTTCCGCCGCCGAGCGGATTGGGAAACACCGCGCCTGTCGTCAGGCGGGACAACGAGTCGTACTCGAACCAAGAAGTGCCGATCTTCCAGATGTTGCCCGAGCCGTCGTATTTGTAGGGGCCGGTATCCCAGAGCGTCGTGCCGCCCATGGCAGCGTTGATCGACGCGGGCCGGGGAAGGTTGTTGGGATCGAGGCCGTAGGTGGCGACCACGCTGTTGGCGTGCGCGACCTGGTTGATCTGGCCATTCGGATGGTAGGTGATCCCCACTCCCGCTCCCTGGCCGGGCACGGTGCCGGTATATCCGGACACCGCGGTCAACCGGCCTTGGGTGAAGACATTCGATACCGTGCGCCCCCCCGAGGTGCAGGCCGCGAAGCCCGTGCAGTTCGGGTAGCTCTGCGCTTCCAGCATGCCGAGCTCGTGGTAGCCGAAGGTCTGGACGAAGTGCTCGTTGAGAGCGGTTTCATAGGTCAGAGTCGTATCCCGCTGGGACGGCTTGCCGTCCCGGCCAAGATATTGATAAGTCTCGGTAATCAATGCCGTTTTTTGGGTCGGGCTGCCGCCGAGGAAGCGATAGTTCCATCGTTCGGCTTTCGCGAGCCTCCCCTTGTCCGAGGTGCTGGTTCCAAACGTGAACTTCTTGAGCGGGCGCCCCGTCGCGTTCTCGATGACGTCGGTCAAACGTTCCGCCAGGTCGTAGGTGAACAACAGGTCGGCTGGACCATCCTGCTTGTGTCCCGCATGGCCGCGCGGGTCGTAGTTGGAATAGGTCACCAGCCCGTTGCCCGACATGCCGCCTTTTTCCGGATGGCGCTCAAAGGTCAGAAAGCCCCGGTTGTCGTAGCTGAACTGTCGCTCCTGACCACAGTTCGAGCCGGTGGCGTTCGAATTCTGACAGACGCGACGCAGGCGTTGGCCGACGTCGTAGTTGTAGATCGTGGAGACGTTGTTCGGCTCGATGACCTGGGCGAGCCGGCCCTGGCGATCCGAGATCTCGGTCGTCGTCGCGAACGTCTCGTTCGCGGTTCCGGAGGCGGTGTTGAAACTGGTCGCCACCTTCGCCGTCCGTTGCGTCTTCCGCACGCCCTCGTAAGCCAGCGTCACCTGGTGCGCCGACCCGTCGGCCGGAATCAACAGGCCGGGGCGGCCGAACGGGTCGTAGTTGCGGTATTTGGTGCCGGTGAGCGAGCCGTCGTTCGTCGAGTCGGCTTGGGTCTCCGAAACGAAATCCTTCCAGCCGTTGCCGTTGTAGGTCGTCACTTGCTTCGACCAGGTGCCGTCGGGCGTCTTGCGCCGCTCTTTGGTCAGGCGGCCGAGGTAGTCGAACACCAGCTGGCTCTGTTCGAGCGGCGTCGTGCAGGTCGAGCTGGTGGAGGCGCAGCCCTGGGCGTCCACGGTGGCCGGATTGGCGCCGGAGGTCGCACGGTTATAGGTATAGCGGGTCCAGGCGCCCACCGGCCCGGCGACCGGGCCGGCGAGCGGCTTGATCTCGGTCACCCGGCCGAGCACGTCGTACTTGTAGGTCGTTCGCCAGCCCACGCTGTCGCGGCTCTCGCTCGGCAGGCCGGTCGAGGGGTCGACGTTCAAGTCGAGCGACTTGAAGTTGATCGCGGCCGGAATGCCGCCTGCCGCATTGGTCGCTTGCGCCGTCGCGCGCACTCCGTATTGGTAGGTATACGTCGCGCGATAGCGGCTCGTCCCCGGATTCATCGTGCAGAGCGGAGCCGCCGTATCGAGATTCGCCAGGTCCCCGCCGTAGGTCTCCTCGACCGCCACGTTGCCCTGCACGTCCGGGGTCATCACCGCGACGACGTCCTCGGTGGAAGGCGAAGTGCCCGTTTTGAATACGCGCTTCCGTTTCAGAAAGCCGGTCGCCGGATCGAAGCAGGCATCCACCCGCGAGGTGAAGCCACCCTCAGACTCGGTCATCCGGTCGAAGGTCTCCAGCACCCAGGGCTCGGTCGCCGTGGCGGGAGGCACGAAGCTCCCGGGATAGGTGCCGCGCCCGGGGTTGTAGCTTGTGAACGCGGTCCGGAGGTCGGCGTTGCCGAAATTGCCGCCGGTCGTGGCCGTCCGATAGTGGCCGAGACCGTCGAAGTCCGACGAGACGACGGTTGAAATCCGGCATGGATTGGACGTTCCCGGAGGTGCGCTGCACCCACCCGGATCGTCATGGTAGACCGTCTCGCTCTGGGTCGTCCGCTGATTCAGACGGGAGCGCTCCTCCAGCTGGGGAACCCCCGAAAAGGGATCGAAGTCGTATTTGGCATAGGTCGAGCGGATCAGCTGCCCCGCGCCGTTGAAAGTCTTCGTCGAGAGCAGTCGGCCGGAGCCGTCTTGCGTGAGATGGCTGATCGGCAGGCCGTATTCGAACAGAGACGTGCCGTAGGTCGGCTGCACTCGGGTCTTGGCGTAGATCGCGAAGTAATTCTCGGTCCGATTGCTGAGCGGATCGGTCACCGTATTGACCAACTCCTCGGCCGCGCTGCCAAGCGCCCAGGGCGTGATCGCGGTCGAGTAGCTCCAAAGGTAAGGGTTGGGATCGGTCGGCGTCGTGAGCAGGCGACGATGGAACACTCCCGCCGATCTCTGGCGGAACGGCCGGGCCGACGAATCGATCGGGAAGGCGTAGGTCTGGTAGTCCCACTCCAGCCGGCCGAACGTCGGCAGCGTCAGCCCCCGGATCGCGCCGTTCCAGGGGCTCGCACAGGTGGCGGCGCCGAGGTCGGTGAAGTAATCCGAGGCGGGCATCGAAACCTGCGAACCGTCCGGACGGGTGAGGCTGACGAGCAGCGGCACCGCCGCTGCCAGCGGCAGGCCGCCCTCCGTTTGATCGTTATGCGGGCAGGGTCTCTGGATCGTCACCAGGGAGTAGTTGAAGGTATAGCGCGAGGGCGGCGAAGGATTGTTCCACGTCGCCAGCTCCACATAGTCGACCAGCTTCGAGTAGCTGCCCAGGCCGGAGCGGAAATGGACCGTCTGGGTCCGAGTAAAACCGTCGACCGTCGTTTTGATCGTCCAGAAATCGGAGCTCGGATAGGTGATCTCGACGGTGTCGGCCGGCTGGCCTGCCGGGGTGAGAAACCGGCTGCGGATTTGGATCAAGCGGTTCGAGCTGTCGAACCGATGGATCGTGCCGTCGGGAAAATCAACCTCCCGGGGGCTGCCGGAGGAACCGCGAAGCCGCAGGTAGCTGCCGTCGCGGGTGTACTGAACCGCTTTGGTGACCGCCTCGCCCTCATGAAGGTTGGAATAGAAGGCGTGCTCCGCGCCGTCCGGACCGAGGTAGACCTCGTGCTCGCTCTGATTGGTCGAGGTCGCCGGCGGATTCAATTGGCCGAGCGTCAGGAGCCAGCCGAGCCCCGCGTTGAAACGCAACCCGGGGAGGGCCTGGGTGTAGGAGTTCTGCGACGGAGCGAAGCGCTCTTCAAAATCCCAAACGTTCGAGTTGTAGGTGAGCGTGAGGCCGAACGACAGGCCACCGCCGACCGGATAACTTTGACCGAGCGGGACGGTCAACACCAAGTTGCCGTTGAACAGATTGACGTGGTCGACGTCGCCGATTTGGAACGCCTTGTCGCGCGAAAAGCCGCGCGCGACGTTCGGGTGCTCCTGCGCGGAAAGCGGCGACCCGGCAAGCGCGGCGACTAGACTCCCAAGTGCAAATAGAAACAGCGCGGTAGGCCACCCTGAGATTCGGCGCAATGCATTCATCGGGCACCTCCGACCAGGGTGGTCGCGCTCGCGGTGACGATCTCCATGCTCATCGGGTCGAACGAAAAAATTAGATCCTGCGTGCCGAATCGATCGGGCGCCGGGCTCTCGCCCGTGTCCGGGTCGATCTGGGAAAGGCTGTCGATCGCTGCGTCCACCGCACCGTCCACCTTGTCGTCCGCGTCGGTCGTCCCGCCGTCCGCGATCGTCTGTGCCCAGGCGGCGACGCCGGGGCGGACGAGCAGAACCTCCAAGAAGGTCCGTGTATCCTCGACCGAATCGGGAGCCCCGAGAGGAGCGCCCAGCACCAGACCCTCCCCGGCGAACTCGGTCTGACTTGGCGGCTCGCCGTTCGGCGTGGCGAGGGCGTAGGCGCCGGTCGCGAGATCGACGGCCAGCCAGATCGCCCGTTGCGTCACCGGCCCGCCGAGATCGAAGAAGACGACGCCGTCGCCGTCGGTATCGATTCGCACGGCATCACGCCGGTGGAGAGTTGCGACCTCGTCCTCGGAGATTTCCTGGGTGACCGCGAAGAAGACGACCCGCCCGCCGGGGGTCACGCCGGAGGCGAAGACCTCCGACGGTCCGAACGCGAGGGAGGGAGCGGGAGTCTGGGCAACCGCCGGGGAAACCGAAGCGACGAAGCAGCAAAAGAGAAGGCCGAACCCTGCAAGGCTCAGCCGGGAAAAGCTCGACGGGATGATCATAGACCTCCTAGACTGGGGCGTGGGGTCAGGACTCTGCGGCCAGTCTACGTGCAAGGACGGTCAGCCGTCCGGCGATCGCCTCCGACTTTGGGACCAACGGTAGTCCTGGTAGCATCACCCTACGATGTTCGGTCGTCGATCCCTCCCGCTCGAAGAGCGCCTCAATTACCGGTTCAACCGGCCGGAGCTACTGAAGCTCGCCTTGACCCATCGTTCGGCCGCGAACGAGCACGGGGTCGAGCGTCATTACGAGCGTTTGGAGTTCCTGGGCGACGCGGTGCTCGGGTTGGTCGCGGCGTCCTGGCTCTACGATCGCAATCCCACGCTGCCCGAGGGGCAGCTCTCGAAGCTCAAGGCCCAGTTGGTGAGCCGCGCGACGCTCGCCCCTCATGCCGAGCGGCTGGCGCTCGGGCCGGAGCTGGAGCTGGGGATCGGCGAGGAGCGTTCGGGCGGGCGGACCAAGGCGTCCCTGCTGGCAAATTCGCTGGAGGCCGTGTTCGGCGCGATCTACATGGACGGCGGTTTGGACGCGGCGCGCGCGGCGATCGAGACGATGCTCGAAACCGCTTCGACCACGGGAGCGCCGCTCCTTTCGGTGGACGCCAAGACCCGCCTGCAGGAGGTCTCGCAGGCGAATGGCGGCGAGCTGCCCGAGTACCGGATGGTGGGCCAGAAAGGGCCCGACCACGACAAGGTCTATGAGGTCGAATGCTGGGTCTCGGGGGCGTTCGCCGGTCGCGGCGAAGGTTCGAGCAAGAAAGCCGCCGAGCAAAAAGCCGCTGCCGATGCGCTCGAACGGATGGGGAAATAGGTCTCGAAGGGAGCTTCGGACGACGATAGGCGTCAGGTCGACTCGGCGTCGTTCGTACCGAGCTCGAGAACGGCGTTCAGCTCTGCGGGCGACATGACCGGCACCGCGGAGTCGCGAAAATCGGTTTGATTTCGGGTCGCGATCGCATCGATACCGACTGCCCGCCCCGCTTCATAAAGAACGGAATCCTCGAAATCGGAGAAGGTAGAGGCGGCCGCTCTCTCGAGGGCTGAACGGTCCACGGGAGCTATCTCGAACAGTTCGAGGAGATCGAGGACGACCGAACGGGCGGACGGAGAGCCCACGGATTTAGCCAGGAGATAGAAAATGGTGGTGACCGCGGTTGCAGCTAACCCGGACTATGCATGAAGGTTTCGGCGAAGGGTGTTTTGGCCCCCCAGAATCGCCGACTTCTCGGTTTTCTTGGAGTTCGCAGGCCGGTTGAGTCTCGAAAGTGCCCAAGAGCGATCCGGCGGAGATGGCCGAGGCG
>DASYKS010000101.1:0-19318 GCA_035995205.1 Thermoanaerobaculia bacterium
CTGCTGGTTCTAAACATGTAGACCTCGTCAGCAAGAACGGTGCCATGCCTTGCCATGGGGTGAATAGCTCAAACGCCTCCTGTTCCGTCATTTGGTAATGCCCGCCATACCTAGAGAGTGTGTCAGGCAACTATAGCGGGACAGGAGTTGGCTCTGGCCATTCGCCGTAGGCTTTGTTGAATACGGCCTCTTCCGGAACGTAGCCCCCTGGCCAAAAGGACACCGGCTTCTTCTAGAGGTGTTGGGTCCGCAATGGGCGTAACAAGAGGCATGCTCTCGATGTCTCGTTTCGGGCAATGCCCAGGCGGGTGCAGTCATAGGTAGGTCGGCCTGACCAACCGCACGACGCCTTGAGCCTTATCCTTCCAGGAAAGCTCCCGCGACCAGTGAGCAAGCATCCAGGCGAAGTACTCGGGTACCTCCAACAGACAGTAAGTATCCCTAGGCAGAGCCGGGGCTTTAGGATTGGGAGCCGCTCAAAGCGACTGGAAGAATAGGGAATGCTTTCTCAGTTTGTTGAGGCACATAGACCATAATGCCGCGCCGTCCCTGTGCCTCATCGCTCCTCCAGCCGTGGAACAAACTTCCAAGACCGGTCATCGTGGTTGTTCCCGTTGTGCGTTTAGTTAGCAGCTCCCGAGGACTTCCTCGGTGGAGCACCACTGGAAGTGTCAAACTTCTACTGCCACCCCGGCAGAGCCGGAGGAACTCCCTTGGGGGTTAGGTCTAATTGGCGAATGATCGGGTCTTGTCCGACAGTGCGCGCCCGGTAGGTTCACACAGAGCGCAGAGATTGGGCCAAGTGCCCCCCATCATCGCCCAGCAGATTGCACACTCCCTGCTTCGTGTCGACAAGATCTCAGCCTATCTCAACCTGAAGAAGCGTCGTCGCTCGCCTCGGTGTCCTGTCGCCATAGCCGAATTCTCTCGGTGAGTTCATAGCTGGCAGGAGCGAACTCCCCACGAGTTGCTAGGTTACTTGCGAGAGGCGTTTCATACGCCCGGCGAACCACTGAAAGCCAGCACAAAGAAACATGCCCAATGCGCCACAGGTGCACCAAAACCACTTGGGGCCGAGAGCTCCCAGCGCCCGACCGCCAACGAATGGTCCAACCGCATAGGAAAATGCTGAAAAAAAGCCGTACTGACCGAGGTAGGCCCCGAATCGCCCCTCTACGGCACTCGTTTTGACAACAGTGGGAAGGAGTGGCGACGCCAGCATCTCTCCAACGGCCCAAGTAATGATAACGACAGAAACATAGAACAAGCGGAATCTAGGGGGCAGACCAGACCCAAACGGTAGAAGAACAAATCCTAAACCCAGAAAGAATGAACCCCATGCGATAACTTTTATAGGTTGACGGTCGCGCAGCGCATGTACAAGCGCCATTTCAAACACTGCCGTGATTGTTGAGCCCAGGACGTGCAACCACCCGATCTCTGATGGCAAGAGGTGGTAATTGTTAGCGAGCGATAAAAGAACAGTTCCTTGCAACTGGAATACCAAAATCGCGAACAAGCTAGCGAGTCCTACAAATTCCATGAACTGAATATCCTTCCAGGGCCAAGGCCCTCTAGATGCCCTTCCCTCTTGCTTCGAGGCTGGATAATCATGGAAACATCGCCATAGCAACATAGCGGCCACTAAGGAAGTCGCGCTATCGAGAAGGAATAGCGATTTATACCCCACAACTGCTACCAAGAAACTTCCGAGAAACCAACCAATTCCGGTTCCAATGTTGATCGCAAGGCGATCGAGTGCGCTCGCCCGTGCGCGATCACTAGGATCCCTAACGGATGAATAAAGAGCAGCCGTGTTAGCCGGTCGAAACGCCTCTACCACAGCTCCAATAGCTATCATGAACGTATAAATCAAATACCTTGCGCCGAGATACCCAAGTATCAAGAAACAGAGACCCTGCAGCAGAAAGCTAGCTCGTAAAATTACCGAAAGCCGAACCCGATCAGCCAGCCAACCGCCACCGAGTCTGCCCACCATCGCTCCCAATCCGAAGCACGACAGCGCTAACAAAGCCTGTTTTTCGCTCCAACCTTTATCTAGCCTAAGATACAGCACTAAGAAGAGCAGAACTGTCGCCCCACTTCGGTTAACTAGGGTAGCGAATGAAAGTAGCCAGACCGGTCGGGGCAAACCGACGAACGAACTCTTATAGGACATTACAATTCCTTGGTGTTCAAGAAGGGTCTACGTGTTAATTCATTGTAGACAATAGATTCTCCGCCCTCCTACATAGAAATCGACCCCTTCCGAAACTCGCTACGCCCCAGGTGGGCGTTTACCAGCACCGGCTTGCCCTGCTTGAGTGCGGCGCGGGCTTCGGCGAGGACTCCGGCGATGTCCTCGTCCCGTTTGAGGACGAAACCGACGCCGCCGTAGCCTTCTGCGACTCGGTGGTAGTCGGTCCGGGCGAGAACGGTCGAGACGTCGTCTCCCAGGATCTCCACCTGCTCGCGGGCGATCTGGCTCCAGGATGCGTCGTTTCCCACGATCGCCAGGACCGGCGCTCCGTGGCGGGCCATGGTGTCGAATTCGGCCAGACTGAAGCCGCTGGAGCCGTCGCCCCAGAGGAGCCAGACTTCGGATTCCGGGCGGCAGAGGCTGGCGGCGAGGGCGAAACCTCCTCCTACGCCTAGGGTTCCGAAGACTCCGGGGTCAAGCCAGGAGAGCGGTTTGCGGGGGGCGATGGAGTAGGCGGCGGTGGCTACGAAGTCTCCTCCGTCGGCCACAAGGACTGACTCGTCTGGGAGGATCTTGTCGATCTCGCGGCAGAGGCGGAGCGGGTTGACCCCCTCCGGTAAGCACTCGGCGGCGCCTTCGTCGATCTGCCGCTCGCGCTCTTCGTCGCGGGATCGGAGGCCGGCGAGCCAGCCGCCCCAGCGGGCGATGCCGCCGCTTGCGACTTGGGCTAGCGCGATCAGGGAGAGCCCCGCGTCGGCGTCGATCGCGAGGGAGGGCCGGCGGTTCTTCGCGTACCCTTCGGTCGAACGGGAGAGCGCGACAAGTTTGGCTTCCCGGCCGATGTGGCGACCGTAATCGAGCCGGAAATCGATCGGCTGCCCAGCAAGGAGGACGAGGTCCGCCTCACGTAGCGCTTCTTTCCGTTTGTGGCGCAGCTGCAACGGATGGCGCGCGCCGAGCAGGCCGCGGGCTCCTCCGGCGAGGTAGACCGGAATCCCCAACGCCTCGACCGCGGCGGCGAGTTGGGGCACATGGGCGACCGAGGCAACCGCTTGGCTTCCGACTACGAGCACCGGGCGCGCGGCGCGGGAAAGGAGCGCAGAGGCTTGCCCCAGGCGGCTGCGCGACGGCGGCGGAATCGGTGGCCGGCGGGGCTCGCCCGCCGATCCGGGCTCCACTTGGACGCCGCGGAACAGGTTGTTCGCATGGCGGCGTAGGTAACCGCCGAGCAGCCGGCTGCGCAGATCCTTCCCCTTGCCGGCGGCGGCCATATACCAGTCGCGTACGAGATCCTCGCCGTAGAGCAGGTCGACCGGAGTCTCTAAAAAGACCGGGCCGGGCACCCCGGCGCGCGCGATGGTGAACGCCTGGTGCACTGCGGGGACCATCTCCCGCACCTTCTCGCAGCTGCCCAGCCACTTGACCGCCGTCTCGAGCAGAGTGAGCTGGTCAATGTCCTGCAACGCCCCGCGACCGCGGAGCAGGGTTCCGGTGGCTCCTCCGATCAGCAGTAAGGGCACTTCGGCGAGCTGGGCGTTCTTGAGCGCGGTGATCGCGTTGGTGACCCCCGGGCCCGCAGTCACCGCGGCGACTCCCGGAATGCCGGTCAAGCGCGCCGTGGCATCCGCCGCGAACACGGCGCTCGCCTCGTCGCGCACGTCGATCACCCGAATGCCGGCTCGCTTGGCTCCCGTGAGGATGGGCGCGATATGCCCGCCGCAAAGGGTATAGAGGAAGCGGACGCCCTCCCGCGCGAGGGCGAGGCCGATCTGATCGCCGCCGTGCGCCGGAGCCGCGGGAGGTTTCGAGTCGTTCGTGGAGGTCACGGGAAGGATTCTATGCGCACGAGAGACCGCCGGGGCGCTGTCCCGCTGAGGCGCCCACACGCACCCCATAAAGTAGACGTGTCGCGAATTCGTCGTCGCCGCCCCACCGCGGCGTCGTGCCATGGCCCCCACGCGTCGCGGAAACGTCGAAATCCGGCGTTTCCTTGAGACGGCTGCTCTTTCGAGCAGCGAGGAGGTGCCATGTCCAAGCAGTTCCATCCCGTCCGGCTGGCTTCGGTGTTCGCACTGATCGTCGGCGTTGCCTTAGGCGTGCCGTTCGCTCTCCAGGCCCAGGCGCTGCCGACCCCGAAAGACTTCGTCGCCAACCTCGACGTCCGCTGCTATCAGTTGAACGACCAGCCGGCGCTCAACGTGCCTCTGCAGCTCGATCACCTGAACCCCTATTTCGTCGAAAAAGGCCTACCGTCCGAGGACGTCATCCTGGGCAAACCGCAAGACCTGTGCGTTCCGGTCTTCAAGAACCAAATCCCGCCGCCTCCGAGCGTTTTGCCGTTCATGCGCTTCGTCGATTGGAAGTGCTATGAAATCAAGGGGCCGTCGCTCGATCTCGAACTTCATCTCGATCATTTGAATCCGGAGATTCCGCCACTGCTCGGCCCCTCGGTCGATGGCGTGGTCCGCGAGCCGCAGCAGCTCTGCGTGCCCGTTCGCAAGAACAACCAGGTCATCCCCACGGCGGTTCTGTCGCTGGTCCAGTGGCTGGACGTCAAGTGCTACCGCTTCGAGCCTCGCGAGCCCGTCAAGGAGGAGTCGATTTTCCTCAACCACCTGAATCCGCTCTACGCCGGCATCCCGGGGCAGAAGGCGATCTTCCAGAAAGTGCCGGATCCCCAGCTGTGCGTTCCGGTGATGAAGAACCGTCAGGCGCCGCCGGATTCGGTGGCGAAGATCATCGCCTACTCCGACGTCCTGTGCTATCCGGCCAAAGGGGCGGCGATCAACCAGCCGGTTACTCTCAACCACCTGAACCCGGTTCTGCGCGCGATGCACCTTCCGGCCGAGAACGTCGTCGTGGGCGGCACGACCAAGCTGTGCGTGCCGGTGGCGAAGAACGGCTTCTTCCCGCCAGGCTGAAGAATCTCCTCTGTTCGTTTGATCGAGCCGAGATAACGCGCGGCGGGGAGGTAACTCTCCGCCGCGCTTTCCGGCCAAGCTTCACTAGGACCAAGCCAGAGTTTCTTGTCTTAATTTTAAGAAATATTGTCCCGCCCTTCGCTCCCTGCGCACCCCTTACCATAGAGAGCCAATCTTTCCTTAATTTCTCGTCTCTCCTGAGACGGCGAAGCCTCCCCATAGCTCTCTGTGACAGCCGCTCATCGAGCGGCAAGGAGATGGTATGTCCTATCACGCTGGTCTCATCCAACGAGTTTCAATTAGGGTCCTGACCCTGGGGGCTGTCTTCTTCGCTGTGCCGCTGGCCATCGGGGCGCAACCCTTGCCGACGCCCAAGGACTTCGTCGCCAACCTCGACGTCCGTTGCTATAAAACCGGCGGGCAGCCGCCACTCAACCTTCCGCTGCGGCTCGACCAGCTCAATCCCGCCTTCGGAGCTGACGTCGCCTTTCAGCAGGTCGTCGTGCAGGAAGACGAAGAGATGTGCCTGCCGGTTTACAAGAACGGCATTCCGCCGCCGAGCACCGTCCTGCCCTTCATGCAGTATGTGGATTGGAGCTGCTACCGGATCGATGGAGGTGTTTCCCTCGACCTACCCCTCCGCCTCGACCATCTGAACCCCAATATCGGGCCACCGCTCAACAACCGGATCGACGTGGTCGTCAAGGAGCCTCAGCAGCTGTGCCTACCCGTCCGCAAGGACGCGCAGGTTATCCCGCCCGACGTATTGAAGCTGATCCAGTGGCTGGACGTCGAATGCTTCCGAGTCGAAACCGCGCAGCCGACGAGCCCGACGCCGCTCACCCTCCATCATTTGAATCCGCTCTTTGCAGGATTGTCGGAATCGGTGACCGTTCCGCCGGCCAGCAATCCGTATCCGACTCAACTCTGCGTTCCGGTCATGAAGAATCTCCAGGGTCCGAGCGACGATCTGCTCGAGCTCGTTCGGTACTCGGACGTTCTGTGCTATCAGGTCGAGGGCTTCCAGTTCGATCATTTCATCAGGCTCAGCCAACTCAATCCCGTGATCACCGCCATGGGCGTACGCCCGCAGAAGGTCATCCCTCTGGCCTCGACCAAGGTCTGCTTGCCGGTGGCGAAAAACGGTTTCTTTCCGCCGGGCTGAATGACCGCCCTCTCGGATCAAGCCGAGAAGACGCGCGGCGGGGAGGCAACTCTCCGCCGCGCCGTTTTCTCGGTTGGACGCCGCTACTCCTCCGCCATGTGCGAATAGCGATAATCCGTGGGCGGTACGAACGTCTCTTTGATCGACCGTTGCGAGGTCCAGCGCAGAAGGTTCGCCATCGAGCCCGCCTTGTCGTTGGTGCCCGAGGCGCGCGCGCCGCCGAAGGGTTGCTGCCCGACCACGGCGCCGGTCGATTTGTCGTTGATGTAGAAATTCCCCGATGCGTGACGAAGGCGTTTCGTGAGGTGAGCCACCGCGCGCCGGTCGTCGGCGAAGATCGCGCCGGTGAGGCCGTACGGGCTGGTCGTGTCCACCAGATCGAGCATCGCTTCGAGATCGGCGTCGTCGTAGACGTAGAGGCAGAGCACCGGACCGAAGATCTCCTCTTCCATCAGCTTGAACTTCGGATCCGTGGTGACTACGACGGTCGGCTCGATGAAATAACCGACCGAGTCGTCGCACACTCCGCCGAAAATCACCTCGGCTTCGGGAGAGCTCTTGGCGTAGTCGATGTATCCCTTGATCCGATCGAACGACGGCTGGTCGATCACCGCGCAGACGAAGTTCCGGAAATCGAGCGGCGAGCCCATGCGCGCCGAGTCAAGCTGCTCGGCAAGCTTCGCGCGCACCGCGGGCCAGAGCGACTTCGGCACATAGGCGCGCGAGCCGGCCGAGCACTTCTGCCCCTGGTATTCGAACGAGCCTCGGACCAGCGCCGTGGCGTACGCGTCAGCGTTCGCCGAAGGGTGGGCGACCACGAAGTTCTTGCCCCCGGTCTCGCCGACGATCCGCGGATAGGAGCGGTAGCGCGGCAGGTTCCCGGCGATCGTTTTCCACATGGTCTGGAAGACGGGGGTCGAGCCTGTGAAGTGGATGCCCGCGAAATCGGGGTGCGCGAGCGCCGGATCGCCCACCTGGCTCGCCTTGCCGGGGAGGAAGTTGATCACGCCCGGCGGCAGGCCCGCGGCAACCAGGATCTCCATCAACACCCAGCTCGACAGCACCGAGGTCGAAGCCGGCTTCCAAAGCACCGTGTTGCCCATCAACGCGGGCGAGGTCGGCAGATTGCCCGAGATCGAGGTGAAATTGAACGGGGCCACCGCGAAGACGAACCCTTCGAGCGCGCGATATTCGACCCGATTCCAAACGCCCGGCGAAGAGATCGGCTGGTCGTCATGGAGCGTCTGGGCGAAGTAGGGGTTGAAGCGCCAGAAGTCGATCAGCTCGGCGGCCGAATCGATCTCGGCCTGGAACACGTTCTTCGACTGGTTGAGCATCGTCGCGCCGTTCGACGCATCGCGCCACGGGCCGGCGAGCAGATCGGCCGCGCGCAACAGGACCGCCGCGCGATCCTCCGGCGCCGTCTCCGACCAATCGTGCCAGGCCGCGCGGGCGGCCACCGCGGCGCGTTCCACCTCGGCCGGGCCGGCTTGATGGAACCGCGCGAGCACATGGCCGTGATCATGCGGGCAAACCGCCGTGCCGAGCGTACCGGTCCGGACCTCCTCGCCTCCGATCACGAGCGGAATCTCGATCTCCTCGGAGAGCATCGACTGGAGCTTGGCTTTGAGCGAAGCCCGCTCGGCCGAGCCCGGCGCATAGGCACGGACCGGCTCATTGACGGGCGGAGGAACGCGGAAGCGACCGTGGGACATGAGGGTGGACTCCTGAAGGCGAAAAATGCGCCGAGAACTCGGTTTGGGGCCGGCATCGCCACAAGGGCGGCCTCCGGAGATCGTAGCCCGGCCTCGCGGGTGGGGGCAACGGTCCACTCTCCCTGGGTGCGCGGGCGTCTCGCCCGCCGTCTTCTCCGGCAAGGGGCGGGCCGGAGGCCCGCGCACCCAGGGAGAGGCAGGCCCCACCCTCAGTGCGGTATGTGCAAAAGCACCAGGGCGATCAGGGCCGGCAGCGCCTGGATGTAGAGGATCTTCTTGCCTACGGTCGCCCCGCCGTAGAGGCCGGCGATGAGGACGCAGGTGAGGAAAAAGAGGCGCAGCTCGAAAGCCCCGTGCTCGGCGAACAGGCTCCAGATCAGCCCGGCGGCGAGGAAGCCGTTGTAGAGCCCTTGGTTCGCCGCGAGCGTCTTGGTCGCCTCGGCCATCTCGGGGGTGAGCCGGAAGGTCTTCCGGCCGAACGGCTTGGTCCAGAGGAACATCTCCAAGACCAGAAAGTAGAGGTGCAGCGCGGCGACCAGGCCGATGAAAATCAGGGTGAGCGTCGAGATCACGGGCGCGCCTCCGGATGAAACTGAGGGTGGACCCCGAGTCTATGACGAAACGCGAACCGTGCTGGGAGGTGCGGACTGCGGAAAGGCGAGATTGGTCGGGGCGAGAGGATTTGAACCTCCGGCCTCACGGTCCCGAACCGTGCGCTCTACCAAGCTGAGCTACGCCCCGACTGGCCTGCGGCGTATCGGCGAGACGAGCGTACAGAGACGCGAGCCCCGCTACGGGAGGCGAGAAGATACCGCGAGGTCGTACGCCGGTCAAGTTTGAGGGCGATGGTTTCATTCGCCTCCTCGCTCCTTCGGGCGCCTCCGGCAGCGGCCGGCCGCTGCGGGGCAGATGAACCCACCGCCGGCGGCCGGGACCGGATTCCGGCTGGGGTACAATGCCGCCGAATCGCAGCGAGGAGGGTTCCCGAATGTCGATCCGCACTCTGTCGGAGCTGTTCCTGCATGCCGTCTCCCTCGGCAAGCCGGACTGCCTGATGCACAAAGTCGAAGGGGCGTACCGGCCGATCTCTTCGGCCCAGCTCGCCGATCAGGTGTTCCGCCTGGCGAAATCGTTCGGGGAGCTCGGCGTCGGCCGCGGCGACCATGTCGCTTTGATGTCGGACAACGGCCCGCATTGGGCGGCGACCGATTTTGCGATCCTCGGCCTCGGCGCGGTGTTGATTCCGATCTATCCGACGCTCACGCCCGATCAGGCGGCCTACATCGCGAACGACTGCGGCGCCCGGCTGGTGATCGCGGAGACGGAAAAACACCTCCAGGGATTCCTCGACCACGCGGGCGAAATGCCGAAGGTGGAAAAGATCGTCCTGATCAAGGGCAGCTCGGACGATCCGCGCGTCGTGTCGTTCGCCGACCTGCTGGAAAAGGGCGCAGGCTACGACCGGGCGAAGTTCGAGGCCTCGGCGCGCGCGTGCAGCCCGGAGGATCTGGCGACCTTCATCTATACCAGCGGCACGACCGGCCAGCCGAAGGGGGTCATGCTCACTCACGGCAACATCGTGTCGAACCTGCTCGCCGCGGCGGAGCTGTTCCCGAACGTCGGCCCGCAATCGACCGCGCTCTCCTTCCTTCCCCTCTCGCACTCGTTCGAGCGAACGGTCGATTACTTCTACTACTACAAGGGCGTCACCATCGCGTACGCCGAATCGGTCAACACGGTGCCGCAGAACCTGCAAGAGGTGAAGCCGCACCTGTTCGTCTCGGTCCCCCGGGTCTACGAGAAGTTCCTCGCCCGGGTGAACGAAGGGGTGGCCGCCGCCTCTCCGATCCGCCAGAAGCTGTTTCATTGGGCGGTCGGGGTCGGCAAGCGCGCGATCGAATACCGTTTGAAGGGAACCCATCCCGGCGGCCTGCTCGGTTTGCAGCTCACGCTCGCCGACAAGCTCGTGTTCAGCAAGGTAAAGACCCGGCTGGGCGGCCGGTTCGAGCTGGCGCTTTCGGGCGGCGCTCCCCTCGGGCGCGACATCGCCGAATTCTTCTGGGGCGCGGGCATGCCGATCTACGAAGGGTACGGCCTGTCGGAGACCTCGCCGGTGATCTCGGTCAACTCCCCCGGCCACGCCAAGCTCGGCACGGTCGGCCGCGCGGTGCGCGACGTCGTGGTGCGGATCGCCGAGGACGGCGAGATCCTGGCCAAGGGCCCGAACATCATGAAGGGGTATTGGGGGCTCGAAGAGGCGACGAAAGAGGCGATCGACGCGGAGGGTTGGTTTCACACCGGCGACATCGGCGAAGTGGATTCCGAAGGCTACGTGCGCATCACCGATCGGAAGAAAGAGCTGATCGTGAACGCCAACGGCAAGAACATCGCCCCGGCGCCGATCGAGAACTCGCTCAAGTCGAGCGCCTACATCGCCCAGGCGGTGGTGATCGGCGACCGGCGGAAGTTCCTCTCCGCGCTGCTGGTCCCCGATTACGACAACCTCAAGGGATGGGCCGCCAAGCAGGGCCTGCCGACCGAGCGCACCGCCCTCTTCGCCAAGAGCGAAACGCGCGCGCTGCTCGCCCACGAAGTCGAGGCGGTCAACAAGAAGCTCGCGAAGTTCGAGCAGATCGTCGCCTGGGAGATCCTGCCCGACGAGTTCACGATCGAGACCGGCGAGCTCACCCCCACGATGAAGGTCAAGCGGCGGGTGATCAATCAGAAGTACGGCGACGTGATCGACCGGCTCTACGCCGAAGCGGACGCGAAGCGTTCCGAATGACGAATGTCGAATCCGGAATCTAGAACCGGCAACTCATGATTCTCGATTCGCCATTCAAGATTTGGGGAACACTGCATGACTGAGGCTTTGCGCTTGGCGTTGG
The DNA here is from genome assembly GCA_035995205.1 of Thermoanaerobaculia bacterium. GTDB lineage: Bacteria > Acidobacteriota > Thermoanaerobaculia > Multivoradales > UBA5704 > DASYKS01. The sequence goes on from DASYKS010000101.1 coordinate 10,890, forward strand.
GTGGCGAGCGCCTCGCCACCCTGACGTTCGATCTGCCCGAGAAACGGGTCAACATCTTTCAGTCTTCGGTGTTCGCCGAGCTGGAGGTGCTGCTCGCAAAGCTCGCGCAGCCCGAAATTCGGCGCGAGATCGGCTGCCTCGTGCTCGCCTCCGGCAAGCCGGGCACGTTCATCGCGGGAGCGGACGTCCAGGCGATCGCCTCTGTGACCGACCCGAAAGAGGTCGCCGATGCGGTGCGCGAGGGGCAGCGATTGTTCGCGGCGTGGGAGGCGCTTCCCTTCCCCACTGTCGCCGCGATCTCCGGCGTCTGTTTAGGGGGAGGCCTCGAGTGGTCGCTCGCTTCGACCTATCGGGTCGCCAGCAACCGGGCGGACGTGCGGATCGGCCTGCCGGAAACCCGCATCGGCATCCTCCCCGCCTGGGGCGGCTCGACCCGCCTGCCGCGCTTGGTGGGGCTCACCGCGGCGCTCGACATCATCCTCGCGGGAAAAGCGGTCTCGGGGCGAAGCGCTCTGAAGATGGGGCTGGTCGACGCGCTGCTGCCGGACGCCGGATTCTTCGATCGGGTCCGCGACTTCGCGCTCTCGGTGCGCGATAAGAAGGAGCGGCCGGCCCGCAAGTCGAGCCTGAAATCAACGCTGCTCGACGGCAATCCGCTCGGCCGCCGGATCGTCTACAGCCAGGCGCAAAAGCAGCTCGCCAAAACAACCAAGGGGCAGTACCCGGCGCCGGTCAAAGCGCTCGACGTCGTGCGTATCGGCCTCGAAGAAGGGGCGCCCGCAGGGTATGCCGCCGAGGTTCGTGCGGCAGCCGAGCTGGCGGTGTCTCCCGTGGCGAAAAACCTGCTCCACCTATTCTTCCTGACCGAAGAGGCGAAACGCGAGAGCGGCCTTCCCGGCGCCGCCGCGCGGCCGGTGCGTTCGACCGCGGTGGTCGGCGCCGGCGTGATGGGCGGCGGGATCGCCCAGCTGATCGCCGATCAGACGGGCCTTCACGTGCGGATGAAAGACGTCCGCCCCGAGGCGCTCGCCCTCGGGATGGCGCACGCCAGGAAGCTCTTCGACTGGAGCTTGAAGCGCCGCCGGATCTCCAAGGCCGAGATGCAGAAGAAGCTCGCGCTGCTCGCGCCGACCCTCGATTACGGCGGCTTCGAGCGCGCCGACCTGGTGGTCGAGGCGGTGATCGAGAAGCTGGAGATCAAGCAGGAGGTGTTCCGCGAGCTGGCCGCCCACGCCGCACCCGGCTCGGTGCTCGCCTCGAACACCTCGTCGCTGCCGATCTCCGAGATTCGCGCGAAGACCCCGAACCCGGAGCGGGTCGTCGGCATGCACTTCTTCAACCCGGTCCACAAGATGCCGCTGGTCGAGGTGATCGTCCCCGAAGGGTGCGATCCGGCCGCGGCGAACGCCGTCTTCGAGCTGACGCGCCGGCTGGGCAAGACGCCGGTCTTGGTCAAGGATTCGCCCGGCTTTCTGGTCAACCGCCTGCTGATGTTCTATTCGACCGAGGCGCTCTGGCTGCTCGACCAAGGGCGCCGGATCGAGGAGCTCGACCGGGCGATGACCGATTGGGGCATGCCTCTCGGTCCGATCGAGCTGACCGACGAAGTGGGTCTCGACGTCGCGATCAAGGTCGCCCACATTCTCCACGAGGCGTTTTCCGACCGGCTGCCGTTGCCCGGCTGGATCGACCGTCTGTCGGCCGACGGCCGGTTGGGTGCCAAGAACCAGCGCGGCCTCTACCTCTACGAGAAGGGAAAGCGGACCGGCCCCGATCCCGCCGTCTACGGTCTGCTCGGCCTGCTGCCGAAGGCGGACGACGTACGGCTCGCCGACCTCGCGGAGCGGATGATCCTGCCGATGGTGAACGAAGCGGCCCGCTGCCTCGACGAGGGGGTGGTCGCGAGCGCCGGGCATCTTGATCTCGCGCTCATCTTCGGCACCGGATTCCCGCCGTTCCGCGGCGGTCTCTGCCGCTGGGCCGACCAAGAGGGGCTGCCGCGCCTGATCGAGAAGCTCGAAAAGCTTGAGCGAGAGGTCGGCGAGCGCCACGCCCCGAGCCCGGCGCTCCGCCGCTATGCCGAGGCGGGCGGGTTCTACCCGGGGACGAAAAAAGGGTAGAGGCGTCATCCCGGGAGGACACGTAGGGGCGGACCTGCGTGTCCGCCCTTGATCCGCAGGCTTAGGTAGTTGTCCCGCCTCAGTAGTTGTCCCGCCTCAAAGGGCGGACACGCAGGTCCGCCCCTACAGACGCGGCAGCGAAAAGGGCGGAATGCCCCTCCTGGCCCACCGCTTGCTACCTTCCGGGTTGAATGGCCAAAAGGAGATTCCCTATGCGCCGCTACCTCCCGCTCCTCCTCCTACCGATTCTTTCGGTCCTCGCGGTTTCGGCTCGCGCGGCCGACGAGCCGCCCAGAGCCCAATTCGAGGGCCGCGTCGACGTCCGCGAGGTTCTGTTGGACGTTCTGGTCACCGACCGCCAGGGCAACGTGATCGTCGGCTTGAAGCCGCAGGACTTCCAGGTCACGGAGAACGGCAAGCCGGTCGATCTTTCCGGACTTTCGTTCTATAGCAACCGGCGCTTCCTCGGCTCGGCGAAAGAGGCCGAGAAAAGCGCGATCGCGACCGACGCCCCGCGCGACAACCGCTACTTCATCCTCCTGTTCGATGACGTGCGGCCGCTCGCGCTCGACGCCCCCGAGCTGGTGAGCCAACAGCTGCAGGCCGCGCGCAAGGCGAAAGAGTGGGTGAGCCGGCTGCTGCCCAACGATTGGGTGGCGGTTGCGACCTACGACCGCAAACTCAAGATCCACTCCGATTTCACCCGCGACCAGCGCGCGCTTCAGGGCGCGATTCAGGACGCCGTCTCGGGCAAGGACCCGGAGAGCGAGTGGCCTTCGCGCGCCGAGGCGGCGAGCGCCAGCCAGCCTTCGCTGCTCGGCAAGCTGCCTAAAGGCAAGGCGCTACGCGACAAGACGGAGAGCATTTATGACGCGCTCACGGTGCTCGCCGAGGCCTCCGACGGCATTGTCGGGCGAAAGAACCTGCTGCTGTTCACGACCGGGTTCGGCCAGATCAACAGCTTCGGCCAATACCTCCCGGATCCTCGCTACTACACCCCGACGCAGCAGGCGTTGAACGATGCGAACGTCGCGGTCTATACGATCGATCTGACGCTTCCCGGAACCGACCACACGCTCTCCGGCGGAATGAACCAGATCGCGGCCGACACCGGCGGCACCTACCTGTTCAACTTCGTCAGCTTCTCGACCCCGCTCGCGAAGATCTCGGAGGAGAACAACGGCTATTACCTGCTCGCCTACAAGAGCGAGCGGCCGGCGGGCGCCGAGGGATACCAGAAGGTCCAGGTGAAGGTGACGAACCCGGAGTTCAAAGTGAAGGCCCGCGAAGGGTACAGCTACGGCAAATCGAGCGTCTGAGCCGCGTCCTGGTCTAGAGTTCTCCCCTTGAACCTTGGGAGGACATCGTGGAACGAGCCGCCCGGAAGATCACCCGGCAGGTCGCAGCACCGTTTCTTTTCCTCGCCCTACTCGCCCTCGCCGCGACCAGCGGAGGGTGCGTGAAGGGCGAGCGGGCCAAAGAGGAGGCCGCCACCGCGCCGAACGCCCAGGCGGAGATGCCGGACCATCCGCCGAAGCTCGAATGTCTGCTCGGCCCGCCGCGCGCCGCCGTCCTGGGCCAGCCGATCGAGATCTCGTTCGTGCTGCGCAATACCGGACCGGCGCCGGTCTGGGTCCTGCGCTGGCAGACTCCGCTCGAAGACCTTCGAGGCGACGTGTTGCGGATCGTCGGCCCGGACGGCCATCCGCTCGCCTACCAGGGACCGATGGTGAAGAGAGGCGATCCGACGCCGGACGACTACGTGCGCCTGGAGTCGGGCGCCGCGTCCGAAAAGGTGGTCGACGTCGGCGCCGCGTACTCTTTTGCGGCGCCGGGACGCTACAGCGTGTCGTTCACCCGCGGTCTCGCGGACGTATTGAACCGCGAGAGCGACGTTCCGCGGCGCCGCGACCTCCAGCGGCCCTTCCCCCTCACCTGCGGCCCGCTCGAATTCCAGGTCGGCGCAGGGCAGTAAGGGCGCCGGCCCCGTAGGATGAAACGGGTGAGGCGGCGGTAGGGGCGGAGCTTGCAGACAAGCTCCGCCCGCGATCCACGCATATTTCGGGCGGAGGCAAGCTCCGCCCCTACGTCAGGCCCGAGAGCATTTCCCCGGGAGCCAGTTTCTTTTTCAGAACGCGAAGATCAATCCCGCCGACGCCTCGCCCTGGTAGAGTGCCTCGTTGACTTGCGAGTCGTGGCGCCGGTGGTCGTCGTCGTCACGGAAACGGGCGTCCAGGTCGGTCCAGTAGCCGCGCCCTTCCAGGCGGAGCCCCACGTTGCGGTTGAAGAAGATCTTCACGCCGCCGCCGAAAGACGCGGACGCCCGGTCCTCCGCCTCCAGATCCTCGAACTTGGGATCGAGCCGGGTGATGCCGCCAGTCGCCGAGATGAACGGCACGACCTGGCCGCCCCCCCACTCGTAGTAAATGCCCCCCTGAAGGTAGCTGATCTCGACATCGCCGAGCCGCTCGGAGGGATCGAACAGGCCGGGATCGAGGGTGAACGCGCTCTCCTGCCGGTTCGCCAGCACCTCGAACCCGAAGCCGCTCGACCCGAACGGAATGTCGACGATCACGCCGAACACCGAGCTCTTGTCGACCTCGATGTCGGAATCCTCAAGGAAATCGCGATTCGTCGCGGTGAGCTGGCCGCTGGTGCGATAACCCGCGGTCGGCGTGATTTGGACCTGGCCTTGCGCCTGGGCCGGCCGGATCGAACCGAAGGCGCCGGCAACAGCGAGGGAGAGGAAGGCGAGGCGGAAAGTATGAACGGTCTTGGTCATGGAATGTCTCCTGGGAAGCGCTACTTGCATCAAGGCACTTTGTACCACAGGGCGGTTACGCGTTTGGCCGGCACAGTGTTTCGCCCCCCTGCTACCATCGGCGCATGCCGTCGACTCCCGAACCGACCCTCACCGAAGCCCGCCGCCTGCCCGAAACTCGCGCCTTGCGCCTGACCTGGAGCGACGGCCACGCCGGGGAGTATCCGTACGACTACCTGCGCGGTTGGTGTCCCTGCGCCGCCTGCCAGGGGCATTCGAACCTGAAGATCCGCTTCCGCCCCGCCGGGGTGCCGGTGACGGCCGGCAGCATCCAACCGGTCGGCAACTACGCGATCTCGATCGCCTGGTCCGACGGCCACGGCACCGGCATCTACCGCTACGGCTTCCTGCGCGACCTCTGCCCCTGCCCCGCCTGCGGCGGCCCGGGGGAGGCGATCGACGTTTGAGGCAAACGCTCGTGCTCGGAAGAAACATCATGTCGAAGGACGACGGAATCATCGGGGTATCGGATCACGGAGGCTGGGCGGTGCTGGTGACGGTCGCGGGCGACGGGAAGCTCCTCGACCGTCGCCGCGTCGAGCTGGTAGACGCGGACCTGCCGAAAATTCCGCACCATAGCGAAGGGCAAAGGCTTCCGATCGAGGAGGCCGTGGCGCTAGTGGAGCGCGTGGGGGTCTCGGCCGAACGGCATGCGAAGCTCGGACTGAACGCCGTCGCGAAGGCGGTGCCCGGGCGCATCCTCGGCGTCGCCCTTCGCCAGTGCCCGGAGCTGCCGCCCTCCATTGCCGAACGGATCAAGGACTACCGGGCGAGCAACGTCGCCGACTGGGTGATGTACCGCAAGGCGCTAGCCGCCGCGGCCGAGGCGCGCGGTTGGGCCGTCCACTGGTTCGACGCGAAGAAGGTGTTGGACGCGGCGAGCCAGGCGCTGGGCATCAAGGACTTCGATGCCCACTTCCTTGAGCTGAGAAGGTCCCTCGGGCCACCCTGGAACAACGATCACAAGCTCGCGATGGCAGCGGCAATCGTCGCGGCCAGGGCGCGCTAGAACCCCGGCGAGGCAATCGGTTCGTCGAGGCGGCGCTACTCCAACGTTCCAAAGCTTTCCTGGGACCGCCACGCTCCAGCGTGGCGCTTTTGCCTTCGACTTGCCGAGTTGATTCGCCCAAAAAACGCCAGGCTGGAGCCTGGCGGTCCCAGGACGGCGGCGGCTATCAAACCACTGCTTCAGTGGACTTCGCCGGTTCCTTGGCGCTCCGGGCGCGGCGGCCTCGGTCTTCGGAGCGGACGCCGAAGGTCTCGAGCAGAGGATTGGCGAACCCCATGTGGGCGCGGGCGAGCGCCGCGAGCCGGCGGATCGCCTGTTCGGCTTCCCGGTCGAGGTGGCGGCGGCGGACGACCGACTCTTTCCGCTGCCCTTCGAGCCTCTGGATGTCAGCCTGGGTCTCCCGCAGCTCCATCACCTTCTGCCAGGCAAGCTCGAAGGTGGCGTCGACGCCGGGAAGCTGGTGGATCATCTCTTGGATGTTCTGGACCGTGCTCTGCCACCGGTCCAACCGCGCCGCGTACGATTTCTCGCCCATCGGGATCTCCTTCGCGTGGAACCGCGACCAGTTTTTTGTCCGAGAAGAATATCACGCCGGTATCCCGGAACGCGACGGAGAAGCTCCGCATCGCTCCGCGGGTCCAGAGGAAGGTGACTGGCGCCGAGCGGACTGCTCCTGAGGCATCACGGAATATTCCTCTAGGTAACAGGAAGACTCCTCTGCTCATACGGAGTGTTCCTATCTCTCTCAGGAATCTTCCTGAGGTCCAGAGGAAAATTCCGCTGTGATTCAGGAATGGTCCTGGAAGCAACAGGGATACTCCTAGGAATCAGCGGAGTACTCCGCTGGAGCACAGAAGTATTCCGCTGGGAGAAAGGAGAATTCCTCGCTGGCACAGGAATCTTCCTGAGCCTCAGCGGATCATTCCGTGGAGTCCCAGGAGCTTTCCGGTAGACCTCAGGAGCATTCCGCTGGTTCCAAGGAAGATTCCAGGGAACCTCCGGAGTGCTCCCGGCTCTGCCAGGAGCTTTCCTGGGGTTCGGCGAACTCTTCCCGTACCCGAGCGGACCGATCCGCCGGTGAGCCGGAGCGTTGTTTTCGCGCCGCTCGGTCCGGGTCGCGAGCGGATCAGTCCCTCTCTCTTCGCGCCAACCACCGGGCGAGATCTTCGGGGGTGTTCACATTGGCGAAGATCTCCTCCGGAGGACCGAACGGCAGGAGATCCGCCTCGGAAAGCAGCGCGGCGACGTTCAATCCGGGGCTCTCCGCGAGGTCGTACAGGGCGTAGTTGGCCGCGGCGACGCGGCGGTCGAGTGCGGCGAGGGCTTTCGGGGCGTAGAGGGCGGAGAGCGGCTCGGCGCCACCCTCCCAGCGCGGCAGAACGAGGTCGAAGTCTCCCCCGGCCGCGACCGCCGCAATCTTTGCCAGCAGCTCGACCGGCACGGCGGGGAGGTCGCAGGCGAGCACCAGGAGGGAACGTGCCGGAAAGGCACGGGCCGCACCGAGAAGGCCCGCGGCCGGGCCCCGCCCCGGGCCGTCGGGAAGCGACCGCACTCCGGCCAACACGTCGCGCCCCCCGTCCGCCACCGCCACCTCTTCGCAGACCTCTCTTAGGCGTCGCAAAGCCCATCCCGCCAATGTTTCGACGCCGTCGCCACGGGCGATTTCGAGCGTCGCCTTGTCGCTTCCGAACCTCCGGCTGGCGCCCCCCGCGAGCACGATCCCGACCGGCAGAGACCCTCCGCCGTCCGCCGGGCTCCCGGTTGGCACCGTGCTAGCATCCTCCGCTTCAGACGATTTCAAAGGAGACATTCCGTATGACCTTTACACCTTTCGTCCTCGCCTCGATGGTTCTCGTCGGCGCCGCCGCGTCCGCCGCGCCGGCTCCCGCCCCCGCGCCGGCCAAAAACCCGCGCGTGGTTCTAGAGACCAGCAAAGGCAAGATCGTGATCGAGCTCGAGGCCGCCAAGGCGCCGAAAAGCACCGAGAACTTCCTCTCCTACGTCCGCGCCGGCTTCTACGATGGCACGATCTTCCACCGGGTGATCGCCGATTTCATGATCCAGGGTGGTGGCTTCACCGCCGACATGACCCAGAAGCAAGCCAAGGCGCCGATCCAGAACGAGGCGGACAACGGCTTGAAGAACGATAAATACACGGTCGCGATGGCGCGCACCAACGATCCCCACAGCGCCAGCTCGCAGTTCTTCATCAACACGGGCGACAAAAACGCCTTCTTGAACCACAAGGAAAAGAGCCTGCAGGGATGGGGCTACGCGGTGTTCGGCAAGGTGGTCGAAGGATTCGACGTGGTCGAAGCGATCGGCAAGACGCCGACCACGACCAAGAGCGGATTCCAAGACGTCCCGGCCGATACCGTGACGATCAAGAAGGCGACGGTTCAGAAGTAGCCGGTCCTGTCTTCCTGGGTGCGCGGGCCTCCGGCCCGCCATGGCGGGCCGGAGGCCCGCGCACCCAGGA
>DASYKS010000102.1:0-73228 GCA_035995205.1 Thermoanaerobaculia bacterium
GGAGCAAAACAAAAACGTCTCGCGGTTGTTCTCCCCTCTCCCTTTGGGAGAGGGGCCGGGGGTGAGGGCTGCGGAGGCACTGACGTGAAATCAGAGCGTGTAGCTCTCGGAGTCGTCGTTGGCTCAGGCCTCGCCGTCTCCTGGGCTCTCTGGCGCTTCGTTCCCTTGGTCTCCGACGATCCCCTCCGCGGCACGATCGTCCTCCTTCCCGCCCTGATCGCCGGATTCGTCCTGCTTGAACGGGGAGCGGTGCGCCTCGGCGCGCGGCGGATTCCTCCCCTGGCGGCCTTGGCCGAGGGAATCGCCCTCGTTCTGCTCACCCTGCTCGCGATCGGGCGCGGGCACCTGGGGATTTCCGGGGCCGAGCCGGTGCTCGCCGCGGCCTTCGCGCTCGTTCTCGCCCATCGCCTGGCCCGGCAGACGCTTGCGCTCCGGCCGCTGCTAGGGATGCCAGAACCTAAAGGGCCGGGGATTCCCGAGTTGCCCCCCTGGCCGTTCTTCGTGCTGCCGCTGCTCGCCTATCTCGCGATCCTGCCCTGGACGTCCCAACAGCGTCCGCCGGATGGCGACGAGCCGTACTACCTGCTGATCACCCACAGCCTCGCCTACGACTTCGACGCCGACCTGACCGACGACTACCGCAAGGAAGAGTGGAGAAACTTCATGCCGCGGCCGATCGCGCCGCAGCCGGGCGATCCGGTGGGGCCGCATGGCGAGCTCTACTCGCGCCACAACGAGATGCTGCCGCTGTTGCTCGCGCCCAGCTACCGGCTCGCGGGGCTCCCCGGGGCGCTCGCCACGATGGCCGCGATGGCCGCGGCGCTCGCCTGGATGACGCTTCGTCTGGCCCAACGGTATCCGCGAATCGGCCCGACCGGCGCGCTGCTCGCCTGGGCGCTCGCGGCGTTCTCTCCTCCTCTGTTGCTCTACTCCGCGCAGGTCTGGGTGGAGGTGCCGGCGGCGCTTCTCGCGGCGATCGCGATCGACCGCATTCGCGCGCCGTTCTCTGGCACCTGGGACTGGCGGCGGTGGCTCTCGATCGGTCTGCCGATCCTGGTTTTGCCGCTGCTCAAGATTCGTTTCATCCTGCTCGCCGGGCCGCTGCTCGCGCTCACCTGGTGGTACGGCGGACGGCCGAAGAAACCGCTGCTCGTGCTCGCGACGCTGCTCGGGCTGGTGGCGGGGGGGATCGTGCTCCACAACCAGATCCTGTACGGCAATCCGCTCAAGATCCATACCTGGCAGGAGGTCGAGCCGACCTCCTACGGGTTCGTCGACTACGCGAAGGGATTCCTCGGCATCTTCTGGGACGCGGGTTTCGGACTGCTCGGCGCGGCTCCCGTCTGGCTGCTGCCGCTCCTGGCGCTCGGCGCCTTGCTGCTCCGCCGCCATCCGCTGCCGTTCGATCTCGCGGTGTTCGCGCTGCCCTATCTCGCGGTCGTGGCGCCCCGCTCCGAATGGTACGGCGGCTGGTCCCCGCCGTTTCGCTACGCCCTGGTGATGCTGCCGTTTTTGGCGCTCGCCCTCGCGCCCTATACGCAAGAGCGGCGACGGCTCGGGGTTCGGGCGCTGCTCGCCGGGCTCGGACTCTTGACGCTCGCGCTCGCTCTCCTTTGGATCGCGGTACCGGGCTGGACCTACAACTTCGCCGACGGACGGACCTATCTGCTCGACCATCTCGCCTCGCGCCTCGGGCTCGATCTCGCGCGGCTGTTTCCCAGCTCGGTCCGCCCGCGGCTCGCGACCTGGATCTTCCCCCTCGTGATGCTGCTCGCCGGGGTGCTCGCGGTTCTCGTCCGAGGCCCCCGGCGGCGATGGTTCTCCCTCTCTTCGGGGCTTGCCGGGCTGCTCGGCATCGCGGCCGGGCTTGGGCTGCTCGCGGCGCTCCCCTCGGCCGCGTTTCGCCTGCCGACCCGGGTGGTCGAGTTCGAGGACGAGCAGGTGGTGAAGAAGGGGGGGCACCTCGACCCCGAGCGCTGGGTGGTCGATCGCACCCGTTTCCGCGGTACCTGGGTGCTGCGCGAAGGGGAGCGGATGGAAGCCCCGGTTGCGCCGGGCGGGCCTAGGCTTCGCCTGGTGATCCATGGCTATTTCGTTCGCCATCACCCGGGGGACCTCGCGGTCCAGATTCAGGCGGGCGAGCTGCCTCTGGCCACCCTCCGCTTCCATTCCGAACGGATCTGGGAGGCGCGCGCGGTCGGACCCGTGGAATGGCCGGCCGGCGCGCCGCTTTCGATCTCAGTTCCCCCACCCACGAGCCAGATTCCACCTGGCGGAATGGCGAACGGCATGCTGTTCGATCGGGCCGAGCTGGTCTGGGAATGAGAGTGGCGGCGGTCATCCCGACGATTGGGAAGAGCCCTCATCTCGAAGCCTGCCTCCGGGCGCTCCGCGCGCAGAGCGAGCCGGTCGAAATCATCGTCGTCGATCAAGGAGAGCAACCGACCGATCTCCCTTCCGGCCTTGCCGACCAGGTGCTTCGGCCGGGGCGGAATCTCGGCTTCGCCGCGGGGACGAACCTCGGGATCGCTGCGACCGCGGCGGAATACATCGCGACGGTGAACGACGACGCGATTGTCGAGCCCGGTTGGCTTTCGGTTCTGATCGACGCTCTCGAAGGTGATTCCCGCCTCGCCGCGGCGCAGGGCGCGAACTTGCGCTTCGACCAACCGGAGATCCTGGATGGCCTCGGGATCGCCTGGAACCGGCGTTGGCAGGCGGTGCAGATCGGTGCGGGAGGGAGAGCGCCCGAGCGGAGCGAGCCGGCGCGCCCGATCTTCGGCGTCTCGGCGACCGCCGCACTCTATCGCCGAAGCGCGCTCGAAGCCGTGCGGCTCGGGCCGGATGAATTCTTCGACTCGAATCTGGGGTCGTACTACGAGGACGTCGATCTTGCGTCCCGATTGGCGGCGAAGAGTTTCGGTGCGCTCGCGGTCCCTGCCGCCCGGGCGTTCCACGCAGGTTCGACGACCGGGGGAGGTGATCGTTGGCGCCTGGTCTACGGCAATCGTCACCTGACGCTCGCCCGTTCGTTGGGGCACGGCTACTGGTGGCGGCTTCCGGCCTTCCTCGGCCGCGATCTCATCGATCTGGCCCGCGCGGTGTTCGAAGGAGATCGCGGCCGGTTGACGGGCATCCTCACCGGCTGGTGGCGGGCGATACGGCTGTTGCCGCGGTTCGCGCGCTCTATTTAGCCAAAACCGTCCCGCACAGCCACCTTCCGATCTCTTTCGCTGCCGCTCGATGCCCGCGGGCGTTCCAATGCCCTTCGCCGGGAGCAGTGTTCGTGAACCCGTGCAGGTAGACCTTCTCGCGCGTCGCAAGCTCGCGAAGCGGCGGGGCGAGCGCCAGAAAGTCGATTCCGTCTCGGGCGCTCGCTTCGGCCAGGCGCCGGTCGGGGTAATCCAAATCCGCTACGCCAAGCGCCTTGGCGAACGCTTGGCGCTTCGCCGCTTCCGGATCGACCTGGATCGGCGTGGTGAGCGAGACGACGGCGAAGCGGGCGCCGAACTTTTCCGACTCCCGCTTCATCTCGGTGAGTAACGCCTCGGTCACCGACCAGGCTTTTCGCCAGGCGTCTTCGGTGGGCGGGGCGTAGACGGCGTTGTCGAGGCCCAGCTCCTGGACCGCCGCGCCTTTTTCCACCCGCTTGGCCTTTCGGGCGCCTAGCCAGCCGTCGAGACGGCTTTTCGCGGCCTTCGCCCCTTGGAGCAGGCGGGAACGGTTGACCAGTCCGTAAAACGCGCGGGCGGGCCAACTGCGGCGAAGTTTGTAGCTCGAATGATCGCGGAACGAGGCGTCGAGGAACAGGCTGCCGTCCTTACGGAGCACGAAATAAGGGCGAAGCTCTTCTTGGTCGAGCGTCTTCTCGTTGTTGCGGACATCGTTTCCGGAGTAAAAGGCGAGAAGCACCAGATCCGGATTGAACCTCACCGCCTGGTGGCTGAGCGTCAGAAGCTCTTGCGCCGTGCCGTAGCCGGAGACGCCGAAATTCAGGCTTTCGACCTGAGCGCCGTGCGAACGGCCAAGCGCCGGGCAGGCGGCCAGCTCCGCTTCGAGGAGCTTTGCGAACGTTTGCTCTTCCGGCACCTGAAGCGCCTCGACGCAGGAGTCGCCGAGCACGGCGATGAGGAACGTGCCCGGGGGCTTGGCTACAGCGACCTCCGGACCGCGCATCCCCTTCGAATTGATCCGGATCTCCGCCTGGCCCTCTTTCGTCCAGAGGCCGGTGGTGCCGGGGATCAGCACCCAGCCGCGCTCGGGGTCGGGACCGTAGAAATTCGGGTTCGAGACCCCCGCGATGCGAAACGCCAGCTCGCCGATTCCGAGCGCGAGGGCGCTCGAAATCAGCAAGGCGAGGAGCTTCGCGCGGCGGGGCTTCACGCCGCGTAGGCCCTAGAACAGGGTGTAGATGAACGGCGCGGTCGCCTGGCTGGTCACCACCAGCAGAATCACCAGGCCGAGGATCAGCACGAACGGCACGATCCAATAGACCTTGTTCTGCTTGGCGAACTGCCAGATCTCACCGAACAGCTTGCCTGCGTAGCCTGCCTTACCCATCGTTCTCTCCTCTCGACCGCGATCTTAGATCCGACCTCTTAAAACCGGCTAATCGAGTTGGAACTCCTGCTTCCAATCCCCCGCCTCGGCGAACTTCGGCTGGGCGGTCTTGGCGAGCAGGAAAGGTCCGAGCACCAGATAGTCCATCTCGGTGCGCATGAAACAGCGGTAGGCGTCTTCGGGAGTGCATACGATCGGCTCGCCGCGGACGTTGAAACTGGTGTTGACGACCACGCCGTAGCCGGTCAGTTTTTCGAACTCCGAGATCAGCGCGTGGTAGCGCGGGTTGGTTTCGGCGTTCACCGACTGAATGCGCGCCGAATCGTCCACGTGGGTGACCGCCGGAATGTCCGAGCGGACCTCGTTCACCCATTCGAGCAGATTGTCGCTCCGCGGAGCCTGGCCTTCCGGCCGCGGCGTCCGCCGGTCCGCCCGCACGGGAGCGACGAGCAGCATGTAGGGCGACGGCCGGTCCAGCTCGAAATAATCGCCGACCCGCTCTTCGAGCACGCTCGGGGCGAAGGGGCGGAAGCTCTCCCGGTATTTGATCTTCAGGTTCATCAGCGACTGCATCTTGGTCGAGCGGGCGTCGCCGATGATCGAGCGCGCGCCGAGCGCGCGGGGACCGAACTCCATCCGCCCTTGCAGCAGACCGACAACGTTCTCCCCGGCGAGCACCTGGGCCACCCGGGGCGCCCAGGCTTCGTCGGACAGCTCCTCGTGCGGCAGGTTGTTTTCGACCAGATATTCGCGGATCTGCTCGCGCGAGAACTCCGGGCCGAGCAACGCGGCTTTCATGCCGTCTCGCCCGGGGGGCCGCACCGGCCGCGGCAGGCCCATCGCGTTGTGGTAGACCGCAAGGGCGGCACCCAGGGCTCCACCCGCGTCGCCCGCCGCGGGTTGAATCCAGATATCGTCGAAGATCCCTTCGCGCAGCAGCACACCGTTCGCGACGCAGTTGAGCGCCACCCCGCCCGCAAGACAGAGGTTCCGCTTGCCGGTCAGCTCGCGGGTGTGGCGCGCGAGCTTCAGCACGACCTCTTCGGTGACTTCCTGGATCGAGCGCGCGAGATCCATCTCGCGCCGCGTGATCCGCGACTCCGGGGAGCGCGCCGGGCCGCCGAACAGGTTCGCGAACCGGTCGTTGGTCATCGCGAGCCCGTCGAGGTAGCCGAAATAGTCCATGTTCAGGCGGAACGAGCCGTCCTCGCGCAGGTCGATCAGCTCGCGCTTGATCAGATCGGCGTACTTCGGCTCGCCGTAGGGGGCGAGCCCCATCAGCTTGTACTCGCCGGAGTTCACCTTGAAGCCGGTGAAGTAGGTGAACGCCGAATAGAGCAGGCCGATCGAGTGCGGAAAGCGGATCTCGCGGATCATCCGCAGCTTTTCGCCTTCGCCGACGCCGATCGTGGTCGTCGCCCATTCGCCCACCCCGTCGAGCGTGAGGACTGCGGCCTCGGAGAACGGCGAGGGGTAATAGGCGCTCGCGGCGTGCGATTCGTGGTGCTGGGCGAAGCGGATCGGCACCTCGCCTTCGATCCCGCAGGCCTCCAGCGACTCCTGGATGTGCGGCGGAATCCAGAGCTTCTCTTTGAGCCAGATCGGGATCGCCTGAAGGTACGAGGCGAGGCCGCGCGGCGCCACCGTCAGATAGGTTTCCAGAATGCGGTGGAACTTGAGCAGCGGCTTGTCATAGAAGACCACAGCGTCGAGAGCCGCTTCGCCGCCGCGCGCGGTGCCTTCCGCCAGGCAGTAGCGGACGGCGTTGCTCGGGAAGCCCTCGTCGTGCTTCTTGCGGGTGAAACGCTCTTCCTGCGCCGCGGCGACGATCTCGCCGTCGACAACCAGGCAGGCCGCCGAGTCGTGGTAGTAGCAACTGATGCCGAGGATCTTCATCGCGAAGGCGTCGCTCTAGAACTGCCGCTCGTAGGTCTCGGGCCCCGAGGGATGGTTCTCGGTCGAGATCCAATAGGTCGGAAGCTTCGCCTCGGCGCCGCGCGTGATGCCGGTCTTGCCGCGCGCGCGGAGGAACAGGCCGACCGGCAGGAAGAACAGGAAGAAGATCACCGGCATCAAGATCCAGGTGACGACCAGGCCGATTACCCGGCCGAGCTTCTCGACCATCGCCGTAAGCCACTTGAACGCGCCGAGCGGAGAAACCAGAGCGAGCAGGGTGACGATCCCCGCGATCGACGCGATCACCGAGGCGAACGTCGGCCGGTGGAGCACGAACGCCACGAGCAGGGCGACGACCAGCCCCACCGCCCCCTGGATCGCGCCGCGCACCCGCGCCCCGCGGGCGGCCGCAGCGCGTGCGCGGCTCTCCGCCGCGGGATCGCGGCGCCATTGCCAGACCACGGCGGAAGGGGCCAAAGTGCTCTCCGTCATTCTTACGAAGTTCCTTGTGGGCAAGTCGCTGAATTCACCGTGGGGGTCGAAAGTGGCCCGGAACATCCCGAGAAGGGCGCAGCCTGCGGGCGGCGGATTCTAGCCGGGGACTTCCCGGGCGCGCAAGAGATCGAGCCGGGTCGTGGTTTCGTTTGCCTCCTCGCTGCTTCGAGGCCTTCGGCGGCGGCCTGCGCCGCGGCCGGGTTACCCGGCGGTCAGATGGCGTGCGACCAACCCCTCGAGGATCCGGTCGGCCGGTATTCCGCGCAGCCGCCAGGACGGCGCTTCGAGCAGCGCCTCGGCGAGCGCGAGCAGCGCGCGGCGGGGCAGACCCTCGGTGTCCAGGCTCGTCAGGATCGCGCCGGCCGCCGCGGCCCAGGGTTCGCTCGACCGCGCGTCGTCGAAATCGCCGCCGCCGCCCAAAATGCTCGCCGCGGCGAGCAGGTGGATCGGCGCGCGGCTGGTCTCCCAGGCGGCGACCGCGGAAGCGAAATCCGCCGCCGTGCGGGCCAACGCCGCCCGATCGGGCGCCGCGGCGGGACCGAGGTAGACCGACAGCGAACGGCTGCGCAGAGTGGCGAGCAGGTCGAGACGCGACGGCGCGAGCAGGAAGAAGTGCCGGGGCGACGTGACGTGCGGCTCTTCGAGCGCCTTCAGCAGGGCGTTGGCCGCCTCCCCGGTAAGGCTTTCCGCGCTCGCGATGACGAACACCTGCCCCCGGGCTTCGAACGGCGAGAATTGCGCGACCTTCAAGAGCTCGCGGGTGGCGTCGACCGAGGTCGAGGTCTTGGTGTCGCGCTCCAGGAGCTGAAAGTCGGGGTGGAACGGCGCGTCGTCCGCCCCTCCTGGCCGCTCGACGATCCGCCGGCAATGGCGGCACACCCCGCACGGGCGGGCGGCGGGCTCGGTGTCGCACAGGAGGGTGCGCGCCATCTCATAGGCGATCTCGCGGCGACCCTCCGAGGTCGAACCGTGAAGGATCACCGCCGGATAGAGCTTGCCGGAGCGGGCGGCGTCGAGCATCGCTTCGCGGTTCATGGCGCGAAACCCAGCGCCGCGGCGAGCGCCGCGCGCACCGCGGCCTCGGTCGCGGCGATCGGGCCGGCGGCGTCGATTGTCCGGAACCGCTCGGGTTCGGCGGCGGCGAGCGCGCGAAACCCGTCGCGCACGCGGGCGGCGAAGGCACGGCTCTCGCCGTCCAGCCGGTCATGGCCGCCGCGTTCGACCGCGCCCATCCGCCGCTCCGCTTCTTCGAGCGGCAGATCGAAATAGAGCGTGAGATCGGGGCGCCGATGGGCGGTGGCGATCCGGTCGATCTCGTCGATTCGCTGCCGCGGCACGCCGCGCCCGGCTCCCTGGTAGGCGAGGGTCGAATCGGTGAAGCGATCGCAGAGGACGATCAACCCTTCGGCGAGGGCCGGATCGATCACTTCGGAGAGGTGCTGGCGACGGCTGGCGAACACCAGCAGCAGCTCGACCGTGCCATCGACCTCGCCCCAGCGGGGATCGAGGAAGATGCCGCGGATCGCGTCGCCGAGAGGAGTGCCGCCCGGCTCGTGAGTCGTCCGAACGCCGAGGCCGCGACCGGCGAGCCAGTCGCCCGCCCGGCGGAGCAGGGTGGACTTGCCGCTGCCGTCGATGCCCTCGAAGGTGACGAACAAGCCGCGGGCGGGGCGGTCGGCCGGGAGAGCGGACATACGGCGCGGCACGTTACCACGGGCCGCGCGTCGCCCTACCGCCGTTACTTCAGTTGCAGCCGATCGCCGAGGAAGATCGGTCCGCGCGATTCGATGATCTTGGCCAGAGAGGTCCGCCGCTGGACCGAGAGCACCGCGAGCTCGCCGATCACGAGCGGCGGCATGCCCGGCCGGTTCAAGCGGTAGACGGTGTACACGTCGCCCGGCGTAACGTTCTCTTCCTCGCCGCGGTCGATGAACACCACGCTGTCCTGGCCGAGGGTGACGACGCCATCCTTGGAGAACACGATCGACGGCGCCCCTTCGAGCTCCTGCGGGGTCGCCGGGAAGTTCACCGGGCGCAATCCGGTGCGCCGGCCGAGCGGCACCGGTTCCTCTTCGAACGGCTTCAAGGTCGTGCCGACGGGGATCGGATCGCACGAGTGAACGATTTCGCCGATCGCGGTGTCTTCCTGCACCGACAGGACGCGGATACGGCCGAGGTAGGAGTAGAAACGGCCGAGCACGTCGCCGAACAGCGGGTGACGGATGCGGCTGCCCGGCAGGACGGCGGCAAACAGGGCGCCCGGGGTCAAGCCCTTCGCCCGGCCGCCGTCGAGATAGACGATGTCGCCGGACGCCAAACCGTATTTCGCGGTGTCGCCGGAGCTCAAGCCATACGAGGTGACGGCCGGCGCCCGGACCTCCTCGGGTTCCTTCGCCCGTCCGGAGGTATGCGGCGTGAGATTCTCGAACTCCGAACCGACGACCTGGAGCGGGAACGTCTCCTCGTCTTCTCCGATGTAGCCGGTGCAATAGATGTCGCTCTCGGAACCGAGCGCCTGCGGCGGGCTCGCGGCGGCGGCGGAGGTCTGCACCCCTTCCACCGGCGTGGTGTCTTGGGTCTCGCCCGGGGGCTGGTATTCGCCGGTGCCGGCGCCGGAATCGGAAACGATCTCCTCGCCGGTCGTACCGGATGCGGTCCCGGTCGAGGTCGGTCCGATCACCAACGGGTCGCCCGGATAGATCCAGTGCGCGTCCAGGATGTACTGGTTCAACTCCCAGATTTGCGGCCAGAGATAGGGATTGCCCAGGAAGCGGTTCGCGAGATCCCACAGAGTGTCGCCGCGGACGATCGTGTAGACCTGCACGCCTTCGGGCGGCACCGGCGGATTCCACGCCGTCCAGTGATCGCCGACCAGGTGCAGATCGCGCGGCGGCCGATCGGCCGCGAAGGCACCGGAGGCCGCGCAAACCCCGAGCGCGACTCCGAGAAGATAGACAGAAAACCGCTTCATGTGGGGGCCTCCTGCAACCAGGGAGAGCCGGCGTATAGTGAAATCTCTATGGCTTAGGCTACACCGATCCGCTTTCCAAGGTCAAGATTTAGCGGCCTTCCCCTCAAGCGATGGTTGAGCGAGGAGCTTGCCGAACCACCACCCTTACTTGAGCTTGGCGAGACGCTCTTCGGCGACCGCGCCCGCGGCGCTGCCGGGGAAGCGCCGCGCCACTTCGCGATAGGTTGACCGTGCGTCGTCCTTCTGGCCGAGCCCTTCCAAGCACTGACCCGCCTTGAGCAGGGCGTCGGCGACCTTGTTGCCCTGAGGGAAGCTCTCGACCGTCCGCCGGAACGCGTCGAGCGCGCCGCGCAAATCGTCGCGCGCGTAGCGGCACTCGCCGATCCAATACTGGGCGTTGTCGGCCAGCTCGCTCGTCGGGTTCGCTTCCAAGAAGCGTTGGAAGCTCGCTTCGGCGTCCGCGTAATGCCCCTGGTGGTAAAGGGTATAGCCGCGATCGTAGAGCGCCTGGGTCGCCGGCTGCGGCACGGAGGTGCCGGGCAGGGGGGCGGGCTTGGGCGGAGGTGGGGTCACCACAGGCTGCGCCGGGGCGGGAGCCGGCTTCGGAGCCACCGAGGTGGTTCCAGCGGCTGAGGGCGCAGACCCGGTGGCGGACGGCGGGGTCGTGGGCCGAACGGAGGGCGCCGGAGCAGGCCGGGGGGCGATCGGCGGCGCGTCGAGATCGACTTCCTCGATCTCCTGACCGCGAAGCGTTACGGGCTTCCCCGCCGTGGGCCGAGGTGCCGCGGGAGGCGTCGCGGAGATCGCCGAGCCCGGAGCGGGGGTCGCGGGCCGGGAGGGCGGCGCGGCGGTGGGAGCGGTTGTTTGCGTCGTGGGCGCCGCGGTAACGCTCGCCGAACGAACCCCGAGCCGCGCTTCGAGATCGCTCACCTGCTGCCGGAGCCGGCCGACCTCCACCTCGGAAACCGCCGCCTTCCGCTGCAGCTCGACCACCCGCGCCTTCAGCTCGGCAAGATCGTCGGGCTTTGCTTCCGGGGTGCGGGAGGGCGCCGAGGCGCAGCCGGCGACGCCGAGCAGGGCGGAGAGGAGCAGGGCGGAGAGGAGGGGCTGGTTTCGGGTCATGAGGCCGCCTTCTGTTTCGGGGTCTCGCGGTTCCACCGGCTGTCGGGATACTCGGTGCGCAGCCGCGCGAAAGCCTTCTGCGACTCTTCCGCCTTGGCGTTCTCCGAGTAGGCGAGCCCCATGTAGTAGAGCACCTTGTCCTTGGTCGGATATTCCGGGAACTCCTTGAGCAGATATTCGAACCTGCCCGCCGCGGCCCCCGGGATGCCATAGCGCTGGTAAAACCGGCCGACGACGAACTCGTGCTCCGCCAAATTGGCGCGCACCAGGACGATCTTCTCCTGGCATTGCGCCGCGTAATCGCTGGTCGGAAACAGTCGGAGCAGATCCTTGTAGGCCTCCAACGCCTTGCGGGTCACGGACTGGTCGCGATCCGGCCGCTCCATCCGCTCGGAGAGCGAGTTGGCGACCTGGAACTGCGCGTAGGCGGCCTGGTCGCTGGTCGGGAAGCGATTGAGGAAGTCGCGATATTTGGCTTCCGACTGGATGTGGTTGGTGTTGCCCCCTTCGAGAAAATAGGTGTCGGCGGCGAGCAGCAGAGCCTCCCGCCCTTGCACCGAATTGGGCTCGACCTCGTAGGCATGGGTGAAGTAAGGCCTCGCTTTGGCGTACTTTTTCGCCGCGAGCAGCGTCTTGCCCGTGGCGAGCGATTCGGTCGCCGCGAGCTTGAGGATGGGATCCTGCGCCGGGCCGGACTTGCACCCGGCAAGCCCGAGAGGAGCCAGGGCGCTGAATAGGACGAGGGCGAGCGCAAACGGTCGATTCATAGAGTCTTCCCGAGGTACGTTGGATTCGCGGCGCTTTGCGCGTCAGGTGGCACCATGGCGGTCGGCGGGTTCGGATCGAAGCGGCGCTTCGGCGAGACGCCGCAGCTCGCCGATCGCCGAGGCGGGGTCCGGAGCCCCGAACACCGAAGTGCCGGCCACCGCAAAGTCGATGCCCGCTTCGGCGGCCGCCCGAATGTTATCGCGGCCGATGCCGCCGTCGATCCCGATCTCGATCTGCGCCCCGGCGGCGGGATGGGCCACCAGCAAGCGACGCAGGCGGCGCGCCTTGTCCAGCGCGCGGGGCAGGAACGCCTGGCCGGAGAAACCCGGATTGACCGACATCAAGAGGACGTAGTCGAGGCGCGGCAGGCTGTCGATCAGCAGCTCGACCGGCGTTGCCGGGTTGATCGCGACCCCGGCCCGGGCACCCCCGCTTCGGATGCGATCGAGCAGGCGGTCGAGATGCGGTACGACCTCCCAGTGGACCGCGACGCTCGCGGCGCCCGCGGCCAGATAGGCGTCCAAGAGATCGCCCGGATTCGTCACCATCAGGTGGACGTCGAGCGGCAGGGCGGTACGCCGCTTGAGCGCGGCGAGCACCGGGATGCCGAACGAGAGGTTGGGAACGAAGTGGCCGTCCATCACGTCGAAGTGGACGAGGTCGGCCCCGCCGCGTTCGCAGACGGCGAGCGCGCCGGAAAGATCGGCGAGATCGGCGGCGAGGATCGAAGGTGCGATGCGCATCGGGAAGGTCAGCTCGGCGGCGGCTCGGGCAGCCGGTCGGCTGTCGCGACGACCAGCGAGATGGCGTCCTGGTGGCTCACCGGATGCCCCGCGAGCGGGAACTGGCGGAGGATCACCCCCGAGCTCACCCCTTCGTAGGGCTCGAATTTTACGCTGCCCAGGCGAAACCCCTGGCGCTCGAACGCGGGGCGGACGTCGTCGTAGTGGCGATAGATCAGGTCCGGCATCACGTAGCGCTCGCCCGCGCTCGGCAGGGCGACCAGGAGATCGACCGGTGTCGCGGGCGGCACGGCGGCTCCGGCGGGCGGGTCCTGCTCGATCACCACGCCCGGATTGCCGGAAGCGAACACGGCGAGCGCCCGGCCCACGCCCAAACCCACCGCCCCGAGCGTGAACTGGGCCGCGGGCAGGGCGCGCCCGGTGAGTCCGGGAACGTCGATCCGCTGCGGTCCGCGCGAGGCCACGAGCTCGACCGCGCTTCCCCGTTTGACCCAGGATCCGGCGTCAGGAGACTGGCCGGCGATCCGGCCGGCGGGCACCTGAGGGTCGTAACGGTCGGCCGTGCCTTGCTTCGGGACAAGCCCTTTCTCGCGCAGGAGATTCTCCGCTTCGATGATCGAGAGTCCCGCGACCTTGGGCACCGTGGTGGTGCCGCTACGGACGAAGCCGCTGAACGCGAGGTAACCGCAGACGACGAACACCACCGCCACCAGGAGGGCATAGGCGATCAGGCCCGCCGAGCGGAGGATTTTGCGCCACATGAGGTTGAGTCTACCAGCCCGCGTACAATTCCCCCCTATGGCCAACCTACCCCCTCTGGGCGCCCACGTTTCGACCGCGGGAGGCATGCCGAGATCGATCGAAAACGGCTGCGCGATCTCCTGCACCGCGATTCAGGTCTTCGTGAAAAACGCCAACCAATGGCGCGGCCGATCGATTTTGGCCGAAGAGATCGCGGCGTTCCGCACCGCCCGCACGGGGAGCGCGATCGGGCCGGTGATCGCCCACGCGAGCTACCTGATCAACCTCGCGGCGACCGACCCCGAGATCCTGGAAAAATCGAAAGCTGCGCTCGCCGACGAGCTCTCCCGCTGCGCCGATCTGGGCATCGAAGGGCTCGTGCTCCATCCCGGCGCCCACCTCGGGACTGGGGAAGAGGAAGGAATCGCCCGCGCCGCGGCCTCGCTCAATGAGATCTTCGCCGGTCTGCCGGACCGCGGCACCCGCGTCCTTCTCGAGAACACCGCCGGCCAGGGTTCGACCCTCGGCTGGCGCCTGGAGCAGCTGGAGGCGATCCGCTCCCGTCTCGCCGAGCCCGAACGTACAGGGGTTTGCCTGGACACCTGCCACGCCTTCGCCGCCGGCTACGCGATCCACGAGCCGGCCGGTTACGAGGAGTTCGCGGCCGAGGTGGCGGAGCGCTTCGGCCCGGCCCTCGGCGCGTTTCACCTGAACGACTCGGTCAAACCGTTCGCCTCGCGTCGCGACCGCCACGAGCACATCGGCGAGGGCCTGATCGGCTGCTCCGCGTTCGCCCGCCTGCTCGCCGACCCGCGTTTCGCCACCGTGCCGATGGTGCTCGAAACCGAACCGGGCGACGACCAGGCGGGCCTGCGGAAAGACCTGGAGTTGCTGCGGAGGTTGGTGTCCGTCTGAGGGGTCAGCGCCCCCTGATCGCCGCGGAGTAAAATCGCACCAGATCCTCATGGAGCTTTTTGTGCTCCGTGCGCTTGATGTACATCATGTGGCCGGCCTCGTAGGTCTCGATCTTCACATGGTCGCGCAGCTCCGACGGGAGCCCCATGTGCGCCACGGTATAGCGGGCGTCGAAGTAGGGGGTGGCGAAATCGTAATAGCCGCTCGCGATCATCACGTGGAGGCCCGGATTCATAGTGATCGCCTGTCGAAGCCGTTCGGCGACGTTCGCGTACTCGTTGCCTCGCCCCCAGTTCCAGGGCTGGACCTTGCCCGTCAGGCGCTCATAGACGGCGTCCTCCTGATAGCCCAGGTCGCGGCGTAGATAGTCGTTGATTGCTCCGGCGTAGGGGCCGTCGAGGCCGACGATCGAGGGATCGAATTCCGGCTCCTCCCCGGCGGTATCGAAGTCGCGCCCGGTGAAGCGGGCGTCGATACGGCCAACGGTCTTTCCTTCGCTCCGGAGCAGCTCCTTCAAGAACCGTTGGAGCTCGATCCGCAGATTCGCCCGCTCGACGAACTCGACCGACAGCCCGGTGAGCCGGGCGAGGTGCGCAGCGATTTCGCGCCGCCGGTCCGGACTCAGGCGATCGCCCTGGAGCAGAGCGGAGGCGTAGTCGCCGAGCGCGAAGATCTCCGCTTCGGCGAGGGCCGCGTGTAGGTCCTTTTGAAGATCAGGCGCGAGGCGGCCGTGGTACCAGGCCGCCGCCGTGTAGCTCGGCACATGGATCATGTACGGGATGTCGTTGCCTGGCGCGAACTCTTGGTTCTGCCAGTTGAGCACCGTGGAGAGCAGTACGACGCCGTTCAACTGGATGCCGTACTGGTCGAGCAGGTAGTACGCGAGCCCGGCCGCCCGTGCCGTGCCGTAGCTCTCTCCGGCGACTATCTTGGGCGACGCCCATCGCTGGTTGCGCGCGAGCCAAAGGCGGATGAATTCGCCGACCGATTCAATGTCCTCATTGAGACCGTGGAACTGTTTCGGGTCCTCGCCGGGCGCCGGGCGGCTCCACCCGGTCGTCACCGGGTCGATGAACACCAGGTCGGTCACGTCGAGGATCGAATACTCGTTGTCGACCAGCCGTGCCGGGGTCGCGTATGTGAGGCCGCTGTCGTCGGTCTCGATCCGGCGAGGACCGAACGCCCCGAGATGGACCCACAGCGACGCGGCGCCCGGCCCGCCGTTAAAGCAAAACGTCACCGGGCGGGTGGCGGGATCGCTCACTCCATCCTTGACGTAGGAGACCGAGAAGATCGACGCCTTCGCCTTGCCCGCGTCGTCGCGAATCACAAGCGTGCCGGCGGTCGCGGTGTAGGCGAGCTTTTGGCCGCCGAGCTGGATCGAGTGCTGGGTCACCGATTTCTTCTCGACCGGCGGCGGAGGCTCGGGTGCGTCCGCCTTGGGCTTCTCCGCCATCGGTTTTTGGGCCGGCTGGGCGACCGCGCCGAGGAACGGCATCGAGAGCAGCAGGGCGAAAGCGAGCAGAGGACGGGACAACGACATGGCGGATCTCCTGGGGCGACAGCGGGCGGGCGGGCGCCGGGCGATGGCGGTTCGAGCCGGCTCGAATCGCCGCGGGTTCTGGTCGGTGGACTTGAGACTCTACGCGCGATTCACGCCCGGGTTGCGCCTTCCCGGAGGGCGCCGGAGCGATTCATCCCGCCCTCGCCATGCCTGGCGTATCTCGTGCTTGACAATCCGCCTGGGCGGGTTCATCTTTGCCTTCCGGGACCTGCGTCCGTCAATGTATGAGCACTGCAAGCTAAGATCTTTGACGAGAAGGAATAACACCAGAGTCCCCGCCGTTCCAAGCTCTACGCGGCGCTCCGAAGGTTGCGCGCCACCTTGGCAGACCTCGAACCGGAGGTCAGGGAGTTACCAGAGATGTCCGAGCGCATGAATCTTCCCGTCCTGCCGATGCGGGACTTTGTCCTGTTCCCCGGGGTCACCGCGCCGATCAACGCCGGCAAGCCCGCCACCCTCCGCGCGATCGAAGCCGCGATGAACACCAAGGAGCGGCTGGTCTTCGCGGTCGCGCAACGGGAGGACTCGGCCGACATCTCGGCCGAAAACCTGTACACGATCGGCACCGTCGCGCGGATCGGCCAGATTCAACGCGGCCTGGCCGGGATGCAGCTGTTGGTCCACGGCGACCACCGCGGCATCGCGATGCGGATCTACGAGCGTGACGGTCATCTCCAGGCGGTCGTTCGCGAAGCGGACGAGATGGCGCCGATCGACTCGAACGATCCCGCGTTCGTCGCCCTGTTCCGCGAGGCCCGCGAACGCGCCGCCGAGCTGGGTATGAAGTCCGGTCTGCCCGAAGAAGTCGTGCAGCAGGTGCTCGCCGGAGCGAACGATCCGAGCCGGCTTTCCGACCTGGTCGCGGCCTATACCGAGCTCGCTCCGCAGCAGCGCCAGAGCCTGCTCGAAACTCTGTCGGTCGAAGAGCGCCTGCGCCGCGTGCTGGTCCACGTCCAGCGCCAGCTCTCGGTGCTCGAAATGCAAGAGGACATCAAGTCCAAGGTCCAAGAGGAGCTGGGTGACCGCCAGCGCGAGATCATCCTGCGCGAGCAGCTGAAGGCGATCCAGAAAGAGCTGGGCGAAGGCGAAACCGGCGCCGAGGTCGACGAGCTGCGCGACAAGCTCCGAGCGCTCGATCTGCCCGAGACCGTACGCAAAGAGGTCGATCGCGAGCTTGGCAGGCTCGGCCGGATGGGGCGCGAGGGGATGGAATCGCAGGTGATCCGCACCTACCTCGAAACGATCGCCGAGCTGCCCTGGAACGTCCGGAGCGACGAGCATCTGGACATCCAGCACGCGGCTGATCTGCTCGAAGAGGACCACTACGCGCTCGGCGACGTCAAGGACCGGGTGCTCGAATTCCTCGCCGTCCGCCAGCTGCGCGAAACCGTGCGGCTTGCCGCGCTGGAAGCGGAAAAAGAGGCGGAAGAAGTTGCGCAGCCGGTGGCGGCGACGCCGGATGACGGCGAGGCCGCTCCTCAGGCGACGGACGGAGCGCAGGCCGCGCCGACCGCCTCGACCCCCGCCCCAGGCCTCGACGAGAAAGAGGCGAAGCGCCGGGCGAAAGGACCGATCCTGCTGTTCGTCGGACCGCCGGGCGTCGGTAAGACCTCGGTCGCCAAATCGATCGCCCGAGCGATGGGGCGGAAGTACGTGCGTATCGCCTTGGGCGGCGTGCGAGACGAGGCCGACATTCGCGGCCACCGGCGGACCTACGTCGGCGCGATGCCCGGCCGGATCCTCCAGGGCATGAAGCAGGTCGGCGTCACCAACCCGGTGTTCCTGCTCGACGAGGTCGACAAGCTCGGCGCCTCGTTCCAGGGCGATCCCTCCTCCGCCCTGCTCGAAGTGCTCGATCCGGCGCAGAACGATTCGTTCACGGACCACTACCTGGGGGTGCCGTTCGATCTCTCCGAGGTCTTGTTCATCGCGACCGCGAACTTCATCCAGAACATCCCCGGGCCGTTGCTCGACCGGATGGAGGTGGTCGATTTCTCGGGCTACACCGAAGCGGAGAAGAAGGCGATCGCGGAGCGGTTCTTGATCCCTCGCCAACTCGAAGCCAACGGCCTGCGGTCCGATCAGTTCGAGCTCGCACCCGAGGCGCTCGCCACGTTGATCAGCGGCTACACCCGCGAGGCCGGCGTGCGCCAGCTGGAGCGGGAGATCGGCCGGCTGGCGAGGAAGGTCGCGCGGAAGATCGCGAGCGGCGAGCTACCGAAAGCGACCGTCGGCGCCGCCGAAGTGCGCGATCTCCTCGGCCGGCCGAAGGTCCACCCGGAGCGCGCGTTCCGCGCCGACCAGGTGGGAGTGGCGACCGGCATGTACTACACGCCCGTAGGTGGAGACATCATGTTCGTCGAGGCCTCGACCATGAAGGGCAAGGGCGAGCTGGTGCTGACCGGCCAGCTCGGCGACGTGATGAAGGAATCGGCTCGCGCCGCCTGGACCTACGCCCGTTCGCACGCCGCGAGTCTGGGGATCGACGAGGAGGCGTTCGCCACGCGGGACGTTCACGTCCACGTTCCGGCGGGCGCGATTCCGAAGGACGGCCCTTCGGCGGGAGTCACCATGGCGACCGCCCTGGTCTCGGCGCTGTCGAACCGGCCGGCGCGCTTCGATCTCGCGATGACCGGCGAGATCACGCTGGCTGGCCGGGTTCTGCCGATCGGCGGAGTGAAGGAAAAGGTGCTCGGCGCGGTCCGCTCCGGCATTCGCACCATCCTGCTGCCGAAGGACAATGAGGGCGACCTCGACGATCTGCCGAAAGAGGTCCGCGATCTGCTGGAGATCCATCCGGTGGCCGAGCTGGGCGACGTGCTCGCGCTCACCCTGCGTGGTGCGACGTTCAGCGAAGGGCGGCTCTCGTTCGCGCCGCCGGGCGGGATCGGCGAGCCCGAGATCGTGGCACCCGCCGACAGCCTCCACTAAGAGGGAAACCGCTTCGTCCCTCCGGCCGGTTCGGGCTCACCCCCGGACCGGCCGTTTTCTTTTCTCGCGCTTTCCCGGCTTCGGCCTCCCGCACGCCCTGCTAAACTGAGGCGCTCGCCGTCGGTCCGGATCGAGTCGATTCCGGACCTGGACCTTCTCGCCAGGGAGTCTCCCCGCAATGATTCGACCCCTCATCGCCTCGCGGCTCGGCCGGTTCGCGCGTCCTGCGCTCCTCGCATCTGTTGCGCTCGTCGTGCTCGCAGCGTTCTCCTTGCTCGATTCCGGTCCGGTCTTGGCGCAGCTGCCCTCCTCGTTTTCGCCGCTCGAATCCGCCTCGACCGGCGGCTACGCCGCGCTCGACCGGGCGCTCGCCCGCCTCGCGGTTCATGAACGGGTGCTGGTGATCGCCGCCCATCCGGACGACGAGGACACGTCGCTTCTCACCCTGGTTGCCCGCGGCTTCGGCGGCGAGGCCGGGTACCTCGCGCTGTCGCGCGGCGAGGGGGGCCAGAATCTGATCGGCCCGGAGCTGGGGATTGGCTTGGGGCTGATCCGCTCGCGCGAGCTGCTCGCCGCCCGCCGGGTGGACGGGGCGCGCCAGTTCTTCACCCGCGCGTTCGACTTCGGCTACACCCGCTCGATCGACGAGACCTTCCGCTTCTGGCCGAAGGACGAGATGCTCGAAGACGCGGTGCGCGTCGTCCGCCGCTTTCGCCCGCAGGTGATCGTCTCGATCTTTCCCGGCGAGCCGCACCCTAACCACGGCCAGCACCAGGTCGCCGGCTGGACCGCCTACCAGGCCTACCGGGCCGCGGGTGACGGCGCGTTCGCCGGCCTCGCGGGCGAGGATCTGCCGCCCTGGCAACCCGTGACGCTCTACCGTTCCACCTGGTTCGAGGACAAGGAGGCGACGGTCAAGCTGTCGATCGCGCCGATCGACCCGGTGACCGGCAAGTCGATCCTCCAGCTCGCCGCGGCGAGCCGCAGCCAGCACCGATCGCAGGACATGGGGCGCACCCAGGATCTTGGGCCCCGCGAGACCTCCGTCTCCTGGGTGGCAGGGGGCAGCGGTAAAGAGGGTGCCGGTCTGTTCGCGGGAGTCGATACCCGTCTTTCGGCGATCGCCTCCGGGCTGCCGCAGGGCGAGCCCCGGCGGAAGATCGAAGAGAAGCTCACCGCCGTCCAGGCGACCGCCGAGCAGCTGCGCCGGACGCTCAGTCCGTCGCGGATGGGCGACGCGGTCGCTCCGCTCGCCCGCTCGCTTGCCGACCTCGCCGCCGCGCGCGGTCTGCTCGGATCGAGCTTGAGCACGGGGCCTGAGCGGGCGGCGGCGGATTTCCTGGACGAGAAGATCGCGATCGCGAACGAGGCGCTCGCCGCAGCCGCCGGAGTCGCGTTCGACGCCTGGACCGAGCGGGAGACCTACGTCGCGGGAGAGACGGTCGGAGTCGCGGCGAACCTCTGGAATGCGGGAGGGGCCGCGGAGAGCCGGGGGCTCGAAAACGCCCAGGTGACGCTCACCTCTTCCGGCGATTGGGGCGGTACCGAGGTCGCGGGCGAAGCGAAGGATCTTGCGGCCGGCGTGCTCGGCGAATGGAAGATCGGCATCGCCATACCGGCCGCCACGGCGCCGACGATTCCTTATTTCCTCCGGCGGCCGATGAACGGCGCGCTCTACGATTGGAGCGAGGCGCCCGCGGCGGTTCGCGGCGAGCCGTTCGACCCGGCGCCGCTCTCCGCGCGGGCGACGTTTCGCCTCGCGGGAGTCGACGTTTCCCTGGTGCGCGAAGTCGTCTTGCGGGTGCGCGATCAGGCGCTCGGCGAGATTCGCCGGCCTCTCCGCGTGGTGCCGGCGGTCGAGGTCGCGATCGAGCAGGACCGGCTGGTCTGGCCGTTGCCGAAAGGCGCCGTCGCAGCCAAAGCCAAGGCTCCGGCCGAGGGGCGCACGGTCCGGGTGGAGCTGATTTCCCGCTCTCGAAATCCGATCACCGGAGAGCTGCAAGCGACGCTTCCCGCGCCCTGGAAGGCGATCGCGCCGATTCCGTTTTCGTTCGCTCAGGAGGGCGAGAAGAAAGCGGTCGAAGTGAAGCTCTCTCTGCCGAAGGATCTGCCGGCCGGGGTCTACCCTCTGGCGCTCGCGGCGCAAATCGAAGGGGGCGCGCGGATCGACCTCGCGGTGCCCACGATCGAATACCCGCACATCCGTCCGACGCCGATGCCGCGCCGCGCCCAGATCGAGATCCGCGCGCTCGACCTCGCGCTGCCCCACCTCGATCGCGTGGGCTACATCCGCGGCGCGTCCGACCGGGTACCCGAGGCGCTCCGTCAGGTCGGCGTGCCGATCGAGCTGCTCGGCGCCGCCGAGCTGGCCGAGGGGGATCTCTCCCGCTACGACGCGATCGTGGTCGGCAGCCGAGCCTACGAATCGGAACCCGCGCTTGGCCCCGCCAATCCGCGCCTGCTCGACTACGCCCGCGGTGGGGGCCTGCTGATCGTCCAGTACCAGCAGTATCCGTTCGTCGACGGCAAATTCGCCCCGTTTCCCTTCGACATCGCACGGCCCCACGACCGGGTGACCGATGAGACCGCACCGGTCCGCCTGCTCGATCCGGCGAGCCCCGTCTTCACCACCCCGAACGCGATCGGCGCCGCCGATTGGCAAGGCTGGGTGCAGGAGCGCGGCCTCTATTTCGCCCATACCTGGGATCCGGCCTACACGCCGCTGCTCGCGATGACCGACCCGGGCGAGCCCGAACAGCAGGGCGGCCTCCTGATCGCGAAGCTCGGCCAGGGCACCTACGTCTACTCCGGAATCGCGTTTTTCCGCCAGCTGCCGGCAGGCGTGCCGGGCGGCTTCCGCCTGTTCGCAAACCTGCTCGGCCTCGCGCGGCCGAACCGCGCGCAGTGATTTCAAAGTCGGCCGCGGCGCTCGCGCTCGCGCTCGGACTCGCGGGCTGCGCGCACGAGGATTCCGTGCTTCGCGAGGGCGCGCTCACCCCGCGCTTTGCGACCGGCGCCCCGCGCGAGATCAAGATCTGGACCGCCGCCGGAGCCCGATCGTTGAAGCTAGAGAAGCACCAGCGCATCCGCCTCGGCACCAGCGACCGGCAAGCCGTCTTGACCCTTTCAGGCGTCACCTGGAAGCTGCCGGTCGGCGCCGCGGCGTGCAATCTTTCGATCTCGCTCGGCGCGGTCGCCGATCCGAACGACCCGCAACCGACCGCGGCACGCATCGACCTCGTAGACAAAGGCAAGGCCGCGTCGCTCCTCGACGTTTCCCTCCATCCGGGCGATGGCTGGATCAGCCGACGCCTCGAGATCCCCGCGGGAAGAAGGTCGCGGCGCTTGGTGCTGTCAAGCGAAGGCCCGGCTCCGATCGCCTGGGCCGAGCTCTACGACAACCGTCCGCCGGGGCCTGCGGTTGCGAAGCGGCCGAACCTGGTGTTCGTGATCATCGACACCGTACGCGCCGACCATCTCTCGACGTACGGCTACCGGCGCCCGACCAGCCCGAATCTCTCTCGGCTGGCGTCCCGCTCCCTCCTGTTCCGCAATTCCTATTCGGCCTCGACCTGGACGCTGCCCTCGACCGCGAGCCTGATGACCGGGCTCTACCCCGACCAGCACGGCGTGCGGAGTCTGCGGGACCTGCTGCCGCCCAAGGCGGACACCCTCGCCGAAAGGCTCCAAGCGCTTGGCTACCGGACCGCGGCGTTCACCGACGGCGGCTTCGTCGATCCCCAGTGGGGATTCGCCCAGGGGTTCGATCGCTACGACTCGACCCGGGGCCAGGCCTGGAGCCCGAAAGACGTGGGGCGCGTGGTCGAGCCGGCCGCGCGCTGGCTGGCGGAAAGATCGGCGGAGGTGGCCGCAGGGGGCGCGGGGAGCACTGCGCCGTTCTTCCTGTTCGTACATACCTACGAGGCGCACCAGCCGTACCTGAACCGGGAAGGCCTCGCCGACATGTTCCTGCCGCCGGGGCCGAAACCGCGCGACGAGGCTTACTGGATCCACTTTCCGGCGCGGATCGCGGGGCCGGAGCTCGCCCGGGTGATCGCCCTCTACGACGGCGAGATCCGCCGCGCCGACCGCTACCTCGCGACCATCTGGCGCGCGCTCGGGCGGAAGGAATTCGCCTCCCGGACGGCGATTCTGGTGACCTCGGATCATGGCGAAGAGCTGATGGAGCACGGCAACCTGGAACACGGTATGGGCAAGCTCTACGACGAGAACATCAAGGTGCCGTTGATCCTGAGACTGCCGGACGGCAGCCGTGGCACGGCCGCAAGCCCGGTCTCCGGCGTCGACGTCGTGCCCACCTTTCTGGATCTCGCGGGCGCGCCGAAGGCGGATCTCGAAGCGCTCCCCGGCCGCTCGCTGCTCGCGCTCGCCGCCGACCCGCAAGCCCGCGAAGCGCCGCACGAAATCGTGGCCGAAGGGCTCAACTCGTTCCATCAGACCCACGAGCGTCGCTATCGGCTCGACCAGGGCGAGACGACCCTCCTATTTGACGCCGTCCGCCGCCGCGCGCAGGTTTACGATCGCGCGCACGATGCCGCGATGCGCGCCCCGCGCGCCGTCATTGGAAGCGACGCGCCGGAGGTCGCGCGGCTCCAAACCGCGCTTGCCTGGTTCGGGGGTCCGCGCACCGTCCGGCTGCCGGAGGAGATCTCGGGGCTCGTCATCCCGCGCGCGTCGCGCGTCGCGCCGCTCGCCGTCTGGGACGGGCTGGACGAGCGCACCCTGCCACGCCCGGGTCATCCGGTCGCTCTTACCCTCGGTCGCCCGCACGCCCTTTCTTTCACGATTCTTCCGGGAACGGGGGAGATCTCGCTTCGTCTGTTCCGTCTCGGCGATCCGCGCCCCGAGCTGGTTCGCCTGGAGGATCGCGGAGCGACGCCGAGCGGCGCCCCTTTCATCGGCCCGCTGCCCGCCCTCGCAAAAATCCTCGTCGGCCTCCAAATCGGCCGCACCGGAACCTCCCGCCTCGAAGACCTCGACGAAGAAGGCCGCGCCGAGCTGCGTGCGCTGGGGTATCTGCGGTAGGAGAGAGTTCAGCCGCCGAGCAGGAGGGTCTCGCCAAGCGCGACCAGCTCGGCGACGAAGCGGTCCGGCTCGGGAGGATCGATCCAACGTACGAGTTGCCAGTCGTTGTGAGTCGCGGAGCAAAGACGGCTTGCGACATCCGGAGGAAAAACTCCCGCCGCCTTGCCTGCAGCTCCTTCGATCGCATCTCCGATCGACAAGCCGAGGTGGCAGCAGAGCCCCCAGATGTCCGCAAGATCCTTCGGTTCGTTGCGATCGAGAAGAGCCGTAATCTTGTTGGCGAGGATGTTCTCGGCGCTGTCCAGACGTCCGAGGACGGGGTCGATTTTGACCTCTCCAACGCGCGAGGGCACGTCGTTGATCAGTTCGATCTTGAGCGACAGTTCGCCTTCGGCATCGATCCACAGCCGGACGAATCGCGGGTCACGTACTACGAAGCGTGTCCGCCAATGTCCATCCTCGGCCCAAGCCGAAGCGGCGCGATCCACCCACAAGGAGAACTGTGGAGAGTCGTTGGCGAAGAGATCCAGATCGTCCGAGAAGCGGTGGTGCAGATAGCCGCGAGACACTGCGGTTCCACCGGACAGATAGAGGCCCGTCTCGACGCCGACGAGCGTTCGCAGCACTTCGTCCTGGAGCGGGTACAGACGCTCGAAATAGAAGCTGTTATCCACTCGCCCCTCCGCCTCCTGCAGGCACCTCCAATAGCTCCGGATGATGCTGCGGTAGCCAGCTCACCAGAAAGTCGAAGCCCCGTCGGCGGCTCTCCGAGCGAATCTTCCCGCGCCATTCAGGCCAACCCGCGACGATCTCGGCGAACGTCAGGTACTCAAGGATTTCGCGGTACGTGGCGTATTCAAGCAGTCGCACGGCGGCCCAGGTCTGGTCGAGGCGGCCAACCGTCCGGTTCCCTGCGAGCAAGTCCCGAAAAGCCTGCTGGTCGAGATCGTAGTCCCAGACAAATGATGGACGTGCCATGGCAATTCTCCGCGGGCGCAGTCTAGCAGTGGGTTGCGGCCCTTCCGAGTCCAGGAATCCCCTCCGCCCGCAAACGGTTAGACTTCTCCGTCACCTTTGGCGGTTCGATCGCTTTCCGAGGAGCCTCCCTTGATCCGCAAGCTTTCTCTCGCCGTGCTTGGCGCTCTTTGCGCGTTTTCGGTCGCCTGTTCGGGCGACGGTCGGACTCCGCTCGTCCTGTATTCGCCCCATGGCCGCGACCTGCTGTCTTTGATCGAGAAGCGTTACGAGCAGTTGCACCCGAAGATCGACGTCCGTTGGCTCGACATGGGGGCGCAGGAGGTCTACGACCGTATCCGATCGGAAAAGGCGAATCCGCAGGCGGACGTCTGGTACGGCGGGCCGCAATCGACGTTCGCGCAAGGGGCGACGGATGGGCTGCTCGCGCCGTTTCATCCGACCTGGGTGAGCGCGATCACGCCGGAGAGCCGCCGGGCGGACGATCTCTATTTCGGTCTGTACCGGACCGCGCCGGTGCTGGTCTACAACGACCAGGCGGTCTCGGAGGCGGACGCGCCGCGCGATTGGGACGATCTGCTCGCGCCGCGCTTCGCGGGCAAGGTTCTGATCCGCGATCCGCTCGCGAGCGGCACCATGCGCACCCTGTTCGGCTCGATCCTCGCCCGCTCCATTGCCGAAACCGGCTCGGAGGAGCGCGGCT
Organism: Thermoanaerobaculia bacterium; assembly: GCA_035995205.1. Lineage (GTDB taxonomy): Bacteria > Acidobacteriota > Thermoanaerobaculia > Multivoradales > UBA5704 > DASYKS01. Next base: position 25,431 of record DASYKS010000102.1, read on the forward strand.
GGCAGTGGCTGCGCCGCTTGGACGTTCAGACCAAGGAGTACACCTCAACTCCGGCTCTCTTGATGGAGAAGCTCAACCGGCGTGAGGGGCTGGTGACCGTTTGGGAGCTGACCGACATGCTCTGGCAGAAGAAGCGGGGCGCCCCGCTCGGTTATGCGTTCCCGACCAGCGGCACCCCCGTGATCGACGATTCGATCGGCCTGGTGGTGGGCGCCAAGCACCCGGACGAGGCAAAGGCGTTCATCGAGTGGGTGGGCAGCCCGGAGGCTCAGAAGCTCGCGGCCGAGCAGGCGTTCCGGCTCCCGGCGCGCACCGATCTGCCGCCCGAGTCGTTGCCCGAATGGGCGCGCGACGTGGTCGCCCGGCTGGTGCCGGCGAAGGTCGACTGGAACCTGATGTCGGCCAAGAGCAAGGAGTGGATGGCGACCTGGGATCGCACGGTGAGGAGCCGCGGCGGGCAAGCTCAAAGCGGCGCGCCCGGAGCCAGCGGCGGATGACCTACCTTTCGATCGAGAACCTCGCCAAGGCGTTCGGCGGCAAACCGGTCCTCGAAGGGCTGACGCTCGGGATCGAGAAGGGGGAGATCCTGGCGCTCCTCGGCCCCAGTGGCAGCGGCAAAACCACCGCGTTGCGCCTGCTCGCCGGGTTCGAGACACCCGACCAGGGCCGGATCTCGGTCGCTGGCGAGGATGTCACTGCCCTTCCTCCCGCCCGGCGCAATTTCGGCATGGTGTTCCAGCACTACGCGCTGTTTCCCCACTTGACCGCGGGAGAGAACGTCGCGTTCGGTTTGGAGTCCCGGAATGTCGGGAAAAGCGAGGTCGCCCGCCGGGTCGCCGAGGCGCTCGCGCTGGTCGAGTTGCCGCAGCTGGTGGCTCGGAAGCCGGGGGAGATGTCGGGCGGGCAGCAACAGCGGGTGGCGGTCGCCCGCGCGTTGGCGCCCGAGCCGCGGGTGTTGCTGCTCGACGAGCCACTTTCGAACCTCGACCCTTCACTCCGCGAACGGACCCGGCGCGAGCTTCGGAGCGCGATCCAGCGGGTCGGCATCACGACCGTTCTGGTCACCCACGAGCAGGAAGAGGCGTTCCATCTCGGCGATCGGATCGCCGTGATTGCGGGCGGCCACCTCCAGCAGGTTGGCCGCGCCGAAGACCTTTACGAGCGCCCGGCGACCCGCTTCGTCGCCGGGTTCATTGGCCGGTCGAGCACGCTCAACGGTACGGTCGAGAGCGCAGAGGGGGAGAAAATCCAAGTCCGGCTCGATGCCGGTCCGCTTTGGCCGGGGCTCGCGCTCGGACCCCTTTCCGCCGGCACCCGTGTCGAGCTCATCGCCCGGCCGGAAGGACTAAGCTTCGCCGCCGTCGACGCTCCGAATGCGGTCGCCGGCCGGGTCGCCGAGCGGCGCTACGGCGCGCCCTCCGCCACGTTCACGATCGAGCTGGACGGCGGTTCGGGTACCGAGGTCGAAGTTCTCGCCGCAGCGGATGCCGCGCAGGAAGGCGATCGTGTGGGGGTGTCGCCCCTGGCCGACGCGCCTCTCCCGCGGGTGTTCCCCATCGAGAGGTCCGGCGTTTGATCACGGCTGCCCTCCCGGCGTTCGGCTCGACGTCTCCCGTCATGAAACGCCGCCTCTGGAGCACCCTCGCGCTCGCCGCGTTGCTCGGCTGGCTGGTCGGCTATCCGCTGCTCGCGACGCTCATTGAGGCATTGCGCGAGCCGCAGGCGTTTCTCGACGTGCTGGCGCGACGGGACGAGTGGCTCGCCCTCTGGCGCAGCGTCTGGACCTCGCTCGCCTCCGTCGGGCTCGCGGCTCTCGTGGGGGTGCCGCTCGCGTTCGCGTTCGAGCGCTCGGAGTTTCCTGGCCGCCGGCTGCTTTCGGCCGCCGCGGCGCTCCCCGTGGCGCTGCCGCCTCTCGTCGGGGTGATCGCGTTCCTCTTCCTCTACGGCGAGAGCGGCTTCGCCACCCGGGCGGTACAGTCTCTCCTCGGGCTGGAGCAACCGCCCTGGCGGCTGCTCGGGCCGGGCGCGATCCTGCTGGTCCATACCTACTCGATGTACGTCTACTTTTACCTGTTCACCCGCGCGGGCCTCGCCCGGCTCGACGGCGCGGTGCTCGAAGCGGCGGCCAGCCTCGGCGCCTCCAGGGCGCGTACGCTCTGGCGGATCACGCTGCCGCTCTTGCGTCCTTCCCTCTTGGGCGCTTCGCTGCTCACGTTCATGACCGCGCTCGCCTCGTTTTCCGCCCCCTACCTGTTCGGCGGCAACTTCCGCGTGATGACGACCCAGATCGTCGCTTCGAAGCTGAACGGCGAGCTGGCCGCGGCGCAGGTGGAAACTTTGCTGCTCGCGGCGGTCGCCCTCATCGCGCTCTGGGTGCTCCGGAGGCTGGAACGGACGGCGGCGATCCCCGGCTCTTCGGGCGTGCGCGGCACCGCTCCGGCCCGTCGACGGCCGGAGCGGCGCGCCGTGCGGATCGCCCTCGCTCTGGTTGCCGCGGGACTCGCGGTGCTCTTTCTGCTCCCCCACGCGGTCTTGTTCCTGATTTCGTTCGTGCCGCCGTTTACCTGGACGAACGAGGCGATCCCCCCGGTCTTGTCGCTCGAAAACTATCGCGGCCTGCTCTCCCCGGAGCGCGTGCGGCCGATCGTCAATTCGCTCTGGATGGCGGTGGTCTCGACCGGCGCGGCGGTCGTGCTGGGGCTTGCCGCCGCGCGAATCGCGACCCGCAGGGTAGGCCCGGCCGCCCGGGCGGTCGAGGCGCTCGTGGCGCTCCCCTGGGCGATTCCCGGCACGGTGTTCGCGGTCGCAATGGCGACCGCCTGGAGCGTGCATTCCCCCTGGACGCTCCGTTTCGTGCTGATCGGCACGCCTTGGATTCTGCCGCTCGCCTATCTCGTGCGCAGCCTGCCGGTGACCGGCCGGGCGGCGCTCGCCGGCATGCGCCAGCTGGATCCCGCCCTCGAAGACGCATCGGCTTCACTCGGCGCGGGACCCTCCCGGACGCTCCGACGGGTGGTCCTGCCGCTCCTGCGCCCCGCGCTCGCCGCGGGCGCCGGGCTCGCGTTCTTGGCCGCGTTCGGCGACTTCGTCGTCTCGATCGTCCTCTACACTTACGACACGCGACCGATCTCGATCGAAATTCTCTCCGCGCTTCGTCTTCAGGATCTCGGCCTCGCCGCGGCCTACGGCGTGCTGCTCGCGATCGGCAGCACCGCGGTCTTCTTCCTTTGGGGCCGGAGCGACACGCTGTGACGACCAACGCAACCCGCACCCCTGGTTTTGCGTTCACCATTGCGGGCCGGAACCGCCGGTTCTTCCTCGCCTGAGGTTCCCGCATGGAAAAAAGCTCGCTACGCCAGCTCTCGGTCCTCATGGCCACGGTGTTCGTGGACATGGTGGGCTTTCTGATCGTCCACCCCTTGCTGCCGTTCTACGCCGAGAGCCTGGGGGCGACGGCGACCGTGATCGGTCTGCTGGTGGCGATCTTTGCCGCGGCGCAGTTGCTCTCGTCTCCGATCTGGGGCCGCCTCTCCGACCGCTACGGCCGACGCCCGTTGCTGATCGCCGGGCTGCTGGTCTCGGCGGTCTCTTTCGGCCTATTCGGCTTTGCCACCTCGATCTGGATGCTGTTCGTCTTCCGCTTCGTCCAGGGGGTCGGCGGTGGAACGGTCGGCGTCGTCCAGGCTTATGTGAGCGACGCCGTTCCCCCCGAGGAACGGGCGAAGGCGCTCGGCTGGATCACCGCGGCGACCAGCGCCGGGGTCATGATCGGCCCGCTGATCGGCTCGTACGCCACCCGGCTCGGCGCTTCGGGTCCCGGTTTCGTCGCCGCCGCGCTCTGCATCATGAACGCGATTTCGGCCTACCTCTGGCTCCCCGAGCCGGGGCGACGGAGCTCGGCGGTCAAGAGCACTGCGCCGCGTCGCTCGCTGCGCAAATCGATCGCGGAAGTGTTGCGCGAGCCGACCTCGCCGGTCGCCTCGCTGATCTGGGTCTACGCCGTGGGGATGATGGCCTTCATGGCGATGAACGGCATCCTGGCGCTCTTCCTGGCGAAGAAGTTCGGGATCACCAAGGAATCGATCGGCTGGTTCTATACCTACGTGGGCTGCATCTCTCTCGTGATGCGCGCCTTGCTGCTCGGTCCGATGGTGCGCCGCTTCGGCGAGGTGGGCGTGATGAAGCTGGGCGCGATCTCGCTCGCGATCGGCCTTGCCGCGATCCCGTTCGCACCGAGCATTCCGGTGCTCGCGGTAGCGGTTCTTTTCGTACCGGTCGGCACCGCCCTGCTTTTCCCCGCGACCACCGCCCTCGTATCTCACACGGCACCCGAAGGGGAGACCGGCCAGGTGATGGGCGTCCAGCAGGCGTTCGGCGGGGTCGCCCGCATGCTCGGCCCGATCTGGGCCGGCAAGGCGTTCGACGTTCTCGGTCCCCAGGCGCCGTTCTGGATGGCCGCGGCGCTGATGCTGGGAGTCGGCGGCCTCACCCACCGGATCGAGGAACCCAAAAAAGCGCCGCAGAAACCCCTCGCCGAAGATCCGGGGGTGACCGCCGATCCCCTCCGCCCGGTCGCGACGATCCCCACCATCACCCCGCGCTAGACGGCCACAGGCGCGGAGAAGGCACCGGCCAAAAGAATCGAGGCGACGGCGCAGTTGCGGGAGTGAACCGACCGGTGCTCTCCATCATCAAACATGGCCGCGTCAAGCGGCGACGACGCTGATTCGACCAGTCTTCCTGGAACGGGGCTTTCGGCGAATCACGATCTCGACGTCTTGGTCGAGCGCCGTCAACAGCTTCATCAGGCGTTCGACGGAAAACCCCGCCAATTTGTAATGACGAAGCGCAGAGACCTTCGGCTGCGTCACTCCCAGCACTTCGGCCGCATCTGACTGCGAGAGCTTTCGCTCTTCGAGCTCTTGATTCAGGGCATAGGCCAAGCGAAGCTTGGCCTGACGTTCGGCGGCGTCGGGGAACCCCAAGTCGGCGAACACGTTTCCAGTGCCCCGGGTGATCGGTTCTTGCCGCACCCTGACGATTATCCCAGTTCTGGGCTGATCCGGCAACTATGCCATCTATAATGACGATAGTCCCGTTCCAGCTACCGCGCGAATGTCACAAAGCTCGCCAGGGCGCTTCAAGAGCCGGACTGCCGGAGACCACAGAGGTGCTACGCCGGCTCGTAGGACGGCATCGTATACACACCAGACCTAGCCGGAACGAACTAACCTGAACAGACCGTGTCGTACGTCCCTCCTACCAGGGGAGACCACCACTCGTCCCGCCATCGTCAGCCGCTGATGCTCGGGGTGGGCGGCCTCACCCGCAGGGTGGAAGAGCCCCTGAAGTCGCCGCCGATTCCTCTTGCGTCAGACTCCCCGCTCTCGATGACCATCGATCCGCTCGATCCCGCGGCCATTCAGCCGGTCGCTAAGGTAACCCCGCAGTAAGAGTTCCCTGTCACTCAGTACTGGGGCTACGTGGCGGACCAAGTGATCACGGCTTGAGAAGATCCTGAATGGCCCTCAATACAACATGCCGTTCTCGGGGGAGAAGAATAAGGTCGGCGCCCGCAGCCTGCCATACGGCCTGACCGAAAGCCATGGGTTGAAACCCCTTCACCATCGCTTCCAGTCCCTCTCGGACTACTCGCTCTGCTGTAGTTGTTTTGACGTCTTGCAGCGCCACGGCCTTGACAGCACGAACCAGCATTCGGGCCGAAGAATGGGCATCCATCGGCGGACCAGCCAACAGGGAAAAAACTTCACGCGTGGTCTGCAGCGGTCGGCCAGGCGCGAGGGCTTCCACTAGAACTTCGGGTGACAATTCGATTCGGTAGTAATGGCGCTCAGCCATGTTCACTAACATCTTGTCACGTTCGCGCGCAGCTAATACTCCTTCTTCTGCCAGTACCTGGATCAGCGATATCGTCGAAAATGAAGAGAGCCCCAAGCCATTGCAGACTTTCCTCAAGCCCAAGTCATCGGCAAAGAGCACACCCGGCACGAACATCGCCAGCTCAAGCGCGTGGCTTGAACTTTCCCCCAAACCGGCCCGAGTCTCGCTGTGATCTTTCATTCGCTGATCACTAAACACTTCCAGAGGACGAGAGGCAACGGTAACGTTAGTCTCAACCCAGTCGCGCAGTGCCAGAATCGATTCCCGTTCGCTGACGAGAGCAGGATCGCCCGGTTCCAAATGGTGGATCGCAAAGCCACGTTCGCTAGGAGAAAGGACCGTCCAACCATTTTTAATTCGGTCCTCAGCCTCTGCGAGTTCCTCGTCGATCTCGACCCACAAAGATCTCGGGGCAAGCAGAGTTCTCTTATGCGTCAGTAGGTGCAGGTTTCCAAATGCCTGCGCTGTATGCAACGCTGACCGAGAGAGGATCGTTGGGAGCTGGGACCTGGCGGCATCCCTTGAGGCAAGCCTTCCCTCGTCGTGAAACTCTACATAGAACGGTCCCTCTCCTCCGAGCCGACTTAACTTCGCAATAAGGTCTGGCACCGTCACGCCGGCGAATTTCGCGAACAGACCGAGGGGAAGGCATTTCTCATAATATAACGTCAAAAGTTCCTTTTGGTGCCGTTCTCGTTCGTGAGCCGAGCCAATTAGCGGTTGAAATTCATTGACGCCGGGGTTCTCCATATTGAAGCTGAAGCTCGTCACGAAAAATGCTGCGCCAAGAAATCGTCTCCCGTAGTTCCCGATGATGTCGTTTACGAGGTACCTGACGACGGATTGGACTTGCTCGACCTGCCACTGGCTTTCGAAGAAGGTACCCTTGTCGCGAGTGATCACCTCCCCAATGCGAAGTCCAAGAACGCCAGCTGTTTGAGCATCTTGCACTGTAATTTCGTTTGGTAGCCGCGATGCCGCGGGAGCCGCAAATATCACATACTCCGAGGTCTTGTTGTCCCCTTCTCTGAGAAGAACATGGGTGTCGGGTCCCACGCAATCTACCTCGACAGGTGCCGACTTCGTCTGGAGAACCATAGAGGCAAAGGCCCGATTTAGATCTGCATCGTGAGGGAGATCCCTGAATGCCCTCATTCCCTCTTGAATTGCTGTGGCCGAATCACCAAGCTTTGAGAGTAGCTGGGCCAACCACATCCTTTCTCGCGGCGTTAACTCGGGGTTTGAGACGAGAGCGCGCGAGTGGAATCTCGCGCGATCGTGTTCATTGAGCTCCACAAGGGTTTGGGCAAGCATCAGGCGGCCACTGAAGGTTGTCACACCTCGGCTAAATAAATCTTCAAGATGTGCGGCGCCACTTTTCGGATCATTCCGCCGGAGCGCGATCTGCGCTGCAAACCCTAATGCCCAATTTGGCATGGGTCCTTTTTCTGCTCGATGTTCGAGCACTTCATGGGCCTCAAATAGTCGATCCGACAAGACCAACGCCTGCACGAACATTCGTTCTGCGGTCTCGGTAAGGGGACCCGCCTCTCGAAACACTTCCGCCGCCGCGTTCTCCCTCTTGGCTTGCAGCAGGCGCGAGCCGAGTTCAATCAGGTGTTCTGCTCGAAGCGCTGGGTCTAATTCAATCGCTTTACGGTATTGGCTCTCCGCCTCACTCAGGTCATTCTCGAGTACCGCAATTCGAGCAAGCGTAATGATGTGAGGTACAGAAGGCGCACGTTCACCCGAAGACATCTCACTAACCAACTTCTTAGCAAGGGCCACATCGGAAAGGAACAGTGCGGCTTCGGCGGCCGCCGCTCTAAGAACATCAGGTTCAGGCGCCGCTGCAATTGCCTGTAGAACAGCGTCGAGGTCACGCCTCGCTTTTTCCGCCTGCCCAATTCGCGCAAGTAGACAGGCACGCATTGCAAGTAACCAAGGACTATTTTCGACCACTGGTCCAACGAGAATCTCAAGCGCTCCGGCCTCGTCGCCAACCTGAACGCGAGTCGCTGCGGCGGTTTCCAATGCACGGGTATTGTCAGGCCGAAGTGAATGAGCTCGCTCGCTATCCTCTTGGGCGTCAGTCAGGTTACCTAGAATTCTACGGGCCAGGCTTCGGTTCACCAGCGCTCGTTGTGTTCGAGCGGTAGAGAGACTCGCTTCGCCGTCCAAGACTTCGCTGCACAAGCGCTCCGCTTCCTGGGCACGAGGTAGGCGCTCTCCGTCTCCTGCGCTTTCGATATCAGCAATGAGAGTATCAGCGCGCAGCAGCAAGGCGTGAGCAGATCTGTCGCCCTCTTTGATCAACGATGCGATGACATCACGGGCCTGAGCCACCTCTCCGCTAGAGAGATGAATTTCAGCAAGGCCAAGTCGAAACTCGGAGGACGAAGCGATATCAGGGGGGATATCGATAGGCGGCTGGCCAGGCATTAAAGACAGCTGGAATCGAATCCCCCAAGCGTGCGGAGACTGTGGAGTCTTTGTGGTGGCACGTGCGGCGGTCGCGATCGCAGAGTCAGTGTCCCCACAAAGTGTTTGAGCTTGGGCCAGATTGACTAGCGCATTAATTCCTTCGGGATCATGATCGAGGGCCCTTTGAGCCGAATGGAGGGCATCTTGATATCGGCCCAACAGCAGAAAGGCAGTGGCTTTGTGCTGGCTAATCCTGTAAATAACTTGACCGTCTTGAATACCACTATTCCTGAAATCGGACTCGACCTCTATCAACAGGGAGAGCGCAAGTTCGGGCTCGTCGTCTCCCAGTAACTTTTTTGTGTGCCGAAGGTCGTCGTGCCATTTTCGCGTCCGACGAGGAGGTCGGACGGCTATGTTTGCCTTGGCTAGGACGTCGAGCAATGCTTGTTTAGTGCGCCGAGACTTTTCGGAGCACATAAGTGCGGCTTCTTTCTCCAGAATTGCCCAGGCAGCGACAGCTTGAGTCTCGTCTTCCAGGCTATCGGTTAGGATCTCAAGCGCTCTCGTAGCTGCCTCATCGGAATGCCTATCCAGATCAAGTGTAAGGATATGAGTTCGCAGAGAAACATCTTTAGCCCGCTCTTTGAGAGCGGATAATATGTTTCGCGTTATATCCTTCAAGCTGTCCTGGCATCCAGATCGAAGTCGCTTCAGATCTCGCCACAAGTCATTTCGAATAGCCCGGCTTGAGGTTGAATCGACTATTAGCAGAACGGAAGTGGGGTCATCATGCCTGGAAGCATCACGGATTGCCTCAAATGCCTCAATGCACTTCTGGGGCTTTAGCCCATGTTTTGCCTGGATTTCGAAAGGCGCCGTTCCAGCTCTAAGCTCAACTCGGGCGTCATCTCCGGGCCCCAGAACCTCGCCCGCGACTGCCGAGGGGGTATCATCGGCGAGAGATAGCCATCGGAGCTTCGTTTCCGTCAATACGTGGACGAAAACGTACGCAATGACGCTCGCTTGGTAATTGGTGCCCGCAAATGTGCCGTCGCCGCTCACGCCGTCCTCCGCTTAGAAGAGGTAAGGGCAGCGTAATGCCGCCTCGCAAAGAAATCCAGCACCTGCTCTCAAAGCGCATTGCCGCGCCGCGATCCCGTTCGCGCCAAGCATTCCGGTGCTCGCCATAGCGGTTCTGTTCGTACAGGTAGGCACCGCCCTGCTCTTCCCCGCGACCACCGCGCTCGTTTCGCGCACGGCACCGGAAGGCGAAACCGAGCCAGGTGATGGGTGTGCAGCAGGCGTTCGGCGGCGTCGGCCGTATGCTCGGGCCGATCTGGGCCGGCAAGGCGTTCGACGTCCTCGGCCCCCAGGCGCCGTTCTGGATGGCCGCGGCTCTGATGCTCGGGGTAGGGGGCCTCAGCCGTCGGGTGGACGAGCCGCTGAAGTCGCCCAAAGACCTCGAAGAAGTACCCGCATTCCCAGTGCCGACCGAGACTCTCGACCCCCGCCACGATCCAGCCGATTCCGAGCGTCACCCAGAGGTAGGCGGGTCGACACCAGCCCCAAAAGAAACAAGGCAGGCCGTGAGGCCTGCCTTGAGGATTTCTTGGTTGCGGGGGCAGGATTTGAACCTGCGACCTTTGGGTTATGAGCCCAACGAGCTACCTGGCTGCTCCACCCCGCGTCAGTGCCCCTGTCTCCAGGGGAGCGGCAGTGTCTCATAACCGGTGAGCGGTGTCAAAGATTCCCGGGCGGGCGGGCGGTAGGGCATCCGTCAAGGTCGCCGGGAGCATGCCCAATGTAGGGGCCTCTGTTGAAATTCCGAGCACCGCGCGTCAGCTTCGGCTGACCGTCGCGGGGAAGCGCGCTAGGAATGTTCCGCAGCGGCCCGGCGTTTCGACGAAGCGAAAAAACGGTTCGCGGACTCAAAGGAAGAGCGAGCGGACACTGAGAACGGAGTTTCGGGACGCGGCTCGCCGCGTTCGCGACGCGCCACCGGTTCTCCGGCGGGGGGAACCGTGAGGCGAGACGCGGAGCAGGAGCTGAACGACAAGACAAACCCCGTCGCGGATACTACCGACCCCGTCGCGCACGCTACGAACCGGTGAGCGGACGCTAGACACCACTTTCCGTACACGACCCACCGGTGAGCGGACGCTAATCACCAGTGACCGGACACTACCCACTGGTGAGCGGACACTAGCAAGAGGTGAACGGACACTACGCACCACTTTTCGCACACGACTCACCGGTGGACGGACGCTTCGGAGTGGTGTTGTGACACCAGAAACCAGTGAATGGACGCAACTCACTGGTTTTTTGCGTCCGCGAACCACTTTCTAGTGTGCGCGCACCGGTGTTTCGTGTTGCAACACCACTTCATTGTGTTGCAACAGTGATTTCGGCGCGCGTGACCGAGGTGATTTGTGTTGCGGGAGTGACGCCTCGTGTTGCAGCAACACAGATTTGTGTCGTGTGAACGGTCCCCGGATTCGAGAAACCGGAGGTTTGTGTTGCAGTAGCAGGGCGCGCGCCGCATCAGGGGTACTTTGTCTTGCAACTCCGAGGGGCCGCGTCCCATAGGGACCCTACTCCCCCTTGAGCGTTTCCATCGGCTGGATGCGCGCGGTCCGCGTGGCGGGGAGCCAACTCGCCAGGAAGGCCGAGGCGAGGAGGATCGCCGCCATTCCGCCGAACGTCGCCGGATCGGCCGGCGCGACTTGGAACAGCAGGCTTCCCAGCAGCCGTCCGGCGCCGAACGCGCCCGCCGTGCCGAGGGCGAGCCCGACGGCCACGGCGGAGAGCGAGCGGCGGACGACGAACCCGCGGATTTCGCCCGGGGCGGCTCCCAGCGCCAGCCGGATCGCGAGCTCGCGCCGCCGTTGGGCGACGGTGTAGGCAACCACCCCCGCGATTCCCACGACCGCGAGCGCCAGGGCGACGAACGCGAACGCGCCGAGCAGCAGCATCGAGAACCGCCGGTCGCGCACCGAGCCCGCGATCACTTCGCCCATCGTGGCGATCGTCGCCGGCACCTCGCGGTCGCGCCGTTCGATCGCCGAACGGAGCGTCGCCGCGATGGCTCCCGGGTCGCCTTCGCCGCGCACGACGACCGAGCCGAACGTCCGATCTTTGGGCCGCTGGGCGAGGGAGAAATAGACCGTCGGCTGCGGCGAGGCGTCGAGCGAATCGTCCTTGACGTCGCCGACCACGCCGACCACGGTCGCCCAGACGTCGCGGTTGAAGAACTCGTCCATCCCGTTGGCGTGAACCCGTTTGCCGATTGGGTCCTGGCCCGGCCAGGCGAGCGCGGCCATCCGGCGATCGACGACCGCGACGTGGCCCGCGGTCGGCCGGTCGGCGAGCGAGAAGGTCCGGCCCCGCAACAGCGGGATCCCCATCGCCTCGAAATATCCGCGGCTCGCGAGCCGGTAGTTGACGTCGGCGGTCGGCCGCGGACCGCCCTCGACTTTGATCTGGCCGTCCGCGCCGTCGCCGCCGAGCGGCAGGCCGACCACGACGCCCGCCCGCTGGATTCCGGGCAGACCCGCGAGGTCGTCGAGCAGCCCGTCGTAGTAGGCCGCGATCTTCGCCCCGTCGGGATAGCGCGAAGGGGGCAGGTTCAGGCGCGCGGTGGCGACGCTCTCGGGCGAGAAACCGAGCTCGACCGAAAGGAGCTTGCCGAAGCTCCGGATCAGCAGCCCCGAAGAGACCGCGAGGACGAGCGCGAGCGCCACCTCGGCGGCGACCAGCGCCCGCCAGGCCCGCTGGCGATGGGCGTCGGGAGTGCCGCCCGAGCCGCGTAGCGAGCGCTCCCGCCCGGCGACCTTGAGGCCCGGAAGCAGACCGAACAGAATCGCCGTCGCGAGCGAAACGGCGAGGGTGAAGCCGAGGACCCGGGCGTCGAGGCCGACTTCGCCCAAACGGGGGAGTGCGGCGGGGGCCAGGGCAACGAGCGCCGCGATCAGCGCGCGCCCGAGCAGAGTCCCCAGCCCGGCGCCGACGAACGCGAGGACGACGCTCTCGGTCACCAGTTGGCCGAGCAGGCGGCCGGTACCCGCGCCGAGCGCGCGGCGGATCGCCATTTCCCGCCGCCGTCCCAGGCCGCGGGCGAGCAGAGCGCTCGCGAGGTTCGCGCAGGCGATCAGAAGAACCAGGCCGGACGCGCCGAACAAGATCCACAGCGGCCGCCGGGCGGAGCCGGCGATCACCTCGCCGAGCGGGCGGACCGAAGCGCCGACCGCCATGTACTCGCCGGCCTCGCGCGGATCGTACGGCTCAAGGCTCGCGGTGATCGCGGACAGCTCGCGTTCGGCGGCCGCGGGCGGTATCCCGCTCCGAAGGCGTCCGAGCGCCCGGTAGTTGTGCGCCGTCCGGTACGGGGTTTGCTCGTCCAGCTCGGCCGGCACCCAGATCTCCGTCTTCTCCGGAAACGCAAAGCCGGCGGGCATCACGCCGACCACCTGATAGCGCCGCCCGAGGACGTCGAGAAACCGCCGGCCGATCGCGCCACGGTCGCCCCCGAGCTGGGTCGCGAAATACGCGTGCGAGACGACCGCCACCGGTTCGGCTCCGAGCGCGTGCTCGGCGGGCAGGGGAGCCCGCCCGAGCGAGGGAACGACGCCGAGCGCCCGGAACCAATCGCTCGAAACGGCCGCGAGCCCCACTACCTCCGCGCGGTCGCCCCCCAGTACCGTCACCGGGTTTGCCGCGTAGACCGCGAGCGCCTCGAAGCTCCGCGCGCGAGCCCGCCAGTCGGACGCGTTCGCCCACGAGCAGCGCATCCGGCCGCCGTCCTTCGCCACCTCCGAGAGCCCCACCAACCGATCCGGGCGAGGATAGGGCAGCCGCTTCAGCAGAACCGCGTCGACCACCGAAAAGGTCGCCGTGTTGGCACCGATTCCAAGCGCCAGCGTGAGCGCGGCGGCGAGGGTGAATCCGGGGCTCTTCGCGAGCTGGCGCCCGGCGAGCTTGAGATCTTGGGCGATCGAGGCGGCGAAGCGGGTGGTCATCTGGTGATCCCTCCGGGAGTACCTTCACTCTACGCCGGAGACCTCGCGCGGGTTACAGGGTGGGCGTGGTAGGTTAGTTTTGGAACGTTGTGAACCATGCGGCCCACGAACCCAACCACCCAGGCAATGCGCCTCCCTCCAACTTCGGAGTCCCTTCTCGACGACTCGCAGAGGCCGTATTTTCTTTGGTGGACGAACGCCACCGCTGGGGATCTCAAGGGGCATCTCGACGCCGCCGACCCGGAGGAACGCGCCTACTGGATGGGTGCCCTGCTGCGCGAGGCCAACACCCGCGACGTTTGGCTTTTCGTGAAACCAGACGAAATCAAGGCGCTCTGGCCGCGGCTGATCCGCTATCTCGGTCGCTCGCGGGACATGTGGGCCTGGCTTCTCGAGTTCCCGAAGCCCGAGTGGCCGCCGCTCAGCCAAATCCGTGCCGATCATGCGCAAGACCTTTGATCGGCGGGTCGTCTCGGAATCCGTCCTCGCATTCGTCCGTTCCTGTCAGGAGCGGGTGCCCTGTCATTTAGGCGGAGGAGCGGCACTGGCCGGCGCCTACCTGGGGCACCGGATGACCGGCGACATCGATCTCTTCGTACATGACGCGGACGACATGCGAATCTTGGTCGATTCGCTACCCGCCCTGGTAAAGAGGGGAGGGATCTCGGTCGCCCTGCTCCGCGACGTGGGCCACCTCGTCCGCGCGCGACTTTCGGAACCGGACGGTCGTAGCGTCGAGGTCGACATCGTCCACGAACCGTCGGTCGATCTATCGGATCCCCCGCCGCCGATCGATGGAGTGGTGGTCGAGTCACTGATGGATCTGCGAGCCAGCAAGCTGACTTGCATCCTCTCGCGTTCGGAGCCGCGAGACCTCGTCGATCTTCTGTTCCTCGATCGGGCCGGGTACCCGCCCGAGAAAGATCTGGGCCTCGCGATTCGAAAAGACGCCGGCATCGACCCAGGGGTGCTCGCGTGGCTCCTCGGTCAGTTTCCCGTGAATCCGCTGCCCGAAATGCTGGAGCCCTTGAGCCCGAAGGAACTGGAAGAGTTCCGAATCGCGCTCGCTGAGCGCCTTCGGCGCTCGACTCTGCCGTAAGAAGAGAAGGATGCCGCAACGACCCGCGCTGAGACTCAGCGCGAGGACGGCGCGGGAGCCGCGGTGGTTGGGGGTGGCGCGACCGGCGGCGCACCCGGCGGAGCGACGGAGCGGGGCTCACTGTCAGGCTGGATGGCCGAGAAGTCGGTGCGGTAGACGCTCGGCGTGCCGCGTTCTTTGGTGAACCAGACGCCCGCGGCTGCGCCGCGGTCGTCTTTGGGATAGAACCAGCCGATCACCCCGCGGCCGAGGCCGCGCTCCAGGTATTCGCGGACGTTGTGTGGATTGGGCGCGCCGAGGAGGGCGCGGACGTCGTCCGGGCTCATGCCGTTCTTGATCTTGGCGAAACGCTCGAGCGTCACGAAGCGGGCGGCGCGAATGCGTTCGAGCTCGGCGCGCAGCTCGGCATAGCCGGGGTCGAGGGCGCGCGCGGCTTCCAGGATGTCGATCGCCCGGCGAAAGTCCCCCGCCCGCTCGACGTAGCCGCGGGCGAGATGGATGTCCTCTTCGCTCTTCCAGCGGATCGCTTGGGCCTGGCGAGGCGAGAGCGGCTCCTTTTCGCGCGGCGGATCGTCGTTCAGGAAGGCGACCAGGCGGCGGGAGAGGTCGTCGGCGCGCCGCTCGACCTTGCGTTTCAGATCGGCCGTCGCGGGCGCCTCCGGCGCCTGGACGACGCTCTCGGCCAGGCGTTTCCTTTGTTCTAGCAGGTCGCGCCGGTCCTGCTCGATGCGCCGCCAATCCGCTTCGGCGACCAGCTGAGAGGGCTCGGGCTCCCGGGTCGACGGCGCGCAGGAGAGGGCGAACAGGGCGGCGAGGAGGCCCGCAAGGACGCGGGGGAGACCCGGAAAGCCATGGGCGAGGGTCGAGGGGGAGGAGCGAAAGTTCGGCATGTACGAGCGGACCGGACCGGTCGAGCCCCGGCGGTCGGCCAAGGGTACACGGGTCGAAAGCGGGCGGCAAGGCGCCGGGAGAACCCAACCGCCCGCCAAAGCCTCATGAATGCTAGAGTTTCGGGGTTTCCCTCGGCTTGACAGCGCCGAGGCCGATTTCCATAATCGTTTTCGACCGAATTCGGGGGCTCCAAGAGCATGTCTTTCGTTGAACGACTCGAGAAGCTGGATCGGGAGATCGCCGTCGCCGTCGAGGCCGGGCTCGCAAAGCTACGTACCGAGATTGAAGGCCGGCTGCAGGCGGGCCACGACGAGACGCTGCGCTTGGTGCGAGAGCTGCACGCCGATCTGCCCGGCGCCTATGTTCCGGTCGCCGAGATCAAGGAAATCGCGGACTTGGAGACGCCTTCCGTCCCGGTGCCGGAACCGATCGACGAGGGCGCCCTCGCCGCCACCGGGAGGGGCACCGGGCATGCCGACCTGCACGCGGCGGCCGTCGCGATCGATCGGGCCCGAACGCAAGGCGACGTCCTCAACGCGCTGCTCGCCGAAACCCCCCGGTTCGCCTCGCGCGCGGCGCTGCTGCTGGTCCGGCCCGACGGGCTCGCGGGCTGGGGGGGCCAAGGGTTCACCCCAGAACGGATCGCCGCGTTCAACCTGCCGCGTAACCACGCCCTCTCCGCGGCAGTGATCGACGGCGGCGGCACGGTCGCCCTCTCCGCGGCGGATTGCGCGGATCTCGCCTCGCGGTTCGACAGCGAGGCGCCGCGAGAAGGGGTGTTGATCCCGCTCGTCCTGCGCGACCGGGTGACTGCGGCGCTCTACGCCGACGCGCTCGGCGGCCAGGCGCTCGAAACATCGGCGCTCCAGACCCTCGCGCACCTGGTGGCGCTGTCGATCGAAACGCTGCCGTTCCGCGAGCGCGCATCGACCTCCACCCTCCAATCGGCCCCGTCGGCCGATTCGGCGGCGGCCGCGGCTCCGGTCACGACGGAGAAGACCGCTGAAACCGCCGAGCCCATCGCGACTGCCGAGGCCACGGCGGTCGCGGAGCCCGAACAAGCCGCGACTCAAGCTCTCTCGGTGCCCGAGCCGGAGCCCGAGCTGCCGCCGGATCTGCCGGTCGAACCGCTCTTCGTCGAGCCGGCGTCGTACGAGCCGGCCGTGGAAAGCAAACCGTTGGAGATCGAGCCGGTCGAGATGCCGGTGGTTCCGGTGGTCCCGATCGAGGTCGAAGCCGTCGGGGTCGAAGCGGTCGGCACCGGAGCCCTGGAAATCGATCTGGAGCCGGTTCTGCCGCCGCTCGATCTCGATTCGATTCCGCTCCCGGAGCCCGAGCCCGAGCCGGCCGCCTGGGCTCCCGCCCCTCCCGCCTTGCCAGACCTCCCGGCGGAACCGGCTCTACCCGTCGATCCGTATCTCGAACGAATCGCGGTGACCGAGCCGGCCGAAGACGATTCCTTGAACGACACGCGCGCCGGCCACGAGACGGTCCTGCTGCGCACCCTGCCGCCGCCCAACGCGGCGAGCGGCCCGGGCGCCGCCGCATTTGCCGATTTACCTGCCGACCTGCCCGCCGATTTGCCTGCCGAGCCGGCGCTGCCCGAGCCGCCGGACGATGGCGATGCGACCCACCCCGGGCCGCGCGCGGTGCCCTCCGGACCCGACGGACCGCGTACGGCGGAGGTCCGGCCGCCGAGCGGCGTGCAGGGTCCCGGCTGGGCGTTTTCGACCGGCCGCATGCCGGCGATCTCCTTGGATGACGAACCTGTGCACGAAGAGGCGCGCCGTCTTGCCCGGTTGCTGGTCAGCGAGATCAAGCTCTACAACGAAGAGCAGGTCGAAGAAGGACGCCGGAACCGCGACATCTACGAGCGGCTGAAAGAGGACATCGACCGGTCGCGCCAGATGTACGAAGACCGGGTCGATCCGAAAGTGGTCGCGACGACCGATTACTTCTACCAGGAGCTGGTGCGGATCCTCGCGGCCGGCGACTCGCGCGCCCTGGGTATTTGAACCTCCCTCGACCGGCATCCGCCGCGACCGCCGCAGCCATCGTGGTCCGTGGATGGCGTCGAGCCAGACTGCACCGGAAGGAGCGAACGACGCCGTGAGACCGCCTGCCCGCACCCGTCGCTCGAGATTGGCCCTCGGAGGCTTTCTGATCGTGAGCCTGCCCCTGCTGCTCGGCGCCGCCTGGCACCTGGCGGATTCCGGTGCGGTGGTGTCGCGCCCGCGCGCCTGGGCTCAGGCCGCCGATTTGCTCCGCAACCGTGATTGCGCCGGAGCGCTTTCGGCGGTGGATGCGCTCGCCGCAAACGCCGCCGGGCAGGATGCCGTGTTCGCGCGGCTGGCCGGCGGCTTCTATGCCCGCTCCTGCGGCCGGGCCGACCTCGCGGAGGTTCGGCTGCGGGCGATCGAAGCGCCCGGCGGCCTGTTGGAGGACTGGCGTCTCTGGGAGCTCGCGCAAGCCGCCACCCAGGTCGGTCATACGAGCGCCGCGGAGACCGTGCTGGCCCGGCTGATCGGCGACTATCCGGCCTCTCCGCTGCGCCCGCGCGCCCTGCTCGCCGCGGCGCAGCTCGCCCGGGACCGCGGCGATGCGAGGGGCGCTCTCTCGCTCGCCGATCTCGGCCGCCGAACCCCGATCGGTTCGGGCGCTGCAACGACAGGTTCGGCCTCTGAGCCAGGCAAAGTCGCCGCCGATGCCGCAACCCTCGCGGATCTCGAAGGCCTCGCCTGGCAGGTCGCGACCGCCGCGGGAGACGCCGCGGAGCGGGCGCGCTCGGCGCGCCGGCTCCTGGTCGAGTTTCCGCTCCGCGCCTCGGATCTGTCGGTGATCGAGAGCTTCCGCGCGCCTGACGGTCGGATCGATTGGACCGCCATCCTCTCCGGCGCCGAGCTGGAGCGCCGGGCGCGCACCCTCCTCGGTCTTGGCCTGCTCGACGGCGCGACCACCGCGCTCGCCGCGGTGCCCTGGGCGGAGCACGATTTCGACTGGAGCCTGCTCGAAGCGGAGGCGGATACCCGCGCTTTCCGCGGCGCCGAGGCCTATGCCGCGCTCGCGCCGCTCGCCTTCCATAACCCCGCCGAGGAGGCCGCGCTGGAATGGGCGCGCGCCCGGGCGGCGGATGACGCGGCGACGGTGCGCCGCGGACGGCCCGGCCCGAACCTGGCCGAGCGGACCGAGCTGCGCCAGCGCCAGCGCCGCCACCTGCTCCGCGTCGTCCAGTTGGCGAGCGAACCGAGCCTGTCCCAGCGGGCGCTCAAGGTTCTGTTCGAGCAGTTCGTCGGCGAGGAATCCACCGACCGTGCGCTCGCCTGCCTGCGCGAGCTGCGCAAGCTCGATCCGAACGACACGACCGGCGCCACCCTCCTCTGGGGGCGCGGCTGGCTCGAATACGCGCGCGCCAACTACACCGGGGCGATCGGCTGGTGGACCGAGCTGGTCTCGATCTATCCGAGCGAAACCTCGGCCCGTTCGGCCCGCTATTGGACCGCCCGCTCGTTCGAGCGCCTCGGCGAGACCGAGCGGAGCCGCCAGATCTACCGCGAAGTGGCCGGCGCGGACACCGCCGACTTCTACCGCCGGAACGCGCTCACCCGCCTGGGTCAAAAGAGCCTGCCGAAAGACCCCGCCGCGCCGCCGAGCGCGGGCGTGTCTCCCGGCCTCTGGCCCTCCGATCCGACGCTTTCCCGTGCGCGCCTGCTCTCCGACTACGGCTTGGACGACCTGGCCGCAACCGAGCTCGATCTGGTGAGCGACCGCGCGCCCAAGCGTCCGCTCGCCGCGCTCCGGGCGGTGATCCTCGCGCGCCAGGGCGACCGAAGGAAGAGCGTGCTCGCGATTCGCGAGGCGTTCCCGGCGCTCGGCGGACCGTTCCAGGCCTCGGTGCCGCTGGAAGCGCAGCAGCTCTACTACCCGGTGGCGTTCCAACCGCAGATCGAAGCGTGGGCTCTCACCCATCGGCTGCCGGTCGACGTGGTCTACGGCATGATCCGCCAGGAGAGCTCGTTCGACCTCTCGGCCCAGAGCCACGTCGGCGCCCGCGGCCTGATGCAGCTGATGCCGGCGACGGCGCGCGAGATCTCGAAGCGGTTCGGCATTCCGTTCTCGGCCGCGGGGCTCGACGAGCCGGACTTGAACGTCCGCTTGGGCACCGCCTATTTCCGGCAGATGCTCGACACCTTTGGCGGCAATCTGGAGCTTGCGCTCGCCGGTTACAACGCCGGACCGAACCGCATTCGCCGGCTCTGGCAGAACGCGCCCGCGCAGGAGACCGATGCCTTCGTCGAAGGGCTCGCTCTTTCCGAGCCGAGGATCTACGTCAAGCGGATCTTGATCCTCTCGGACAGCTACCGGCGGCTCTATTCGAGCGCGAACGCGGGCTGATCCCGCCGCCTCGATGTTCCGGAGTCTGGGCTCAGGCTCGAAGCTCGGATGGCTTCTCGTGGTTCTGGGAGCCTTCTGCGCCCTGAGCTCGGGCTGCCAGGCCGAGGCTCCCGCCGGTCCGAAGAAGCACGCCGGCCCGATCGTCCTGATCACGTTCGAAGGGCTGCGCGACGACGCGGTGACCGGTCTGGGCGGAGAGCCGGGGCTCACGCCGCGGTTTCGCGCCTTGGTCGCCCGCGCCTGGAGCGGCCGGGGGATCGCTTCCTCCGGCTCGTCCGAGGCTTCGGTCGCCAGCGTGGTCACCGGTCTCGCGCCGTGGCAGCACCAGATCCTCGCGCCGGGGGTGGGCGAGCTGCCGGCCGGAGTTCTCACCCTGGCCGAAGCGCTTCACGGCGCGGGGTATCGGACCTACGGCTTCGGCTCCGCGCGCGAGGTTCGGCTCGGGTTGGCGCGCGGATTCGACGAGTTCGGCGATCTCGGCAAGGGGCACACGGCGATGGCCCGACTCTCCCGGCTCTCGGGTGGGCGCGAGCTGGTCTGGATTCATCTCTCCGAGCCGCGGCCGCCGTTCGTGCGCCGCGATTGGCTGCTCGCCCGGCTGCCCGGCGCGCCGGCGAATCTGCCCCGCCGCTTGAGCGGAGCGCAGATCGAGCAGCTGCTCGCGCACGGCGCGAACGATCCGGAGGTGCTGCGAAAGCTCGGCGCGATGTACCGTTCGAACGTCGCCTGGGCCGACGAGCGGCTCGGTCGCCTGCTTGACGCGCTGGATTCGAGCGGCAAGCGCGACCAGACGCTCTTGGTCGTCACCTCGGTCGTCGGCGAAGATTTCGGCGCGGGGCGCTTCGGCGCGCGCGATGGCGGTCTCGGTCGCCAGATCCTCGAAGTTCCGCTCGTCGTCGCGGTGCCTGGCGCGGGCGCGGAGCGGATCGCGATGCCCCCCAAGCATTTGGTGGCGCTCACCCGCATCTGGGCGACGGTCGCCGAGGCGGCCGGCCTTCCGGTGCCGCCCGCGGTGGCGCCGAGCCTGTTTCGCCCCTCGTCGTCGCCGATCCTCTCCGAGCTATATGCCGGACCGGACGGGTGCAACCGCTTCTCGCTGGTCGCCGGATCGGACCAACTGCTCTGGCAGGTCGCGTTCGCCTCCCCCGGCGTGTCCGCCGCGGAGCGGGAGGCGGCGTTTGCCGCGACCCCGCCGCTCCACGGCCAGGGCGACCCCCCGGTCCTCCATCTCCTGCGTTGGGGGCCGGGCGGCAGCCGCCCGTCGGCCGATCCGGCACGCGAAAAGCAGCTCGCCGAGGCGCTCGAACGAGCCTGGAACCGGTTCGCGCCTGAGGAGCTTTCGCTCCTACAAGAAGCCCGGGCGCGCGGCTTGGCGGCCGTCGCTACCCCGGCCGATCCCGCGGCATCCGAAGCAGCGAGGAAGTAGGCTGGGCCATAACCAGAGCCGGGTGCTATACTTCCTTTCCGCCCCGCCGGGGTCTCCCGGGTCCATAGCTCAGCGGTGAGAGCATCCGGCTCATAACCGGCAGGTCCCTGGTTCAAATCCAGGTGGACCCACCACCGCGAGTTGCGGGGCTATCGAGGAGAGCGCACCCGCCCCCCATGACGCCCCAACTGACGACCATCGTCGAGCTCCAGCGCGCCCTGGACCAGCTCCAAGACGCCGAACGCAGAATCAACGAAGTACCAGAGTGGATGCGCGAGTTGCACGAGCAGCACGGCATGCGCTCCGCCGAGATTCTCGCCTCCGAGACCGCCGCCGAAGAAGCGGGCCGCGAGCGGGTGGCGGCGGATGAAGCGATCCAAGAGGCGCAAGAAAAACTGAAGCGCTACCAGCAACAGATCAACCGGGTCACCAACCAGCGCGAATATGGCGCTCTGCTCCACGAGATCGACACCGTCAAGCGCGAGATCACCAGCCTGGAAGAGCAGGGCCTGGCCGCGATCGAACGGATCGAAACCGCGAATCAGGCGCTCGCGGAGCTACGCGAGAGTTTCCGCGAGATCGACCAGCAGTACGCCGCGGAAGCCGCCAAGTGGGAACGCGAAAAGCCCGGGGTCGCCCGCGAAGCCGCGGAGATTCGCAAGCGGATCGTCGACCTGCGCGGTCAATTACCGAAGGGCGTGCTGGCGCTGTTCGAGCGGATCCGCGAGCGTTACGCGGGGGCCGGCATCACCGAGGTGGTCAAGTTCGAGCGGATCGGCAGCAGCCAGTTCGAATGGCATTGCAGCGCCTGCAACTTCCGCGTCCGCCCGCAGATCGTGGTCGAGATTCGCACCCAAGGAACTCTCGTCCAGTGCGACTCCTGCAAGCGGATCCTGGTCGTCGACGAAACCGCTGCCTGAGCGCGCGATGACCGGCCCCGCCGAGATGTCGGGGCTGGCCGAGGCGATCGCCGCGGTCGAGGAGCGCATCGCGGCGGCTTGTCTGCGCGCCGGCCGCGACCGCTCCTCGGTCACGCTGGTCGCGGTGACCAAGACCCACCCGCCCGAGACCCTGCGGGCGGCGTGGGATCTCGGTCTCAGAATCCTAGGCGAGAACCGCGTCCAAGAGGCGGCAACTAAAATCCCGGCGCTGCCGAAAGAGACCGAATGGCACCTGATCGGCCCTCTCCAGTCGAACAAGGTGCGTCTCGCGCTCGATCTCTTCCGCACCATCCATTCGATCGACCGGGAAAAGATCGCCTTGGCGCTCGACGCCGAAGCCGCCCGCCGCGGCATCCTGCTCGACGGTTTCCTCGAAGTGAACTCGGGCATCGAGGTCACCAAGCACGGCTTTCCACCTGAAACCTTCCTCGCTACCGCTCCGCAATTCCTCCGCCTCAAGAACCTCCGCATCCGCGGCCTGATGGCGATCCCCCCGTTCGGCCGCGCCGCCGAGGAATCGCGTCCCTACTTTCGCCGCCTCCGCGACCTGCGCGATCAGCTCGCCGCCCACCCCGACGCCACCAACTTCTCCGGCTGGCTCTCGATGGGCATGACCGACGACTTCGAGGTCGCGATCGAAGAAGGGGCTACGCACGTGAGGATCGGTACGGCGATTTTTGGGCGCCGGTAGGGGGAGGGGAACCCCTCTCAGCGTCCGAGGTCTTGCTCGGCTTCTTTGAGATGGACTCTGATCATGATGGCTAACCTCCTTCCCGCAGGCCGGAAAGAACACCGCGAACACAGCTTGCCTGGGCTCCCGCCGGAATTCACCGACCGACCTCAGCCGTTCATCCGGCTCCTAGAGAAGTTCGCTCGGCGCTTCGGAAGGCAGGGTGGAGTCACCCAGCAATTCGGTCCGGTACCGTGAGAAATGGGTGAAGTCACGCAGGAAATCACCCGAGCCGCGTGGAAATTCACTCAAGTCCCCGAGAAAATGGGTGAAGTCCCTCAGTAAATCGCTCAAGTCACGCAAGAATTCGGTGAAGTCCCCGAAAAATTCACCGAAGTCCCCCAGGAAATGGGCGAAGTCCCCTAGAAATTCACTCAAGTCCTCCAGAAATTCGCTGGAGTCCCCCAAGAAATGGCTGAAGTCCCCCAGGAAATCGAATTTCTGGAGGACTTGAGCGAATTTCTGCGTGGCTTCACCGAATTCCTGCGCCCAGGGGCCTTGCGCCGTTTGTATCTTTTCGCCGGCGGCGACGTATTTCCAGGGGAGACGCCCAGCGCTTCGCTTGCTCGGGTCCCCCTAGATCTCGATCGAAAAACGCTCTCGCCCCTTGCGAGAAGGAGAGACGCTCGTGCCGATCCAACTTCGTGTCTTTTCCCGGCGCCGCGCGGCGCTGATCACCGCCTTCGTCCTGGCCTTCGGGCTCGCGGCCGGCTTGGCCGCCCATGCCGCGGGCGCACCCGCCAAGCCGGCCTGGGTCGAGAAAAGCGACAAGAACGCCCAAGTGCTGATCGACCTGTTGGCCCGCTTCGCCCCTGAGGGAGCGAGCATGTTCGGGGTCGACGGCTACGACGACAAGATTACCGACCTCACCCCCGGCTTCTTCGAGCGCCAGATGACCGCGACGAAAGGAGCGGTCGCCGAGCTTGAAAAGCGCCTGGCCGGCGAGACCGATCCGGACGTCCGCCAGGATCTGG
Source organism: Thermoanaerobaculia bacterium (assembly GCA_035995205.1). GTDB lineage: Bacteria > Acidobacteriota > Thermoanaerobaculia > Multivoradales > UBA5704 > DASYKS01. The sequence continues at coordinate 49,227 of DASYKS010000102.1, forward strand.
AGATCCTGATCGACTCGGCCAAGGACAACATGCACGGGGCCGAGGTCACCCAGCGGCTCTCGGTGCCGTTCAACGACATCCACCAGCTGATCTTCGAGGGCATCCGGACCCTCCTCGACGACCAGGTCCCGGCCGAGCGGCAGAAGTCCGCGGTGGTCCGCCTGCGCCGCTATGCCGGGCTCGACGGCGGCAAGCCGTTCACCGTGCTCGCGATGGACTACACGCGCGAGCGCATGAAGCAGCCGGGCCTCGTGCAGCCGACCCAGGCCGAGGTCGAAAAAGCGCTCCAGACCACGGCGACGTTCTCGGACGGGATCGGCCAGCTGTTCCAGAAGTTCGGCGTCGCGGGCTACGAGGAGGCCTACGCCGCGGTCAAAAAGCAGCTCGCCGAGTACGAGGCGTTCGAGCGCAACGAGGTGCTGCCCAAGGCGCGCACCGACTTCCGGCTGCCCGAGGAGCTTTACCAGCTGTCGCTCAAGCAGGTGGGCGTCGACCTGCCGGTCGAAGAGCTGGTCGCGCGCGCCCAGACCTCGTTCCGCGAGATCCAGAACGAGATGGCGACACTCGCCCCGCTGGTCGCCAAGGAGAAGGGCTTCGCCCCGACTCACGACTACCGCGCCGTGCTCAAGGAGCTCAAGAAGCAGCAGATCGTGGGCGAGGCGATCCAGCCGTTCTACGAGCAGCGGATCAAGGATCTGGAGAAGATCATCCGCGAGGGCAAGATCGTCACCCTGCCCGACCGGCCGATGCGCATCCGGCTCGCGAGCGCGGCCGAGAGCGCGGCGACCCCGGCGCCCAACATGCACCCGCCGCGGATGATCGGCAACACCGGAGAGCAGGGTGAGTTCGTGCTGCCGCTGCGCATCGCGGGGGCGGACGGCAAGCTGATTGGCTTCGACGACTTCACGTTCGACGCCGCCGGCTGGACGCTCACCGCCCACGAGGGGCGACCGGGCCACGAGCTCCAGTTCTCGGCGCTGATCGAGAAGGGAGTGTCGCTCGCCCGCGTGCTGTTCGCGTTCAACAGCGTCAACGTCGAAGGCTGGGGCCTCTACGCCGAGGCCGAGGCGAAGCCGTACGAGCCGCTCGACGGCCAGCTCGTCGCGCTCCAGCACCGGCTGATGCGCGCCGCCCGCGCAATCCTCGATCCGGGCCTCCAGCTCGGCCGGATCACCAAGGAGGAGGCGACCCGCGTGCTGACCGAGGACGTGGGCCTCTCCGACGCGATGGCGCTCCAGGAGGTCGAGCGCTACACCTTCCGCGCGCCGGCGCAGGCGACGGCGTACTTCTACGGCTACCAGCGGCTGATGGAGCTGCGCACCGAGGCCGAGCGCGCGCTTGGGCAAGGCTTCGACCGCCAACGCTTCAACGACTTCATCCTGGCCCAGGGCCTACTGCCGCCGCGACTGCTCAAGAAAGCGGTGCTGGAGAGCTTCGTGCCGCGGGAAAAGGGGATGGCGACAAAGACTGCCCCGTGACGCTGGCGAACGCACCCGCGAAGTTCGAAAAAGTCAATGGCCATGGTAACATCCGCCCCCATTCGGGCTCTAGGGCACTGCGGAGAACGCCATGGCCATGACTCCTCTCACCCCGCTGGACGTGCAGCGGATGAAGTTTGCGACCAAGATGCGGGGGTACGATCCCCGGGAGGTCGAGGACTTTCTGGCTCTGGTCGCCGAGGAGCTCGCGCAGCGGGTCGGCCAGGTCGAGAAGCTGGAGCGCGAGTCCAAGTACTACCGCCAGCGGATCGAAGAGGCCGAAGAGCGCGAGCACCAGCTACAGCAGACGCTTTTGCGCGCGCAGAAGGTGGCCGACGAGATCACTGCCAATGCCCGCCGCGAGGCGGAGCTGATGGTGCGCGAGGCGGAAGGGGTGGCCGATCGCGTCGTCCATCAGGCGGTCGAGCAGACGACCCGGATGGAGACCCGCATCCAGGAGCTGCGCACCATGCGCAAGGAGCTGCAGCACAAGTTCCGCAACACGATCGACCTGTTCCAGCGCATCCTCGAAGCCGAGATGGAAGAGGAGCGCATCCCCGGCGGCGGTACCGTCATCCAATTGCCGCGCAAGAAGCGCGAGGCGTAAACGCGCAATGCCCGGGCCGAGCCCGGCTGGCGACCTGCGTGGGATTCCGGCACCGCTCGCCGAACGGCTGTTTCCCGATATCGCGCGCGGGGATCTGACGCTCGAATCTTCCCCGGGCGGGTCCCGCTCGCTCGTGCTCGCCCGCCTGCTGGAAGATGGCGACCGCGCCGATCTCGCCTGGTTGTTCGCCGCGTTGCCGGAAGGGGAGATCGCCGCCTGGCTCGGTGCGCACGGCGGGCGCAAGCTGTCGCGCCGGAGCGCCGCCTATTGGCAGACCGTTCTGGGAATCCCCGCGGGACCCCCCGCCGCGGGGCGCGCGGATCTCTGGCCGTTGTGAGATCCTCGCCCGCGGTCATGAGCCCCACCGCCGCCGAACCGAATCTCGCTCTCGACCATCGAGAGGCCCTGGCGCCGCAGAGCGCCGCGCTCGCCGCCCGGTTCGGCGCGGCGGGTTGGGCGGCGGACTTCTATCTCGCGGGATCGGCGGCGCTCGCGCTCTATCTCGGCCATCGGCCGGTGCGCGATCTCGACCTTATGAGCAACGCGAACCGGTTGACGCCCCCCGATCGCCGCGACCTGCTCGGCGCGCTGCTCGAAATGGAGCCCGGCACCGAGGTCGAGACCGCGCGTGACGGCTATCTATTTGTTCGCATGCCAGGGATGGCTCCCGAGACTGCAGGGGTCGGCGTCCGATTCTTCTATTACCCCTACCCGCTCGCCGACGCGTTCGAGGAGATCGAGGGTTTCTCGGTCGCCTCGGCCGTCGATCTCGGCCTGATGAAGCTCGGCGCGATCATCAGCCGGGGCACGCGGCGCGATTTCGTCGACCTCTACCTGCTCTGCCGTCGGCTGTCGCTTTCCGAGTTGCTCGCGCGCGCCGAGGACAAGTTCGGCCACGTGCGCGACTTTCCGCTCCAGGCGCTCAAGGGGCTCGCCGATTTTTCCGCGGCGGCCGACGAACCGATGCCGAAGCTCGCGCAGCCGTTGGCTTGGGAAGAGGTGGAAAGCTGGTTCGCCGAGCAGGTGCGCACCCTAGGCCGCGAGCATGCCGGCCTGGGAGAGTCGAAATGACCGGCGACCTGCTGATCGAAAACCTCGCCGAGGTCGCGACGGCGGAAGGCATTTCCCCGCGCCGCGGATCGGAGCAGGGCCGTGTGCGCAGAACCCGCCACTCGGAGGGTATCGAGGTGCTCTGCCGGGAGGGCCGGATCGCGTTCGTGGGGCCGGCGGCCGAGCGCCGTGCGAGTTTCGGCGATCTCTCCGATCTTCCCCGTCTCGACGGCAAGCGCGGCACGCTGATTCCCGGCTTCGTCGATCCGCACACGCACATCCCCTGGGCCGGCACGCGCGAGACCGAGCTGTTCGAACGTCTGGCAGGGAAGACCTACCAGGCGATAGCGGCCGAAGGGGGCGGGATCTTGAGCACCGTCGCCGCGACCCGCCGGGCGTCCGAAGACGAGATCACGGGCAACGTACTCCGCCATCTCGACTGGATGCTCGCGGGGGGCACCACGACCATCGAGGCGAAAAGCGGCTACGGGCTCAACCTGGCGGACGAGATGAAGCAGCTCGTGGCGCTTCAACGCGCGGCGGCCGAGCACCCGGTGCGGGTATTGCCGACTCTCCTAGCCGCCCACGAGGTGCCGCCCGAGCATCGCGCCGACGCAGGAGGTCGCGCGCGCTACGTCGATCTGATCTGCGACGAGATCGTTCCTGCGGTGGCGGCTCGCGGCCTCGCGCGTTTTTGCGATGTCTTCTGCGAGGCGGGAGTGTTTTCGCCCGAGGAATCCCGGCGGGTGCTCGAAGCAGGAATCCGCCATGGGCTCGCGCCGCGCCTGCATGCCGACGAGTTCGCCGATTCGGGCGGCGCGGAGCTGGCGGCCGAGCTGGGCGCTCTCTCGGCCGATCATCTGATGGCGGTCTCCGAGCGCGGGATCGAAGCGCTCGCGGGCAGCGGCGTGACCGCGGTTCTGCTGCCCGGCACCAGCTTTTTCCTCAAGAAGGAGCGCTATGCTCCCGCCCGGCGGATGATCGAAGCGGGCATTCCCGTGGCGCTCGCGACCGACTGCAATCCCGGCTCGTCCTACACCGAATCGATGCCCATGATCGTGACGCTCGCGGTGTTCGCGCTCGGCCTTTCGGTCGAAGAAAGCCTTACGGCCGCGACGCTCAACGCCGCCTGCTGCCTTGGGGTGGGTGACGAGGTGGGCACGATCGAGATCGGCAAGCGTGCCGATCTCGCGTTGCTCGACGCGCCGAACCTGCTCCATCTCGCCTATCACTACGGCGTGAATCCGATCGCGGCGGTCGTCCGCGAAGGCCGCTTGGTCTATCGCTCCGGCGGGCGTATCGTCTGACCTCGCCTTTCGGCGCCGATCCCAGACTTTTCCAACCAGGGGAAAAATCCACCATGCGCAAAATCTCGATCGCCCACGCCTTCGCCGCGGCGGCTCTGCTTGCCCTCGCCTGCGTCGGCCCCGCGCTCGCCGACGGCAAGGAGAAACCGATGACCACGGAACCGAAGGAAGTGACCACCCCCACGGGCCTCAAGTACACCGACCTCAAAGTGGGCGACGGCGCCGTGGCGAAAGCCGGCGACACGGTCCAGGTCCACTACACGGGCACCCTGGAGAGCGGCGCGAAGTTCGATTCCAGCCGCGATCGCGGCGTGCCGCTCGTATTTCGCGTTGGCGTCGGGCAGGTGATCAAAGGATGGGACGAAGGGATTGCCGGAATGAAAGTGGGCGGCCAGAGGAAGCTCGTGATCCCCGCGAAGCTCGGCTACGGCGCGCAGGGATTTGGCAGCGTGATCCCGCCGAACGCGACTCTGCTGTTCGACGTCGAGCTGGTCGGGATCAAGCCGTAGGCACGCGCTAGGATAGCCCTGCATGGGCGCCCTCCCTCTCGACTCCCGCTCTCTCTACCTGCTGCTGATCGCGCTCGTCGCGGTGCAGCGGCTCGCGGAGCTGGCGCTTTCCAAGCGGAATCTGGCGCTTGCGCTCGCTGCGGGCGGGAAAGAGGTCGAGTCCGGCCACTATCCCGTCATGGTGGCCCTTCATACCGCGTTCCTGATCGCCTGTCCGGTAGAGGTATACCTGTTCGACCGGCCGTTCGTGCCGGCTCTGGGACTCGTCTGCGGGATCGTCCTCGCGTTCGCCACTTGCCTGCGTTATTGGGCGATCGGCACGCTCGGAGCGCGGTGGAATACGCGGATCGTCGTCGTGCCGGGGGCGGCACCGGTGGTCGGCGGGCCGTTCCGCTTCCTGCGCCACCCGAACTACCTGGCGGTGATCCTGGAGATCGCGTTCCTGCCGCTCTTGCATGGCGCTTGGGTGACCGCGGTCGTTTTCTCGCTCGCCAACGCCGCCCTTTTGCGCGTACGGATCTCGGCCGAAGAGAAGGCTCTTGCGGAGGTCTCGGGCTACGAGCGCGCCTTCGCCGGCCGGCCGCGGTTGATTCCTTCCGGCTCGGAGGCCTCCTCCCGATGACAGCGAGCTATTCCACGGGGGCCGACGCGATCCTGTTGGGCGTGACCGACATCGCGCAGCGGCATCTGGGCTGGGAGGGTCCGCTCGCCCTCGACATGCGTCTGGTCGAAGATCTGGCGCTCGATTCGGTGCGCCTGCTCACACTTGCCGCCGAGGTCGAGAACCGGTTTCGCGTGCTGCTCGACGAGCGGGATGAGGCGGCGCTCGAAACCGTCGGCAACTTGGTCGACATCGTGCGCAAGAAGCTCGGAGGCTGAAGATGGCCGCGAGACCCCAAGCCTCAGGAGGCACCGTCACGCTGCTCGATTTGCTCGCGCGCGTGAGCGAAGACTTCCAAGGGGGCCTCCGTTTCATCGCGCGCGATGAGAGCGCCACCTGGCACGGCTGGGCCGACGTGCGGGCGCGCGCCGAGGCCGTGGCGGGCAACCTTGCCGCTTCGGGCGTCGTGCCGGGAGATCGCATCGCGCTGGTCTATCCGACCGGGATCGATTTCTTCGCCGCCCTGTTCGGCACGCTGCTCGCGGGCGCTGTCCCCGTACCGCTTTATCCGCCGGTGCGCCTCGGCCGGCTCGACGAATACTTTCGCCGCACCGCCCGGATGCTCGAACTGGCGCGCGCCCGCCTGGTGCTCGCCGATGCGCGCGTGCAGCGGATTCTTGGGCAAACGATCGCCCTGGCCCGGCCGCCGCTCGGCTGCAAGACGCTCGACCAACTGCCGAAGGGCGGAGCGATGCCTGGGGGGGCCGCGGTTTCGGTGAGGCCGGACGATCTCGCCCTGGTGCAGTACTCCTCGGGCACCACGGTCGATCCCAAGCCGGTCGCCCTTTCGCATCGCGCGGTGATCGCCCAAATCGCCGCCTTGAACCTCTTCTGGCGCGACACGCCGGAACACAAGCACAGCGGCGTTTCCTGGCTGCCGCTTTACCACGACATGGGGTTGATCGGTTGCGTCTTTCCTTCGCTCGCGCGCGACGCGACGCTAACCCTGATCGGCCCCGAGCTGTTCATCGCGCGTCCCGCGATCTGGCTGCGAACGCTGTCGAAATACCGAGGCACGATCTCGCCCGCGCCGAACTTCGGCTACGCGCTCTGTCTGTCGCGCGTCTCCGACGACGAGATCGAGGGGCTCGACCTGTCCGCCTGGGAGGCCGCCTTGAACGGTGCCGAGGCGGCGGTACCCGCGACGATGCGCGCCTTCGCCGCCCGGTTCGCCCCCTACGGCTTCCGCCCCGAAGCGTTCACCCCTGTTTACGGCCTGTCCGAAGCGGCGCTCGCCGTCACCTTCTCGGACCTCGCCGGACCGTTCGTCGCCGAGCGGTTCGATCGCGAGGCGCTGGCGAGCGAAGGCGTCGCCCGGGTCGACGGCGAAGGTCGCGAGATCACCTCGGTCGGTCGGCCGTTGCCGGGCTATTCGGTGCGCGTGGCCGACGAAAACGGCCTTACCGTTCCCGAAGGGACGATCGGTCGGGTCTGGGCGTCCGGCCCTTCGCTCATGACCGGCTACCTCGACCAGCCGGAGGCGACGGAGCGCGCGCTCCGCGGCGGTTGGCTCGATACCGGAGATCTCGGGTTTCTGCATCGCGGCGACCTGTACCTGACCGGTCGGGCGAAAGACGTGGTGATCCTCCGTGGCCGCAACTACGCGCCGGAGGAGATCGAGCGCGCGGTCGACTCCGTTCCCGGCGTGCGCACCGGTTGCGCGGTCGCCGCGAGCTTCCTGCCCGAAGGGGCGGACGGCGAGGAGCTGGTGCTGCTGGTCGAGACCGCGCGGGGAATCACGCCCGAACAGCGCGCCGCCCTGCCGCGCGCCTGTCGCGACGCGGTTCTCGGCGCGGTGGGCGTGCCGGTGGGCGAGCTGGTGCTTCTGGCTCCCGGGACTCTGCCTCGCACCTCCTCCGGCAAGCTCCGCCGCGGCGAAGCGTTGCGGCTGCATCTGGCCGGGGAGCTCACGGCTCCGGAAACGGTGACACCCCTCCGCCTCGCCGGGGCGCTCGCGCGCTCCGGTCTTGCCTATGCCCGCTTGCGTCTCAAGAAGAAAGTGCGCGCTCATGGTTGAAATCGCCGATGTCGTGATCGTCGGCGGCGGGCCGATCGGTCTCGCGACCGCGATCGCGGCCCGGCGCGCGGGGCTCTCTCCCGTCGTGCTCGATCGCGGCCGGCCGCCGATCGACGGCGCCTGCGGCGAGGGGCTGATGCCCGACGCGGTCGAGCTGCTTGGGCGTCTCGGCGTCGATCTCGCCCGGATGGGCGGCTTTCGGTTTCGCGGCATCCGCTATCTCGAAGGGGATCTCTCCGTCGAAGGGACCTTTCCCGACGCTCAAGGGCTGGCGGTCGGCCGCGCCGATTTTCATGCCGCGCTGGTCGCCCGCGCGGAGCAGGTCGGTGTCGACCTCCGCTGGGGCACCCCGGCGCGCGGTCTCGCGCTCGAAGGCTCCAAGGCTCTCGGGGTCGAGACCGATGGCGGCCTCGTCTCGGGTCGGTTCGTCGTGGGTGCCGATGGGCTCCGCTCGAAAGTGCGCCATTGGGCGGGCTTGGAAGAGCCCTCGCCCGCCCCGATCCGGTTCGGCATGCGCCGCCATTTCGAAGCCGAGCCCTGGTGCGATTTCGTTGAGGTCTATTGGGGACCCGGCTGCGAGGCCTACGTCTATGGCCTGGGAGCCCGCGAGATGGGGGTCGCCCTCCTCTGGTCGGGAGAGAAGGCGAATTTCGACCAGCTGCTGGAGCGTTTCCCCGCGGTCGCCGCGCGTCTGCGCGACGCGCCGGTCACTTCGCGCGATCTGGGCGCCGGGCCGCTCGATCGAAGGGTGACCGCGGTTTGCCGTGGCAACGTCGCTTTGGTTGGCGACGCCTCCGGCTATCGCGACGCGATCACCGGCGAGGGGATCGCCAAGGGGCTGCACCAGGCGATGGCGCTCGTCGAGGCGCTCTCCCGCGGGCGCCTATCCGGTTACCCGGCCGCCCACCGGCGCGCGAGCCGGTTGCCCGACGCGATGACCGCGATCACCATGGCGTTCGAGCGCCGCCCGCGCCTGCGCCGTCGCGCTCTGGTCGCCCTGGCCAAGGAACCCGCGATCTTCTCCCGCCTGCTCGGCATCCACGCGCGCGCCTTGCCCGTCCGCAGCCTCGGTCTCGGCGCGGCGGGGCGCCTCGCCTGGCACTTCGTCGCCGGCTGAAATCGGGGTAGTGGATCAGTTTGCCTCCTCGCTCCTTCGGGCGCCTTCGGCAGCAGCCAGTCGCTGCGGGGCAAACTGAGCCCCTACCGGAGCCAGTTTCCGCGTAGGATCTGTGCTCGATCGCAAACGCTGGCCTGGAACGGAGGGAACCATGATTCGTATCGTGAAGACTCTGATCGCGGCCGTGCTCATGACCGCGCCGGGTTTCGCCATCACCTTCGAGCTCGACCCCCAGCAGACGACTCTCGCCATGACTTTTGGCGCCACGATGCATCGGGTGAACGGCTCTCTCAAGGTCCGCGAGGGGCGGATCGTCATCTCCGAAGGAGGGTCGGCGAGCGGGCGGATCGTAATCGATCTCACCACCGCGCAGACCGGCGTCGTCCGGCGCGACCGCAAGATGCACGAGAAGATCCTCGAAAGCGCCCGCTTTCCCCTGGCGGTGTTCACGATCGAGCGAATGGACGGGACTGTCAACCGGATCGGATCGAGCGACATCCAGCTCCACGGCAAGCTGGAGATGCACGGCGTCACGCGGCAGGTGGCCCTCCCGGCGCGGGTCACCTCCGACGGGCACCGGGTGTCCGCCAGCGGCGTCCTCCTCATTCCCTACTTGCAGTGGGGCATGGCCGATCCCAGCTTCTTCATCCTACGGGTGGAAAAGCAGGTGAAAGTGACCGTCAAGACAGCCGGTCGAATCAGCAATTAACTTGCGGTGGACGAGGGCGAGGGGTCCTTTGGGGTTGGTGTCGTACAATGCCACCCCCCCCATGAGAAATATTCGTCCCGATCGATCCCGCGCAGGTAAACAAACTAGCCACGATTGGGCGCCGTTCCGGGCGGACGAGCGGCCGGTGGTGAAGTTTTCGCCCCATGCCGAGCACCGCCTGGCGCTCGCCTACGCGAACACCTACCACATCGGCATGTCGAGCCTCGGCTTTCAGCGAGTCTACGAGCTGACCCACGAAGCGCCGGGTTGGACCTGCGACCGCTTCTTCGTCGACGGCATCGGCATGCCGCGCGCGGTCGAGACCGGCCGGCCGATCGGCGAGTACGGCTGCATCTGTTTTTCGGTCTCGTTCGAAAACGACTACGTGAACCTGCTCCAGATGCTCGACCGGGCGGGGATTCCGCTCCGCCGCAAAGATCGCCGGCCGTTCGATCCGCTGATCGCGATGGGCGGCTCGTGCGCGATGATCAACCCGCTGCCGATGGCGGAATTCGTCGATTTCTTCCCGCTCGGGGCGGCGGAAAACGTCCTGCCGGAGCTGCTTTCCGCGCTCGAAGAAGAACCCGACCGCGAAGCGGTGCTCGCCCGCCTGGCCACCGCCCCCGGGTTCTACGTGCCGGCCTATCACCATCCGGAAGAGGACGGCGACGCGCTTGCCAAGCTGCGCAAGCTGGAGCTGACCGAGGAGCAGATCAAGCTCCCCGGGCACCTGCCTTCGACGGTGATCGTCACGCCGCGCACCGAGTTCGCCGACAAGTTTTTGATCGAAATGTCGCGCGGCTGTCCCGAGAAATGCAAGTACTGCTGGGCCACGTTCGGCATGGGCAAGTTCCGCTGGCACCCGACCGAGATGATCCTCGGCGCGATCGACCGCGCCCGGTCGGTCACCGACCAGCTCGGCTTCGTCGCGACCGCGGTCGGCGACCATCCGGAGATCGAGCGCATCCTGCGCGAAGCGAACCGACTCGGCTTCCGCACCTCGGTCTCGTCGATCCGGATTCCGGCGGTGAACGAAGGCGTGCTCGACGCGCTCCACGCCTCCGGCGACCGATCGATCACACTCGCCCCCGAGACCGGCACCGACTCGCTACGCGTCAAAATGGGCAAGCCGATCCCGAACGATTTTCTGCTCGAAAAGATCCGGCTGATCTTCCGCCACCGTTTCACCCAGCTGAAGCTCTATTTCCTGGTCGGTCTACCGGGCGAGTCGATGGACGACGTCCAAGGCATCCTGGAGCTGACCGCCCGCGCCCATCGCGTGATGCTGGAAGAAAGTGCGAAGACCGGCGTGATCGGCCACATCCACCTCGGCGTGAACGTCCTCGTGCCGAAGCCCTACACGCCCTGGCAGCGCGAGCCGATGGATACGGTGAAAAGCCTGAACGAGAAGGTCTCGCTGCTCAAGCGCGGCGCGGCCAAAATGCCGAACGTCTCGATGGGCTCGCTCTCGGTCCGCGAAGCGATCTGGCAGACCTACATCAGCAAGGCGGGTAGCGACGCGGCCGACGTACTGGAGCTCGCTGCGCGCGGGGAGCACCTCTCGGCCCTCCTCCGCCGCTTCGAAGAGAAGATCCACCCGGAGGTCTTCCAGCCGATGGCGGGGGATCTGCGCTGGCACTTCCTGCGGACCGGGTAACGGCCTACCTCTCGCTCGACTCCACCCGCACCCGCGCGTCGAGCGCCTTCGAGCCCGCGCGGTCGGTTCCTGCGATGAACGGATTGATGTCGAGCTCACGGATCGAAGGGTGGCGCTCGGCGAGCTGGGCGAGGCGGAGGAAGACCTCTTCGAGTATGGCCAGATCGGCCGGGGCGTCGCCGCGCACTCCTTCGAGCAGCGGGAATCCTCGAATGCCGCGGATCACCTCGCGCGCCTCGTAGGCGGTGAGAGGAGGAACGCCGAAGCGGACGTCGCGGAAGACTTCGACGTACTTGCCACCGAGCCCGAACATCAGTACCGGGCCGACTTTCGGCTCGGCGGAGAGGCCGAAGATGATCTCCCGGCCGCCGCCCGCCATCTCCTGAATTAGGAAACCCTCGATCCTTCCGCCTGTGCCTTGAATGCGCGCCTCCATCGCGGTCAACGCGTCCGAGAGCTGAAGGGGATCGCGTAGATCGAGGCGGATCGCGCCCGCTTCGCTCTTGTGGATCAGGTCGGTGACGATCGCTTTCGCTACCACCGGGTAGCCGAGCCGCCGCGCGGCGTGGAGAGCGTCGTCCCGCGTCGAGGCCACCTCGTAGCGGGCGACCGGAATGCCGTACAGCTCCAAGACGCGGAACGCGTCTCCGGGAGAGAGATAGCCGGAACCGGTGCGCGCAAGAAGAGCCGCCACGGCCGCGTCGTCCGCCGGAAACGGCTCGGGGAGCGGCTCGTCCGGCCGGCGACGCCAGGCGGCGTAACGGGAAAGCTGTTGGAGGGCCCCGGCGGCCGATTCCGGAAAGCGATAGACGGGCGGCAGCCCCGGACGCAGCTTGATCGTCTCGTAGAACTCCTCGGTCGCCATCATCACCGCGAGCACCGGCTTCTTTCGCGTCCGCGCGGCTTCGTCGATCGCCTCCAGCACGTCGATCGGACTCGTCAGGAGAGGAGTCACGTTGATCGCGATCGCCATGTCGACATTTCCGTCGTCGAGCATCTCGGCGAGCGCCTTACCGTACTGCGCGGCGTTTGCCGACGCGATCATGTCCACTGGATTGTTGACGCTCGCCTCGGCCGGCAGGAACGAGCGCAGGTGCTCTCTCGTCCCCTCGGCCAACTCCGCGATTTGGAGCCCGAGGTTTACGCAAGCGTCGGTCGCCATGATCGCCGGACCGCCCGCGTTGGTGAGGATCGCGACCCGATTTCCCTCGGGCAGCGGACAGCCGTCGAGCGCGCGGGCGACGTCGAACAGTTGCTCGATCGTATCGGCCCGCAGCACGCCGCACTGATCGAGAATCGCGGAGACCGTGACGTCAGCTCCCGCGATCGCCCCGGTATGTGAAGTGGCCGCGCGAGCCCCCGCCGCGGTGCGCCCCGATTTGACCACCAGGATCGGCTTTTTCCGCGATACGCGCTTGGCGATCTCGGCGAAGCGGCGCGGATTGCCGAACGATTCCAGGTACATCGCGATCACCCGGGTCTCCGGGTCGGCCTCCCAATGCTCGATCAGGTCGTTGCCCGAGACATCGGCCTTGTTGCCCATCGAAGCGAACTGAGTGAGACCAATCCCGAGATCGCTCGCGACGTTCAAGATCGCCACCCCGAGCGCGCCGGACTGCGACACGAAGCCGATCGAGCCCGCCCGTGCGGGGGTCGGCGCAAACGTCGCGTTCAGGCTCACGCTCGCCTCGGTATTGATGATCCCCATGCAGTTCGGGCCGATCATCCGCACTCCGGCCGCGCGCACCTTTTCGCGCAAGAGAGCTTCGCGCTCCGCCCCTTCGGTCCCCGTCTCGCCAAAGCCGGCGGTGATCACGACCAGACCCCTCACTCCGTGCTTCAAACACTCGTCGACCGCGCCGAGCGCCGCCTCCTTGGGTACGACGATGATCGCCAGATCGACCGGATCGGGAATCGCCCCGATCGTGGGATAGCACCGCAGCGAATGGATCGCCTTGGCCAATGGATTCACCGGATAGATCGGACCGGCGAATTCGTTCGCCACCAAGTTGTGGAGCAACGAGTAGCCGATTGAATCGCGCCGGCGCGAAGCGCCGATCACCGCGATCGAGCGGGGAGAGAACAGAGAGTCGAGAGGACGGTCGGGGCGGTTTTCGGTGGGCATGTCGGGCGGAGTTTGTCATAGGGGGCCACTGAGTCCGGTCGCCGGCTGATCGCCATTCGCAGGTTGCGCCGCGCACGGCACGGGCGTATCGTTACGGTCAGCTTTCACTCTAGAGGCGCCTGATGAGCATCGATGACCGCAAATTTCGTGAGCTGATTCTGTTCGTCGCGCGCGAGACTGAAGACGATCGAAGCTGCGGCGCGACGAAGCTCAACAAGATCCTCTTCTACTCTGACTTCCGCGCCTACGAGCAGCTCGGTCGGTCGATTACCGGCGAGCGCTATCAAAAGCTCGAACACGGCCCCGCCCCTCGACGGATGGTTCCGGTTGCTGAGGCGATGGCCGCCGAGGGGCTCTGCGCCTGGGACGAGCAGGACTACTTCGGTTTCTCTCTGCGCAAGCTGGTGCCGCTGCGAGAACCCGATCTCTCGCTTTTTGCCGCGCCGGAGATCGACTTGGCGCGCCGAGTGATTCGCGAGTTGGCCCCCTTGAACGCCACCGAAGTGAGCGACCTGTCGCACCGTTTTGCCGGCTGGCAGGCCACCGAGATCGGCGAGGACATCTCCTACGCCACCGTGTTCGTGGACGAGCCGAGGCCATTTACAGCCGACGAGCTCACTTGGGCGCTCGAGATCGTGGATGTCTACGAAGCGGCCGAGAAAGCTCGTTAGAAAGCGGGAGTACCAGCAAGCCATCGAGAGGATTCGGCGCGAGACCGCTCGCGGCCCCGAAGCCGTCGAAGGGTTCGAGGAAGTCATTCGGCGCTCTCCCGAATTCGGCATGTCCCTCCCGGGTCGAGCCAAGTACTTCGGCCGCCCCTTTCGAACCGAGGCGGGCTCCTACCTCGGGGTTTACACCTACGATGACGAGAAGGTGATCTGCCTCGCGGTCCGCAAGGTACCCACGGGGACGTTCTCCTGATCGCGATGCTCGAAGCGACAGGAACAAGCTAGTCGGCGGGCGCACGTGGTTTCGCGAGGGGTCAAGCTTTCGGAGACGAGCTGTACGGTAAAAGTCAGCCCTTTCTGCGCCGCCGCCTATCTCTCTCCTCCCTTTCTCTTCCCGCTCGCCTCGGATTTCGGACGAAGTTCGGGCCAACGTGAAAGATCTTTCGCGCGTCGATTCGTTTCGCAGGCTAGAACTTCTTTCGTAGAAGCCCTCACAAACGGCCGGTCAGGTTCGTTGGAGCGGTTGATTTTTCCGTCGAAGAGAACGTAGGAAGTCTTTGCAAGTGACTCATACCAAAGAACTTAGGTTTGCAATTGCACCTTGATGACGGATAGATTCGGAGGGTGGAAATCTTTGAGCACCTCGGGGAGACGGTCCGCCGGCTGCGGAAGGAAAAGAAGAAGACCCTGTCCAAGCTGGGGCTGGAGGCGAAGGTCGGCAAGGGTCAACTCTCGCGGATCGAGAATCGCCGCCAAGAGGCGACTCTCAATACCCTGGCCAAAATCCTCGCTGCCCTAGACGTCGGCCGAAAGGAATTCTTCCGCCGGTACGACTTGGTCGAGGACGAGCACACCGCGGTCCATGGGAGCGGGAAACCCGCCCATCTCGGCCTCGGTTCCTCCGAGCCTCTCGCAGGCTCGCTTCGCCAAGTCCTTGACCGGTTCGACACGTTCGTCCGGGCCGCCCTCGAACGGCCGCAACCGTTGGCGCAAGGCGCCGTCGAGATCGGTGAGTACGTCGTCTTCTTTCGGGTCGTGGCACGAAACGAAGCGACCCCGATGGCGCCCTCCGAGCCCGCGAACGGAGCCTGATTCGGCCGGGACCTCGCGACGAATGCCGCAAAGCGAGAACTCGCCAAGGAGATTTCTCCTGGGATTTCTCGTCTAAATAGTGCGTGTCGTGGCTACTTATCTCTCGATTTCTATCAAAAAGTTGTCGTATGGCGACACAAATCATCCGGATCGGGCATCTATGGTTCTGACGTAAGTGATTCTATTTGAATGACTTAGGCTTGAATTCGAACACCGATGCCGGATAGATTTTCGGCATGGAGATGTTCCGTCACCTCGGTTTGACCCTCCGCCTCCTGCGCGAGCTCCGTAATCAGAGCCAGGGACAGATCGCCAAGGAAGCCGGCATCAGCAAGAGCCAGCTGTCGAAGTACGAGAACGGCCGGCTGCCCAAGCTCGAAACGCTGGAACGACTGCTTCAGGCGCTCGGCGTCGAATACTTCCAGTTCTTCTACACCCTCTACCTCGTCGACCGGCGCTCCGCGAGCCTGCGGCGGCTGGCCGAATCGGCTTCCAGAGCCCCCGAGAGCGACGACGACAGCGATCGTCTGCTCGCCGATCTGCGCGAGGAGCAGAGCGTTCTACTGCCCGCCTTCCTGGAAGGGCCGGGTCGCTCGCAGTCGCTGGAGCAGGGCTTCAAGAAGATCTTCGACGATCTCCTCGGAGTCTACCGGATGGTCTTCGAAGAGCTTCTGCTCTCCCGCCCCGCCCGCAGCTGATCCGCCAGCCTCCCCCCGGCCGAACCGACCCCAGGGAGGGGGATCGGGGGTGAGCTGAGTAGACGGTGACTTGACCCTGGTAGCCCTTGCTCCCCTCTCTCCTCGCCGCGACGACTTGTGGTAAGACATCCCGCAGCTTTCAGTTGTCTTAACCGATCAGCCGTTCGACGCCGGGCACTTCGTCCGGCGGCATGCATTTCATAGGGGAGATGACATGGACGCGAGAGGCAGGAGGTTTTCGCAGTCGCAAAGGCTCGGGCGGTGGGCTCTCGTCGGTTGGGGGCCGCTCGCGTTGGCCCTCGTTCTGATCGCCCTGGTCGCTCTAATCGGGGCGCCGCGGGGCGCCGCGGCGCAGGACACCCCACCGCCGAGCCCGGCGCCCACCGCAGAGGCCGCCGAGGAGCCGCCGCCCCAGGTGGTGAACGAGGAGATCACGGTCACCGCGCGGAAACGGGAAGAGACGATCCAGGAGGTCCCGTTCTCGGTCGCCGCGCCGAGCGAGGAGGAGCTGCGCAGCCGCGGCGCCGAGGACATTGAGGACGTGGCGGCCAACGTCGCCGGGTTCTCGGTCCAAAACTTGGGACCCGGGCAGAGCCAAGTCGCGATGCGCGGCGTCTCGGCCGGCCAGATCGTGCGCGACCAACCGGGAGTCAAGGAGCAGGTGGGCATCTACCTCGACGAATCGGTGATCTCGCTCTCGCTGTTCACGCCGGACATCGACCTGTTCGACGTCGGCCGGGTCGAGGTCCTGCGCGGTCCCCAGGGCACCCTGTTCGGCTCGGGCTCAGAGTCGGGCACGGTGCGCTACATCACCAACCCGCCCAAGGTGGGCGTCACGGAATCGTTCGGCGAATTCTCGGCCAACGGCACCTCGGGCGGCGATCCGGGCGGCAGCACCAAAGTGGCGGTCAACGCCCCGGTCGGGGATAAGTCGGCGCTCCGCGTCTCGGCCTACTACAGCAAGGTGGGGGGCTTCGTCGATGCGGTCCAGCCGGGTCTCTCGGTCAAAGAAGACGTCAACAGCTTCGATCGCTCCGGCGCTCGCCTGGCGTGGCGGACCCAGCCGAACGAGAAGCTGACGATCACCCCGCGCGTCATCTATCAAAAGCTGAACGCGGACGGCTGGAACCGAGCCGACGCCTACAACATCCTGGGCAACGAGTTCACCACGACGCGGCCGGCGGTCAAGCTGGGCGAGCGCGAGCAGTTCACCCAGATCGAAGAGCCGACCACCGACAAGTTCCTGCTCGCCGATCTCAACCTCGAATACAAGTTCGGCGGAGCGACGCTCACCTCCATCTCCTCCTACACCGACCGCGACATCCTGGTCGTGCGCGACGCGACCGCGTTGACCGCGAGCATCACCGGCGGAAGCATCGGCCTGCCGGAGCGGGCCTTCTCGATCGACGCGCCCTTGGACGACACGACGAAGGTGACGGTGCTCACCCAGGAGCTTCGTCTGTCCGGCAGCCGCGACCGGCTGGACTGGGTGGGCGGCCTGTTCTACAGCAAGATCGACCGCGACTACGACCAGAGCCTGCTGGTCGCGGGCTTCGAGGCGGCTTCGGGCATTCCCACCCGAGGGTTGCGGGCGCCCCAGGACGTGCTGTTCTTCTCGGACCTCTCTTATAACCTGAAGCAGTCGGCGCTGTTCGGCGAGGCGACCTGGGCGGTCAACCCGCGGTTCGACCTGACCGGCGGTCTGCGCTACTACAACTTCAAAGAGGATCGCACGCAGGTCTTCGACGGCATTTTCGGCAACGACAACAACGGCACCTCGCTGGTCGCGACCGAGGGCGACACGTCCGCCAACGGCTTTGCGCCGCGCCTGATCGGCAGCTACAAGCTGAGTGACCGGACCTCCTTGAACGCCCAGGTTGCCAAAGGGTTCCGGCTCGGCGGGATCAACGACCCGCTGAACGTGCCGCTCTGCACGCCGCAGGATCTCGTGACCTTCGGCGGCCGCGGCGCCTGGAAAGACGAGACGTTGTGGAACTACGAGGTCGGCTCGAAGACCAGCCTGCTCGGCGGGCGCGGATCGGTCAACGTCGCGGCGTTCTACGCCGACATCACCGACCTGCAAGCGACCGTGACTGCCGGCTCGTGCTCGTCGCGCGTGATCTTCAACGTGCCCAAAGCCCGCAGCCAAGGCCTGGAGCTGGAGCTGTCGTTGGCGCCCAGCTCGAGCTTCGAATTCTCGCTCTCCGCAAGCTACGCCGACTCGGAACTGCGCTCCACGCTGACCTCGACGGATGCGGCCGGCCACGTCACCGTAGTGTCCGGAATCAAGAGCGGCAACCGCCTGCCGACCGTGCCGAAGTTCCAGCTCGCCGCCTCGGCCACCTATCAGCGGCAGATCCGGAGCAACGCGCTCGGTTACGCGACCGCGACCTACCAGCACACGGGCTCGCGCTTCACCCAGATCGGCGACCAGGATACAGGATTCGGCACCGTCAACCTGCTCTCCTTCGCGCCGAACACGATCGGCGGCCCGCTCACCGCGAGCACCTTCACGTTCGATCCGGAGCTGCCGTCCTACGACCTTGTGAACGTGCGGTTCGGCGTCGCCTTTGGCAAGTGGGACGTCGCCCTGTTCGTCAACAACCTGACCGACGAAACCGCCCTGCTCGCGCTCGACCAAGAACGGGGAACCCGCGCCCGCGTTAGTTTCCTGATCAATCAGCCCCGGACCTTCGGATTGAACACGCGGGTCCAGTTCAAGTAGAGGATTCTTAGGGCAAAACGGCCGGCGGGTTTGCCAGAGCGGATCCGCCGGCTGCTTCGGCGTGCTATTCCCAGTCTTCGAACAGCAATCCCTCGACGCGCTTGAATTCCTTCACATTGTGCGTGACGAGCGTCGCGCCTCGCGCCCGCGCGATCGCGGCGATCAAGAGATCATTCGGGCCAATCGATGTCCCCTTTTGCTCGAGGTCTGCTCGAATCTGCCCATAGAGCTCAGCTGCAGGATCGTCGAAGGGGAAGGAAATCAGGCCCGCGAGAAAGGTTCTCATCCGCTCCAGATTGGCCGATGTTCGGGCGCTCTTCCAAGCCCCGAAGATTTAGCTCCGCGCGAACGATCGAACAGACCGCCAGGTCTTCCGACGGGTGGCTTTCGAACCTCTGCCGAATCGAATCCGACCGGCCGTTGAGATATTGAATGCAGGTATTGGTATCGAGGAGGTAGATCACTCGAGATCGGCCCGACTTTCGGCTTCACCCTGCGGGCCGCGCTCGATCGGCGCATCACGGAAGCTGCCATACGTAGCGGCGACGAAGGCCAGCCAATCTTTCCGATGCGGGAACTTCTGTTCGAGCCCACCGATCTTTTGACCGAGAGAATGCAGGGCCTGGCGCGCGAGGCGGACGCCTTCCTCATCGAACTCTTCGATCTCGATGCGGAGAAGCTCTCTTTCGACGGACGAAGCCGGCACGGTGAACCCTCTTTATCGAGGAGATTTTACCACGACTCAGAGCTCCGAAGCCTCTAGAAACCTCGAACTGTCGGCGTCGTCAATACATGCAGGTCATCGGCTTACAGACGCGCGGTCCGGCGCCGTCCTTCGAGCAGGAGCCGCCCTGCCGCCCAATGCATTGCTCGTCGCCCGCGCAGCTGTCGAGCGGGGTCTGGCAGGCGTAGGCGACTTCGAGGAAACAGCCGGGGTGTGTCGAATACAAGCCGCAGACCGCGCCGTCTTTGCAGTCCCGGTCGGTGCCGCATTCGGCGGGAACGCAGCGCCCCGCCGGGCTCTTGCATTCGCAGATCTCGTTTTTGTCGCAATCGGAATCTTTGGCGCAACCGTATTGGCATTCGAGCTGGTAGATCGGCATCAGCACCGCGCAGGTGCCATTTGGTTTTTCGCGGCAGTCCGCATCCTCTTTGCAGTTGCCCTTGAGATCCATGCCCGAGGGGTCCTTGAAGTCCGAGTTCGGTCGCGGCGCGTAGGGGCAGGTTTGCGCCTCCGGCCGGTGGCGGAGGCCATTGGCGCAGGTGGCGAAGCCGGTCGGCTTGCCGCCCACTTCGATCGGCTTCGAGTCGACACAGCGAATCGCGGCGGGAAGAAGGAGGGCCGGCGGCAACTTGGCCGGGTCTACGGGCGTCGCGGCCTCCGCCAAACCGCAGGAGAGGCTTGAAATGGCGAACGCGGCGAGCGTGAGACGAGACAGGGTCATGGCGTCATCCTTCCACTCAACTTGGAACGTCCAGGCCGGAATTCGGTTCCTGGCCGGGAGACTACTCCACCGAACGAGGTGACGTGGGACCGACCTGGCCCGCCGCGGGACTCGGGATATAGTTCGCCGCTCGAATGAAGATCCTGGTCACCGGGGGCACCGGATTCTTGGGGCGGCGGACGGTCGCCGAGCTGGTCGCGCGGGGACATGCGGTCCGGCTGCTGGTGCGTGCCGGCTCGTCGCGCGAGCGGTTTCCCGCGGGGGTGGAATTCGCGACCGGCGACGTCACGGACAGGGGGAGCCTGGTCGCGGCGGCTTCGGGCTCCGGCGGGTGCGATGCGATCCTCCATGCCGCGGCGCTGGTGAAGATTCTCGCGCCGGCCGAACAGTTCGACCGGATCAACGTCGGCGGCTTGAACAACGTGCTCGCCGCGGCGCGCGCTACGGGTGTGGAGCGGATCACCTACGTGTCGAGCTTCATCGCGCTCGGTCCTACCGAAAACGGCCCCGGCGGAATGCTCGACGAGTCGGCGAATGAGGTTGGAGTCGCACCCCCTCAGGGCGAGCGCGTCTGGATCAACGACTACGAGCGGACCAAGACGCTCGCCGACCGGCGTGCCCGCGCGGCGATTGCGGAGGGGGTGCCTCTGTCGGTCGTCTATCCCGGCGTGATCTACGGCCCGGGCGAGCTGACCGAGGGGAACATCGTGGTCCGCCACGTGCTCGACCTGATCGCCAAGAAACTGCCCGCTCTGCTAGGGAAACCCGAGCGGCGCTGGAGCTATGTGCTGGTCGACGATGTGGCGCGGGGCACGGCCGATGTGGTCGAGCGCGACCCCGGCGCACGCTACGTGCTGGGGGGAGACAACGTCACCCTCGCCGAGTTCTACGCCCTGGTCGAAGAGCTGACCGGCGTTCCTGTCCCGAAGCGCCGCTTTCCCGACGGGGTGGCGATTGCGGCCGGCGCGATGGCCAAACTCTGGGCCAAGGCGACCGGCACGGTTCCCGCGCTCACGCCCGATCTGGTCGAGATCTACCGCCACGATTGGGCCTACAACTCGGCCGCCGCCGCGCGCGATTTCAGTTATCGGCCGACTCCCCTACGCGAGGGGTTGGGCGCCACCCTCGCCTGGCTCAAGGAGATCGGCAAATGGGCCTGAGGGCGCTACCCGCGGGCGAGCTGCCGCGGAAGATCGTCCACATCGGCAGCGGTCTGTTCGCGATCGCGCTCCGGTTCCTGGGGCCGCTCGGTTCCGCCGCGATGGCCGCGTTCGCGATCGGTTTCAACTTTTTGCTCCTACCGCGCGTGGGCGGCCGAAGGCTGCTGCGGGAGGGGGAGCTGGAGCGCTCGATCGGCATTCTGCTCTATCCCGTTTCGGTGTTTCTGCTGATCCTCGTCTTCTGGCGTCATCTGGAAGTCGCCGCGGCCGGCTGGGGCCTGCTCGCGCTCGGCGACGGTATGGCCTCGGTGGTGGGGCTCACGCTCGGCGGGTCGCGCCTGCCTTGGAACTCGAAGAAGAGCTGGTCCGGCACCCTCGCCTTCGTGCTGTTCGGCGGCGCCGCGGCGAGTTTCTTCGTGCTCTGGACGGCGCCCGGCGCCTACACCGTAGCCTTCGCCGTAACCTGCTGTTTCGTCGCCGCCCTGGTCGCCGCGGCGCTCGAATCGCAGCCGCAGGGGCTGGACGACAACCTCGGCGTGCCGATGGTGGCGAGCCTGTTCCTGCTCGGGCTGCTGCTCACCCAGGGACGTTGGTCCGATCTGCTCGCGGGCGGTTTCTGGACGCGGGCGGCGATCGGCTTCGCGATCAACGCGGCGTTCGCCGCGGCTGCTTATGCGGCGCGCTCGGTCGATCGATCCGGCGTGATCGCAGGGACCCTGCTCGGCACCGCGATCTACGCCTTTCTCGACTGGCGCGGCTTCCTGCTGCTGGTCGCGTTCTTCGTCATCGGCACCGCCTGCACCAAGCTCGGCTACCAGCGGAAAGCGGCGGCGAAGCTCGCGCAAGAGGCGGGCGGACGGCGCGGCGCGCGTCATGCGTTCGCCAACGCCGGGGTGGCCGCCGGCTGCGCGTTGTTCGCCGCGGCGACTCCCTATCCCATCCTTTTCGGCCTAGCTTTCGCCGGAGCGTTCGCGACCGCCGCGTCCGACACCGCGGGGAGCGAGATTGGCCAGCTGCTCGGACGGCGGACGTTCAAGCTGACCACGCTCCGCCCGGTGCCGCGCGGCACGGAAGGAGCGGTCTCGCTCGAAGGGACGCTCGCGGGAATCCTCGCCTCGCTCGTGATCGGCGGCTTGGGATATTGGGTCGGGCTCTACCCGGCGCCCGGGATCGCCGTGGTGGCGGTCGCCGCGTTCGTCGGCACGACGTTCGAAAGCCTGGTCGGAGGCGCGCTCGAACGGAGCGCCCTGCTCGACAACGAGGCGCTCAACTTCCTCAATACGCTGGTCGGTGCTCTGGTCGCGGCCTCCGCCGCGCTACTCCTATGACCAAACTGAATCTCTACCGCCAACTCGCGCGGCCGTTTACCCTGCTGCCGCCGCTTCTCGGCATTGTCTCGGGCGCGATCTGCGCGTTCGGATCGATCCATAACCCGGACCCGAGCCGGCAGGTCACGGCATCCGTGATCTTGACCATCGCGCTCGGCTCGCTTTGCGCCAGCTTGATGAACGCGGCGTCGAACGCGATCAACCAGATCTACGACCTGGACATCGACCGCCTGAACAAGCCGGACCGGCCGTTGGTGACCGGGGCGCTGTCGATTGCCGAGGCGTGGAAATTCACCTGGGTGCTCTACGCGCTCGCGCTCTTTCCCACCTGGCTCGTGGTTCCGTACCCCTACGTAACGTGGAGCGAAAAGCTGCACGCACCGGTCGGGGCGCATGTGGTGTTCTTCATCTACCTGCTCGGCCTCGCGTTCACTTTCGTCTACTCTGCGCCGTCGCTCGGGCGGACGAAGGTGCGCGGTATGGCGGCGAACTTCACCATGGCGATTCCGCGCGGCTTCCTGCTCAAGGCCGCCGGCTGGGGAATGGTGGCGCCGGTCGCCTCGACCGAGCCCTGGTTCATCGGCCTCGCGTTCTTCCTGTTCTTGATCTTCGCCGCCTCCACCAAGGATTTCGCCGACATCAAAGGAGATCTGGCGGGCGGCTGCCGCACCCTGCCGATCGTCTACGGGGTCAAGCGCGCCGCCTGGATGATCAGCCCCTCGTTCGTGCTCCCGTGGATTCTGCTGCCGCTCGGCGCCCATCTTCGCGACCCACAAGAGCCGGGGCATGCGATCCTCACCGGCAATCCCACACTGCTGGTCGCCCTGGGGGCGATCCTGATGATCTGGGGCGCGTATACCGTGTATCTCCTGGTGCGCGACCCCGACTCGCTCACCGCGACCGAGAACCACCCCTCGTGGAAGCACATGTATCTCATGATGATGTTCGCGCAGGTGGGTTTCGCCCTGGCGTATATTCTGTGAGGGCGCTGTCCGGGAAGGAGCCTGAGCGATGACCGAAATCCACTACGAGCACGACCTTGACGAGCACGCCGACGAGCGGGAAGCGGCGGCCGAGCGGGTCCTTACGGACGACAGCGAGATTCCCGCGCCGAAGCTGCTCGGTTACTACGACCGCCTGCGCCAGAGGATTCTGCAGGCGGTGGAGCGGCGCGGCAACAAGCTCTCGGCCGACGCGGTCCGCGCGCTGATGTTGGTGCCGGACGTCTTTATGCTCCTGGTCCGTCTGTCGCTCGACAAAGAGGTCCCGGGCAAAACCCGGGCGCTGATCGGCGGTGCGCTCGCTTACTTCGTCCTGCCGATCGACTTGCTTCCTGAGGCGATCCTCGGCGGCGTCGGTTTCATGGACGACCTGATCCTCGCCGTCGCGGTCCTCTCCCAGGCATTCGGCGGCGAGCTCGAGCCCTACGCCCGCCGCCACTGGAGCGGCTCGGAGGATCTGCACAAAGTCCTCACCGATCTCTCCACCGCGGCTCACTCGCTGTTGGGGGACACGCTCTACCAAAGGCTCCAACGCCTGCTCGGTCGGCGCGGGGTGAAGATGGAGTAGGAGCGTTTTGACGGAAACAAACGCGTAGGGGGGGCGGAGCTTGCCTCCGCCCGCGGTTTTCCGCAATTCTCGGGCGGAGG
>DASYKS010000103.1:0-33636 GCA_035995205.1 Thermoanaerobaculia bacterium
CGCGGCCGAGCCCAGCGCCTCTATCCGCTCGAGATCTGCGCGTTCTTCTTTGCGTCGGGGCATTTCCACCTCTTGCTCCGAGTCGAGGACAGCGAGGGGCTGGCGCGCTTCATGGGCTATTTCAACTCAAAGCTCGCCCGCGAGGTCGCTCGATCGACCGGCTGGCGGGACAAGGTCTTCTCGCGCCGCTACCAGGCGATTCTCGTGAGCGACGAGGAGGAGGCCCAGATCGGGCGCCTGGTCTACATCCTTTCTCATGGCTGCAAAGAGAACCTGGTCGCCCGGCCTCAGGACTGGCCGGGGGTTCACTGCGTCACCGCTCTCCTCACCGGCGAGCCGATCGAGGGGACTTGGTTCGATCGCACCAAGGAATGGGAGGCACGCTTGCGCGGTGAGGAGTTCGGTGCTCGCCAGTTCGCGGACACCGAGGTCGTGAACCTCGCACCCTTGCCTTGCTGGCGAAGTCTGGCGGGGGAGCAGTACCGCGAACGGATCGCCGAGTTGGTCGAGGCGATCATTGCCCAGGCCGCCGCCCGGCAAGCGGAAACAGGAATCGAGCCTCTCGGCGCCGCCGCGATCCTCCGGCAACAGCCGTTTTCTCAGCCGGCGAAGACCAAGAGGTCGCCCGCGCCGCTGGTCCACGCCGCCAGCAAACTGATTCGGACCGAGATGAAGATCGCCTACCGCTGGTTCGCCAGGGCTTTTCGGGAAGCGGCGGAATACCTGAAGGCCGGCAATCGTCTGGCTCGGTTTCCGCGGGGGAGTTTTCCGCCCGGGCTGCCGTTTGTCCGAGCGGGCCGGTTGGCGGTCAGCCCGACGACGTAGGCCAGGTCCAGCCGCTTAAACCCGAAAGCCTTCAGATTGTTACGACCGCTTGGCCTAGTGGCTGCGGCTCCGCGTTCCGACGATTTGGTTCGATGCTCCGAAGCCCACACAGGCTTCGATTTCGGCGTGATTCCCGCCTAGGACCGCCTGCAGCTTGCTCTATCGGATGCCGTTTTCGGCTGAGAGCGGTTGTTCTGTCCTCGTTCGCCTCACCAGGATCGGTCTCGTCCTCAGGTTAGGCTGGCACCTATTCCCGCACCTATTCCGGCGGGCACCTATTCCTGCGCGGACAGCCCCGCGGACAGCCCCGCACGTTCATTATCGCTTGACAGGTCAAATCTCTGTCGTATGCTTAAGCGCTGATGGTGCGCCCGCGCCAGCGCGATTCTCTGAAGGGAGTCCTCCTCATGAAGGCAACCGCTTCGTTCTTCCTTTTTGGCACGGCACTCCTGTCTGCCGCATTTTCATTGAACGGACAGGCGCCATCACTGATTGAACCAAAGTTTGAGCGCCGGCAGGGACCACCCTTGTGGGTTTCCGCCCAGGAGGTCTCGGATCCGAAGGAGATCATAAAACTCGACCTGATCGATGACTTCCACCTACGGAAGTCCGTCGAGGCACAGCGCCTTGGCAAGCACACTCAAATCGGGGACTCGGTTCCCACCGAGAAGCCTGAAATCGCCTCGATCTCTCGACCTGACTGCACAACTGAGACCCTTTCAGCGGAGCTGCGCGGTGGGGAGGGCCCGAGCGAGACGCTTGCAGATCTGGCGGAATATTCCAAGTCGATTGTCAGAGGCAGTATCCGTAGCTTGGACCTTGGCTTTGCCTCCGGCGAGCCCTCGTTGTTGGTGGGCTTGGAGGTTTCCGAAAGTATCAAAGGTGGAGTTCTCGGAAGTCTAATTTACATCGGCTATCCTGTGGCTCGATTCAGGATTGGGAGTCTAATTTTCTGCAACGCAGAAAGAGGCTTCGAGCCCAGTCTCGGGGATCAGGTTATGTTGTTCGATTACACGGGACCGATCGATCGAGAAGGCAGTTTCTATTCGCCACGCCTTGACCAGCTGTTCTTTCAGAGCCAGAGCGGACAGCTCTTTCTACCACCGCACTTGAAAGCCTCTTCAGACCTCGCACCTGCTCGCTCCTTGGGCGAGGTTGCAAAATTGCTTCTAAACAACAGGAAGGATACTAAGCTTCGGGAGGATGCTCAATGAACCCGATCTCCCGGCCATATCATGGGGGCGCGGCTGGCGGGCGGCACATGGGGTGTCGCGGGCGACGATTGTGAAGTGGCCGACTCAATGTGGACGACGACAACCGAGTCTTTCATCGATCCCTATTGTGAGGCTTACTGCCCGACGCAATGCACCGGCAGCATCTGTGAGGGCCATCCATCTCCAATTCTCATCGACCTCGAAAACGATGGCGTCCACCTGACGGGGCTCGATGATCCGGTCTGGTTTGATATCGACGCAGACGGCCTGCCGAACCTTCTTTCCTGGACAGATCGGAGCGAGGGTCTTCTGGCTTTGGATCGGAACTTGAATGGGGCAATCGACAACGGCGGCGAGTTGTTCGGTAACGTGACTCGGCTCTCGGACGGGAGCCTGCCACTGAATGGCTACCTAGCACTGGCGGAGCTCGATTCCTGGGCCTTCGGTGGCAATCGAGACGGTCATCTCGATGCAACCGACCCTGCTTTTAACACCTTGTTGCTATGGACCGATCGGAACCATGACGGGGTAGCTGAAACAGGGGAACTCCAGAATATTGGGCAGGTTGGTATTCTCCGAATCGATCTCGATTTCCGGCGAAGCCGACGGGTCGACAGCCACGGGAACCTTTTCGCGTTTTCCGGTAGGGCCTGGAGGGCGGGGCCACGCGGAACCCTTCGGCCGCTACCAACGTGGGACGTCTTCTTCTCGGAGGCTCCCTAAAATGTGGAACGGGCCGCCACCCACCGCCGCCGATCTTCCATCACCGGGTCCGGAGTCTCGATCAGGCCCCGCTCTCTGTTAGGCTGGCACCTATTCCGGGTGGGCCGGCCGGTTGGCGATTGGGCCGGCCACGTAGACCAGGCTGGGCGCTCAAACCGAAGAGTCCTCAGATAGTTACCACCGACTGGCCAGGTGGCTGCGGTTCTACGTTCAGACGCTTCGGTTTGACGCTCCGAAGGCCCACAGGCTTCGAGTTCGGCATGATTTCCACCTACGACCGGCCGTAGATCGCTCTACCGGATACCGCTTTCGGCCCGGAGCGGTCGTTCTGTCCTTGTCCGTCGCACGAGTCTCGGTCTTGGCCTCAGGTTAGGCTGGCACCTATTCCCCCGGTCTCGTCCTCGGGTTAGG
The DNA here is from genome assembly GCA_035995205.1 of Thermoanaerobaculia bacterium. GTDB lineage: Bacteria > Acidobacteriota > Thermoanaerobaculia > Multivoradales > UBA5704 > DASYKS01. The sequence goes on from DASYKS010000103.1 coordinate 3,174, forward strand.
CTGGCACCTATTCCGGCTGGTCCTTGGGCGGTGCGCTACATGGAGAGCGACGCCCCGCGGTATGACACCCTCCTGGTGTTGGGTTCGACCCTGGGGCAGTGGGGCACACAGAGCTGGCACCCCCGGCTGATCCCCGACGGGCCGCTCATCCAGGTCGACATCAACCAGGGCGCGATCGCACGCTGCTTTCCGGTTTCCCTGGGCGTCGTCGCCGACGTCGGGCGTTTCATCGACGACTTGGCGGCCCTGGGCGAGCAGCGCGCCGCGGATTCCGGCCTCGTCGCCGCGCGGCGGGCTGCCCTCGAAAGGCTCAAGACAGAGACCTCACCCTTTCTCGATCCCGACGCGCGGGAGAGCACCCGGGCGCCGATCTTGCCCCAGGCCCTGATGAAGTGCGTCAGCGAGTCCCTGCCTCCCGGGAGCCACGTCTTCATCGACGCCGGAAACTGCGTCGGCTGGTCTCTCCACCATCTCACCTTGGAGCCGCCGACCCAGTACCACATCGGTCTGACGATGGCCCCGATGGGGTTCGGGGTCTGCGCGGTGATCGGCGGCAAGATCGGAGCGCCTCACCGGACCTGCCTCGCCATCGTGGGCGACGGGGCATTTCTGATGCACGGGGCCGAAGTCTCGACCGCCGCGCAGTACGGCGTGGGGGCTATCTGGGTGATTCTGGCCGACGACGACATGGCCATGGTCAGCCAGGGGATGAATTACCTCCATCCCCAGACCTCCGGCTGGCCCGAGGCCTACCGGCTGGGACGAGCGGACATCGTGCAATTCGCCGCGGCGCTCGGTGCGGACACCTACCCTGTCCGCACGGTCGACGAGGCCCGAGAGGCGCTACGCCAGGCGCAGGAGCGCGCAGCGTCCCAGAGGAAACCCCAAGTGATCGTCGCCTCGATCGATCGGAGCGAGATGCCTCCTTACTATCCGGTTCAAACACCCAAGCCCTAGCCGAGGTGAGCATGACCTTACAACCTGGAGAGCGCGTCGCGATTCTCGGTGTGGGGTACGCCGTGCCGGCGCTCGTCCGCACCAATACCGATCCGGCCTTCTCGTGGCTCCTGGCGCAGAGACCGGAGAACGTCGACCTTTTTATCGGCTTCGAGGAGCGCCGGGTCCTCGGCGAGGGGGAGAGCCTGGGCTCCTTGATGGCCGAGGCCGCAGCGCGGGCGCTCTCCATGGCAGGCATCGCGGCGGACGAGGTGGACCTCCTGCTCGACTATGGCTCCGTGGGGGAGTACCTGGAGCCCAACGCGCTCGCGCAGGTCCACCGCGACCTTTCTCTGCGCGAGGACGCCTGGGTGCTCCCCGTGGCCTCCGGGTACACCAACTTTCTGGACGGTCTCCACCTGGCGCGGGCGCTCCTGGAATCCGGCCGTGCCCGGCATGCCCTCGTCGTCTGCGGGTGTGACTGGACGCGCCGCGTCGACTACCGCCGGGCCGAGTCGATCGGCGCCGCGGACGGCGCGGGCGCGGCGCTCCTGTCCGTCACCTCGGCTCGCGAGCCCTTCGCCGTTCTGGACACGGCCAGCCACACGAGCACGGAACATTACGGCGTGATGTCCTTGGAATGCCGGCGGGGCCACCTTGCCATTCCGGGGACCCCACGCGCCGCCGAGGCCGGCCCGATCTTTCACCTCAACCAGGGCGCCAGGGAGGCTTACCAAGGGTGGGCGATGACCACCCCCGGGGCTCTCTGCAACGCCCTGCTCCAGCGTCAAGGGATCTCCGGTGCGGACGTTACTTTGATCGCGCATCAGTCTTCCCGCAACCTCCTCGACGCCTGGGCGGAAGCGATCCGGCCGGCGCAGCTCTTGGACACTCTGGCCCGCTTCGGCAACCTCACCCTGGCCTCGATCCCGGTGACCCTCGCCGCCTGCTACCGGGAGATCCAGACCCGCTACGTCGTCCTGCTTGGAGTGGGCATCCAGCTCCAACTGCGCGCCCTTTTATTGGGCCATGCACGATGACAGCCGAGGGTCGCGTCTGGCGGGGCACGAGGCTACGAGGATTTCGAAACGACCTACCGTTTCGGGGACGGCCCTGCGAGATCGACCAGCTCACGCCGATCTACGCTCAGATGGGGAGGATCGGGCCGAAAATCGCGGCTCCCTGTCGCGGGAACACCGTTCCTTCCGTCGGGACCAACGGTTTTGCGCCAAAATCGCTGATCCCGGCCGCGGGATCACTGGTCCTTGCCGCGGGATCAGCGTTTTTCGGCCAAAATCGTTGATCCTTGCCGCGGGATCACTGGTCCCTGCCGCGGGATCAGCGTTTTTCGCCGAAAATCGTTGGTCCTTGGCTCGGGATCGCTGGTCCCTGCCGCGGGAGCACCATTTTTCGGGAAGAATCGATCTTCCCTCCGGCCTGTTGCCGACATCTGGCGGGGCGCAGTACCGCGAGCGGGTCGCGGATTTGGTCGAGGCGCCTCATGCACGGTTGCCAATCACCTGAAGCGCGGCCTTGGCCAGGAACCCGCTTCGAGTCATGTGGTGCTCGGCTGCATAGTGGTCGATCTGGCCGACAAGATTTGCCGGCAGTGAAATGTTGAGGCGCACGCTCTTGGTGTTCACCTTGGAGAGGTCGACTTCTAGCAGGAGCCAAAAACCGCCTTCGTAGCTGGGATCTGCTGCGAGTTTCTCGATCGGTGTGGGCGTCGGAATCTCCACGTCCTCGCCGTCGAAATGCACCTCGACCGCTTCCTGCGCCAGGCGTGAGATCTCCCCGAGGTCGTCGGCCGCCGAGAAGCACCCTGGAAAATCCGGAAAGGTCATCCCATAGGCACTGTCAGGATCCTTGTGGACGTACACGGGATACAGCATCGCTCAACTCCAATCCCAGCCGGCCTGCCGGAAGATATTGCGCAACGTGCCGATCGCGATGTCCCTTCGCGGGTGAGGCACGGTGACGTGGCCCGGTTTGGACGGGTGCTTGAACTTCTGGTGATCGCCTTTCCCGCCGACGCGAACCCAACCGTCGGCCTCAAGCCGCTTGACCACCTCGGCACTCCGCATGTTGCGTATCAATACACAATCAGGAAGGTGACGTCAAGCAGGCCGCAAACGGTCGCGGAATTCGATTTTCTGGCCCGCGAAATCGATTTTGCGGCTGACAAATTCGATTTTCTCATCGGCGAATTCCATTTCACGGTCCGCGAATTCGATTTCCTGGGTGAGAAATTCGATTTCCTGGCCCGCGAAATCGTTCTACTGACTGAGAAATTCGATTTTCTCACCCGCGAATTCGATTTTCCGAACCGCGAAATCGAATTCCTCACCCGCGAAATCGTTCTACCGGCTGAGAAAATCGATTTTCTGATCCGCGAATTCGATTTCCCCACTCGCGAAATCGAATTTCTCGGCCAGACAATCGAATTCCGCAAACGTTGTGTCACCGATCATCCTAAATCCCCGGTGCGATCACCTAAAAATCCCCCCTCCTAACCGAGGAAGGCTCCGCAAGAGATTGCGCGCCTGTCCAGATCTTTTGACACTTGGGTAAACCCTGCACAATCAGCACTTTCTACCGGATTGAGCCGGTTTTGCCCGGTTAAACCCGCAAAATCTTTTGCGGGGTCGGGCCGCTACCGAGATTTTCACCAGTCGAGCCAAGTCGCACGTTTTCTGTAGTTTGACTCAATACGTCTCGCCTGGCAGGGTTCTTGAGATGCCCGGCTGTCCGAATGGCCCGCAAGATCCGATTCACGCCCGAGGGGGGAGCCCTTTACGAGGTGACCTGCCGCACGGTCCACAGCCGATTCCTCTTGCGGCCGGGTCCACTACTCAACGAGATCATCGTTGGCGCTCTTGGACGAGCGCAGCGCCTCTATCCGCTCGAAATCTGCGCGCTCTTCTTCGCCTCAAACCACTTTCACCTACTTGCGCGAACCGAGGACAGCGAGCGCCTGGCTCGCTTCATGGGCTATTTCAACTCCAAGCTTGCCCGCGAGGTCGCCCGATCGACCGGTTAGCGAGACAAGGTCTTCTCTCGCCGCTATCAGGCCATTCTCGTGAGCGACGAGGAAAGCCCAGGTGGGGCGCTTGGTCTACATCCTTTCTCATGGGTGCAAAGAGAACCTGGTCGCCCGGCCACAAGATTGGCCTGGGGTCCACTGCGTCACCGCTCTGCTCACCGGCGAGCCGATCGAGGGGACCTGGTTCGATCGCACCAAGGAACGAGAGGCGCGCCTGCGCCGGCGAGGAGTTCGGCGCTCGCCAGTTCGCGGACACCGAGGTCGTGAACCTCGCGCCTTTACCCTGTTGGCGGCATTTGGCGGAGGAGCCGTACCGCGAACGGATCGCCGAGTTGGCCGAGGCGATCATCGCCCAAGCCGCCGCCCGGCGAGCGGCGACAGGAATCGAGCCCCTCGGCGCGGTCGCGATCCTCCGGCAGCAGCCGTTTTCTCAGCCGGCGAAGACCAAGAAGTCACCCGCGCCGCTGGTCCACGCCACCAGCAAGCGGGTTCGTACCGAGATGAAGATCGCCTACCGCTGGTTTGTGAGGGCTTTTCGAGAGGCGGCGGAATACCTGAGGGGTGGCGATCGGCTCGCTCGGTTCCCTCCGGGGAGCTTCCCTCCCGGTTTGCCGTTTGTCCGGGCCGGCCGGTTGGCGATCAGCCCGGCGACGTAGACACCGCCTGCCAGTCAATCCGAAGGAAGCCCGCCCGAAGTTCCAACCGGCTGCTCCGCCGGTCGAGGATCGATGCTCCGACGCTTTGGCACCTCGCTCCGAAGACTCCGCGCGCTTCGATCCTGAAGTGATTCCCGTCGAAAAGCTGGCTGCAACTCGCTCTGCCAGCCGAAGATTTCGGCCGAGAGGGGGCGTCCTGACCCTCGGTCGCCGCATGAGGTTCGGTACTTGTTTCCAATAGGCTGGCACTATTCCCGGCGCGGCACGAGAATCGGTCTCGTCCTCGGGTTAGGCTGGCACCTATTCCCTATTCCCCCCGCACCTCTTCCTGGCTGTACCTATTCCCGGGGTTCCTGCCGTCTTGCTGAAACGTCCTCTTAAAGATATCCTCCTCAACGAGTACGGCCCACAACTGCAGGCTCAAATTCATAGCTGGTAGCGATCTCGGCTGGCTGGAGGGAAGCCTAAAATGGTTCTAGACTCGGCGCGCTCCTCCCTGCACGCGCTAAGCGAAGTCTCCTGTTTTCGCAACACTTTCAATCTTTCGCCTATATTGGAGTGGAAAACTTCTCACGTTGGGGAGTGCGATGGCATTTGAATTTCCAATGCTTTGGAAGCCAGCCTGGGAATTTGAGCCGCAGGTTGCCCTCTCCTTTCCAGGTTCGCTGAGAGACACTTCTAGGAGAGTAGCTGCTAATCTGAGACGTTTGATTGCAAGGGAAACGTTTGGCGATGCGGAAGCTTTGAACGGAGAAGGAATTGACGAGCGCTACGTCTTTGATGAAGCAGCCCTGCTGCATCAGACATGGGATCAATGGCTCCGGAGGTATCGAGACGCCCTATTAGTTGTACCATTTCTTGGCGTTGGATTTCGCGATCGATTTGGAACCCAAGAGGAGTGGTTGGAGATTCTGAGGACTGAATCCAAGTATCCTCAGCAGGTCCTTCCGATCGCTGTCGAAGATGTGCAGACCCTGGGCCTCAATCGAGGAGCCTACCCTTTTCCGTTCAATGGGCGAGAACTCATAAACAATATTCCCAGCGACGATGCTATTAACGAGGTGGCGAACCATATTTTCGTCCATTGGAGAGGCCTCTGCAGGGTTTGGCAGGACGTAAACGATGTTTGCCTGCTGGGATTTGAGCGCTGTAAGCGCTTGGCAAGAGTTGCGGAGCAATGTAAGAGTGTTAATCTTACTCTCTCGTCACAAATTCTGCCGCGTCGGGCAACAGGAGTACCTGAGCAGTCGGCGAGAGATAAAATTTTAAGGGCACCTCCATCTACGGAACTGTTGATATATTGCCTTCCCGAGAATCTTGGTAGGGATGAGCATGTGTCAAGGACATTGATCTCGAGTCTGCGAGCGTCGATACGCTTCTCTCTAGACGAGAGAGTCTGGGTAATATCCGAAAAGGAAAGGATCTCATCACTTCGTGGCCAGAACTCGGGGCGCCTTGTATTAATGCTTACCGAAGATGAAGCAACAGCAAGGCTTCGGTCGGGTGGGTATGCATCGGGTCACCGAGTAAACGTGGTCTGTGGGTCCCAGACATTGTTTTCGCGTCAGAACTTTGAGGATACTCAAGGTAAACGCCTAAATATTCGAATTTGGTCCATCGGCGAAGAATCAGACCAGCAATTTGGCGAAAGTCGGATGTACGGGCTAAGGCATGATGCCATAGCAAATCGATGTAAGGCACTCAATAAATTCACTAACATTTTGTTGCTTTCCGAAGAAGTCGCGATGAGCATGGACACGTACCCAGACATTCGCCCTTGGTTTGAGAAGATTGGTACCGAGGCAGAAAAAACGCCAGCCGGTGCAGACCCTCAGTGGAGGATTCTGATGCCAGAGAAGCTTTCACGCTGGGCTCGACGCAGGCTTGCAGCAGTGTCCTGTCTCGCAGAGACTTTTGGAAGTCCGACACCGGAAATCGAGCTTCGTCGAATCTTGAGTGAAGTCATTAGCTCTGTAGGAGCTTGAGGGCTCAGGTATGAAGAAGAAAATATGCATCTCGTATAGTCGACAAGATTTCCGCTGGGTCGAATTTGTACTCGACGCGTTAGAAAGCATGTCACATATAGGCTCCGTTTGGTACGACAAGAAGATTGCTCACGGCGCTCCCTGGGAGGAAGAAATCGAGAGGCAGTTTAGCCAGGCAGATGGCTTCCTCGTACTCGCCAGCGGCGCCTTTTTCTCTTCGTCGTTTGTCCAAACTTTTGAATTGCCATTGATACTTCGTAGAGTTAAGGAAAAAGGTGCCTTATTGCTATGGCTTTCCTTAGACCGCCGGGTTGAAGAAGTGCCCCAGCTCGGTTCCCTGGCCAGGGAACTCGCAAATTTTCAGGCTGTTGTTCCTTCGCTTTCTCCCCTAAAGTCGCAGCCAGAGCATGAATGGCCCGAGATGAAGGGGCGATTGGCGCAGGCATTCTCTCTGGCGCTGGAAGCTTCTCCGACCGGCATCGAACTGGAAAAGGCGAGTTGGACCCACCGGGTAGCGCGTCCAACCTCGAATAGGCAGACAGCTCTCTTCCAGGCATACCTCAATCTTGTTGAAGAGCAGGCGATGGAGAGGAGCGAGAAGGAAGGGCCGCGGAGGTCAGCGGGTTTTTTCCCCGCGTGGAAGCTCTATGTCAACCTACGAGCAGATCCAACACCATTTGGTGAGCGTGAGGCTGCAAGGGAGAATCTCAAGGAAACAATTTCGCAAGGCTCTGAGCCGCGCGACGAGAGCGAGGAAAGACGTGCTGGCCGGGCGGTAGATGATGCAATTCGCGTAAAAGAATCACAAGGGCAGGCACAGATCGCCCTTGGAACGAAAATCGGAGAGAAAGCAGAATTTCTAGAGACGATCTTTGAGCGGGAGCGTTTCCTTGTCATTCGCGGTGACCCGGGTAGCGGCAAGACTATGCTTTGTAGCCGTCTCTCCCTTAGTCTTGCGCAGCGATGTCGATCTCGATCGCTATTTGAGAGTGGCGGGGCGTCTCCGAGGATTCCCATCTTGGTTTCGGTACGTAGATTTGCTGCGGCTCTTGAACGCGCTGACGGAAATCTAAGTGTATTGAAGTTTCTTGGTTTTCACATGTATGAGGACCTGTCCGGCAGGCCTGGCGTTCTTGCTGCAGTCGGTGAGGCGGTCGACTGGCGATCCGTCGGGGACTCCAGCGCGCACCCTGGCCCGAGCGAACTGAACGCTTTGCTGCGAGCTGAGATTGAGGCAGACAGAGCGGTACTATTTTTTGATGGTTTGGATGAAGTGCCGCTAAAGTGGCGCGGATTCATTGTGAATGAAATTGAAGAATTCACAGATTATATCTATCGGCGGCTCGGTTCGAAGGCGCTGACTTCGCCCGGTCGTGACGGAGGCAACCAGATAGTAATTACCAGCCGCGTTGCGGGATACGAATGGGCGCCAATTTCCTTGGCCTATGTTAGGCACTTCCTGATCCGTCAACTTGATGCCGACGCGATTTATAACTTCTGTTTGAACTGGGCAAAATTTCGCAACCGAGAGCTGGATGGACCGGCGCTCGCCCGACTCATGTTGGATGAGCGCAATCGAGTAGTTCGCTCATTGGGCACGAATCCTCTTCTTCTATCAGTACTTTGCGATTTGGCACTCCCAGACCAGGAAAATGTGCAGCTGGTTGGGATCCTCCCCACTGCGCGATCCGAGATATATTTGAGATCGATCGAAGCTATGGCGAGTCGTTGGCTCCGAGCGGCCGATGAGGAATTTGAGTACAAGAAATTAGCTGAAGTACTATCCCCGGATAGAGTAATGTATCTTCTTGGCTACGTAGCCTTCAGGATGCACACCGACAGCCTTACGGGGAGGCTCTTGCGGTTGGATCTTTTTGATCTGCTGGTAGAAGCTTCGATTCCTTTTGTCGGGGCAAAGCCAACGGACCTTCCGGGGGGCCAAGTTCGGGCATTTTGCAGTGCATTGATTGACTTTCTCGCGAGACAGGTCGGTGTTTTTGCCGAGCTGACGCCGGGCCTGTTTGGATTTTTACATCTCACTTTCCAAGAGTTTCTTGCCGGTTTTCAGCTCTGTTTATCACTTGGAACTACAAAATGGTGTACTGCAGAGGTTCTGGCACAAAGCATACTTGATCGATTTGAGGATCCGCGCTGGCGCGAGCCGATCCTTCTTGCGCTTGGCTTCCTTAGTCTTGCGGAAGAGAAGCGAAAGAGTTCAAGTGATCTGAGTGGAATTCCTGCACAGCCATATGAAGTCGTTAGGCTTCTTGGGGCTTCTGGGGAGACACCCACGGAGGAGATGGCACTTCTCTTGGCGGATTTACTAGTTGAGATTCCAGAACCTGGCGCGATTAGTTTTGATGCTCGCGCCCTCCTGCAGCAGATCGTGAGGCTACTAGTACGTGCGTATCAGGCTTGGGGACCGGATTCTCGCCAGGAGTCAGGGCGTGAGCGAGTAGCGGAAGCGCTCGCGGTCGTGCGACGCCGAGAGCTTCCGCCAGACCAGCCCAATCAAGTTGCGGTTGGCTTTGATACAGTATTGATTGATTTAATTGCTACGAATGATGAGCTGGCTCCAGCCGCTGCGCATCTGGTATGGACACGGTGTTGGCTACATGATGGGTACCTGGCAGTTTTTCGAGCAAGGTGGCGCGTTGACTCCTCAGCTTGGCGATGGCCAATGCATTCGGCGCTAAGGCGTTCAGTAGCCGATGGGCCGTTGGAAACTGAGGTAGTCTCCAAGTTAGACCTGCCAGTCGATTTGACCGAGGACCCAACTGCTGTTCGGCGTCATTCGATGAGCTGGCCAGTCTGGGAACGCTTGCGAATAGCCGAGGCAGAGAGAATTCTCTCCGGCAAGGCCGCAACTTCGTTTATTGGCGGAATGGTCGAACAGAATCCTACTTTGTCGATGCGAATTCGAAGCGACCGGGAGCTTCTCCGCGCAGTTGTGACTGTATTTGGAGGCATTGAGGATCTCCAGTGTGCACGCTGGGCACAGGAGTATGACGAACTTGCCAGTTTCTTGCAACAAAGTGAGCCGGCCCGAGAGTCTGAAATTGATACTCGGCCGGATCTTTATGTTGTTCGCTGGGGGGTCGAGGACGTTGTTTATAACTGTGCGCTATATCTGGATCAAGCGCAGGGTGGGCGCTCGAAGCTAAGGGAGCGGGCTTGTGAGGTACGGCCTCTTTGCATGACACGATCGAGCAGTCTCGAGGCGCTTTTCCAGCGTTGCCTAAACCCGGTCGGGGTTGAGTTGGATCTTTCCTCTGAGCTTGAGCGCGAAACACGCTTCGGAGGAGAGGATGAGAAAGCGGAGGCGTTTCTAGCATTAAGAGCCATGGGACGCACTTCGTCTACAGTGCGATCCTCGTCGGTCGGCTGGTTTGCACAGCGTACGACGGCAGACCTTCAGGATGGAATGATCAGAAGTAGCAACGATGTTGCGAGGATACTGTGCGAGCTTTGTAAGGATCTGGAGCCTGGCGAGGATGCTCTTCTTTATAGGGAAGTGTGTCGCTGCGTGGTTTCTGCGGCTGGCCGTAGTGCTCGCCTGCCGACTATTGATCTCGGCGCCGCTTCTCCCTGGCTTCGGGCGGCGGTTCAAGCAGAACAATGGGCATCGAGATTGATCGGTTTTGGTGACGACCCTACTTACAATCTCGCGGTGCAACTGGACACAGCGAAGTTCGATCTCGGTCCCGAAACGACTACCCGAATTCTAGACTCAGTTCTGCACTCGAGTCTATTCCCGTTCATCCCCGCACAGGGGCCACCCACAAAATTCTGGGGACTCGGGAATAGTTCTGGAAGTACCTCCTTTCATTTCTTCGAGAAGTTACACTCGCTTTCTGCAAGAGCGGAGCAAGTTGGCCCACAGCTCGGCGCTGGACTTCTCGTTGTGTTTCTTCGGCAGCTGTTTCAGCAGAGACCACCACTTCCGGAGGTAGTTGTATTTTCGGTATTGACAGGTGTGTCTGAGGAAATCAAGGAGTTTCCTTTATCGAGCAACTCTCTGCCAGTGTTGATTGATTACCTTGATTCGTGCTGGAACAACGGCGATTCCGGGCTCCGGGCGCATGTCGGTTTGGCATGGCACCTTCTGGATGGGTACACTGGCCACGCTTTGGGCATAACTCGTTCGATAGTGTTCGGAAGAAGTGCGTTGGAAGATTCTCTTCGGAGTGGCGAGCCATGCCTGTTGAGTTGGTTGGTTCAGGAGCGCGGTGGATCATTTTCGGAAGAGGAGCGAGCCAAAGTTTGTGACCATATAGAGGACTGGTCTCCCTGGGATCGAGCCCTGCTGCTTGCATCATTGGCTGAAGTTGCTCCTAGTGTTGAGGCCGGGCGATTGATGAGCGAAGTCTACGAAATATCAGAGCGCCACACGGACCGGCACGACCGGGCGGAGCTTCTCTCTCGGCTTGCTCAGTATGCCAATCGGCTAAATCTTGATGAGGCGCATCGTAAGGCCAGTCATGCCCTGGGCAGCCCTGTTTTTGTTGCCCATGCCGAGGGACGCCTCTCGGAAGTGATTCCTAAACTCGGGGCCTCGTCGGAGGAATTGTTAAACCCGTCTTGGGCAGTGTTTTGTGCGTATACAACTTGCAAATCGTTCATTGTACAGGAAACGGATGCTGCCTCGCGTACAGAACTCTGGCGACGCCTCCAGGAAGCAACTTGCAAACCCGCAGCGGATCTGGAAACACCGACTAGAGTTCTTCTCTCCGTAGCCGAGAGCGGCGGACTTGGTCTAAATCCAGCAGCAGTGGAAGCATTAGAGGCTATTGCGGCATACCCGGATACGAAGGAGGCCGAGGGACTTCTTTATCGACTTTTGCCGTGCATCGGAAACCCATCTCTTGCGAGTGAGCCGGCTCTAGAGCGGTGGCTTGAGTCTGGCGCAATATCTACGTCACCGGGTTACAGACTACTTTCACAGTTTGCGGGTCTGCTCTTGGCAGAACGTACGGGACGTCTAGAGAGACGATGGCTGGAAGGGATAGTGGAACTGGCGGAAAGCGGAGACGATCTAGCAATCGCTCGAGCGAACTTAATTCTTGGCGGACCTGACTTACGCGCAGAGCGGGAGGATAGGCGTTTTCGCCTTTCTCGTCTGGGTCCCGAACCGTTGGAGTGGCTGCTCGACCGGAGGCATCAGGAGGTGGTGGAGGATCGAGTGACGAGCGAGATACGACTTTGCATATACGACTGGTGGATTGATGATTTACAGTCCATCGAGCGATGGTTTCAACCTGAATCCCCTCGGCATCGATTGTGGACGCTTTTTAATTGGACCGATGCTTGGACAGAAGATTGTCAATCACGTGCTGCGCGCTGGATCGAATCTCTCGAAGGACCGCTACCGTCGGTTGTCACAGAGTGGATTGGCCGCCTAGTTAGCATTAAATCTTCCGGTCTTAGCGACAAGCTTATGGCGTGTATCCAAAGGATTGAACTGCCAGAGACACGGCTAATCTCCCTGGATGATTCTCTTGTTGCTGTCGTCGATGCCTGCGGCAAAGAATACGTGAACGGAGGCGAAGAGTCAGTTGCGTTAGCGCGTAGAACATACCTAAAGTACACGGTATCGTTGCGTGAGCATGGAGTTGGCGCCATCGGTCTTCTTGGGGATGTTCAGTATCAACCACTCAGTGATGTTCCTGAGAAGGGAGTCACTATTCCAGGACCGCTTGGCTCCAGCGAAAGATTCTTACTAACCTGTCTTCGGTGGCTGGACGAAGAGCTGGAAATCTGGCTCGATACGGAGCAACGTTGGCGTTGTGGCGAGGATGTTGATCGATGGACTTCTGTCATTTTGGTCAACGCGTTACTTTGTCTTGCTACGGTTCTCACCCAGCAGTGGCCTGAGAGGTTCGCGCGGTATTGCCTTGATCCCCACGAGCAGACATCACAAGAAAGGAGGCAGGATCTTCTTAAGAGAGTAGCCCTGCGGGCAAGAAAGATGCGTTCGAGCATGGCTGCGATCACTCTTTTGAGTCGCATGCCAGCCGTGGCCCCAGATCTCGCATGCGAGGTCCTTGAAAATTCGGTACATCGAGGCAATTTGGTGAGGCAGCGAGCTCTGAGCTGTTTGCCCGCTTTTCGTAGCTTCAGCGGAAGCGAGCTGAGCGGAAGCATCCTAAAAAGGCTTGACAATAGAACGACAGCCAGTTCCACCCTTGTGAAAGCTCAGCTTCTTTGTACCTTAATCCGCGAGAATATGGTGGATAGTAAACAGAGGCAACGGATATTGCAGGCGTTGCGGCTCAAGGCCCAGAGCGCGGCCAGCGACCGGTATCTTGGGCATCTTGGCGGCAACGGAGACACGGGCGACCAACGTAAAATCGTTACCTTGGGACGTTTGGACCTTGAGCTTAGGAATGTTCTTGGCTCTCTGATGGCGAGAAGGAACTGAGAAGCGTCCCCGCCCCTCCCAACACCCCCGCCACCCACCTCTCCACCATCCCCCCCCGCCACTGAGCTTGGAAGTCCGTATTATCGAACGGAGTAGCCACCTTCCGCGCCAACCCCGCCGCTTCCCTAATCGACTCCTCCGTCAACTTCTGCCCGACCAACGCCGCCCCGGCCTCTTCGGCCGCGCTCGGAGCAGACGCCACAGCCCCCAAAACAATATTCGCCTTCGTCACAACACCGCCGCCATCCATCCAAACCGCCACCGCCGCCGAAAGCACCGCAAAGTCGATCGACCCTCTTCTTCTCAGCTTCCAGAACGCCGACCTACAATGCCCGGCATCCGCCTCCCCAGGCAGCAGGATCTCGGTCAAAATCTCCTCCGGCCGCTTCGTCAAATAGTCGATCCCATCGTTCCGATACAGCTCCCCGATCGGAATCGTCCGCTCGCTCGTTCCCCCCCCACCTCCCTCCCGCGACACCAGCCGAACCCGCGCCCCCAACGCCTGAAGCATCGGCGCGGCATCCGACGCCGTATGCGCCAAACACTTCGGCGAACTCGTCGCTACCCAGCAGGTTTTCCCCTTCTCCTTCAGGCAATAGTCGATGCCTCTACGCCAGTCTTCGGTTTGGTTGTAGTAGGTGCAGCGGGTGTCGAGGCAGAGGTTGCCGCCGATCGTTCCCATGTTGCGGAGGGGGGGAGAGGAGATCGACTCGACGGCTTCGGCGAAGGCGGGGTAGCGGGCTCGGATTTGCGGGTGGTGGGCTACGTCGGAGAGGAGCGCGGTGGCTCCGATTCGGATTTCGCCTTGGGGATCGTTGGCTTGAATGTCCGCCAGGCCGGGGATTTCCATCAGGCTCACTACGGTTTTCGCGCTCTGGTGGCGGCGCTTCATGTTGGGCCAGAGGTCGGTGCCTCCGGCGACCAGGCGGACGGGGAGGGCTTGGCCTTGGGCGGTGGCTTCGGCGGTTCCTTCTCCGGCCAGGATCGCGGCGGCTTCTTCGATCGACTTTGGTGCGATGTAGTCGAAGGCGGGGAGGCGCAGCATCTAGCGGTCCTCCAACTTCGTGGTCAGCGCCTTCTTCTGGCGGAGGGCCTCGTCTCTCGTGCTCATGGTTCCGGTGGCCACGCCTCGCATGCCGGAGCGGAGCTTCCCGCGGAATTCGTTGATCGCGGTGCCGTCTCCTCCCTGGGCGGGGGTTTTGACGAGCAGGGTTTCGCCGTAGTCGGCTTCGGGGAAGGTCTTCGGGCCGTAGCGCGGCTCGTTGCCTTTTTTCTTGGCGTCCAGGGCTTTGAGCACCATGTGGGGGTGGATCGGTACCTGATCGACCCGGGCTCCTACCGCGTCATAGATCGCGTTCGCGCAGGCGGGAAGGATCGGCAGCAGAGGGCCCTGGCCGACCTCCTTGGCTCCGTAGGGGCCTTGGGGGTCGGGGTCTTCGATCAGGTAGGTGGTGACCGGCGGCATGTCGAGGAAGGTCGGGCTTTTGTATTCGAGCATCGAGGGGAACTTGTGGACCAGGGCGTTCGAGAGGTGGCGGGGGAGGCGGCGGAAGGCTTGTTCTTCCATCATCACCTCGCCGAGCCCCATGTAGACGCCCCCTTCGACTTGGCCGATCGCCAGGACCGGATTGAGCGCCCGGCCGATGTCGTGGGCGATCCAGACGTGGACGGGATGCCAGAGGCCGGTCGCGGGATCGACCTCCACCTCGACCACCGAGGCCGAATACGAATAGGTGGGGGAGGGGCCGACGCCCGCGCCGCGGTACTTGCCGGGCGAGCGGGGCGGGATGTAGGACCCGACCGTGCCGAGCGTGCCGAAGCGGGCTTCTGCGGCGATTACCGCATCTTGGAAGGTGAGCCCCTTCTCCGGATCGCTCGCGTCGAACACCCGGCGCTCGGCGAAGACCAGCCGGTCGGCCGGGACCTCCAGCTGGTCGCCCACGGCTTTCGCGATCAGGTCGCGCGCCCGCTCGGCCGCTTGGAGCGCGGCGTTGCCCATCATCAGCGTCACTCTTGAGGAGTAGCTGCCGAGATCGACCGGGGTGAGGTCGGTGTCCGCGACGCAGAGGCGCAGGTCGGAGAGATCGACGCCCAGCACCTCGGCGACGATTCCCGCGAGGACCGAATCCGACCCTTGGCCGATCTCCGCCTCGCCGCAGAAGACCGCGACGCAGCCGGAGCGGTCGATTTTGAGCTGTACGCCCGACTGCGGCATGTGGTTCCAATAGATCGGCAGGCCCGCGCCGCAGAGGTACGAGCCGCAGGCGAGCCCCAGGCCGCGACCTTCGGGAAGGTGGCCCCAGCGCTCGCGGTAGCCGCTTCCGGCGACCACCGCTTCGATGCAGCGGTCGAGCGAGACCGAACCGAGCTTCAGCCAGTTGGCCGTGATCGACTCGGGCGCCACGAGCATCTGGAGGCGCAGGTCGGCGGGATTCTGGCCGAGGGCGACGGCGATCTTGTCGAGCTGGACCTCCAGGCCGAAGCGCGGCTGGGGCGTGCCGTGCCCCCGTTTCGGCCCGCAGGGCGGCTTGTTGGTGAACGCGCGCAGGCCGTCGAATTGGTAGGCCGGCATTTCGTAGGTCACCGTTTCGAGCGCCCCGGTGTAATAGGTCGAAGCCACCCCGTAGCTGCCGTACGCACCGCCGTCGAGGGCGGTCTCCAGATGGTGGGCGGTGATCTTTCCCTCCTTGGTGACGCCGGTCTTCATTCGCATCTGAACCGGATGCCGGCCGCGGTGGCAGTAGAAGACCTCCTCGCGATGGAGCACGATCTTCGCCGGCCGGCCGAGCTGGAGTGCCATCTTCGCCGCCACGATCTCGTGGTTGAACGGATCGGACTTGCCGCCGAATCCCCCGCCGTTCGAGCAGGCGATCACCCGAATGCGCGACGCCGGCAGCTCCAGCACCTTGGCGAGCGCGCGGTGGAGGTAGTGGGGCGTCTGGGTGGACGACCAGACGGTCACGCGGTCGTCGTCCTCGGGGACCGCCACCGTAGCGTGCTGCTCCATCGGCAGGTGGGTGTTCCCCTCGTAGAAGAAGAGATCCTCGAAGATCCGGTCGGCCGCCGCGAATCCTCCTTCGATGTCGCCGAAGCGCATAGAGACCTTCTTGTGCAGGTTTCCGTCGTCACTGTAGTCGTGGATCCGCGGCTCGGGAGTCGCGATCGCCTGCTCGACCGACGCGATGGTCGGGAGCGGGTCGTACTCGACGATCACCGCGAGGGCCGCCTCGTAGGCCGCGTCTTCGGTCGTTGCGGCCACGGCGGCCACCGGATCGCCCACGAAGCGGACCCGGTCGGGGCAGAGCGCGTGCTCGTCCATCGAAACGGGGAGGATGCCGAACGGGATGGGAGTGTCGGCGCCCGTGAGCGACCCGAGATAGCCGGGGATCTTCTCCGCCGCGGAGAAGTCGATGCTGCGGATCGTTCCGTGCGGAATGCGCGAGCGGACCAGCTTGACGTGGCACATTCTCGGGAAGGTCAGATCGTCCGCGAACTTGGTGGTTCCGGTCACTTTCGCGCGGCCGTCCACCCGGCGGAAGGGGGTACCGATCCAGCGCAGGGGTCGCTCGATGGCGGGCTCGGGATCGAGGAGGGGATCCTCTATCGGGTCGTTGGCGGGATCTTCTTTGCGCAGCGGCTCGGCCATGGCTACCCCTCGCTCCCGGGCGGCGTGTCCGGGGCGGCAGGGGGCGCAGCATGCTGCGCCCCTACGTCGTCTGGATGGGGGACCAGGTGGAGGACCGACGAGGCCGGTGGGGACGTAGGGGCGCTGCTTGCTGCGCCCTGGGTCCGGTCCTCCCGCCCCGGTTCGACCGCCCCGTACAGCACCTCCCGCGGCGCCACCCAATCCTCGCCCCGCATCAATGCCGCCGCCCCCTCGATCGCCTCGACGATCTTGTGGTACCCGGTGCAGCGGCAGAGATTTCCGGCGAGCGCCGCGCGGATTTCTCCGTCCGTGGGGGAGGGATTCTCGGCCAGCAGCGCTTTGGCGGTCATCAGAATGCCCGGGGTGCAGTAGCCGCATTGGGCGGCGCCGAGGTCGGCCATCGTCTGCTGGAGCGGGTGGAGCGCGTTGCCGTTCTGGAGCCCTTCGACCGTCTCGATCTTCTTGCCGGTCATGTCGGCGGCGAGCGCGAGGCAGGAGAGGATTGGCCGGCCGTCGACCAGCACGGCGCAAGTGCCGCACTCTCCGAGCTCGCACCCATGTTTTGTTCCGGGGAGAGCGAGCTCCTCGCGCAGCACTTCGAGGAGGGTGTGATGGGTGGGAAAGATCGCGGCGCGCGGCTCGCCGTTTATGTCGAACACCAGAGAGGTCCATCCGGGTTGCATTCGGGTCGTTCTCCTAGGGGCCGGCGCGCGCAGCCCGCGTTCCGGCATCGCGGCCGCTTTCGCGGCGGCCAATCCTATCCGGCGATCAGTCCCCGCGCGCCGACCCAGATCCACCAAATTCCGACTCCGCGGAAAATCCAGAGCAGGTTGCGCACTCCGAGCAGGAAGAAGTTGTGCGCCGGGAAGGGTACGGCGAGCGGCGCGCGTTCCTTCTGGCCCAGGTAGCCCCAGGCGCCGAGGTTGACGGTCAGGCCGACGATCAGCTGAAACAGAGCGGTGGCGAGCGGCAGCGGCCGGCCGTGGCCGAGCGCCGCGGCGGCGAGTGCGGCGAGCAGGGCGAGGAGCGGCAGGAAGATGCCGAGCCGCAGAGGAGCCTTCGCCCGGTCGAGCCAGGAGAAGAATTTCGCGGCGGGCGCGCGATGCTCCGGGCAGCAGCGGGCGGCGAGGCGCTCGGTTCCCGCGTTCAGCTCAAGATCGACGGCCTGCGCGGCCGGCGTTCCCGGGGTCAGCATCCGGTTGCACCAGAGGCATTTGGCGCCGCGCACCCGCGCCGCCCAGGGCCGGGCGACCGCGCGGTGGGCGACGATCAGGACGAGTCCCGCCGCCAGGCTCACGACGAGGGGCTTGGGGTGACGGACGAACAGGAACAGCACGAGCGGGATGAACAGGAAGAGCAGCAGGCCGAGCCCCTGGGCGAACCCCCGCGAGGGGGCGCTCGGCGCGGCCACCTCGGTCATCAGAACCCTTCGAGGGCCGCGATGTCGACCTCGGAATCGGTCTGCCGATAGGTGCCCGAGCCGTTGACGTTTTGCCCCATGCCGCAGCCGGGGCCGGGGGCCGACTGCTCGATGCGCACGTTGCGGCCGTTGAAGTTGAACGCCAGGCGGCACCCCTCGACCTCGTAGACCGAAGTGTCGCCGGTCATCCGCATGGTGCCCGCGACCACCCCGGTATTGGCGAACGACGGATCGGTGCCGTCCGGAATCCAATAGGCCGAGAGGCGGAAACGGAGCCGCTGCCCGGGCAGGAGCAGCACGTAGAGCTTATTGGTCAGGCGGCCGGTGAACGCCTCGTACGTGCCGGAGGTGCCGTCGTCCGGCGAGGAATCGGCATCGAACGAGAACGGTACCGCGCGGGCGCTGGAATCGCTGCCGGTCCAGTTGCCCGAGAAGACTTTGCCCTTCCAGGTCCCCTGGAACTGGCCCATGCGCTGCCCCCCCTCGCCGACCTGCGACAGCCGGACTTCATTGCCCTGGGCGTTGCCTTCGACGCGCATCGGCTCGCCCACCGCCTCGTAGAGATAGACCCCGGTGATCCGGTCGCCGTCGCGGATCAACGTCATGCGCAACATCTGCTTGCCGTCGAAGGCGCCGCGGAAATTCGTCCGCCTCTCGCGCGCCGCGGCGGGCAGGGCGACGCATAGGAGGAGGAGCGAGACGGCGAGCAATCTCAGTCGGTCGGTCATGCCTAGCTCCTGACGAAAGTCCCGGAGCCCTCCGGGTCTCGTGACGGAATGTGCCGGCGGCTTGCCTATCCGGAAGGCAAATTTTGTTCTCGCTGAGCACGGAGTGCAAGGGGGAGTCTGTCACGATCGGGGTCTCCCCGGCGGGGTGGTCGTGCTACGATTTTTCCGCCTCGAACGGAAGCGAACGATGCAGAATTCACGTGCGATCTCGCGGCCCAAGCAGGGGAGCGGCGCGGGCTGCCTGGCTTTGTTCTTCGGCGTGTTCCTCCTGGCGGGGATCGGCCTGCTGCCGTTTCTTGGCCGGCCGGTGATTCAGGTGATCGGCGCCCGCTCGTGGCCCGAGGTGCCGTGCACGATCCTCGAAAGCGGCGTCAAGAGCCACGAGGGGAGCGATAGCACGACCTACAGCGTCGCGGTGCGCTACGAGTACGAGGTCGACGGCCGGCTCTACAGGTCGGACCGGTATCGCTTCATGGGCGGCTCATCCTCGGGCTACGACGGTAAGGCCGAGGTGGTGGCCGGGCTGCCGGTTGGCAGCAAAAAAGTCTGCTACGTCGATCCGAAAGACCCCAGCCGTGCGGTGCTCGACCGCAGTCTGGGGGCGTGGGTGCTGCTGTCGCTGATCCCCTTGGGTCTGATCGCTGGTCCCCTCTGGGGCATCGTCTGGGCGGTCCGCAACGCGCGCGGCAAGGTCCGGAGACCCTCCGGGCCGCCGGTCCCGGGCGGCATCAACTTCTCGGACCTCGAACCGTATCGCTCCTGGCTGCCGGAGCCGCGAGGTGCGGCGCGCGTTACTGAAGGGGTGGGCGCGGCGGGCGACGGGGGCCTCGAGCTCAAACCGTCCACCGGGCCGGTCGCCAAACTGGTCGGCATCACCTGCATCGCCCTGTTTTGGAACGGCATCGTCAGCCTGTTTTTAAAAGACGTGGTGGCCGGATGGAAACACGGCCAGGGGGACGGCTGCCATACGCTATTCCTGGTGCCGTTCGTAGTGATCGGTCTCGGTCTTCTGATCTCCATTCCGTACCAGATTCTCGCGCTGTTCAATCCGCGCCCGCGCCTGATCCTCGATCGCAGTCGGCTCCGGCCGGGCGAGGCGGCGCGGCTGTCGTGGAGCTTCTCGGGTGCGGCCGGGCGGATTCGCCGGCTGAAGATTTCGCTCGAAGGGCGCGAAGAAGCGAGCTACCGGCAGGGGACGACGACCCACACCGACCGGTCGACGTTCGCCACGCTGGTCCTGTTCGAGAGCGACCTGCCCTCGACGTTCGCCTCGGGGGAGATCGAAGTCGTGATCCCCTCGGGCTCGATGCACTCGTTCTCGGCGTCGCACAACAAGATCGTCTGGAAGCTCATGATCGCGGGGGAAATCGCCCGCTGGCCGGATGTGGGCGAGGAATTCGATCTGGTCGTTCTGCCCGAGACCCCGAGGAGAGTCTGATGGATTGGCTTGAGGTCACGATACCCAGCGGCCGGACGGCGTTCGCGCCGGGCGAGGAGATCGAGGCGGCGGCGGTCTGGCGGCTCGACGAGTTGCCGAAGTCGCTCGAAGTCCGGCTGTTCTGGTTCACCGAAGGGAAAGGGGATCGCGACACCGAGCTGGTGCTCGCCGAGTCGATCGAGCCGAGCCCGAGCGGGCATCGCACCTGCCGGTTCCGTCTGCCCGAGATCGTCCCGTCGAGCTTCTCGGGCAAGCTCGTCTCGCTCCTCTGGGCGATCGAGCTGGTGGCGGAGCCGGGGGATCGCGCCGGGCGGGTGGACCTGGTCGTTTCGCCTACGGGTAAGGAGCTGAGGCTCTACGGCGACGGGCCGAACGGAGGCGCCGACGCGAGCGCGTGACAATCCGTTCCGCGTCGAACGGGTGCACGCGCTCGATTTTCGTTTCCCGCCCGGAGGGGCCGAAGGCTTGATCTCCCGCTTCGAAAAGCTGGAGCAGCGGGCCGTCATCGTCGGCGGTGAGGGGAGCGGCAAGAGCACGATGCTCGCGCGGCTCGCTCCCGCGTTCGAAGAGGCCGGCCGGCGGGTCCGCCGGTTCGCGGCCCGGCCCGGCGAAGATGCCGCGGCGCGACTCCGCGCCCTGCTGCGCGAGATGGAAACGCGCGAGGTGCTGCTTCTCGATGGTTTCGATCATCTATCGCGGCTCGCCCGATTCGGGCTGCTCCGCCGGATCGCGAAAATCGACGGCGGCCTGCTCACGACCAGCCATCAGGCGGAACGGTCGTTACCGACGCTGATCGAGCTCGCCCCCGGCCCCGAGTTGCTCGAAGACCTGGCGCGCGACCTGGCGGGCGCCGCGGAGATCGAAGGCTTGGCGTTCGCCGAGATCCACCGTCGCCACCGGGGGAATGTGCGAACGGCGCTGCGCGAAATGTACGACCTGTGGGCGGCGCGAGAGGGGTAGGGCAGTCACCGACCGATGGCTCGGGCGGTCTTCAGCCCGTTCGGTTCTTGCGCGACGGCGCTCTCGTCTTCGCCCTCTGGGTCCTCGACGTAGTAGCCGGTCGGCAGGCCCATCGTCCGGTCTTTCTTGTACTGCTTGGCCGTGGGGGCGAGGGTATTCGCGGCGGAAAACGCGTCGAGCTGCCTGCCGCCCCATGGGCCGCTTTGCAAGGACGCGAGGGCGGCGCCCAACGCGGCGAGACCGAGCAGGACCGCGGTGGCGAGCTCGAAGGTGTCGAACGACTTGGGGTCGGACTCCGGGTCGTCGGTAGCAGACATCTGTGCCGATCCTCCAGATCGAACTTCAGGACGCAAGGCCGGGCGGAATGCGGCCGCACTCTACCAGGCCTTCGCGTGCCGAAGGCATCGGACCGGCGACTCGGAGAGCTACAGCAAGCGATCTCGAATCACGCGCTCGCGCTCGGTTCGGCGGACGCCGCAGACACTCTTGCGGGCTCGGGCTTGACGTCCTTGGGGGCGAAGAACAAGCCGTAGACGAACAAGGCCAGCCCCAAGAACATCGGCACCGCGCCGAGGCCGGTCAGGTGATCGTCGAGATTGCCCAGCGCGATTATCAGGCCGATGCCGAGCGCAATCAGGATCAGGCCAGCTAAGCGTGCGCCCTCGCGGCGGCCGAGCCATTGGTTGCGGCGTTCGTTGTCGAGCAGGTCGAGCAGTTTGTCTTCGGGCACGTAGCCCTTTTCGACCGCTTTTTTGCCCAACTCGTAGCGGTAGTAGGCTTCCCGCTCGCGTCGCCGCTGGTGGGTGATGATCCAGAAGGTTAAAAAGGTGAAACCTCCGATCAGGGCGACGATCGGGATCATCAAGGTCAGAAGCTCGGAGAGAGCGTTGAACAGGATCTGCATGGAAGGGTCCTTTCTTCTCGTCCCGGCGGGTTCCGGCCGAGCTTGGGTGTCGTGCAGTGAGACGCCGGGTGCCGGATTTCGGTTGCATCCCCGTATCGTGCAACCTGAAGCACGGTTCTCGCGTCCAACCATACGCATGAGCGGCGTCGAGGAAGGAACCGGAGCGAACGCGGACGCGCGCGACGTGGCCCGTGTTCTGGCCGGCGACCCGGAGGCGTTCGCCGGCATCGTGCGGCGGTGGCAGGGTCCCCTCTACCAGCTCGCCTACCGCTTCAGCGGCGAGGCCGGGGCGGCCGAAGAGATGGCGCAGGACGCGTTCTTGAAGGCGTACCGGGCGCTCGGCCATTGGCGCGGCGACTCGGCGTTTTCGACCTGGCTGTTCGCCATCGCGACCAACAGTTGTCGCTCCTGGCTGCGCAGGCTCCGGCCGCCGAGCCTGCCGATCGAGGCGGCGGACGGGCAGATCATGGCCGCCGCGGCCGATCCGGCGGAGCGGCGGGAGCGCGAGCGCTGGGTGCGTTGCGCGGTCGACGAGCTGCCCGCCCACTACCGCGAAGCGGTCCACCTGTTCTACTTTCACGAGATGGATCTCGCGGCGGCGGCGGCGAGCCTGGGGGTCCCGGAAGGGACGCTCAAGTCGCAGCTCCACCGCGCCCGCCACCTGCTCGAACGTCGTCTCGCGCCACTGCTCGGGGCGGCGGGAACGGAGGAAAGGGTATGTCCGACCTGAAGCCGACCGAACCGACCGTTCTCGACTCCTGGCTGCTCGAAGCGCGCCCGCCCCGACCCGCGCCCGATCTGGTCGCCTCGGTAATGGCCGCGGTGCGCGACGAGGCGCGGCACGCGGCGCACGAGCGCGCGCCGAGGGTCCGCTTCGCCGTGCCGCCGCCCCTGCTCTCCGGCAGCGCCCTCTGGCGCCCCGCGCTCGCGATGGTCGGCGCGTTTGCGATGGTCGTGCTCGCCCTCGCGCTCTGGAGCGGCACGCCGGGAGGGGAGCATTGGGTGCCCGTCCTGCGCGACGCGGTCCGGAGCCCCGTGTTTCCGTGGCTCGCCGGCACGCTGCTCGCCTGCGCCGCGGGGGTGGCGATCCCGATGGCTTGGATGGAGGCGTGAGGCCCGTAGTGAAATCTGAGATCGAGGGCATCCATCATGTCACCGCGATCGCGAGCGACGCCCAGAGGAACGTCGATTGCTACGTCGGCCTGCTCGGCCTGCGGCTGGTCAAGCGGACGGTCAACTTCGACGATCCGGACACCTACCATCTCTACTACGGCGACGAGGCGGGAACCCCGGGGAGCATCCTCACCTTCTTCCCTTGGGCGCATGCGGTACGCGGCAGCCGGGGCGTCGGCCAGACCTCCGCGACGGCGTTTTCGGTGCCCGAGGGGGCGCTCGGTTTCTGGCGCGATCGCCTGGCTAGCCAAAATGTCCTCGCCGACGGTCCGGTCGACCGGCTTGATCGAGAAAGTGTGCTCACGCTGTTCGACCCCGACGGGCTGAAGCTGGAGCTGATCGCCCACCCCGGAGCGGAGGAGCGCGCGCCCTGGGCGGGTAGTGGCATCCCGGAGCGCTACGCGATCCGCGGTTTCCATTCCGTCACCCTCACCGAACGGTCGCTCGGTACGACGGTCGAGCTGCTGACGGAGACGATGGGATTTCGCCGGGTGGCGGGCGGCGGCGGGCGGTCGCGCTTCGATGTCGGAGCGGGCGGCGCGGGCGCGCAGGTCGATCTGATCGAAGATCCCTCCGGCGGTCACGGACGGATCGCCGCGGGCTCGGTCCATCACGTCGCGTTCCGTGTCGTGGACGATGCGGCGCAGGAGGCGTGGCTCGAAGACCTCGCGGCTCGCGGCCTCCCCGTCACGCCGATCCAGGACCGGCAGTACTTCCACTCGATCTACTACCGCGAGCCGGGCGGAGTCCTGTTCGAGTTGGCGACCGACCCGCCCGGCTTCACGCTCGACGAGCCGCTCGCGACACTCGGCTCGGAGCTGAAGCTGCCCCCCTGGCTCGAAGCGGCCCGGCCGCGGATCGAGGCGGCGTTGCCGAAGCTCCAGGTTCCCGCCGCAGAGGGTGGGGCATGAACGACCGGCACGCTCCGGCCGCGGCGATCGATCCGGCCGATCCCCATCGCGACGGGCGCATCGCCACGACCGGCGAGCCGCTCGCTTCGGCGCGCGCCGCGGTGATCCTGCTTCACGGCCGGTACGCCTCGGCCGAAAACATCCTCACGCTCGCCGACCGTCTCGTGGTGCCGGGAGTCGCGTATCTCGCGCCGCAAGCGTACGAGTCGACCTGGTATCCGCTGACGTTTCTCTCGCCGCTCGAAAGCAACGAGCCGGGGCTCTCCTCGGCGCTCGGGGTGATCGATTCCCTGGTGGATCGGATCGGCGCGGCCGGCATTCCGCCCGAGCGGACGCTGCTACTCGGCTTTTCTCAAGGGGCGTGCCTCGCGACCGAATCCGCCGCGCGCAAGCCGCGAAACTACGGCGCCGTAATCGGTTTCACCGGCGCCCTGCTCGGGCCGCCGGGAACGCCGCGCGACTACCCGGGCTCGCTCGCCGGAGTGCCGGTCTTTCTCGGCGCGGGCGATGCCGATCCGCACGTCCCCTGGTGGCGGATCGAAGAGACCGCCGAAGTGCTCGGTCGCATGGGCGCGGAGGTCGATTTGAGGTGCTATCCCGGCCTGCCGCACACGGTGAACGACGAGGAGCTGGCCGCTGCGCGGGCGCTGCTCCTTCGGGCGGCGGCGGGGAGTTGATCGTTCCTCTCGCATCTGGGGATCGCGAGCGGTGGGTGTTACGATTCGTCCGATGATCGAGATCGACGACATCTATGCGGGATCGAGCCGATCGTGCCGAGAAAAGTCAGAGAGCTAGTTCGGGACCTTCTTGACGCCGGCTTCGCGGAAATCCCAGGTGGGAAAGGATCTCACCGCAAGTTTACGCATGGCCGGTATGTCGGCGCCGTCACTTTGAGCGGCGGTTCCGGTGATGACGCAAAGCCTTATCAGGAAAAGCAGATTCGGCAAGCCATTGAGGAGGCCGAGGAATGAAACCAGGGGATCGCTACCATAAGTGGATCGAATGGAGCGAAGAGGACGCGGCCTACCTCGGCAAGTGTCCAGATCTGATCACCGGAATTCACGGCGATGATCCGGTGAGGCTCTATAGCGAACTGCAGGAAGTCGTCGACGACGTTATCCGCCACTTCGAAGACGTCGGCCGGGCACTCCCGGCACCTCGGGTGCGTCCAATGCAAGAGGTCGCCTGACGCTCTTGAGGGCCAACGGCCCGACCGATGATAGCCCAGGGCAACGCCCTGGGTTTTCGATTCCATCCAAGCCCCAAGAGGGCTGAAGGCCCGCACCATCGTTCGCGAGGCCCAATGGACCGTGCCTTCCGTCCTTCCCGGGTTTCTTGTTTCTGTAACCTGGGGCGATCCCAGGTTCTTATAGGTCGCGCTTTCGGCGCCCGGGGAGGGGACCTTAGCTCAGACGTAGCTCAAGAAAGGGTCGTCCCGGATGTAGGCAAGCTGTTGGCCGAGGTAAGGAAGGCTCGGCAGGCCGTGCCAGGTGCGCAGAAGGTGGTAGCTCGACGAAGTGAGAAACTGCGCGGAGTCCACTGCCTCGCGCCAGTCGGGTGTTCGGATCTCGACTACCGTTTCCTGATTCGGGAGGATGCCGAAGTCCCAGGCTCCGCATAGGCGGACGAGGAAATCCACTCGATCCCCCAGTGAGTCGAGAGAGCTTGGCGTCTCGATGTCCGGGTAGAGAGATCCATCAAGCCACGAGGGCATGGAGAAACTCCTTCCCAAAGAAGCTGCGGAGAGTTTCGGACGAACGCCGCTGATCCGGGTCCGCGATCGATTCGAGAGGGCGGTGTCGGACAATTCGTCCCAGATGGCTTTCGACCGCCAGACGGGCTCGATCAGGAGAGGCATCGCTCTCCGCTCGTTCCTGCCGCTCTTTCCAGAGCCGCCAGCACTCGGTTGGGGTGACGATCTCTCTTTGACACAGGGTGTAGATGTCGAGGAAATCGCGCGGGGCGCCCCGCTCGACGAGAGCCACCATCTTGCTTGCGATAAGGTCAGGGAGACTGTCGATCGCGAAATCGAGCCAGGGCAGCGTCGCTGTGGGCTCGATCTGGGCAGAGCGTTCCGCGACTTGAAAGCTGAAGACGACCTTGCCCTCGAGCAGCAATTCGAGGCTCGTGACGTCCCCCCATTGGCGACGTCGAGTCGGCCCAAAGGGACGAAGGATTTCCTCAACGGCCTCGAAAACCTGCTCGCGTTCAAGGGAGCTGGTCGAGGTATGCCACCAGGCGTCCACGTCGTGGGTCGATCGATACTCCAGATAGTGCTGGAGCCCAAGAGCTCCGCCGAGCGAGAGCTTTTGTCCGAGCCCTGCGTCCGCCACGGACCGAAGGGTGACTTCGGCGTACTCAGAAAGCGAGGTGGGCCGGGTGATCTTCGGCATGGGATCAAGGATACCTCGCGGCGAGAAGGGAAGGCCCGCGCGATCTTTCGCGAGACCCCCATGGATCGGGCTTCAACCCTTGGTTCCAGAGGGCGGCTGCGAACCTGGGCCGTTTTCCCAGGCTTTTATGGGGCCGCGCCTTTGGCGCTCAAGGCGCAGCTACGCCGAGATTCCCGCTTGCGGGCTAGAGGCGCTACTCCTGAGCCAGAATTACCGTTTGCAAGCCAGAAGTGCAATCGTCGCTTGCGGGCCAGGAGTGCTACTCGCGCGCCAGAATCACCGTTTGCGGGCCGGGAGTGGTACACCTGGGCCAGAATCACCGTTTCTGGGCCAGGATCGCTCTTCCCTCCTGCGGGATCGCCGTTTTTGGGCCAGGATCGATCCCACCGCCGTCTCGCTTACCGCTTCACCTCCTCCAACGCCACCGCCAACTCCCGCACCCCCCGCCGAATCTCCTTCGGGTCCACAGCGGCGAAGCCCAACTGCAACCCTTCGCGCACCACCTTGCCTCGCGTGTAGCGGCTGAGCGGCGTCACCTCCACGCCTCGCTTTTCCGCTGCGAGGGTGGCGGCTTCGCCGTCGATTCCTCTCTCCAGCCAGCCCGCCGTTTGTAAACCGGCTTCCAGGTCGGAAAGTTGAAGCAGTCCCGCGAGCCCGTCACGGGCGGCGGTGACCAGGGCGGTCGAGCGTTCGGCGTAGATCTCGCGCATGCGGCGGAGGTGGCGGCCGAAGTGGCCTTCGGTGATGAAATCGCAGAGGACGGCCTGTTCGAGAAGCGGCGCGTGGCGGCTGCTGATCGAGCGCATGGCGGCGACCGTGTCCACGAGGTCGTGGGGGACGACGAGATATCCCAGGCGCAGGGAGGGAAACAAAACCTTGCTGAAGCTGCCGGTGAACAGGACCGACCCATGGCGATCGAGCCCTTGGAGGGCGGGGACCGGCCGGCCGGAGTAGCGGAATTCGCTGTCGTAGTCGTCTTCGAGGATCGCCGCGCCCGCGGTGCGCGCCCAGTCGAGCAGGGCCAGACGTCGCGGCAGGCTCATGCCGATCCCCGTGGGAAATTGATGTCCGGGGGTGATGTAGACAAGCCGCGCGTCCCCCTGTCGCGGGCGGGGGATCGTCATGCCTTCCTCGTCGAGCGGAACCGCGGAGATCTTGGCGCCGAGCGCCGCGAACACCAGGGCCGCGCCGGGGTAGCCCGGATCTTCCATACACACCCGGTCGCCCGGATCGAGGAACAACCGGGCGGCGAGATCGATCGACTCTTGCACCCCGGAGACGACCGCGATCTGCTCCTTGACGCATTTCACTCCCCGCGAAGTGGCGAGGTATTCCGCGAGCGCCTCTTGAAGCGGTGGGTAGCCCATCGGGTCGCAGCCGCGCAAGAGGCTCGCCGAGGCGCGCCGGTGGCAACGCGCGGTGAGCTGCGCCCAGAGGGTGGTGGGGAAGAGGTCGAGCGCCGGCACGTTGGTGCGAAAGGCGCGAGCGGGGCGCGCTTCGAGCCCGGAGAACTCGCGGGCCTGGCGGCCGAAGGCCGAGATGCGGCGGCGCGGCAGATGCTGAGCTTTGGGTGCGCGGCCGGCCGGTCGGCCGACTTCGAGCAGATCGTCAGGCAGGACCCGGTTGACGTAGGTGCCGGAGCCGGTGGTGCCTTCGACGTATCCTTCCGCGGCGAGCGCCTCGAACGCGCTGACGATCGTGCCGCGCGAGAGCCCGTATTGGCTCGCGAGGTCTCGCGTGGCGGGCAGCCGCGCCCCGGGACGCAGGCGGCCTTCCAGGATCTCCCGGCGTAGAGCCGAAGAGAGCCAGTGGGCTGCCGGTTCGCCCGGCTCTCGGGGCGGTAAGGGAAGGATGGGAGCGGAGGTCGTCTTCGGCACTCTGGGTCCTTCCAAATGGCCCAGTCAATATACCGTAAATGGACCTTCCGAATGGGCCACCTTCCGGCTATCGTGTCTCCCGTGGATAGAACCGAAAAGAACCCGGAGAGAACGATGAAACCGCGCCCGCGTCTCAACTATGCCAAAGCCGCCCCCGGTCTGTACGAAGCGATGGATGCCCTGGACACCTACCTGGCCGCGTGCGGCTTGGACGAACGGCTGCTCCATCTGGTCCGGCTTCGCGCCTCGCAGATCAACGGCTGCGCCTATTGCCTGGACATGCACTGGAAAGATCTGCGCGCGATGGGCGAAACCGAACAGCGCCTCTATTCGCTCGACGCCTGGCGCGAATCGCCGTTCTACACGGACAAAGAGCGTGCCGCGCTCGACTGGACCGAAGCGGTCACCCTCGTCGCCGACGGCCATGTTCCCGACGCGGTCCATACCGCGGCCCGCGAGCAGCTGGACGAAAAAGAGCTGTCGAACCTGACCCTTGCGGTCGCCACGATCAACGCCTGGAACCGTCTGTCGATCGCGGCCCGGCTGACCCCCGGCGGTTATCAGCCGGCCGCGCAGGCGAGCGCCGGATAAACAGCGCTTTCGTACGGTGGGGAGCCTCTCCCTGGGACCGCCGGCGTCTCGCCGGCGTTTCGGCTCCGATCCGTTTTGATATTGTGGAGCTCGTGACCGACCTCCAGCGTCTTCGTCTCGCCGGCCTGCTTGGCACCTCGGCCGCGGCGGCTGCGGCTCTCGCGGATCTGGCCCTCCAATACACCGGCAACGCCGCGCACCTGGGATCGAAGGAATATCTCTACCTTCTGGACGTGCCGCCGTCGCGGCTGCTGATCGGTCATTTCGTCGGGGTGGCCGCGATCCTGCTCGAAATCGTCGGATTCTGGCTCGTGGCCCAAGGGCTTGCCCCCGCGGGTGAGCGCAAGGCTCGGGCTTTCTTCCTGATCAGCGCCACGGCCTATGGCGTCGGCGCGGCGTTCCATGCGATGTTCGCGGTTATCGGCCTTGCCTTGCGGGAAGTCCGCGCCGACGGCAACGAGGAGCTGTTGGGCCGCATCGCGCGCGCCGTTCGCCCGGTGCACGAGGGGCTGGGGACGGTGACGCTGCTCGGAATCGTCGCGCTTTCGATTCTCTTTTCGGTGATCGTCTGGCGGCGGGGGACCCTCTTTCCGCGCTGGATGGCTTTCTTGAGCCCGCTGCCGATGATCGTCGGGCTCGCCGTCGTCAGCCGCCTCGTGCCGGCCTTGCGGCTCTACCTGTTGCCGTGCGGGATCAATCTCTGCAACCTGGTCTTCTTCGCGCTCGCGACGTCGAGGCTCTGGAACCGCGACATGACCTTTGTCACCGCCGATTCGTGACCGGGGGCACTCGTAGGAGCAGGGGAGGGTGGGAGAGGATGTCGGCCTCACGAAGTTTCCAGGAGACCCGAGCCATGTCGATCCGTCCCTTCCGCGCCTTCCGCCATATCCCCTTTTCGGCCCGTCCTTTCGCGGTCTTTTCTCTTTTCGCGCTCGCCTCTCTCGGGAACGCCGCCGATCCGGCGGTCGTTCCGGCTGCCGCCCCGCGATTCGCGATCACGCACGTTCGCCTGTTCGACGGCCTGAAAGTGACCCCCGACGCGACGGTCGTGGTGGCCGACGGCAAAATCGTCGCCGCCGGACCGAAGGTGAAAATTCCTGCGGGTGTCGAGACGATCGACGGCACCGGCAAGACGCTCCTGCCCGGTCTGATCGATTCCCACGTCCACACCTGGGGAAACGCTCTGGAGCGGGCTCTCGCGTTCGGCGTGACGACCCAACTCGACATGTTCTCTGACCCTAAGACTTCGTCAGGGAATAAGCATACCAGATCTTGGGGGCTTTGTGGTATCATGCCCTAGGCATGGTGGGTGGCGAACCAGGGATCGAGCGTCGCTTCAAACTCCTCGAGAAACATCTCGACGAGCGGCAGCGTCGCTTGG
>DASYKS010000104.1:0-99056 GCA_035995205.1 Thermoanaerobaculia bacterium
GGCCTTGACGAGCCCTCCCATCGGCTGCTAAAAATCGCCCCCTTGGGATCTCCCCGATCCCTCCTGGCCAGGTAGCTCAGTTGGTAGAGCACATGACTGAAAATCATGGTGTCGGCGGTTCAATTCCGTCCCTGGCCACCAATTCCACACCTCTCAAAATAAAAGGCTTGCGGTCTCCGACCGTTTGCGGCCAGCGTTTTCTATAGCCCGCGGGGTGCCAAAGGGGTACGTCCGCGACGCGCTGCCGGGAGAACGTTTCCCTCTCCTCACCTCTTCCTCCTCGGGTGTGCTTGTCCTGGGACCGCCGGCGTCTCGCCGGCGCTTTTCGGTGGGTCACCACGCCCTGCGCTCGGTGCCCGAGGCCGCTTAAGCGCCCGAGCCGGCGAGACGCCGGCGGTCCCAGGACGAGCACACCCTTAGAGCGACTGAATCCAAACCTCGGGATGTGGCGATGCAAGCTGCGCCAAGTCTTCGGGATCCCCGGTGAGAATCTGTGCGCCCCCGGCTTCCACAGCATGGGCCACAACGAGGGCGTCGATGGTTGATGCCGGCCGTGCCGCGCCAAGCAGTCGCCCCGCGGTTCGGCCGTGATCCTCGCGCGTTTCGGGAACGGATGGGCGCCGTAGAAACCCCATTGGGCGCCGTAGACAGCGGTTTGGAGGAGGTAGAACTTCCGTTGGGCAAGATCGACGCTCCATTGGAAGCCGTAGAATTTCAATCGGGCGCCGTAGAGGGCCGTTTGGAGGAGATAGAACCGCCGATGGGCGAGATAGAAACTCAAATGGAAGCCGTAGAACTTCCATTGGGGACCGTAGAAACTGGATTGGGCGCCATCGACGCGCCGATGGGACCCCCATCCGCCGTTCTATCTCCCCCAAACGGCGTTTGAATCCTCCCAACGGAGGTTCCAGCTCCTCCAAACGAAGCTCGGATCTCGCCCGCGAACGTTCCAGCTCCCCCAAACGGCCGCCGAAGCGCCCCAACGAGCGGTCCGTTTCACCCAACGGAGGTTCCGTCTCCTCCAAGCTGAGATTCGCGGACGATCGGAGCGCGAGCCCGTGCCTCGCTCGGGCGCGCACCCACCGGCCAGACTTATTTAGCGGTTTGGGGAGCGGGAACAGGAGTTACGGGCATCCCTGGGTATAGAAGACGGCGTTCTCGTCCCAGACCCCCATGCAACCGAGCCAGCCTCCGGCAGTCGCCGGACCACCCCGGAGGAACGTGCTGCCGATGGAAATACTGCTGCCGAACTGAATGGTCTTTGTAAAGCCGGTGATCGAGGAGCCCTGAATCCCACCCGGTGAAGAGACACTGTCCGTGTAGATTCCATAAGTCAGGGGTGCCGCGTACCCCCCGATGTTGCTCTCGTTGATCTGCGGAACGATCTGGGCGCCTCCCTCGAACCGAATTCCGTACGAAGCCGAGCTGCCGTTAGACGAGACGACCTCCGTGTCCCGGATCGTGAGCGTCTCGTTGCCGGACCAGCCCGTGTAACCTGTCGCATAGAGACCTTGGGTGGTGGAACCCCCCGTGAGGTCGAACCGGGAGTCTCGAATCGAGGCAAGGCTCAGTGCGTTTGACATGTATACCCCGTAGTTGTGCGTGGCGCCCCAGACAGCGACCTTGCTCCGCAGGATCGAGCTCCGGCGGGAGGCCGGCGGGTAGCCCCCAAACACCATCCCATAGGCGTAGCCCCCGGTCGCCGTAGCGGCCACGGAGACCTCGCACTCCTCGATCAAGGGAGCGGCGTTGAAATTGCGCATTCCCCAAGCTACCAGTGCTTGCGCCACAAATTTCACCCGGTACACGCGTGGCGAAGCCCCGTTGTAGTTGGCCATTGCGATCGCCGAGGAGGTGCTCGTTGGGCCGGTCGCCTGCACGGTCAGCAAACGAAGCTCCGTGTTGTCTGCGCCAAGGATCGTAGCTTTACCTAAGTCAGAGGAGGCATCGCCATTGCCGCGGATCGTGGTGGCTTCGATTCCCGAACCCTCGATATCGACATACGGGCGCATCGCCAGTGGGGTTCCTCCGACATCGAAGATCCCAGGCTCGATCTTCAGGAGCCATCGGTTCGTTGCGGACGGTGAGGAAATTCCTGCCAGCGCGTTTCGGAGGGCGGTGCCGCTGGCGACGGGGTCGCCCGGAACCGGTGAGGCGAGAACGGTCCGGATTTGCGCCCCGACCGTTTCCGCCCCGAGGAGCAGCGCTAGGCCGAAAAGCAAGAAATGCAGACGCGCGCGGGTGGGACGAGGCTTGTGCAAGGACATGGAAACTCCTTTCGGTGCGCAGCCGAGAAAACATTTCATGGCTCCGTTGACTTCCTATCCGGTCGAGTCGATCCACAGGGAGTGCAGCGACTGGGCCAAGAGAAAGAGGAGCTATAAGTGCTTCAAAATAAAGGATTGCTTAGTGCAGACTCGCGGGTAGGATTTCATTTCTGAATCCCGCACGACGGTTACGGTTCCAAATTTGAAACGCCTGCGGTCTCCTGCTCCCGCTTCAGCGGCCGGTTGGAAAAGCTCGGGCAGCACGTAGAATCCCTCCCCCATGCCCGCGCTTCGCATCTTGAAGGCCCTCGACCCGGAGAGCGCCGGGTCGCCGGAGTTTCGCTACCTGCTCTCGCATCTGCACCTCGAAGCGCGGCGCGCGTTTCCCGACCATGCCGTCGAGCTGTTCGAGAACCCGGCCGAGCTGCCGCCGGGTGAGGCCGACACCTATCTGCTGCTCGGCCCGCAGAACGTCATGCTCTGCGCGGGGAGCCTCGGCGCAATGCGCGAACGGCTAGTCGGAGCCGCCGCGCAGGTTCGGCCGGTGCGGCTCGCCGACGCCGGGATCGCGCTGCCTGAGCCGATCTACACTCTCCGCGGCTTCGAGCGGGTGGAAGCGCGCTACCTGTCGGGCTCGGCCGGCGCGAACACCACGCCCGTTCCTCCCTCCCACCTGCCCGCCACCCTGCTCACCGCTCGGGCTCTTCGCGAGCTGCTCGACCAGGTGCCGCTCGACCGGCTGCTGCGGGACCCGCAAGCGCTCGCGGCGGCCTCCCCCGGCTCGGGTGCGATCGAAACCGCCGGGCTTTGCCACGAGTTCATCGACTATTACGGCGAGGTGCGCGAGGACGTGGTGCCGTTCCTGCCGGCCGGCGTGCAGGACGTCCTGGAAGTCGGCTGCGGCCGTGGGGTGACCGGCGCCTACCTCCAGCGCCAGCTCGGTTGCCGGGTGACCGGCGTCGAGCTTCACCCGGAGGTGGCGGCCGACGCGGCGACCCGGCTTCATGCCGTCCTGGTGGGAGACCTGCAGACGCTGGACATCCCCGAGCGCTTCGACGCCGTGCTTGGCTGCGAGATCGTCGAGCACCTGCCCGAGGCGGCGGCGTTTCTCGCCCGGGCGCGCGAGCTGATTCGGCCGGGCGGCCAGATCGTCCTGTCGATCCCAAACGTCGGCCACTGGTCGGTGGTCGAAGACCTGCTCGCCGGCCGCTGGGACTATCTGCCGATCGGCCTGCTCTGCTACACCCACTATCGGTTCTTCACCCAAAAGACGCTCGACGACTGGCTCCGCCGCGCCGGCTGGACGCGCTTTACGATCCACCCCCAGACGACAGAGCTGCCCGATCGTTTCGACCGCCTCGCGGAGACCGGAGCGCCGCTCGGCTTCGCGCTCGATCGCCTAAGCCTCTCGACCAAGGGTTTCTACGCGGTGCTGGAAGGGTAGATCGTTTGGGCGAACAGGGTAGGGGCGCGGTTTCCGCGCCCTGCGGACCGCGGACCTTGCGAAATGGGGCGCGGGAACCGCGCCCCTACACCACGTAGGCGAAGATGAACAGCCCGAGCATCGTGAACGCGAGGGCGATTTTCGCCGCGGTGCCGAAGAGGATGCCGAGCCAGGTGGCGAGCCCCACCTTTCCGGCGCGTTTGAGGCTTCGGAGCGAGATGTATTCGCCGAGCGCCGCTCCGACGAAGGGCCCGAGGAACAGCCCGGGCAGGCCGAAGAAGAAGCCGACCAGCCCGCCGAGCACGGAGCCGGCGATCGCGAGCCGGCTGGCCCCGACCTTTTTCGCCCCCAGGCTCGACGCGAAGAAGTCGATCCCGAGCGACGCGGCGGTCAGCAGCGCGAGCAGCACCAGGGTGAACCAGCCGACCTTGGTGAAGCCGTCCGCCCACGCCGCGAGCAGCAGGCCGACGAAAACTAGCGGCGTACCCGGCAAGGCGGGCAGCACGGTTCCGGCCATGCCGACTAGGATCAACACCACCGCGACAACCCAAAGCAGGCTCATGTTTCGCCCTCCCTGATCCCCTCGGTGATCCAAGTGCTGATCGTCCCTTCGACCCGCACCCGCCCCGCCTGTTCGACCAGGATCTCGTAGATCGACAGCGGCGGCGCGCTGCCCGCAAAACGGACCACCACGTCGAGCGGCTCGCCGACCGGCAGGGTCCGCGCAAAACAGCGCGCCTGGCGGATCGCGACCAGGTAGCCGACACGGGGAGCCGAATCTTCGCCCTCGCGACCCAGCGCCTCGACCAGCGCGGCGGTCTGCGCGGCGATTTCGAGACCGAGGTAGGAGGGCGCCTTGCCCACCGCCGCGAACGGGCTGTCGGCCGAAATCAGAGCCCGGCCCCGCGCGCCGGAGGGACCGCGCGTGACGAGACTCTCGATCAGGAGCGCCGGCGGGACGTGCGGCACCCTGCCGGCCGCCTCGATCGGCTTCGGGAGGGTTTCGAGGTCGAGCGCGGAGGTCGAGGCAGTCGAGACGCTCGGCGCCCCGCCCAGCTCGTCCGCGCCCTTTCGGGTCGTCCGGACCGTGCCGCCGCTCACCGAGCCCCCGTCCGAACGGATCTCGAAGCGGCGCGCCCCGGTCTCATTCGCCGCCGCGAGCCGGAGCGTGAGCCGTTCGCCCGGCCCGACCGTCCTTCGCAGGCGCAGGCCCGAGATCTCGGCGATCGAAAGCGACGGGTCGGCGGGCTCCTCATCGAGCGCCGCGATTCCCTGCTCGATCAGCGCGAGTTGGGCGACGGCAGGGAGGATCGGCCGGCCGGGGAAGTGGCCGCGAAACGCGGGGCTCTCCGCGCCAATCTCGACGGTCAGCAAGATTCCTTCGGCGGTCTCCTCCCGGCCGATCCAGCGGAATCCGAGATCGAGGGAAGGCGCGCTCATCGGTTCCCAGGCTACGGGCGATTCTCCCCGGGGTCAAATGCTAGGATCGCGCCTTCGAACGCGGCTCCCTCCATCGGCCACGCGCTCCGGAGAACTCATCGCAATGCAAACAGGTCACTCCGAGAGTCCTGCCGCCTCGGCGGATAAGGGCTCCGAAGACGGGCCGGCGCGTTCGGAAGCCCTTCCTCCCCTTCACACCCACCACGCCAAACCTTGGCTCCCGTTGGCGCTCGGCGCCCTGGGCGTCGTCTATGGCGATATCGGCACCAGCCCGCTCTATGCCCTGCGCGAATGCTTCCACGGCGCGCACGCCCTGGTCCTCACCCGGGCCAACGTGCTGGGCATTCTGTCGCTGATCTTCTGGTCGCTGCTGCTGGTCATTTCGGTCAAGTACCTGCTGTTCGTGATGCGCGCGGACAACCGCGGCGAGGGGGGAATCCTGGCGCTGATCTCGCTCGTCCCGCCTAAGCTGCGCGAGAGCAAGAACGGCTTTTTCCTCGTCGCGATCGGGATCTTCGGCGCCGCGCTGCTCTACGGCGATGGCATGATCACCCCGGCGATCTCCGTGCTTTCCGCGGTCGAAGGACTGACGGTCGCCACCCCCGTCTTCGCGGAATGGGTGGTGCCGATCACGATCGGCATCCTGGTCGCGCTGTTCCTCATCCAGCGCTTCGGCACCGGGGGCATCGGCTCGATCTTCGGCCCGGTCATGCTGCTCTGGTTCGGCACCCTGGCGGTGCTCGGCGTCCTCGGCATCGTGCGCGACCCGTCCGTCCTCTCGGCGGTCGAGCCCTCGCACGCCGTGCGCTTCTTCCTGCGCAACCGGCTGGCCGGATTCCTGACCCTCGGCTCGGTGTTCCTGGTCGTCACCGGAGGCGAGGCGCTCTACGCCGACATGGGACATTTCGGCAAGAAGCCGATCCAAATCGCCTGGTTCGCGCTCGTGCTGCCGGCCCTGCTGCTCAACTACTTCGGCCAGGGAGCCCTGCTGATCAGCCAGCCGAACTTCAAGGCGCAACAGGAAGTCGCCGCCAATCCGTTCTTTCACCTGGCACCCGACAGAACCTGGATTCTCTACGCCCTGGTCGCCCTCGCCACCCTCGCCACGGTGATCGCCTCGCAGGCTTTGATCTCGGGCGCGTTCTCGCTCACCCGGCAGGCGATCCAGCTCGGCTACTGCCCGCGCCTTCAGATCGTCCACACGTCGGGGGAAGAGTACGGTCAGATCTACGTCCCGGCGGTCAACTGGATGCTCATGATCTGCACGATCGGCCTAGTGCTGGGATTCAAGACCTCGACCGCGCTCGCCGCGGCCTACGGCATCGCGGTGACCATGACCATGGTGATCACCACCTACCTGGCCAAGGTGGTCGCCCGCGAGGTCTGGGGCTGGCGGCGCCGTTTCTTGCTGCCGATGACGGTGTTCTTCATGGTCATCGACCTGTCCTTCTTCGGCGCCAACATCGTCAAGGTGCACCTCGGCGGCTGGGTCCCTCTGCTGGTCGGTTCGATCATCTATTTCCTGATGGCCACCTGGCGCCGCGGCCGGCAGATCCTCGCCCAGCGACTGGCGAGCCAAGCGCTGCCGTTCGCCTCGTTCGTCGCGAGCATTCAGCCCGGGACCCCGTCGCGAGTGCCCGGCACCGCCATCTTCATGGCCCGCGATCCGCTCGCGACCCCCACCTCGCTGCTCCACAACCTGAAACACAACAAGGTGCTGCACGACCAGGTGATCCTGCTCACCATCATCACCGAGGAGTTCCCCGAGGTGCCCCGGAAGGAACGGATCTCGGTCGACACCTACGGCAAGGGCTGCTTCCGCGTGCTCGCCCGCTACGGTTTCATGCAGGACCCGTCGATCGAGAGCATGCTGGAAGGGATGCGCGCCCACGGCATCGACCTGAACATGATGAAGACGACGTTCTTCCTCGGTCGCGAGACGTTGATCCCCTCGAAGCGGCCGGGCATGGCGATCTGGCGCGAAAGGGTGTTCGCCGCGATGTCCAAGAACGCCTTGCGCCCGACCGATTACTTCCGCATCCCCGCCAACCGGGTGATCGAATTGGGCATGCAGGTCGAGCTGTAGAAGACACCCGCCGGCTCGGGAAGCCACCGGAGCGAAACCGCTCGCCATGAACCCAACGCCCTTTAAGAGCGAGCCGAACGAGCCTTCCGGCGGCGAGGCGCCCGGCCCCTCCGCGCCCACCGGCAAACGCCTGGCGCTGCTCACGCTCGGCGCCCTCGGCATCGTCTACGGCGACCTGGGAACGAGCCCGCTCTACTCTCTGCGCGAGTGCTTCCACGGCGTCCACGCGGTGCCGCCCCGGCCCGAAAACGTGCTCGGCGTTCTCTCGCTGGTGTTCTGGGCGCTGGTCGTGATCGTCACGATCAAGTACAACGTCTACGTCCTCGCCGCCGACAACCGGGGCCAAGGGGGAGTCCTCGCCCTAATGGCGTTGGTGCGCGGCAAGGTCGACAGCCAGGCGAGACGAAAAATTCTGATCATCGTCGGCCTGTTCGGCGCGGCGCTCCTGTACGGCGACGGCATGATCACGCCGGCCATTTCGGTCCTGTCGGCGGTCGAAGGGCTCTCGGTCGCCACCGCCGCCTTTACCCCGTACGTGGTGCCGATCACGGTCGGAATCCTCGTTCTGCTGTTCGCCTTCCAGCGCACCGGAACCGGCGGCCTGGGCAGGGTGTTCGGGCCGATCATGTTGCTCTGGTTCGGCACCCTGGCGGTGCTCGGGGCGCGTTGGGTGGTGCGGGCGCCGGAAGTCTTCCACGCGGTGAACCCGTACTACGCGTTCCGCTTCTTCGAGCTGAACCACGGCCGCGGCTTCCTCGTGCTCGGTGCGGTGTTCCTGGTCGCGACCGGCGGCGAGGCGCTCTACGCCGACCTCGGCCACTTCGGCAAGAAGCCGATCCAGATCGACTGGTTTTTGATCGTCGCCCCTTCCCTGCTGCTCAACTACTTCGGCCAGGGCGCGCTCCTGCTTCACGACCCGCAAGCGTCGTGGAACCCGTTCTACAAGCTGGCGCCGGCCTGGGCCCTCTACCCGCTCGTGGCGCTCGCGACGGCTGCTACCGTAATCGCCTCGCAAGCCGTGATCTCGGGCGCCTTCTCGCTCACCCACCAAGCCGTTCAGCTCGGCTATCTGCCGCGCACGACGATCATCCACACCTCCGAAGGAGAGATCGGCCAGATCTACGTTCCCGCGGTCAACTGGCTGATCGCCGCGGCCACCGTCGGCCTGGTGCTGAGCTTTCGCTCGTCGAGCCGGCTCGCAGCGGCCTACGGCATCGCGGTGACCACGACGATGGTGATTACGACCCTGCTCGCCCACATCGTGGCGCACCGGATCTGGCGCTGGCCCGCTTGGGCGGCAACCGCCGTCACGCTCTCGTTCCTCGCGGTCGACCTGTCGTTTTTCGGCGCGAACGCGATCAAATTCCGCGACGGCGGCTGGGTGCCGATCGTCGTCGGAATCCTGGTGTTCGCTCAAATGTCGACCTGGGAACGCGGCCGCTGCCTGCTCGCCGAGAAGCTCGCACGCGACCGCTTCAACATCCGCGAATTCATCGCCCATCTGGAGGTGGACCGCCTGCCCCGCAACCCGCGCACCGCCATCTACATGGCGCGCGATCCGGAAGGGGTCCCGTCCGCCCTGCTCCACAACCTCAAACACAACGGCGTCCTGCACGACCGCATCCTGCTGCTCAACGTCGAGAACCTGGAGGCTCCGCAAGCGTCGAAAAAAGAGCGCCTCGAAGTCGTCGCCCTCGGCCGCGGCTTCTACCAGGTGTGCGTCCGCTTCGGCTTCATGGACACCCCGGACGTCCCGGAAGCCCTGACCGGCCTGCCGGCCTTCGGCCTCGACCTCTCGCCCATGAAGACCACCTATTTCCTCGGCAAAGAAACCCTGATCCCCAAAGGAAGCCGAGGCATGTGGTCGCTACGCAAACAGCTCTTCGCCCTGATGGCCCGCAACTCCCAGACCGCGAGCCGCTTCTTCCACCTACCGCCGAACCGGGTGATCGAGCTGGGGCAGCAGTTGGAGTTTTAAGGGGGGGCGGGAGGGGGCATGTGACAAGCCCTGCCGTCCGGTAGAGCGGTAGAGACGCCCCAGTACCCAACCACGATCTTGTCCGGGTGCTGGTCGTCGGGGCGTCTCCGATTCAGCACACCCGGTGCCGCCTGCGTGACAACCGGAAGGGTCTACCCGTCGGCCCGAATGGCGCGTCCTTGGCGCTGGTGGTCGTCGAGCGGTAGAGACGCCCCAGTACCCAACCACGATCCTGTCCGGGTGCTGGTCGTCGGGGCGTCTCCGATTCAGCATACCCGGTGCCGCCTGCGTGACAACCGGAAGGGTCTACCCGTCAGTCCGAATGGCGCGTCCTTGGCGCTGGTGGTCGTTGAGACGATGGAGGTTCGCGGGAGAGGCCCTTCAGTTCCCCGGCCACTTCCGACGCCTTCTGAAAAATTCTAGCGACGCCGATTCGCCCATCGGGGTTCGGCATCTGCGCCCACC
Source organism: Thermoanaerobaculia bacterium (assembly GCA_035995205.1). Lineage (GTDB taxonomy): Bacteria > Acidobacteriota > Thermoanaerobaculia > Multivoradales > UBA5704 > DASYKS01. Next base: position 9,681 of record DASYKS010000104.1, read on the forward strand.
CTACGGTCCCCGACGTTTCGCAACCATCGTAAGGTAGACGTCGGCGAATGATGCCCCTCGGTCAAGATCCTCTTCCGGGAATATCCGGTCGGTGTCATTGACGAGGCGTGGCATGAACCGCTCAATCCAATGGCTGGCGTTCATGCCCCCTTTTGACGGAATGGTCTGGCCCCACACGCGTTCAGCGACAATCGTCAGTTCCGGATGGCGGAAGGCGTCGCGAATCCACTCATAGATTTGCCCGTACTGGACCCATGGCCGGTCCAGCGCGTCGAGCTGAAGTTGCACCAGACGATGCGTGACCGCTATGCGGCCGCCCGGACGAACCACGCGGACCATTTCGTTCACCATCGTGGAACCGAGTCCAAGTTCCCAGATCGCGCCCGTCCACTCGTTGACAGCGGCATCGACCGACTCATCCGGAAGCGGGAGCCGCTCGGCAAGACCGGGCCGGAATTGCAGGTTCGTGAAGTTCCCTTCCCATGCAAAGCGTCGCGCGCGTTCCGTCAAACAACGGCGCATTTCAATCGAAATGACGATCCCGTCCGGACCGACCGAGGGAGACAGGCGACGGGCAACGCGCCCCATCCCACCGCAGACATCTACGATCGAGCTTCCCGGCCTGAGCCTCAGAAGCTCAGGGTGATTCGGCAGGAGATCCTCGGCCGAGCGGATCCACTGGTCCTCAACCTCGGGGACCTGGCTCCACGGACAGTCTCCTTCAAATTCTTTGACGAGCGGAATTCGCCAGCGCAGCCAGGACAGGCGAAGGCGGCGCGTCGCTTCAGACGCCGTCCTGCCGCCAAGCGGGCGCGGCTCGGTGTTCCCGAGAAGCACTTCATCGCCTGGCATGCCGATCACCACGACGTCGCCGATGGCAATTTCGAGCGCCCGCACGGCGTCGAACACGCCGGCAGTCTCCTCCTCCGCGATCATTGAAGGATCGAGCCGCAGGCACAGGCCGGAAACCGACTCACTCCGGAACCACGCGATACAGAGCTCGCGAACGCTCTCGTCGAGGATCGACGCGCCGGGCGTCATGATCACGTGGGTGGCAACTAGGGCTCGTGCCAGCTCCGCAAGACCCGGAACAGAACTGTGCGGCGCGGGCCACTCAACGCCCTCGATTTCGACCGCCGCACCCAGGCGGACGAGGAATTCAACCGCGTCCGCGGCGCGGCTCGCGTCGCGGGTCCGAACAACGACGTGGTGCGCCCGGAGAGCCCCGGCAGCCCGGCGACGCGCCAGTTCACCCAGGGTCGCGCGGTGATCCGACAGGCGTGCACAGAGGAGGAGCACTTCCGAAGCGGTTTCACCCGCGCTCCAATGCGCACACAGCTCCTCGAGCGAAGCGATCGTGTCGAGATCGATCTCGACGGCCCGGCGCAGTGGGTGTGTGGCCGGAGATCCTTCGTGCGGCGTGACGCGGGCGAATCCGCGCGAGAGAAGGGAAGCCAGCATCTCATCGATCAGCTGGCGATCGTCGTATTCCTCGCGCAACGCTCCGATGCGGACCGGCTTGCCCGCAACCGACCGCACAAAGTCAAGCAGCCCTTCGCCGGGAGGCACAACCATGCCGACCCCGAGATCGGTCTGACACAGCAGGGAGCACTCGTCGATCTCCGCGCTCAGAAACTCGACTGAGGGGTCGAGCTCGACGAAACTGTCATCCGAGAACATCACGCCCCGCGGCGAATGGCTTTGCATCGATGTGTCTGGCAAGACTGCGACATACCGGTCTCTTTCTTCCGGGGCGAATTCCCATTCTCTGAGCGACGACTCGGCGGAGATCTCTTCGCGGGTTTTCGCGCGGAGTCATACGCCTCCGTCACAGACGACAACTCCGAGCTCCACAAGCGAGTCGATCACCTCGAACACCTCGACGGCAGGAAGGCCGTCGAGTGCCGACGACAGCTCGGCAGCAGTCTTGGGGGCCGGCAGAAGGTTGAATGTGCGCGCGGCACGGTCAGACAATTCCGCGTATTCGTGCGCGGCATCGGCAGCCGGAAAGCAGATCAGCCAATACTTTGTTGACGGTTCGAGCTCCTGATCGGCGTCGAAGTCCAGCGGATCCTCAAGCCAGGGTGTCAGATCGAAATTCGACGTCGCCACGACCGCCGCGCGACTCGCGACAAACCGATCGGACTCCCCGCCCGCCCGCGGGCGGGCCGCAGAAAAAATGAGGGCAGCGCTTTCCGGCCACACCGCAGGGGCGGATTCACCGAGCCGCTGGGCGAGCGCAACCGTCGCCGTGTCGAGCGCGAGCACGTCTTGCTTTAAACGCGTGGCGAATTCCGGGCGCTTCGCCAGGTGCGCGGCGAAGCCGCCTGCGATTCGCCAGAAGTTAGGACCGTCATCGCGGTAACCTGCGGATTGCACGAAGTCTGCCGCCACGGTCTCGACGTCGAGTCCGCTCAAGTAGAGCAGGCGGCGGGTGAGCGGCACGAGGCTCAACGCGGCCAGCGCGTTTCTCACCAGTCCGCTCCGATACATGCCGATGTTGGTATCGGTGGCTGCGGGAGTGCCCGCGTAGTCGGCCAGAATCGCGATCTCTTCGGCGGTAAGGCCCGTGTCCTCCCAGGGATCGGAGCCCTTGGAGTGGAGAACTCGCTCAACGAGCTCGTCGTTCGTCAGGATCCGGCGCCAAGTGTCCCACACCAGCCGGGCATCACTCACTTCGCCTCGCTCCGCGTCGTTCTTCGGCTGGCCGCACCGTAAGCGCGGTCCCACGATTTTCGGGCTCGCTCGAGATCGGAGAGAATCAGGTCGACCGTGCGCTCGCGGTCCAGCGTCTCCTCTTCGCAATAGAGCGCCTGCGTCTCGTATTCGAGGATCACGGCACCGGGGCGAGCTCTCGACAGAACGTCGTCGAGCAGGTCCCAAACCGCCTCGGCGACCTGCGTGTCGTGCAGGTCGTGGTACTGGTCATCAATCCAGCGCCCCCCGGCCATGTGAATGGAAATGACCCGGTCGAGCGGGATCGTGGCAAGGAACCGCGGGATCGAATAGCCGCTCGCCCCATGGTTGAGGGCGTTCGCGTACAGGTTGTGCAGGTCGAGGTGCAAATACGTTCCGGACAGTTCCAAGGTCCGCGCGAGGAACTCCTCTTCGGGCATTTCGCTTCCAGGGCACGTCCGGTAGTAGGCCGCGTTTTCGTGGCCGAGCGGAACCCCGTAGAGATCCTGGAGGGCGCGCGCCCTTGCGGCAACACGAACGACCTCGGCATGAGAAAACTGCAATGGGCTGCTCCAAACATCGGACCAGGAGGCATCGCTGTAGAAGCAGTGGTTCGCCACCCAAGGGACGTTGAATTTCTTGGACAAAGGGACGTGCCGTCGGACGGCCGAGGTGCTCATCAGATCCTCGAAACCGAAATCTCCCCCGTAGTTCGAATGTCCGATGATGGGGAATTTGGCCGCAGCCTCCCGTACGGCGTCAGCCGCACCGGGCGACATCACGCCAGGGCCGTCAAGTGGCCCCATCACCGCGTCGAACAAGACCTCGAGCGCATCGAGGGGCTGGTCGAGAAACGGAAACCATCCGGTCAGTGCCGGGTTGAACTGAAGTCCAACTCCAAGACTCGGAACGCTCACAGCGGCGCCTCGACCGTGCTACACGGCGCGCCTTCCCGGGAGCGGCACGCCGGAGCCCATGCCACGACTATTTTTTCCTGGCCGGCTTGGCGTCCGCTGCGCACTTCGGGGCCGCTGCGCACTTCGGAGCCGCCGCGCACTTCGGGTCCGCCGCACACTTCGGAGCTGCCGCGCACTTCGGGGCCGCCGCGCACTTCGGGTCCGCCGCGCACTTGGCCGCGGTTGCCGCGCACTTGGCCGCGTCCGCCGCGCATTTGGCTGCGTCCGCCGCGCATTTGGCCGCGCCCCCTGTTGAGGCACTTTTCACCGAGAGCTTTTTGACGTCCATTTTGCCTCCTTTTATTTGCCGCAGGATTCCATCTTCAACTGAGCATCCTCCAGTTGGAATTCTTTGTCAAGCATTGTGTCAGGCATGAGGAAAGGGTGAATAGAGCACAATCCTTCACACCCCCGGCATCGCCTTCTTGAGCGGCTTGAGCAGCACCAGGAGCACCAGGCTCATGACGATCGAGCTGGTGCCGAGGACGGCGAAGAAGGTGGAGTGAAGCCACTCGTCCCAGAAGACGGCGATCGCGGTCAGTTTGTTGCCTACCGCGATCGCGACGAACCAGCCGCCCATCAGGAGGCCGCGGTAGCGGATCGGGGCCACTTTGGAGACCAGGGAAAGGCCCATCGGCGAGAGCATTAGCTCGCCCAGGGTGAGCACGCCGTAGGCGCTGATCAGCCACCAGGGGGAGACTTTGCCTACGTCGCCGCCCGCCTTGCCGGCGAAATACAGAACGTAGAAGGCGAGGCCGGTGAGCACCATGCCGATCGCCATCTTGGTCGGCGTCGAGGGCTCTTTGCCCCGCCGGTCGAGGAAGCCCCAGAAGGCGATCAACGGTAGGGTCAGGAGCAGCACCCAGCCCGGATTGATCGCGTTCGAGATGATGCCGGTGACGCTCCAGGCGGTGTTTTCGTTCGCCCAGTAGGTGAGGGCCACCTGGTTCTGGTGGAAGACCATCCAGAACACGATGACGACCAGGAACATCACGAGCAGCGCGCCGACCCGGCGGGCGTCGGACACGTCGTCGATCGGCCGGCGTTCGAGCGCGGTGAGCTGCCGCGCCCGATCGGGCTTCTTGTCGGCACCCGCGACGTGCCGGCGGAAAAGCCAGAGGATGGAGACCGAGAACACCATGCCGAGCGCGCCCATCGCGAACGCCGGGTGGAAACCGAACCGTCCCTTCATGTATTCGGCGACCAGCGGCGCCAGGAACGCCCCGACGTTGATGCCCATGTAAAAGATGTTGTACGCGCGGTCCTTGAGGTGGCTCCCCTCCGGATAGAGGTTGCCCACCATGGTCGAGACGTTCGGTTTGAAGAAACCGTTGCCGATCACCAGGCAGGCGAGCGCGGCGTACATCACCGGGATGTTGCGAAACGCGAGCAGCCCGTGGCCGGCCATGAAGAAGAAGCCGCCGATCATCACGGACCGCCGGTAGCCGAGCTTCAGATCGGCGAGCAGGCCGCCGACCAACGGGCTGGCGTAGACGAACATCAGGTAGAACGAGAAGACCGTGGTCGCCTGGTCGCGCGTCCAGCCGAAGCCCTGCGCCGCGTCCTGGACGTACAGCACGTACATGGCGCCGACCGTGTAGAAGCTGAACCGCTCCCACATCTCGGTGAGAAAGAGGACGTACAGCCCCCGCGGATGCTTCTCCGCGGGGGTGGCGGCGATCGCGGTGGACACTCCGGCCGTCTCCCCGTGAGGCGCTAGTGAACGCCGCTCATCAACCGGCGGATCGGGCGGATCAGCAGCGCGAGGATGACCCCGGCGATCACGCAGTTGATCACCACGTTGCCGAACAGCTGGGGCAGCGGCAGGCTCTGGAACCGGCCCGCGACCAGGCCCGCGATCAGGTTGCCGAGCGAGATCGACATGAACCAGATGCCCATCATCTGACCGACGATTCGCTGCGGCGCGAGCTTGGTGACCGTGGAGAGGCCGACCGGCGAAACGCACAGCTCGCCCGCGGTGTGGAACAGGTAAGTGAGACAGAGCCAGAGCGGGGAGACCAGGACGCCGCCGGCCGAGGCCTTCGCGGCGCCGATCATGACGAAGAAACCGCCGCCCAAGAGGATCAGGCCGAGCGAGAACTTCGCCGGAGCGGAGGGCTCCAGCTTGGATTTGGACAGGCGCACCCAGAGCCAGGCAAACAACGGGGCGCAGAGAATGATCAGCAGCGGGTTGACCGACTGGAGCACGCTCGCCGGCATGTTGAAACCGAAGCCGTTCGGGTCGGTTCTCTCCTGCGCGAACAGGTTGAGCGACGAGCCGGCCTGCTCGAAGCCCGACCAGAACACGGACGAGAACAGGAACAGCACGAAAATCGCGAGGACCCTCTTCCGCTCGGTCGAATCGAAACCGCCGCTGATGAACTGATAGGCGAAATAGACGGCCACCAGGCCGCCGATCACGTACCCGGTGACCTTGGCGATCGCCTCGGCGTTGATCGGCACGGTTCCGGACCAGATCAAGCCGATGACCACGACGAGCACCCCCACCGCGGCGAGCAGGAAGTTCCTCGCCTTCGCGCGCTCGGCGGGCGAGGTGGCGGCGCTCGGCTCGATTCCCGCGGTTCCGAGATGCTTGCTGCCGAGGACGTACTGGATCAAGCCGAGCACCATGCCGAGACCGGCGACGGCGAATCCGAGGTGCCAGTTGACCCGCTGGCCCAGCGGACCGCAGACCAGCGGCGACAAGAACGCGCCGAGGTTGATCCCCATGTAAAAAATCGAGAAGCCCGCGTCGCGCCGCGAGCCCCCTTCCGGGTAAAGCTCGGCGACCATGGTGCTGACGTTCGGCTTGAGCAGCCCGGTACCGAGGACGATCAGCACCAGTCCGAGAAAGAAGGTCTGGACGCTGTCGATCGCCATGCTGAAATGGCCGCAGGCGATCAAGATGCCACCGAAGAGCACAGCCCGGCGCTGGCCGAGCAGGCGATCCGCCACCCAGCCACCGGGAAGAGCCAGCAGGTAGACCGACGCGGTGTAGAGGCCGTAGATCGCCCCCGCCTTCGCCGTGTCGTAGCCGAGCCCGCCGCTCGCGATGCCGGCGGTCATGAACAGGATCAGCAGCGCGCGCATCCCGTAGTAGCTGAAGCGCTCCCAGTACTCGGTGAAGAACAGCGTCGCGAGCCCTCGCGGATGGCCGAAAAACGACGTGTCGGACGCGGCGGTCTTGACGGGCTGGGCAGGCTGAGCCATGGCCTCGGGTCTCCTGGAAAATTGGCCGGCGAGCGTAGCACAGGGCCTCGGCTGGGCTTTCCCGCCGGGAGATGGGCGGCCCCGTAGGATGAAACTATCCGCCTGCGTCATCCCGAGCGAGAGCGAGGGATCTGGGGGATGGGCGGCGTTGAATCCCTTCGCCGCAATGGGATTGGAGCCACCCGCCCCCCAGATTCCTCGCTCTCGCTCGGAATGACGGAAGCGAAAGGAGTCTCTTCAAGGAGACAGTTTCTTTCTAGCCCCGCTCAACTCTCCCCGTCCAACAACCGCAGGATCGCGTCGCGGATCAGGTCGGGGCGTTCGAACGGAATTTCATGCCCTTGGTGCGGCACCCGCGTCAGGTGGACGGACGCCCTGGTGAGCATGCGCTCGGCGAAGTCGGCGTTCTCGGGCGGCACGAGAGCGTCGGCGTCGCCCTGGATGATCTCGACCGGGATGCGGATTTTCCCCCACAGGGGCAACATCTTCTTGAGCTCCCCTTTGAGCGGCCGGATCTCGTCGTTCGCGAGGACCAAACGCTTCGGCAGAATCGCGCGGACGAGAGGCCAGCGCGCGACCTTCTGATACCAGGTGGTCTTTTCCTCTGCCGGATCGATCGAGCCCGCCACCAGCACAAGGCCGCAGACGGTGCTCGGAGCGTCCATCGCGAGGCGCGCAGCCAGCGGCCCGCCAAGCGAATGGCCGGCGACGATCGTCTTCCTCCCTGGCGCGGCCTGGTCGAGCACCTTTTTGAGTATCGCCGCCTGGCGCAGGAGGGAGGTTTCGAGCCGCCCCGGGCCGGACCGGCCGAAGCCCGGGCGGTCGATCGCGATCAAATGGACGCGCTCGACGAGCTGCGGATCGGTCATCAAGCTCGCGGCGACTCCCCAGGACCCGGGCGACCCGTGGATGAAGAGCACCGGCGGACCATCTTTCGGCCCGATCTCGGCGGCGAAGATCTTCCGCCCGAGGACGGTATAGGTGTGGAACCGGGGGGCCTCGTGGCCGACGAACGCCTTGTGCGGATCCGGGGGTATCAACGAGACGCAACCTGAGAGGGCCGCGGCAAGAAGTGCGGAGGCGAGGAAGTGTTTTGCCGGGGTTTTGTTCATCGCCTCAACTTTCGATCGAGCCCTCGCTGTGCATCCAAGGAAGGGAGAGGCCCTCGGTACCATCCGCTGCAAGGGGCAGACCGAGACTCGCTCGTCCGGACGACCCGAACACTCCCGACACGCCCTAGGGCACTCTCGGCGTGCCCTGTCCCGCTAGGGCAGGCTTTGCGTCTTGAACGGCACTTCGAGGTCGGCGAGCGAATCCAGCATCAACGGTTCGAGGCTTTCGGCGATCTCTGCGGCGACTTCTAGGGCGGCTTTGCGGAGATCCTCTCGTCCGTCGCTTTCTGAAGGTTCGAGATCCGCGGGAGGTCCGGTCCGCACTCGATGCGCCCTGGATTCTTCGCAGATCTGACCCAGGACCGCGAGGAGCTGATCGAGCCGCGACGGGGAAACTCCCACGTCCCGCGCGAGCCGTTCGAGCGTCGAGCGGCGCGGCGTCACCTGGCCCAGCTCGTAGCGCGACCACCGCCGCTGGTCGACACCGGAGATCGCCTCGACCTGACGCTGGCTCCGGCCTTCGAGGTAACGCAGCACCACGACCGCCAGCCGTACGGCGTCCCGTTCCGCGGTGAGGCCCATGAGGTCGGCTCCTTTTAGGGGACTCCTGCAAGTTCGAGCCGCGTCACGCGGCGACGCAGGTTGCCCCTGGAAGCGGTGTGCTCCATCGCGCCGAAGCCGCGCTCTTTCCCTATGATGGGGGTACCTGACGCCTGTTTTCGCAAAATTTTGCGATCCCAGCGCCTACCCTTGCCTGGACCACCCCTCCGGAGGGCGCCGCACGGCCATCGGGGTTGCATCGGCTGACCCTCCTTTTTGAAAGGAGCTTCACCATGTCCGCCACTCCCCGCCGTCTCGCCTTCGGCCTGCTCGTCGTCCTGCTCGCGCTCTCCGCCACCCCGGCGGGCGCCGTGCCTTTCGATACCGGTGCTCTGCTCGGGAAGCTCCGTGGGTTCCTTTCGTTCGTCTGGGGGGAGAACGGTTGCGAGATCGAACCCAATGGCAGATGCGGAGCCCTCACAACACCGAACGGTTGCGAACTTGAACCCAATGGCAGATGCCGTGCGGCGGCAACGCTCGTGCCCGGTGCCAGCCAGAAGCCCATACTCAGCGATAACGGCTGCGAGCTCGAACCCGACGGACGCTGCAGGAGATGACCGGACGAGCGTCGGGGTCAGGCCTCTCCTGCCTCTCTCCCGACGCGCCGCAACTCCTTGAGAATCAGGCGGGCAGTCTCGGCAGACGCCACCTCGCGCCGTGCGGCTTCCCAGAACAGGGTCAAGCTCGCGAGCAACTCGTCGGGAAAATCCTGGGCCGCGAACACCGGTGCGGCACTCGCCGCCAGCAGCCTGACGGCTCGCGTTCGGCCGCGATCCAACTCGATCGATGCCAGCTCCAGGGCAGCCAGAGAGGCTTCGAACCAGAGTTTCCGATCGGCGAACGCCTCCCAAACTTCAGAGAGACTTGCTGCGGCTTCGGCCCGTTTTCCCAGTCCGGACGCTATCCTGGCCTCCAACCACTGGAGCCGGAGGATGTCGAGACCTTTCCCGCTCTGGAATGCAGCTTTTCGCAGAGCTGCCAGACGCACTTCTGCTTCGCCGAACCTGCCAAAGTCACAGAGGTAGGTCGCCTCGTTGAACGCAATCACTACGTGGAGGCGATCATCCGCCGCTTTCTCCGCTAGGCCTGCCGCCTCTCGGAGAGCCTGGACGGCGCCGACGAAGTCTTCCTTTCTCTTCAAAACACTCGCTTTGTTGATCAGCAGGCGGGTACGCTGCTCCGACCGAACTGAGATCGACATCGCTTCACCAAGGGCATCCAGGGCGTCTTCATAGCGCCGCTGGTACTTCCAAAGAACGGCCCGAAGGGCGAGCACCCGGGTCGGGTCCAACGGGCCGAACGCGCCCTCCTTCGTATTGAACAACTCCTCCGACCTTTGCATCGTCCGGTTGGCCTTCTGGAAGTCACCGAGAACGCGCCAACTGTTCGCCACGAAGGCGAGCGCAAATCCGATGAGGACGTTGCGCCAGGTCTCGTTTCCCGGAGAGCGCTCCGCCACGGTCAGTGCCAGCTCAGCCAGGTCGTGGGCCTGGTCGGCGTCGTGGGGAGCTTCGCGGATGCTTTCGAAGCAGAGCCGTTCGCAGACCGCCCAGGTCTGGAATTCGGAGGAGCCCCCCACCAGCGCAATCCGATCTTCCTTCGTCGCCCGGCTCAGCCGCTTCCAGACTTTCCCCGCGGCCTTTCGGTCGGCTTGCCAGCGGGCCGCCTGGAGCACCGGTCCAAACTTCTTGCGCACCGCCCCGGCCAGCCGGCGCGACGCGGCGAGAGCCAAACCTTCGACCACCCGGTGTTCCGCCTCGGAGAGCGCGGTGGGAGAGTCGTCCGGCGGCTGGCGGCGGGGAAGCTGATCGGCGGCGGCGAGCGTGCGGTCCACCCAGCCATCCGGATAGCCCATGATCCGGGCCAGGCGCTCGGTCTCCATCCGGCTGAGGCTGCGGATTCCGCGCTCCATCTTGGACACCGCCGTCGGCGGAAGGCCGGCCGCCTCCTCCAGTTGGGTCTGCGTCCAGCCGGCCTCTTCGCGCAGATGGCGTAGCACGAAGCCGAGGGGAGGGGGCGGGCCGATGTTCGTCGGGGGCATGGCGCGGCGTTCCTTTCGGGCGATGGCATCGGCCGTCGAATCGCTTTCCGGCTCGGGCCGGATGCCGATTCCGCTCCACGAATCGCCCGCGATCTGACAGCTTTGGAACGGCTCAAAGCTTACCTTGCTTCGCGCATACTCTGCGAGACAACAGAACGAACCGCCCCGCCGTTGCCCCAAATCGCAAAATTTTGCGGTAGAGCACCCCAGGGTACGCCGGCCGGCCGCACCGTGGCGCAAACGGCGACGATCTCGCCGCAACGCCGGAATCTGCGAAAAGACCCCCTCCCTAACGCCTGTTGCAAGCTCGCGAGCCTGCGGCAGACCGGGAACGCCTTACCGTTCCCGGCATGGCCGACACCCCAACCCGCAATTCGAGCAGGCGCCGGCCCTCCGTTTCCCGGGGCGCGCGGGCAGGAAGGATCGCCGCGCGCCCTCCTTTTTCTTCCTCTCCGGAAACCGAGGCTCACCCCACAACCGGCGAGGGCACGCCCTCGCCCCAGGTTCTCCGCGGCCGGGCGCGTACGAGCGAACCCGATTCTTCCTGCATCCGCCGGTTCGCCCGGATGCTCATGCACCGCGGCGAAAGCGCTACGAGAGAGGGCGATTTCACCGAATCCGCGATGCAGTTCGAGCGGGCGGCCTGGGCCTACGAATACATGAACGATCCGCTCGCCGCCGCCGAGGCGACCTTGGAGCTGGGCCGCAGCCTTCTCTATTTGAATCACGGCGAGATGCTCCCGGCCCTCGCCGGCCGGATCGAAAACCTGGCACGGGAAGCGGCACAACCCCCTCCGGAGGGCGGTCTCATCAAAATGCGCGTCTGGGCCGTGATTCTGCGCCGGGGCGAGATCGAGCCCGCGCCGTTCCTTCATTTGATCCGCATGCAACGCCGCGCCCGCCGCGGGCACGCGCTGATCAGCGCCCTGCGCGACGAGGAGCGGCGGGACCAGGAGCTGGCATCGTGAAAAAGGCGAGTCCGATCAAGGAGAAGATCAAGAAGCATCTGAGAGAGATGGAAAAGGCGCGCCGGCGCGCCGGGTTGCTGCGCGAGACGGCGTTGTTGCGACTCCTTTGGGTTCCCAACGTCCGCAAGATCATCGAGTACTTTGCCGATGCGTTGTTCAAGGGGGCGGGCGCGCAGCCGCTCGACCCCAAACGGCTCGGCGAATCGGTGGCCCGGGCGAAGCTGCGCGCCATGGGCCGCGAGTTGCGTCACCTCCAAGATTTCGCGGAAGAGGTGGCGGACGAACCGCGGCAAGTAGACTCCGTCGAGGGGGCGACGATCGATCCGGTCGACCGCCGGCTGTGCGAATGGGCGGCGGAGCAGCGGCGAGATATCATGCGCCTCGCCGTGCGGTTCGAGCGGCGGGTGGGGCCGGCGCCGGGGGCCGAAGAGGGAGAGCCGGATCCCGACCTCTGAGAGCACCCAGCCCAGTTGTGGGCCGGTCCAGATCACCACTGTTCTGGCCCAGATCACCACTGAGCTGGACCAGACCACTACTGAGCTGGACCAGATCACCACTGAGCTGGCCCAGACCACTACTGAGCTGGCCCAGACCACTACTGAGCTGGACCAGACCACTACTGAGCTGGCCCAGACCACTACTGAGCTGGACCAGATCACTACTGAGCTGGACCAGAACACTACTGAGCTGGACCAGAACACTACCGAGCTGGTCCAGACCACTACTGAGCTGGCCCAGATCACCACCGAGCTGGACCAGAACACCACTGAGCTGGACCAGACCACTAGTGAGCTGGACCGGATCACCACTGAGCTGGACCAGACCACCAGTGAGCTGGACCAGACCACTACCGAGCTGGCCCAGACCACTACTGAGCTGGACCAGATCACCGGTGAGCTGGACCGCCCCGAGAGTGGGCGCAGGGAAATCACCCGCTATGCGACGCCGCTCACAACTCGCGCTTCTGCTCGCGATCGTCGGCTGCGCGACCACAGGGGTTCCCGCTTCCGCCCCACCTGCTACCGCCCCCGAGCGGACCGAAACCGCGCTCGCGCGGCAGGTGGCGGTGGAGGGGTTGTCGTTCGAACCGACGGAGAGTCTCGCCGTCGCCTGGGGTCTGGTGCCGCGTTCAAGCGCCGGGCGCCATCTCGAAAAGGCCGCGCCGGGCGCTCTTCGGTTCGACGACGACTGGACCCGGGAGATCGCGGCATCGGTCTATTCGCTGCCGTCGAGCTTTTTCTCGGTCGCCGAGGCCAAGGCGTTCCTGGCCGGCGTCCATACCCTGGCGCCGAAACGGGAGATTCTGGTGCTCGCCGACCCAGCCGGGCGGCAGGCGCTCTCCGGCCTGCCCGGGGTGCGGACGCTTCCGACGTTCGGCCGCGACTACTCCCCCTGGCCGCGCGATCCGTTGAGCCTGACCCATCGCACGGACGGCGGGCTCGCGGTGCTCATTCGCCCCAATTTGCAGCGCGGACGTGAGGAAGACGCCACGCTCGGCCGGGCGTTGATCCAGACCCTTCCCGCGGATCTCGACCGGCGTTTCAAGCAGCCGGTCTGGACCGTGGCTGGCGTGCCGTTCCACAACGGTCAGGCGTTGATCGCCCCGCGGGCGGTCTGGATCTCGATCCACACGCTCGAACCGCGCATTCTCGAAGTCCTTGGGCTAGACCGAATCCCGGTCGAGACGTTCGGTACCGCGGAGGGAATCGACCGTTACCTCGCCGCTGCGCGCCGGGCAGCCGACGAGCTGGGCGTCCTCTACGGCCGGCCGGTGCGGTTCGTTCATCCGCTTCCCGACCATGGGGAGCTGGCCGCTCGGGTCGAACTGCTGCGGGCGATCGGCGGCGGCGCGGGGACCGATCTCGATTCGATCGTGACGCTCGTGCCCCGGCGGGCCGGGGCGGCCGATTCGCCGCTAACCGCATTCGTGGCCGACGTGGCGGCGGGCGAGGCGCTGCTCGGCCGACTCTCCCCCGCCGATCTGGCCGCCGCGCGATCCACCTACGGTTTCAACCCGGGCGTCGATCTGGCGGGCGTCCTCAAAGCCGGGCTCGCCACCCCCTCGGCGCGGGGGTTGGGCGCTTTTCTCGATACCGCGGCAGGTCAGCTCTCCTCCGAGGGAATCACGGTCCACCGACTCCCTCTCCTGTTCGCTCCCTTTTCCGCCCTCGCCCGGGCGGACGAGCTTCCCGAAGGGGGGAGCTTCCTGATCGGCTGGAACAACGCGGTGCTCGAAACTCGCGGCGGCGCGCTCCGCGCCGAGGCGTTCGAAAGCGGCCTACCAACGGCTGACCGGGAGGCGATTGCCGTCTACACTTCGGCCGGCGCGCGGCTCACGCTGCTGCCTGCTTTGCCGATGAGTGTGATCCGTGGCGGCGGCTACCGGTGCGCTTCGAACCACGTGCGATGGCGGTAAGTGGAGCGGACACCCGAAAAAGGCTCACCGAGGAAGGAGCGGGGGGCTCGAGGCTGGAGAGTTGGAGCGCAGGCCGGCTTCGAGCGTGGCGATCTCCGATTCGATTTCGGAGTCCGATTTGCCCGTTTTGCGAAGAAGAGCGCGGTAGTTGGCTGAAAAAGCTTGCCGGTTCGGGTGTTCAAACCCGGTGCGCCGCTCGAACTCGAGGACAATCGACAGCGCCCGACGCATCAGCGGCTCGGCCTCCCCGAGGCGGTTCGTGGCCTTGAGCAACAAGGCCAAGTTGTTGAGGTCTCGGGCGACGTTGGGGTGATCCGCTCCGAAGCTCGCCTCATCGATCGACAGCGCCCGACGCTTCAGCGGCTCGGCCTCCCCTAGGCGGTTCGTCGCCTGGAGCAACGCGGCCAGGTTGTTGAGGCGGATCGCGACGTTTGGGTGATCCGTCCCGAAGCTCGCCTCGTCGATCGACAGCGCCCGACGCATAAGCGGCTCGGCCTCCCCGAAACGGCTCGTGGCCTTGAGCAGTTGGGCCAGGTTGTTGAGGGCGGTGGCAACTTTCGGATGATTCTCACCGAGGCTGCTCTCGAAGATCCTCACCGCTCTCTTCATCAGCGGCTCCGCCTCCCCGAGATGGTTCGTGTCCTTGAGCAACGCGGCCAGGTTGTTGAGATCTCGGGCGACGTCGGGGTGATCCGCCCCAAAGCTCGCCTCGTCGATCGCCAGCGCCCGGCGCATCAGCGGCTCCGCCTCCCCAAGACGGTTCGTGGCCTTGAGCAGCTGGGCCAGGTTGTTGAGGCGAATTGCGATGTTGGGGTGATCCGCCCCAAAGCTCGACTCGTCGATCGACAGCGCCCGACGCATCAGCGGCTCGGCCTCCTCAAGACGGTTTGTCGCCTGGAGCAACAAGGCCAGGTTGTTGAGTTTTCGGGCAACCGCGGGGTGATCCGCCCCGAACCTTGCCTCGTCGATCGACAGCGCCTGACGCATCAGCGGCTCCGCCTCCCCGAGACGGTTCGTGGACTGGAGCAACAAGGCCAGGTTGTTGAGGCGGATCGCGACTTCGGGGTGACCCGCTCCGAAGATCGCCTCGGCGATCGACAGCGCCCTCCGCATCAGCGGCTCCGCCTCCCCGAGACGGTTTGTCGCCTTGAGCAGCTGGGCCAGGTCGTTCATCAGCCTCGTCGTCGGAACGGTCATCCGGGCGGCGTCGGCGAATGAGACTACGGCCTGTGCGTGGGGGGATAGCGGCCGAAGGACAGGCCAGGTGCGAACGTCGGTGGGGTCCCCCACGAAGGCCTTGTTTACCCAGCGGAGCGCCTCGGCGAGGCGAGTATTTTCGAGGTTCCTTCGGAGGCTGCGGCGAGTCACGTCCTGCACCAAGCGGTGAACGGAGAAGGTCGGCGCGTCGGCCGCGCGGACCACTAGGGAGTAAGTGGCAAGCTCGGCCAGGGTGGCGGGCGGTTCCGGATCCACTTCGTCCTCTGCCAGGCCCGGCACGGGAACTTCCAGCAGAGATTCCGGAATCGGTTCTGGCCCCAGCCAGGCGAGCCGCTTGAGCAGGCGCCGGGCGAGGGGCGAAAGTTTCTCGACGGAGGTTTGCCAGGTGACTGCGATACTCGTCGGGTAGTGGCTCGCGTCGGGATCGAACCAGGTCAAGACCTGCTCGTGCCGCGAGTGCCACTCCTTGAGGTAGCCGGAGAACGTCAGCCGACGTTCGGCGATGTAGGCGCCGGCCTGCTCCAGGGCGAGCGGAAGGAAGCCCAGCATGCGGGCGAGCTCGATGGCTTCTGCGGAGTCTCCTTTCGCCGCCCTTCGCCGCCCCTTGGTCCGCCCGAGAAGGAAATCGGCGGCAGCCTGCTCGGCTAGTACGTCCAGCTCGATTGGTTCCACCTCCGCCCCCCACCGGGCGAGCCTGCCGGTGAGCAACACATGACCGCCTTGGAGCCGGGGAATCAGCGCATCGACCGCCGCCGCGGCTTCCTTCGAGTCGATGTTGTCGAGAATCAACAGCCAACCCGGATGCTCGGCGAGCCGGCGGCGGACGGCGGCGATTTGCCTCTCTTCGTCCTCTGCCTCCCCTTCCAGCAAGTCCAGCACCGCCGGCCCAGAGAGCGCCGCGAAGTTCCGAAGCAGGTCACTCGGCGTGCCGGCACCCACGAACAGAACGGCGGAGTACTCCGCGGCGTACCGCCAGGCGTACTCGATCGCGAGGCGGGACTTTCCCACCCCACCGAGACCGTGGACCGCTTTGCCCGCGATGGCCGTCGCCTGTCCAGGTTTTCTCTCGCTGAGCTTTTTGTGGAGGATCGAGAGCACCCCCTCCCGCCCTTGGAAAAGATCGCCGAGGGAGGCGTAGGGGAGGTGGATCACCTTCGCCGTCCGGAGATCAGAGGGCCGGGCCTGGACTACCAGCACGTGCTCGACCAGCTGTGCCTTGGACGCAAACGAGTCGTAGTGTTTGCCTGAAGCTTCGAGCCATCCGCGATAGGCCGCCTGGCAAGCAAGAAGAGCGGCGTCCTCGGAATTCGGCTCGTCCGGAGTACACCCCGCCGCGGTCAGGTAGATATAGGTCTTCTTGCCGTATTGCTTCGCGAGGAAGTACTCCCACTGGGTGAAAGAGGCGCGCGCCTGGCCGGTGGCTTTTCGATAGACCTCGAACGCCGGAACCGGGCCGAGCGCCGCAGCGTGCTCCTCGGTCGGGAAGGCGCCGCACCGATCGCCGATCAGGAGGATCACGGCATCGCACTGCTCGATGTAATCCCGGAGCCGCTCGAGCAGAGTCCCCGAGCCTTGGCGGAAGTGATCCTGCTCACGCACGTCCACCTCGCCCCGGCGGAGCACGCGGGCGACCTCGGAGCGGTAGGAGCCCAGCTCCTTCGTGACCGCGGAGAGGAAGATGCGATGGGTGGCGGAACCGGCCATGGCGTGATTGAGCGTTGATTGTAGCGCAGCGGGGTCGGCGTTGTAGGCACGCGGCTACCGCTGCGCCTCGAACCACGTGCGGCCGTAGCCGAACAAAAACGCCGCCGAGACGGCGGCGGTCCCAGGACGAGCACACCCGGGGAGCAACGGTGACCTAAAATCCGAAGGATCTCAGCACAAGCCCACCTCCATGCTCTCGTGAAAAACCAGCGGGCCGAACGAGACAGGCGTCGCGGACGGCAAACCGCAACTATCTCTTGTTCGGAATGCTCATCCCCGATTGAAAGACGTTCGTTGGATCATGTTGGATCTTGACGCCGATCAACTTGTCCAGGTTGTGCCCGTAATAATATTTCATCAACGCGTGCCGGTCCGTTTCGGGAACGATCGAAGCGTCCTGGAAGTTGAAGAAGCCGCCGTCCGTGAGGCCACGCGATGCCAACATCGTGCGCACATCTCGTATCCAGTGGATGTACTGATCCGTCGACTCATCCGCCGGATCGCACCACCAGGCCTGGAACTGCAGGAGAAGCTTCCTGTCTCGGTACGGAAAAGCCGTCTGGTCCGGCGCGATATCTCCGATCGCCCCGCCGAAGCTGTGGAAGCTGATGTAGGTCTCCGCGTTCGGGAAAAGTTTGTTGTTTTGGCTCAGGAATTCATAGCAGGCTTCCGCCGCTTTCACTTCTTGGCCGACCTTCACGAACGCCGAGGAGACCTTGTGCGGCAAGGGACCGGTCTTACACGTGTCGGGGGGTAGGTTCGAGGAAGCGCCCGTCAACTTGCTGTCGGCGAAATGATGCACGACGGCATTTCCCTCCGCCGCAGCGCCCTGCTCCGCCACAATGGACGAATCCGGAGGATGGTTGGCCTTGAGCTGCTTGCCTAGGATCTCTTCCGCCCGCTCCGGGATTTCCAGCGTCTGGCCCGTCACCATAAAAGTCATCTTCTGGCTCTTGCGATCGATGTAGAGTCTGCACGCAAGCGTCGCCAAGCGATCGAAATCATCGTTCGCGATGGCATCCATGTAGTACTCCATCATGGGTCTTAAGTAATCGCCCGTCCACTTCTGCTCCAACGTCGTTTTCTTCTCCACGTTCGTCAGCTTGAACAGAAAGTTCGTCACGATGCCGAAATTGCCGGCCCCTCCGCCCTGCAGAGCCCAGAACAGGCTTGAATTCCTGGGATCGAAATCGCTCGGAGACACCGTGCGCACCGAGCCGTCCGCCATCACGATCTCCGCCTTCAGAATGTTGTCGCAGGTCAGCCCCAGCGCCCGCGCCGACATTCCCCATCCTCCACCCAGCGTCAATCCCCCCACGCAGACCGTCTCGCATCCCCCGCCGGGAATGATCTGCTTCCGGTCCTCCAGCTCCTTGTACACCCATTGAAGCTGTTTTCCCGGCGGTATCCATCCCAGATTATGTTCCGGGTAGGAGATTTTATCCATGAGCGAAAGGTCGATGATCAGCACCCCGTAGTCGCAGCTCATTCCCTCATGATGATGACCGCCCGAGCGCACTCTGAGGGGAAAATCGTTCTCCCTGCACCACTTCACGCAGAGCTGAACATCTTCCGTCTTTTTACAGAAAGCGACCATGGCAGGACCGGTCTGGAGCCTGCGGTTCCAGATCTTCGAGTCCTTCTGATACGAAGCGTCCCACGGACAGGTCACGGTAAAACCATTCTTCTTCGCCAACCTCACCAACGACAGATAGCTCACTCGCGTTGTCGACATGATTCACCAAAACCTTTCGATGATCCGGGTTTGTCCGTCGCGGTGGAGACCGGGTCCAGCTCTTGGGATGCGATCGAATTTTAGTCGGCCTCAGCATGCTCGTCAATGCTCGGCCAGACGCTTCCGGTGCATGGGCCCGTCCCGTGCCATGGCCGCTCATGGTGCCGGAGACGGGGCTCGTCCCAGACGCCTTGACGCATCCGGCCGCCGGGCGTAGAAGTCGACGAAAAGCTGGAGTGCCAGGCGAAAGGGAGGTCTCGTGGCGAAACTAGGGAGCGCGTGGGTTCGAAGAGAGCGGAAACCGGGGGACCGCACGAGGGGCGCAACGATACGCAAGGCCGCGGGGATTGTGGTCGCTGCCGGCTTCCTTCTGGGCGCCGCCGCGGACGACGGTCCCCTCTGGCGCCCGGCCGGTCCCTTCGGCGGAGATATCGTCTTCGTTCAAGCCGCGAGCGAGCCCGGGCGGCTCTATGCGGGGACCTTTGGCGGGCAGGGCTACGGCAGCGGGGACGGCGGGAACAGATGGACCCCTTTGCCCGGGATCGCCCCGCTGTCGGGTCTTTCGGCCGATCTGGCGATCCCTCTCGCCGTTGCCCCCAACGATGCGGAGACCCTCTACTTCCGGGTCTACCGGGCGGCCGAGCGCCTCTTGCGGAGCCGCGACGGCGGGAACCACTTCGAACCGATCGAAACCGGGCTCGACCTCTCGACCCGCTTTTCCTACGATCTCGCGATCGATCCGGACGACGCGGCGCACCTTCTGCTCGCCACGAGCAACGGCCTGTTCGGCAGCGAGAACGGCGGAGATTCCTGGCGGGAGGCGGCCTTCGCCGGGAGCTCCGTTTTCTCGGTCTCCTTCGATCCCCGCCGGCCGGCGAACGCGGTGGCGACCGTCGAGAACCCCGGGGGCGACGCCGTTTGGCGGAGCACCGATTCCGGCGCCACCTGGATCCGCACCGCGAGCGCGCCCCGTTGGACCTCGATCAGCCGACCAGTGTGGAGCCGGAGCACGGCGGGAACCTTCTTCCTCGCCGGCAACGGCCGCCCCTTCGTGTCCCACGATCTCGGCGCGAGCTTCACCTTCCTCCCGCTCGGACGGCGCGACGTCCGGGATCTCGCGGAGCTGGGCGACGGCACCCTCCTCGCGGCCACCTCGTCCGGCATTTTCCGGAGCGGCGACGGCGGCCTCTCCTGGTCGCCCTCGGGGCCGGAGGGGGGCGGCCCGGAGCGCTCGCGGGAGGCGGTTTACCGCGTCGAGGCCGCGCTCGGAAACGTAGACGGCGCCTACGCCGCGGGCTCCTCCGGGCTCTTCCGGTCGGAGGATTCCGGGCGGACCTGGAGCCCGGCGAGCCGTGGCATCCGGGCGCTCTCGGCCGTTGCGCTCGTAGGCGGCGCCGCGCCGCATGCGGTGTTTTTCGGCGCGGGCATCTTCCGGCTCACCGAGACCGGCTGGCAAAGCACCGGAGCCGGCCCGGTCGTGCGCCTCGGCGACGGCGAGCTCGGAATCGACGGCGTCGACCTGGTCGCCGTCGATCCCGCCGATCCGGAGCACCTCTTGGCGAGTCTGGGCAGAACCCTTGGCGGCAGCCGCGACGGCGGCAAGAACTGGCAGTTTCTCTTGCCCGGGCCTATCGCGAGCTCGTTCAACTTCGACGTGGACGCCGCCGTCTTCGCGCCCGGCGACCCACGCCGCGTCTACGCCGCGGGGATTACCTCGGTGGGCCTCGGCCATGGTCGCGAGCCCGCCCTCTACCGGAGCCTGGACCGCGGCGTCACCTGGACCGAGGTCAACGCCTTCGCCTTCTTCCTGGCCTTGGCCGTCGATCCGCGCAATCCCAACGTGCTCTTCGCCGCGACCGATGGCGGCTTCGCCGAGAGCCGCAACGGGGGACGCCACTGGCGATTGACCGGGCGCGGTCTTCCCTGCGGCTTCGGGGGCATTCCCCAGGGTCTCCGGATCGACCCCGCGAATCCGGATCGCCTTCTCCTCGCCAACAACCACCAGGTCTGGCAGAGCCTGGACCACGGTGCCAGTTTCCTGCCCTTCGGCCAGAGCTTCGCGGACGACACGATCGAGCGCCTCGAGCTCGACGCGAGCGGGGACTATCTGAGCGTTCAAAACCGCGGCATCTTCCGCTACGACCCCGCGACCGGGCGCTGGGAACCCGTCGGCCGCCGCTTGCCTTCGCGGCGTTTCTTCGGCCTCTTCACTCTCGATCCGAACCATCCCGGGCGGCTGTTCGCGGCCGTCGCCGAGGGCGGGCTCCTCCGGCTCGACCTCGCGCCCTGAGGAAGCAAGCCTCATCCTTCGCCGGCAAGGTGCGGTAGGCCACTTTATGCTCGATGGCGAAGAAACCCCCCTATTCGTCGCCGTCGAGAATGCCATCCTCGTCGCGATCGATGCCGGCGCGCACCCCAGAGCCCGGCGGGGTGCAGGTATAGGTCAGCTCGCCGCCTTGCTCTAAGGCGCGTTGCCGCAGGTTCCCGTCGGAGAGCGGCGCGTCGTGGCTCCGGTCGCCGCGGAACCTACCCGAAGCGACGTCGTAGAGGTAGCCCTTTTCCCCGTGGTTGCCTTCGCCCTTGACGATCAGGTCGCACTCCCTCGCCCGGGCGCGGGCGATCAGGAGATCGATCCGCCCTCCGACCGCGGCTCCGTTGGTCCGGGAAAGCGTCGTCTGCTGCCCCACGATCGGGGCAAGGTTGCTGTCGAAGGCGAGCACGAAATCTTCGACCTGACGTTTCTGCAGCTCGCCGGCCGGCCCGGGCTGGAACCCGCCGGGAATCGCCGGCGACTGGTTGAAGCCCCCCGATTCGGTGGTGATGCTGATGAAATTGAAGATCGTCGGGATCGCCCCATCGTGGGTGAAGCCGAAGCCGCGGATCTGAGGCCCCAGGAAGGCGTCGTCGGTGGGGATGGTCGGCCGGGTCTTCAGCCCGAACATGCCGACCTTCTGGTAGGCGTTGCGGAGGTGCGGAATTTTGAACGGTTCCGTCCCCCCTTCTTCGGTATAGCGGCCGTCGGTGCCGAAGAAGCCCGGCGCGGCGACGCCGTATGGCCGGTTCGCGTCGCGATCGAGCGTGTGGCAGGAGGTGCAGGTGCCGAGGACGGTGAAATCGGAGACGTTGTTCAGGAAGAAGCTGCGCCCGGCCTGCTGGCTCGGGGTCAGCTGGTTGTCGAGCCTCCGGATCGGATTGGGCGGATAGGAGAGCTGAAGGACGAAGCGGGCGAACGCCTCCATCGCGTCGTCGTCGATCGGTGCGTTGCGCCCCAGGAGGTCGAGGAAACCGGCTTGGAACTTCTTGAAGGCCGCGACCTCGTCGAAGGTTCCACTGTTCGGCTGCGCACTCGGGTTGTCGAGGCCGCCGGTGCGGTCGCCGCGCCAGTGCATCGGGCCGTGGTTCGCCATGCCGCGCAGGCTCTGCGTGGTCATCGGTCCTTTCAGCGGGTGATGGTTGGCCGGCAGCCCGAAGACCGCGGGGTCCACCTCGAACGGCCCCGGAATCGGCTGGACCGCGCCGTCCGGATTGCCCAGGTCCCAGGCCAGGCTGTCGAGGTCGCCGAAGACGTGGCAACTGGCGCAGGAGGAATCCCCGTGGCTGGAAGAAAACGACGCGTCGTAGAGGAACGGCCGGCCGGCGACCACGCTTCCCGGCTCGGGATTGTGCATGGCGACATGGTCGACCTCCGCGCCCGAGAGCGTATCGATGACCGCGATCGAATTGTCGAAGCGGGAGAGCGTGTAGAGGCGGTTCCTCTCTTCGAGAAGCACCAGGCCGGTCAGGCCGCCGCCGGACACCTTGATCTGGTCGGCGGCGCTCGGCGTGAAGGTGTCGTTCTCCAGGGTCCGGGTGTCGAAGACTCCGATCTTGGAGGTCCCGAGCGTTGCGACGTACAGGGTTCTGCCGTCGCTCGAAACCGCCATCTGTTGCGGCAGGGCGAGGCTCTTGTCGTTCTCGGCGCTCGGGATCGGGTCACAGCAGACGTCGTAATGGATGTGTTTGTTGAGGTGCCGCGGAGCGACGCTTCCCCCCGGGCCGAGGACGGTGATCCGGCTTTCGTGCAGGTGGCCGCGAATGCTGTGGCCGGCGAACGTGCCCGGCCCCTCGAAGCGCTTTTCGTTCGCCGCCTCGGTGTTCGAGACGTAGACCTTCCCGTTCACCGGGTTCACCGCCATGTCGTAGAGGACGGTGCCGACGCCCGAGTAAGACCCGGCAGCCCCGGCGAGCTGCACCGGCGGATTGGCGTTCGCGTTGATCACGAAGACGTCTTTGTCGGGAAGGGAGAACCGGACCTGGTCGTCCCAAACCCGGTGAAGCTCGTCCTCCCAGTGAGTCCCGTTGAACCGGACGATCAGCCCCACCTCCGGCTGGTGGACGCCGTCGACGTTGGTATTGGGCGCGGGCAGCCCCCCCAAGGCTTGCCCGCCGTTCGGGACGAACGCCTCGTGGACCGTCGTAGTGCGGTTTCCGGAGTGGAACGCCGCCACGTAGACCCGGCCGCCGTCCGGCGAGACCGCGAGCGCGCGCGGCGTATCGGCGAACAGGGTGATGATCGTGAGCGGCGTCCCCGTGAGCGTGCCTCCCAGGTGATCCGCGTCGAACACCCAGACGTCCGCCCGGCCGACGCCGGGGGTGGTGAGCCGGGGATCGTACGGGACGTTCTGGCCGCGGTGCGCGGTGGTGATGAAGGCGCGCTTCTTGCCCGGCCCGCCGAAGACGACGTCGCGCGGCTCGTCGCCCACCAGCAGGGTGCGCACGACGCGTCCGCTCTGTCCGCCCTGGGCGAGCTCCACCACGCTGACGCTGTCGGAAAGGTGGTTGACGACCCAGATTTCCTTGTCGCTGCGCGCCCCGACGGCCACCGGCTCGAGGCCGACGGAGATCGAAGAGAGATGCTCCAGGCCATGGTTCTTGATCCGGAAGACTTCGAGGCGGTTGTCCGGCGTGTTCGCCGCGAACAGGAACTTACCCGTAGGGGAGAGCGCCAGAGGGCGGACCTGGCCGCTCTCGAAGAGTGTGAAGTGCCCCGGCTCGGCCGCGGCCGGCTTCAAACCCGCCAAGCCGGCGAGCCCGACGAAGCTACCGAGCAGCAGAACGCAGATCTTGCCACCGTTCTTCGCGACATTCATGGCGCACCTCCCTTAGAAAAGAGAGTGCTTGAAGACGAAGAAATCGCGCTACGGGTTCAGCGGGCCTCTAAGGCCCGGACGGGATCCACGCGCGCCGCGCGCCGTGACGGCAGCCAGCAGGCCAGCGCCGCGACCGCGGAGAGCAGCAGGCCGATCGAGAGGTAGACGAGCGGGTCGCTCGCGCCGACGTCGAACAGCAACGTGGTCATCAGGCGCGTCAACGCGAGCGCGGCGGCGAGGCCGATCGCGAGCCCGACGCCGGCCAGCGTCATGCCGTGGCGAAGCACCATCTTCTGGACCGTCCCGGCCGAGGCGCCGAGCGCCATCCGGACCCCGATCTCGGCGCTGCGCTGCGCGACCGAGTAGGCCATCACGCTGTAGACGCCGAGGCTGGCGAGCAGGAGCGCCAGGCCGGCGAAGGCGATCAGCAGGCTCATGGTCAGTTTCCGGCCGGCCATGGACTGGTCGACGATCTGCTGCAACGTTCCGGGGTTGGTGAGCGCGACCGACGGGTCGACGTCGGCGACCGCGGCCCGGACGGTGCGGGCGAGAGCGGCCGGGTCGGTCTCGGTGCGGATGAGGATGCCGGTGAACTGCTCCGGGCGCTGCAGGACGGGATAGAACATCTCGGGCCCCGGCGGCGCGGTGAGGCTCGCGGTGTGCGAGTTGGCGACCACGCCGACGATTACCGCCTCCAGGCCCATCATGCCGGTGACCAGCGTGTGGCCGAGGGGGCTCTCATGCGGGAACAGCTGCTTCGCCATGGCCTCGTTGACGATGATCACCTGCTGACCGGCCAGGCCGTCGTGCTCGTCGAAGTCGCGGCCGGCCACGATCGGGATGCCGAGCAGGGCGAAGCGGCCCGGGCTGATCAGGTGGCGGATTGCCAGCGGCCGCTCGGACGCCGGCAGCAACGGCCGGCCGATCACCGCGAAAGGCGACTGGCCGTTGTTGCCGGACAGCGGTGGATTGTCGGAGAGTGCCACCTGCTGCGCACCCGGGATCTCCTGGAGGCGGTGGTAGAGGCGCGAGTAGAAGTTGACCGTGGATTCGCCGCGCCATGGGTAGCGCTCGGCGGGAATGGTGATGAAACCGACGAAGGTGTGGTCGGAGCGGAAGCCGGGCTGGACGTCGCGGATCTTGAGGAAGCTGGATACGAGGAGCCCGGTGGCAACCAGGAGCACGAACGACGCCGCGATCTCGGCGATCAGCAGCGCGGCGTGGAAGCGGTTCCGGCTGCGATCGGAGATCGAGCCGTGACTGGAGTCGCGGACCGTCGCCCCGGCGGAGCGTATCGGCGTGCTGAGCGCGGTCAGGAGCCCGAGCGCAAGCCCGGTGACGAGCGCCACGCCCAGGGTGAAGGCGAGCACGGTCGGGTCGAGGCCGATCTCGTCGGCACGGGGGATCTGGTCGGCGCCGAAGCGCGTCACGAGGCGCAGGCTCGCCCAGGCAAAGCCGAGACCGAGCGCCGCTCCGGCGAGCGCCAAGAGCATGCTCTCGACGAGGAGTTGCGTAACGATGTGCGCCCTTTGCGCTCCGAGCGACACGCGGATGCCGATCTCCTTACGCCGCCTCGCGAAACGCGCGAGCACGAGGTTCGCCACGTTGGCGCAGGCGATCAGCAGCACGGCGGCGACGGCGCCGAACAGCATGGCGTAGGTGCCGCGCTGGTCGCCGACCAGATTGTCGAGCAGGAGCCCGGCGGTTACCGCCGACTTTGCGTCGGCGTTCGTGGCGTGGGTCTGCGCGTAGCTCTTCCGGATGACGTCCATCTCGGCGCGCACTTGGGGCAGCTCGACGCCGGGCCTCATGCGCGCGAAGACGTTGAAGAAGAAGCCGCCGTCGGCGATCTGCTTGGGGTTGAGGAACGGCGCCTCGAACGGCCGCGCGGTGAAGAGCTGGGTCTGGGCGAGCGGAAAGCTCGACACGCGGGCGGGCATCACGCCGACGATCGTGTGCGGCTTGCCGTCGAGGGTGAGCGTCTTGCCGATCGCATCGCTCTCTCCGCCGAAGTGCGAGCGCCAGAAGCCGTTCGAGAGGATCACCACGGGCGGCCCGCCGGGCTTGCCCTCCTCGGCCACGAACGTCCGGCCCAGGGCCGGCTCGACACCGAGCACCGAGAAGAAGTTTCGCGACACCATGAGCGCTTGGAACTGCTCGGGGTCGCCCAGGCCGGTGACCGTGTAGGCGATGAAGATCGACACCGAGAGGTCGCTGAACACCTGCTGGCGCTCGCGCAGAACCTCGTATCGCGGCCAAGAGAGGGGGGCCTGGTCAAGCCCCTGCTCGGGGGCCGAGGAGTTGATCGCGACGAGCCGCTCGGGATGCTCGTACGGCAGCGGTTGCAGGAAGATGGCCTCGACCAGGCTGAAGATGGCGGCGTTGGCGCCGATGCCGAGGGCGAGCGCCACGACCGCCACGACGGTGAACCCGGGCGACTTCAAGAGCGAGCGGATGGCATAGCGGAGCGTCTTCATGACCCCTCCTGTCGAGGCCAAACCCGTCGAGGCCAATGGCCAGCGCGCGTTCGGCGTCGTTCGTCAGGCGAACCTGCCTATGATACGAGTTTCGCGCCGATTGGTTGCTGCCCGGAGGGGTTGACGAGCAGCCCCAGCAAGTGCTGCGGGGAGGCGGCCCTTCCGGTAACGTATTGTCGCAACCGGAGACCGGCATAGAATCGCCGCCAGTTCCAAGCCCAGGAGCGCGCACCGCGCCCCCGAGACGTCCCTTGAGCCGCGGGAAAACCCGCGCGACGAGCCATGCGCAGCCGAAACGTGGTCCCGACGTCGGCAGGCCTCTCCCCGAGCGAGCTTGCGGGAGTCTCGCGCGTGGCCGGGCGCGATCCGGACCTGGCGCTCGCTTTCCTGCCCGCGACCCCGCAGCTCGCCCGCGAGCTGGACACCCTCGCCGCGGCCTGGCCCGCGACGCTCCGGTTCGGCTGCGAGGCCGCCACCCAGCTCTGCGACGATCGCTCGACCTCCAACGGCAGCGTCCAGGCGTTCTGGCTCGACCGGCCCGCCGATTCGACCGACGAGCGGCCCTCAGGACCGGCGCCGCCGGAAATCGCCGTGCTCGAAGGCAGCTACGAGCGGCCGCCGGCAGAGGCAGAGATCGCGGCGTTCGCCGGCCGCCTGGCCGGCGCGGACGGCGTTCTCCTGTTCGTCGACGGTTCGCGTTTTCCCGCCGAGCGGGTTCTGGCCGACCTCGGCCGCCTGGCGCCCGGGACGCTACGCATCGCGGGCGGACTGGCCTCGGGCACGGCGGGCGCGGTGGCGAACCTGGTCGACGGCCACGGAGACCTTGAAGACCAGGGCGCGCGGGTGTTTCTCGATCGGCGGATCTTCCCCTCGGCCTGCCTCGCCCTCCTGCTCCGCGGCGTCGACATGCAGGTGGAGGTTCTCCGTGGCTGGAATCCCGCGAGCCCGATCTACACCGCCACCCGCGCCGAGGGCACAGTCCTCTACGAGATCGACGGCCAGCCCGCGACAGATTGGTATCGCCGCTTCTTCACCGTCCGCGGCGAGCTGGCTCCCCTGCCCGAAGCGTCGCTGGGCTTTCCGCTGATCGTCGTCGGCCCTTCCTCTCGGCGCGAGGGGCTGTACCGCAGCCTGCGCGCCTTCGATCAGCCGGCGGGCGCGGTGACGCTCTGGGGCGGAATCGAGACCGGCGATCAGGTGCGGATGGGGATGTTCGGCGGTGGGGACGGCGGCTCTCCGTTCGCCACCCTGGCGGCCACCGCGGGCCGGATGCGCGCCGAAGGCGCGCCGGTCGAGGCGGCGGTCCTCTACTCCTGCGTCGACCGCCAAGGCGCCTTGGGCGAGCGGATGGGAGAAGAGATCGCCGCCATTCATCGCGCGCTCGGCGGAGCGTCGCTTTCGGGCTTCTTCACTTGGGGCGAGATCGGGCCGAGCGGCGACGCCACCCCCGCCTATTACAACCACACCGCGGTGCTCGTCCTGCTGCGCGAAGGAACGCCATGAGCTCGGTACTCTGCCAGGGTCGGCAACGACTTGCCGCTGCGAAGTCAGGAGCTTTGACGGAGCCTCCCCCATGAACCGGTTCGAGGGCGAGATCCTGCGCAATCTGCTGGCGCAGACCACGCGGGCCTACGACGACCAGCTCGGGGCGATCGCGGCGGAAAAAGAGATCGCCCAGGTCACCTTGGCCTCGATCGGCGACGGCGTGCTGGCGACCGACGCGCGCGGCCGGGTGGAGCTGCTCAATCCGGTCGCCGAAGAGCTGGCCGGCTGGTCGGCCGAGGAGGCGGCGGGATTGCCGGTGGCCGAGGTGCTGCGCCTGATCGACGAGAGCACCGGCCGCGAGATCGAGCATCCGATCGAGCGTTGCCTGGCTTCCGGCCAGAGCCTGCGCCTGACCGAGCGGATCGCGCTGCAACGGCGCGACGGGCGGCGTCACGCGGTCGAATGCACCTGCGCGCCGATACGAGACCGCCAAGGCGCCCAGGTCGGAGCCGTGCTGGTGTTTCAAGACGTGACCGAGAAGCGCCTGCTCGCGCTCCAGCTCGCCCACCAGGCGACCCACGACGGCCTCACCGGCCTGTTCAATCGCGTGGCGTTCAACGGCCACCTGCAACGCGCGTTGGAAGAGACGCGGCGCACGGGGGTGCCGCACGCGCTCGCCTACATGGATCTCGATCAGTTCAAGCTGGTCAACGACACCTGCGGCCATCTGGCGGGCGACGAGCTGCTCCACCGGGTGACCGAGATGCTCCAGACCTCGATGCGCGCTTCCGACATCGTGGCCCGGCTGGGCGGCGACGAGTTCGCGTGGCTGTCGCTCTATTCGCCGCTCGAAACCGCGGAGCGGCAGATCGCCAAATTCCACCGCGAGCTGCAGGGCTTCCGCTTCGCCTGGCAGGACAAGAGTTTTTCGGTCGGCATAAGTATCGGGCTGGTGCCGATCACCGAGGAGTTCGCCTCGGTGGCGCACTTGATGTCGGCCGCCGACCACGCCTGCTACGTGGCGAAGGAAAAAGGCCGGAACCGGATTCAGGTCTACCGCCCCGACACCGCGGAGTTCGTGCGCCGGGACGCCGACATGAACTGGGTGCTGCGCATCCAGGAGACGCTCGAACGCGACCGGTTCCGCCTGTTCGCCCAGGAGATCCGGCCGCTCACCCGGCGCGAGGGAGGCGGCCTGCGCTTCGAGGTACTGCTGCGCATGATCTCCGAAGGGGGACAGATTCATCTGCCGTCGGATTTCATTCGCGCCGCCGAGCGCTACGGCCTGATGCGCTCGATCGATCGTTGGGTGATCGGCCGCTCGCTCGAAACCTTCGCCGCCGAGTCGCCCGCCTGGCTCGAAGGGTTGGCGCTCTGCTCGATCAACCTCTCTGCCGTGTCGATCGGCGACGAGACCTTCCTCGATTTCGTCGAGGAGCGTTTGGCCGCGACCGGCTTTCCCGCCAAGAAGCTCTGCTTCGAGATCACCGAGACGGCGGCGATCGACAATCTCCAACAGGCGGTGCGCCTGCTCGGCCGGCTGGGCGCCCGCGGCGTCCGTTTCGCGCTCGACGATTTCGGCAGCGGCATGGCGTCCTATGCCTACCTGAAGGAGCTGCCCGTATCGTTCCTGAAGATCGACGGCAAGTTCATCCAGGACATCGTGACCGACCCGCTCGACCGCGCGATGGTCGAGTCGATCAACCAGGTCGGCCACGTGATGGGCCTGGAGACGATCGCCGAATCGGTGGGGAGCTTAGCCGCGGTCAATCAATTGCGCGCGCTCGGCGTGGACTACGGCCAAGGACATTGGATCAGCCCGCCCCGTCCCCTTTCGGCGCTCCGCGAGATAGCATCCGCCTCCTAAAGCCCCGTTGTCACCGAATCGACACCCATCGACCCCCGGGATGGGGCGTCTCTTGGGAAGGAGAAGGACCCTAATGGCACGACCCGCGACCTCCGCACCGCTCGACGATAACGGGCAAGCGAAAACCGGCTTCGTCCGCGAGCTTGGCCTGCTCGACTCGACCATGATCGTCGCCGGATCGATGATCGGCTCGGGAATCTTCATCGTCTCGGCCGACATCTCCCGCCAAGTGGGCACTTCGGGCGGGCTGCTGCTCACCTGGATCATCACCGGCCTGCTCACCCTGGGGGCCGCGCTCTCCTACGGCGAGCTCGCCGCGATGATGCCGCGGGCGGGCGGGCAGTACGTCTACCTGCGCGAAGCCTGGTCGCCGCTCTGGGGCTTCCTCTACGGCTGGACGGTCTTCCTGGTGATCCAGACCGGCACGATCGCCGCGGTCGCTGTGGGCTTCGCCCGTTATCTCGGGGTCCTCGTGCCGTGGATCTCGCCGACGAGCTGGGTGGTGGCGCCGATCGACATCTCGTCGGATTTCGCGATCTCGCTTTCGACCCAGCAGCTGGTGGGAGTGCTGATGATCGTCGCCCTCACTGGGTTGAACACGCTCGGCATCCGGCTCGGCAAGCTGATCCAGAACGTGTTCACGTCCGCCAAGACGTTCGCGCTGTTCGCGCTGATCGCGGTCGGCCTGTTCTTCGGCCACAACCTGGGCGCGAATCTCGCCCATCCCTGGACGCCGCAACTGCCGGAAGGAGGCTCGCCGATCGCCTCCGGAGCGCTCGCCCTGATCGTGGCGTTCGGCGTCGCGCAGGTCGGCTCGCTGTTCTCCTCCGACGCCTGGAACAACATCACGTTCACCGCGGGCGAGGTGAAGAACCCGAAACGGAACCTGCCGCTGTCGCTCGCGCTCGGCACCGGCCTGGTCACCCTGCTCTACGTGCTCGCGAACTTCGCCTACCTCGCCGTCCTGCCGCTCGCGCAGATCCAGACCGCGCCGGACGATCGGGTGGCGACCGCGGCTCTTCAGTCGATCTTCCCCGGCGCCGGGACGATCATCATGGCGATCGCGATCGTGATCTCGACCTTCGGCTGCAACAACGGGCTGATTCTCGCGGGCGCCCGGGTCTACCACGCGATGGCGAACGACGGCCTGTTCTTCCGCGCGACGGGTAAGCTGAACGCCCGCGCGGTCCCGGCGTTCGGCTTGGTTCTCCAGTGCGTGTGGGCGAGCTTCCTGGTTCTGCCGCGGACCCGCTTGCGCGACGCGGCGGGCGCCGTGCTGCTCGATTCGACGGGCCAGCCGCAGTACGGCAACCTCTACGGCGCGCTGCTCGATTACGTAGTGTTCGCGGTGCTGATCTTTTACGTGCTGACGATCGCCGGCCTGTTCCGCCTTCGCCGCACCCAGCCGAACGCCGACCGGCCCTACCGCGCCTTCGGCTATCCGTTGGTCCCCGCCCTCTACATTCTCGCGGCGAGCGCGATCACGCTGATCCTGCTGTTCTACAAGACGCAGACCAGCTGGCCCGGCCTGGTGATCGTCCTCACCGGCGTGCCCGTGTACCTGCTCTGGCGGCGTTCCGCCGCGGCCGCCGCGGGATAGGATGCCGACAACTTGGAACCCGACCCACCGTTTGCGGAGGAATCGATGACGAACCACCTTCCGGAGGACGCTCGATGAGCCAGCTGTTCGCCAGAAAGCCGCTCGAGCTATTGCTCGAGGAAATGAAGAGCGAGAACCGGCTGCGCCGGATCCTCGGCCCGGTCCAGCTCTCCGCCTTGGGCATCGGCGCGATCATCGGCGCCGGCATTTTCGTCGCGACCGGAGAAGCGGCTCACAATACGGCCGGCCCGGCCCTCATGCTCTCCTATGTCGTGGCGGGGATCACCTGCATCTTCGCCGCCCTCTGCTACGCGGAGTTCGCCGCCATGGTGCCGGTCGCCGGTTCGGCCTACACCTACGCCTACGCCACGATGGGCGAGCTCTTCGCCTGGATCATCGGTTGGGACCTGGTGCTCGAATACGCGGTCGGCAGTGCCACGGTAGCCGCCGGCTGGTCCGGTTATTTCCAGAGCGTGCTGCAGAAATTCGGCGTCGAATTTCCCGAGGTGTTCCGCCAATCGCCCTGGGCCTACGATCAAGCGACCGGCGGATT
Source organism: Thermoanaerobaculia bacterium (assembly GCA_035995205.1). Lineage (GTDB taxonomy): Bacteria > Acidobacteriota > Thermoanaerobaculia > Multivoradales > UBA5704 > DASYKS01. Next base: position 41,428 of record DASYKS010000104.1, read on the forward strand.
CATCCGGACCGGCTCGTGGATCAATCTGCCGGCGGTACTGATCGTGATCGTGATCACCGCCGTCCTGGTCAAGGGCATCTCCGAGAGCGCGAGCTTCAACGCGCTGATGGTCGGGGTCAAAGTCGCCGCCGTCCTGTTCGTCATCGGGGTCGGCGTGTTCTACATCGACCCGGCCAACTGGCATCCGTTCGCGCCATACGGCTATAGCGGGTTGAGCTTCTTCGGCCACCACGTCGCAGGAAAGACCAACGCGGGAGGCGATCCCGTCGGCATGCTCGCGGGCGCCGCGATCATCTTCTTCGCCTATATCGGCTTCGACTCGGTCTCGACCCATACCGAGGAGGCGAAGAACCCGCAGCGCGACGTGCCGATCGGCATCATCGCCTCGCTGGTGATCTGCACCGTGCTCTACATCCTGGTGGTCGCGGTCCTCACCGGCATGGTCAAGTACGACCAGCTCGACGTCAACGCGTCGGTCTCCGTGGCATTCCAGCAGAAGGGACTCGGCTGGGCGCAGTTCCTGATCGCGGCGGCCGGTGTGGCCGGCATCACCTCGGTCCTGCTGGTCATGATGCTCTCCGGTCCGCGCGTCTTCCTCGCCATGGCGCGCGACGGCTTGGTCCCGAAGGGCTTCTTCGGCGATGTCCACCCGAAGTTCCGGACCCCCTACAAATCGACCATGCTGATCGGCGCGGGCGTGATCGTCCTCGCCGGCTTGCTGCCGATCGGCGCGCTGCTCCATCTGGCCAACATCGGTACGCTGTTCGCGTTCGTCGTGGTCTGCATCGCGGTGCTGATCATGAGGAAGAAGTACCCGAACGCCGATCGACCGTTCCGCTGCCCCGGGGTGCCGTTGGTGCCGATCCTGGGCATTGGAATGTGCCTGATGCTGATGTTCTCGCTGCCGACCGCCAACTGGTGGCGCCTGTTTGCCTGGCTGGCGATCGGTATCGTCATCTACTTCGCCTACGGTCAGCGACACAGCGTGATGAAGAAGTACATCGAGACCCACGGCAGCTCCCAGAAACCTCTTCCGTAGAAACACGAGGGGCGGCGTGGCTTCTGGAGCCCGCCGCCCTTTTTCGTTCGATGCCGCCGGGCGTTCACCTACCCAGGCCGTTGGCCTGGGCTGTGATGACGCGGCCCTTCAGGCCGCCCCGCCACGCACCCATAGTTCCACGGCCGGAGATCAACGGATGAGTCGGCTGTTCATGCGAAAATCATACTTCGCACTCGGGGCGGGCGTGATCCTCGTTGGGTATCTACTCCCAACAGTGATCACAGCGGTGCGCTACGGCTCGGCCTTCGCGTTCCGGCCGGTCGTGATTCTTTCGTGGATCCTACTCATCGCGAACCTTCTCCTCGCGGCTCTCTGCTACGCCGAGATCGCGTCGACCGTGCCGGTCGAAGGCTCCAACGACACCGTAGCCTACGCCGCCACGCAAGAGCGATTCACCCGGATGCTCGGTTGGCCTCTGCTTCTCGCCTTCGCAGCTAATTTCGTGGCACTCGCCGTCATCGCCTTGAGATCCCTCGGGCTTTCCGACTTCCTGCCGATCGATGAGCTGATCCATCTGGCCAACATCGCGACATTGTTCGGTTTCGTCGTGGTCTGCGTGACCGCGCTGTTCCTGCGCAAAAAATATCCGACCGCCGAGCGAACGTTTCGCTGGCCCGGCGGGCCGGTGGTTCCAATCCTAGGGATTTTGATCAGCTTGTTGCTGATGCTCTCGCTGCCGACCGCGGCCTGGCTACGTCTGATCTCTTGGCTCGCGATCGGCGGCGTCCTCTACTTTGCCTACGGCCGTCGCCGTCGCTCGCCAACCCAGGCCGTTGGCCTGGGCTAACGAATTACGCGACCCTTCGGGCCGCAAGAAACTTACGGCTTCGGGGCACCCTTCGGTACCGGCTTCTCCTTGCGGACGTCCGCCACCTTCGCCTGGATCTCGGCGAGCTTGCCGGCGGGGAGAACGAGGGATACGAGCCGGCCTTCGGGGCGGGCGACGTTATCCGGGTAGAAGTGGAGGGTTTCCTTCCGCCCTTCGGCGCCGGCCAGCGTTATGGTGAGAGTCGATTTGCCAAACGCGTTCGGCAGGCCATCAGTCAGTTTCTCGGCGCGCAGCTCGGAAATCGCGTAGAGCAGGTCGGAGACGGGGGTGTAGGAGATCGTCTCCTTGCCGCGCTGCCAATCGGAACCGGCGCGCTTCACGTCGAACGAGCCCAGGTCGTCCCGCACTTGGAGCGAGTCGACCTGATAGACCTCGATCGAGGAAACCGCGTGGGAACGCCAATCTTCGCTCCCGCGCATCAGCGCTTCCGCGACCCGCGATTTGGTGGTGAACAACTGACCCCCGGCGCGCGCGTAGGTCGCGGGCGCCTCGCCTTCCGCCGCCGCGCCGACGCTGCCGCCGAGGTCTAGCCGGAACGCTTGGGCTTGTCCCTTCGACGCGACCTCGATCGTACCTTTCGGCGGTTCGAGCCCCATCTCGGCGGGCACGGCGGGCGACTCGACGAACCGGTCGGCGGCAAGGCCGGTCAAATCGGAGAGCAGCGCCTCCACCAGATCGCGATCCGCCCGATCCGCGATCGGGCGTTCGAGCCAGAAACCGTCGGCATGGCGTGCGAGGACCACTTCGGAGGCGGCCGGAGCACCCGGAACGCCCGAGGGCCGGATCGTGATCCGCTCGATCGCCTCGCGGTCGCCGGCGAAGACCTGCTTGTCGCGCCAGGCGCCCGGCTCGCGCAGCAGATCGTTCCAGAACGCGTCGGGTACGGAGTACGCTTCGGTCCGGCCCTGGATGCGCACGATCCGCTCGCCGCCGACCGGCACCTTGGCGCCGATTTCGAGCACGGTTTCGCCCTCCGGGGTCTTCAGGCGAACCTTCGCTTCCGGCCGGTCGAGGCCGGTCGCCTTCGCATCGACGTTTTCGATCGTCCCGCTCCGTTCGAGACCGGCGAGCGAGTCGACCAACCGGCCGACGCTCGCCGCGTCGGCGCGCGCCGCAATCGGGTGGACGATTCGCCACGACCAATCGGCGGCGGTGACCGATTCGGGTGTCGGCGGCTCGGCCTCGTCGGAAGTTTCGCCCACCGCTTTGTCCGGCTTCGTTTCCTTCGGCTTCTCGATCCGTTCGAACGCGAGCGGCGGTCCCGCACGCTCGATCGCGAGCGAACGGACGTCGCCCGGCCCGAAGGAGAAGACCTTCTTCGCCTGGTGTTCCCGCTCTTCGCTCGACGGCATCTTGCGCTCGAAGAACGCGATGAACGAGCCGAGCCCTACGACCAGCAGCAGCAGGATGAGCAGAGTGCGCGGCTTCATCGGCTACCGCCTCCGCCGGCGCATCCGGACGCCGATCGCCGCCGCGACCGCGAGGCCCGGCAACAGGACGAGAACCATGATCCAGACGTTGCGGAGCTGGCTCCCGGTGAGCGACAGGTGGGTCTGCTCGGTCTTCTTCGGTGGGATCGCGATCAGATCCTTCCGTTCGACCAGCCAGTTGACGGCGTTGGCGATCGCGTTCGCGTTGCCTACGTTCAAGTTCCAAAATTGGTTGGTCGCGAGATCCGAATCGCCGAACACCACCAGCCGCGGCGCTTTCGGGTCGTCGGCCGGCGGCGGCGGAGCCGGCATGTCGTCGTCCGTGGGAGGCTGCGGTTGCGCGGCGCCGCCGACCGCGACGCCCAGGCCCAGGGGACCCGGCAGATCTGCCTCGTCCTTGCCCGCCCCCTGGCTGAGAGCGGCGAAGTTCGTCTCGCCCCAGCCGGCGGCGGTGGTTTTGAGCAGCTCGGTCACCTTGGCGCCCGCCGGACCCGACACCGCCCGGACCGAACGCGCGAGGCTCACCAGCATCGGCAGACTCTGGCGCGAAAGCGGCTCGACGATCGGATGTTGGCCGTAGACGTTCGAGAACAGGGTCTCGGCCCCGAACATCGGCAACGGATTCGACGGATCGACCACGATGTCGTTGTCCACCTGAACGCCGTATTTCGCGAGCAAAGGCTCCAATCCGGTCGAGACCAGGCCGGGGGTGGTGCGCGCGAGGACCGGATCGAGCAGCGCGAGCAGGCGGCCTCCCCGGTCGAGATAGGCGCCGATCGCGTCGAGCTCCGGCGCCACGAAGTTGGCCGTCGGCCCGGCGATCACCAGCAGATCGGTATCCGCGGGAACCGACGCCTGGCCGAGCGAAGCCCACTCCTCGACCGCGTAGCCGTCGCCCTTAAGCAACTCGGCGAGAGAAGACAGTCCGCGCTCCTCCAGGCCGTCGAGCGGCGCCTCGCCATGGCCGGAGGTGAACCGGACCTTCGGCACCCGCGTCTGGCCAAGCTGGATCAGGGCGTTGGTGAACTTCTGCTCGCCTTTGAACGCCGCGAGCGTCGGCTGCCCGCCCCCCATGCCCATCGAGGAGTAGTCGTACTCGGCGAGGTCCCCGGCGTCCACCACCTTCTTGGTTGCGCCGGAAACGAAGACCACGCTCGCGTTCTCCAGCCCGAATTGGCGCGCGAGCTGCTGCGCCTCGACCGGATTTCGCTCGGGATCGACGAATCGAACCTTCAGGCGCCGCGAGGCCGCGGCGTAGCGGTCGAGCAGCTCGTGGGTCGGCCCGTAGAGCGCCTGCTGTCTCTGAGGCGAGAGAAGCACCACGATCTCGACGTCGCGGTCGAGACCCTTCAACACCTTCTCGCTCTTTTCCGATAGCGAATAGAGCGCGGTGGAGGTCCAGTCGAAACGCTGGTGGTACTTCCAGCCGAAGTAGTTGACGATCCCGAGCAGTGCGGCGACGAGCAGAATGCCCGCCGACAGGAGGCCGGTCTTGGTCACTTGTCGATTGATGCCGGACATGCCGCTACCTCCACTTCCGGTCTTCGAGCGCCCGGCTGGTCAAGAACAAAAAGAACAAGCTGGCCGAGACGTAGTAGACCAGCCGTCGCGTGTCAACCACTCCCTTGCCGAGCTCGTCCATGTGCGAGCTGATGTCGAGATACGAAAAAGCGTTCTTCCACATCTCGCCGTTCATGATTTGCCCGAGCAGGCCGATCACGAAGAGCATGATCAGGATCGCCAAGGCGATCACCGCCGCGATCAGCTGGCTCTTGGTCATCGCGGAGGCGAACGTGCCGACGGAGAGAAACAGCGCGCCGATCAGGACGATGCTCAAGTAGCCGGCGGCGACCGGCCCCCACTGGACCTCGCCGTAGTGGGCGAGAATCCCGACGTAGGCGAGCGTCGACGCCCAAAGCAAGGCGAAGAAAGACAACGCGGCGAGATACTTTCCGGCGACCACCTGCCCCTCGGTGATCGGCGCGGTCATCAGAACCTCGATCGAGCCGGAGCGGAGCTCTTCGGAAAAGAGGCGCATCGGCAGGATCATGCCGAGCACGATCAGAAGCAGCCAGGTCGAACCGAAGAAGGCACCCATCGGCGCAATCGAAGCGGCGCCGGGCTGGGACAGCTGGGTGACCATCAACCCGAACAGCAGGCCGTTGATCGCGAGGAAGAAAAACGCCACCACGTAGGCGAGCGGCGAGAGAAAATACGCGCGCAGCTCGCGCAGGTAGGTTGCCAGGACGGCTCTCACGACGCCTCCTCCTCGGCCGGCTCGGCCGCCTCGCCCGCCTCATCCGTGTCGCTCTCGATCGTTTCCGCCGCTTCGGCCGGACGGCTCGTGGTCAGCCGGACGAACACGTCCTCCAGGCTCGCCTTGGTCTGCGCCAGCTCGACCAGCGTCCAGCCTTTGGCGACCGCGAGGCGGAAGATCTCCGCCCGCGGATCGGCATCGACGCTCGCCGTAAGGCGAAACTCGCCCGCTTCCGTCCCGGGTACCACCGCGGTGACGCCGGGCAGCGCGCCGAGGGCCTCGGTGATTTCGGCCGCCTCGGTGATTTCGGTCGGCGCCGGACCCGCGGGAGAAACTCCACCCTCGGCGAGAAACGCGACGCGGATCTCGGAGGCGCCGCGGGAGCTCTGCCGGAGGCTCGCCGGGGTCCCTTCGGCCACGATCCGGCCCTTGTCGATGATCAGAACCCGGTTACAGAGCAGCTCGACCTCGGACAGGATGTGGGTGGAAAGAATCAGCGTCCGTTCGCGCCCGAGGTCGCGGATCAACTCGCGGATCGCGATGATTTGTTTCGGATCGAGCCCGACGGTCGGCTCGTCGAGAATCAGCACCTCCGGATCGTGGAGGATCGCGGTCGCGAGCCCGACGCGCTGGCGGTACCCCTTGGACAGGGTGCCGATCACCTGGTTGCGTACGTCGGAGAGCAGGCAGCGCTCCAGCGCGGATTCGCACGCCCGCTTCGCCTCGGCGCGCTTCAACCCTTCGAGCCCCGCCCGGTACGAGAGGTACTCTCCGACCCGCATCTCGCCGTAGAGCGCAACATTTTCCGGCAGGTACCCGATCTGGCGCCGCGCCTTGACCGGCGCCTCGAACAGGTCCGTTCCCCCGATCGAGACCCGCCCCTCGGTGGGCGGCAGGAATCCGGTGATCATGCGGATCGTGGTGGTCTTGCCGGCGCCGTTCGGCCCCAGCAACCCCAGGATTTCCCCCTCGCCGACCGCGAAGGAGACGTCGTTGACGGCGGTGAAGTCGCCATACCGACGGCTCAAGTTCTGCGCTTCGATCATCGATCCCTCCTCGGAGATGAAACCGGATGCTTCCCGCGCCCTGAGCAGCAAAACGGGTGCCGGGTGAAAAGCTCTGAAATCAAAGGGTTTCCATCATAACTCGATACCCGCGTGCGCCATTTTGACGCGAGCGCGGGCTCTCTCTAGGCTATGCTCGCGTCATGAGCGAAAAAGAGAAAGCCGTCGGGATGAAGTCCGCCTATGAGCTGGCCCTCGAACGGATGGAAAAGCAGGGCATCGAACGACCGCGCGGCGAGGAATTCTCCGCCGCCGCCCGGGAGAAGATCGCCGAGGTACGAAACCAGGCCGAAGCGCGCATCGCCGAGCTGGAGATCCTCCATCGTGATCGCCTCAAAGGGCTGTTCGAGCCCGACGCCCGCCGCGAAGAGGAAGAGGACTACGTCCGGGAACGACGCCGGATCGAAGAGAGCCGCGACCAGAAGATCGAAAAGCTGCGCGGCGAGGCTTGAAAACTTCGAGACGCTGAAATACGGTACAGACATTCGATGGGTTACGAGGTCAAGTTATGGAAATCATCAAAGAAACGGACCGAACGGTCCTAGCCCTGACGTTCGACCTTGCGGGATGCGCGGACGGTCCTGAGGATCTCTCGACGAATCCGGCCTACTTGGAAGAGGCGTACGCCGAGAAGTTGTCCTACCCCACCCGCTCCGCGAAGCGGCGGACGTCCAGGGTCGTCCCGAAGACGTAGATTTCGTCCTCCTGGGCGAAGCGGAAGGCCGGATCGAATTCGACCAGCACTTCGTCGCCCCGCTCGATGGCGACCACGGTGCAGCCGGTTCGTTGGCGAATCGAGCCGGGACGCTGGCCGATCCATCCCGCGGCCGGCACCTTCAGGATCTCCAATCGCGGATCGAGCGCCACGGCCTCTTGACCGAGTAGTTTGCCGGCGAGCATCTGGCCCGAAACCTGACTGATCGAGAGCGCGAAGTATGCGCCGGCGCGGCGGATGCGCTCGACGTTCTCGGCCTCGTTGACCCGCGCGATCACCGGCACCTCGGGCGCCAGATCCTTCAAGATCACGGTCGCGAACAGGGTCGCGCTGTCGCTCGAAAGCGCCAGAATCACCGCCTGAGCGTTCTTCACGTCCAGCCGGTCGAGGAGCTTCGGATCGAGCAGGCTGCCGACCTCGTCGACGCCCGGGCTCGCATACCGGTCGATTACCCGGATTTCTTCGCCCGCGTCGCGCAGCAGCTCCGCCACTTTTCCGCCGACCTCGCCATAGCCCGCGATCAGGAATGGCCCCTTGCGCCGCAGGGCGACCGGCCCCCGCGCGAGAGCGCTCAGGCGGTCGAGGCTCGCGGCGGGGCCGATCACCACCAGGATTCCGTCAGCTTCGAGCCGCATGCTCGGCGTGGGCGGTGCCACGAGCTTGCCTCCCAGCCACTGACCGAGGACGGTCACCCCGGTCCGAGTGCGCACTGAGGCACTTTCGAGCGTCTCGCCGACCAGCGGGCTCGCCGGTCCGATCTGCATCTCGACCACTTCGAGCCGGCGGCCGAGCTCGTGAAGGCCCGCGACGCGCGGGTCGATCTTGGCGGAGGCCCGAGCTGCCAGCGCGGCGCCGAGGATGTGCCGCGGCGTGAAGGTCGCGGTCGCCCCGGCGAGCATGATCGGACGACGATGGAACGGCTCTTCCACCACCGCGAGCACCGGGCCGGTGAATCCCGTTTGGCGCGCGGCCAGGATCACCGCCGCGTTCTCGTCGTCCGTGCCGTTGGCGATCAACGCCCGGGAAGCCGCGAGGTTCGCCGCTGCGAGCCCGCCTTCCCCGAGGCCGAGGTGGAGCACCCTCCTACCGGCCTCGAACAGCTTACGCGCGGCGCCTTCGTCGGGTTCCAGCAAGAGGCTCTCGATTCCCGCGGCGACCAGCTCGCCCAGCAAACTCTCGACCGCCGGGCCGTAACGGTAGACCACGACATGCCCTTCGAGCGGCTTGTCGAGCCGGCGCGGAAGGCGCGCCTGGAACCGCTCTTCCAACACCGGGATCAGGTAGAGGGGAAAGATCATGAAGACGAGAAAAACCCCGACGAACTGTACCGCCGCGACGAAGATCACCATTACCGGGTGGTGCCACCGCGCATCGGCGCCGTACCCCGTGGTGGTGAGCGTCTCGGCCGCCCAGGAGAGGCTGTCCCAGAAGCCGCGCGGTTGCCCTTCGAGCAGGCGCATGCCGGTCATGTAGAGCAATCCCGAGACGAGCACCAGGACCGTGGGCGCCACCAGGATCAACAGAATCAGACGCTTTTGCGGTTTGCGCACAGGGGCTCAGTACGGCATTTCGTCTTCGTCGAGGCCGAAATGATGCCCCAGCTCGTGGACCACCGTGTCGCGCACCTCGCGGATTACTTCGCGCCGCGACGAGCAGGCGCGCAGGATCGGCCCGCGGTAGATCACCACCCGGTCCGGCAATCCGCCGTAGAACGAATCGCGCTCCGCGAGCGGCACCCCTTGGTACAGCCCGAGAAGATCGTCTTCCGGATCGAGGTCGACGGACGCGAGCTCCTCCTCCGTCGGCTCCTCCTCGACCACCACCGCGACGTTTTCGAGCAGCTCGGCAAACTCCTCCGGCAGGTCGTCGAGTGCCTTAGCGACCAGGGCTTCGAACTCTTCGGGCGCGACTCGCATGGCGCCCTACTCTAGCCGGTTCGCGGCAACTTCATTTAAGACCGCGGCGGCTGCGCCAAACCTCGACGATTGCCGGCAGGACCGAAAGGACCAGGATCGCGAGGATCACGTAGTGGAAATTGCTTTTCACCCAAGGGAGGTCGCCGAAGAAGTAGCCGGCAAGGGTGAACAGGAGAACCCAGGCAATGCCGCCCGCGATGTTGTAGACCGCGAAGCGGCGGTACGACATCTTGCCGATTCCGGCGACGAACGGCGCGAAGGTCCGGACGATCGGCACGAAGCGGGCGATGACGATCGTCTTCGCGCCGTACTTTTCATAGAACCGCTGGGCGTGGTCCAGGTGCTTCCGGTTCAACCAGCGCGAGTCTTCGCGACGGAAGATCGCCGAACCGATGCGTTTGCCCACCGCATAGTTGACCGCGTCGCCGAGGATCGCGGCGACGATCAAGAGACCGATCGCTACGCCAAGAGAAATCGGCGAGCCGTCCGAGGCGGCGAGCGCTCCGACCGCGAACAGCAGCGAGTCGCCGGGCAGGAACGGGGTCACCACGAGCCCGGTCTCGCAGAAGACGATGGTGAACAACAGGCCGTAAAACCAGGGCCCGAGAGCGGCCACCGCCTGGTTCAGGTATTTGTCCAGGTGGAGAAAATAGTCGAGCAGCAGGTGCAGCGTATCCATGCGGGACCTTTCGTTGATTCTTCGGGGAAACTATTCAGCCGACCCTTGAGACTGGGCGAGGATCGCGACGCCGTTCGAGGTACCGATCCGATCGGCGCCGGCCGCGATCATCGCGCTCGCGGTCGGAAAATCGCGAATGCCGCCGGAGGCTTTGATCCGCGCCCGGCCCGCGGCAACCTTTGCGAGCAGTGCCACGTCTTCGACGGTCGCCCCGCCCGGACCGAAGCCGGTCGAGGTCTTGACGTAATCGGCCCCCGCGGCAACCGCGATCTCCACCCCGCGCACCTTCTCCGCATCGGAGAGCAGAGCGGTCTCCAGGATGACCTTGAGCGTCGCGTCCGGGCGCGTTTGCCGGACGGCCTTCACCCAGTCTTCCAGGTCGGCGAGCGCCCGCGCGGGCCAGGGCTCCTCGCTCTTCAGCCAGGAGAGATCGATCACCGTATCGAGCTCCAGCGCGCCGTCGGCGAGCGCTCGGAGCGATTCGGCGCGGCGCGTTTCCGGATGGACATAGCCGAAGGGAAAGCCGATCACGGTGCCGGTTCGAACCGCCGTGCCCGCCAGCCGCTCGGCCACGTACGACACCCAGACGGGAGGCACGCACACCGAGGCGAAGCCCTGCTCCGCCGCTTCGGCCGCGAGCTTCTCGTAAGCGGCGTGGACGGCGTCCGGCCGCAGCAGGGTGTGGTCGATGTAGGTCGCGAGCGGGCGGGTCGTCATGGTGCGCCTCAGGAGGGCGGCGGGATCGTACCGTAGAATCCCCCGGAAATAGCTAAACCCTTCCTATAGAATCCCTTAGCCCATGAACATCCTAGGCATCTCGGCCTTCTACCATGAGTCGTCGTGCTGCCTGCTGCGCGACGGCCGGCTGGTCGCAGCCGCGTCCGAGGAACGGTTCACCCGGATCAAGCACGATCCGCGGCTGCCGGTCGAGGCGTTCCGCTTCTGCCTTGAACGGGAGGGGCTCGACCTGCTCGATCTCGACGCCATCGCCTACTACGAGTTGCCCGACCTGAAGCTCGAACGTCAGCTCGGATCCGGTCTACAAGCCTCCGCGCTCGACCCGGGAGCGCCGGAGCGGGCGATCCGCGAGCGGCTCGGCTGGGAGGGAGAGATCCTGTTCTTCCCCCACCATCTTTGCCACGCCGCGAGCACATTCTACTGGAGTGGCTTCCCGCGCGCGGCGACGTTTACGGTCGACGGAGTGGGCGAGTGGGCGACGACCACCTACGGACGGGGAGATTCGCAAGACCTCTCTCTGTTCGCTGAGGTCCGCTTTCCTCACTCGCTCGGCTTGCTCTATTCGACCGTCACGGCCTATCTCGGCTTCGCGGTCAACGACGGCGAGTACAAGGTAATGGGCTTGGCGCCCTACGGCGAGCCGCGGCTGGTAGATCGGCTGCGACGGGCGATCCGTGTCGAGCCCGGTCCCGGTTTCACCCTCGAAATGGAATACTTCGATTTCGTCGCCGGAACACGCATGTGGACCCCCGCGTTCGAGGAGCTGCTCGGCGGACCGCCGCGCCGCCGGGAGGAAGAGATCCTGCCGTTTCATCGCGACCTGGCGCGGAGCGTCCAGCTGCTGCTCGAAGAGATCCTGCTCGAAAAGGTCCGCTGGCTCCACGACCAGACCGGCGAGGACGATCTCTGCATGGCCGGCGGCGTCGCCCTCAACTGCGTGGCAAACAGTCGCATCCAGCGCGAGGGGCCGTTCCGGCGCCTGTTCGTTCAGCCCGCAGCCGGAGATTCCGGAGGATGCCTGGGCGCGGCGGCCCTGGCCCACTACAAATTGGCGGGCACGCCGCCGCCTCGCGAGGCGCTCCGCCGCGTCGACCTCGGGCCTTCGTTTTCGCATGAGGAGATCCCGGCGATGGTTTCTGCCGCGGGCCTTGCCGCGACCGACTATTCCGGCCGCGAGCCCGAGCTGCTCGAAGCGGTCGCCGAGCGGTTGGAGCGGTATCAGATCGTCGGTTGGTTTCATGGCCGGATGGAGCACGGACCGCGCGCGCTGGGGAACCGCTCGATCCTCGCCAACCCGCTCGACCCGGAGGTTCGCGAACGGCTGAACCGGCGGGTCAAGAAGCGAGAGGCGTTCCGACCGTTCGCTCCGAGCGTCCTCGCGGAGCGGGCCGACGAGCATTTCGAGCTCGATCACCCCTCGCCGTTCATGCTCGAAACCTGCCGCGTCCGCTCGAAGCTGGAGTTGCCCGGAATCACCCACGTCGACGGCTCCGCCCGGCCACAGACAGTCGACAGGCAAGACCATCCCCGATTCGCGGCGCTGCTCGACGCGTTCGCCCGGCGAACCGGCTGCCCGATCCTGGTCAACACTTCGTTCAACGTCGCTGGAGAGCCGATCGTCGCGACCCCGGTCGACGCGTTGATCTCGGCGGCGGATGCCGAGCTGGACGCCCTGGTGCTCGAAGATTTTCTGATCGACGGGGGCGATCTGCCTGCGGTCTGGCGCACGCTCCTGCCCGCCTGGCGGGAGCGGCGGCGGAGCGGTTTCGCCGCCGCTTCTTCCAGTCCAACCAGCGCGATCTCCGAGGAGCTGTACACCTTTGTTTGAGCCGCGACCCATCTCGATCTGGGTACCCGTTCGCGAAGAATCCGGCGGGCTCGCCTTCGTCCGCCCGGAGCCCTCGTCTCTGGGCGACCACTTCGCCGACACGCCGGTCCTGCGACCGAAGCGGGCCGAGCTGCCGCTGCGGGTCGTCCTGTTCGGCGAATCGGCCGCCGCCGGCTATCTCTACGCCCCGGCCGTGACTCTCGCGAAGCTTTTGGCCGGCACGCTCGACGCGGCGGCGCCAGGTCCTACCGAAGTGATCGACCTCGCGCGGACCAACGAGACGCTCTTGGGGCTCGCCGAGACGGTCGAGGCGGCGATCCAGATCCAACCCGACCTCCTGGTCCTGTTTGCGGGCAACAACTGGAACCTGCTCGAAACCCCGGAGCTGTCGGCCGCGGCGCCTTCCACCGCCGCCCGCGTTCGATTCGCCGAGCTGCTGGCGCAGGGACTTGGGCGACCGGTCGCGGAGGCCCGGCGCCGGATCGCCGAGCGGGCGAACGCCGCGCTCGATCGGATCGCGGCGCTCGCCCGGGCGATCGGGGTTCCGGTCGTGATCGTGATCCCAGAGGTCAACCTCGACGATTGGGAAAATCTCCAACCCATAGCGGGACTGGACGCCGAAGCCACCACCCGCTGGCACCGCCTGCTCGCCGCGGGGCGTGCCGCCCTCGGCCGGGGAGACGCGCCGACCGCCGCTCTGTCGGCCCGCGCCATGCTCCGGCTCGACGGCGGTCTTTGCCCCACCGGCTACCGGCTGCTCGGGCGCGCGCTCCAAAAGCTCGGCCGGATCGATGAGGCCGCGAGCGCTTTTCGCGCCGAGATCGACGCCGCCGCCTACCCTCTGCTCGCCAACCTCGGCGCGCCTCAGGCGACGAGCCAGACGGCCGAGATCCTGGACGCCGCGGCGGACCGTCACGGCTGGCTGCGGGTCGATCTTCGGGCGCTGTTTTCGGAGATCTCCGGCTCCCCCCTGCCCGGGCGCCGCTTCTTCCTCGACTACTGCCATTTGACGAGCGAAGGGATGCGGATCGCGGCCGCGGCGATCGCGGCAGAGGTTCTGCCGTTCTTGGGCGAGACGGTCGTCCCCGATCAGAGTTGGCGGCAGATCCTGGCCCAGACGGGCAGGCTGGATATCTCGCCTGAAGTCGAGGCTACGGCACGGCTCGGCGCGGCGATCCATGGCGCCCATCGGCTGTTGCCCTTGGGGAAGAAGACCGGATTTCTCGAACCGTTTCTTGCCGAGGCGCTCGCGCTCTCGCCGCACGCCGAGGGCGCCCTTGCCGATCTGATCGAAGCGCGCACCGCCCCGCTTCCCGCGGTCGCGACGGCGGCGCAAAGACGGAACCTGGAGTCCCCCTGCCGCCTCGGTCTGCCCCACGGCTGGCGCTGGGATTATCTCGACGCCGAGGTGTTGCAAGCCACGCAGAGCGTTCTAGCCCAAACGAATCCGAGCGCGGCGGGCGAGCTCGAATCGCTCTTGCTTGCCCGCGCGGTCGGCCGGGAGTGGACTGAGCTTGCGCGCGCGCCCTGGATCTGGGAGCCGCTCGAACAGTTCTTCGCCGATCTGCTCGACTATGAGGATCTGGCGCGGCGGGCGTTCCTCCGCTCCCCTTGGCCGGAGACCGGTTTCGCGCTGATCGTTGCCGGTAGTGAGGATCTGGAGATTCACGCCGTGCTGCGTTGCCCGGAAGCCACCATCGAAGGAGCCATCGTCCGAGTCGGCTATTGCGGTTCGCCCGGCGCGCCGATCCCGTGGGGCAAGATGGAAGTCGGCCGGTCATGGAGCCGAGCGATCCTTCGCGTCCCGCGCCGGTTGCTCTCTCGGGGGCTCGGTCGCCTGATTCTCTCTTGGCCTCCGCTCGGAACCGGAGGAGAATCGCGCATGGATCTCAAGCAAGCCCGCCTCCGGCTCGGCCTGGAAGCCGACCTGCACCCCGTTTTCGGCGAGGTCTCGTCGCTCCGCGTTCGGACCGTCCCGGATGGCGGTGCTTCGACCCCCGGCCCGGAAGAAGGACTTCTGCCGAGCTGATGACCGAACCTGACAGCCTTCCCGTCCGGGCCTTGGAGCCCTCGAACGCGCTCGCCGCGATCGAGCGGGAACGGTTTCGCTCGTACTCCTCGCTGGTCCGGAATCTCCACTACCTGGCCTCCGCCTTGGTGGTGCTCTATCCGCTGCTCCAGCCGCAGGCCGACCGGCTGATCCTCTGGAGTCTCGCGAGCGTAATGATGCTCTATACGCTCACCCTCCACTCGCGGCTGCTCGCGCGCTTCACGGTCGACCAACGGGTCTGGATCGAGGGATGGATCGACCTGATCTGGATCACCACCGTGGTGCTGTTCTCGGGAGCCACCGAGAGCCCCCTGTTCTTCCTCTACTACATCGTGCTCTACGAGAGCGCGCCGGCCGCCGCCCGCCGCCAGACCTATGCCAAGGCGGGCCTCGCTTCGCTCTTGATGTTGGCGGTGCTCCTGCCGCTCGACGGGAGGCTGGGACTGGCCGGTCCGACCGAGGAATGGCCGGAGTTGATCGGGCACCTCGTCTGGCCGCTGATCGGGCTCTGGCTGGTCGCCTATTTCTGCGCCGAGGCCGGCCCGCTCGGGGTGAGCCTGCATCGCTCGCTCTACGTGGCGGCGCACACCGACGAGCTGACCGGCCTGCCCAACCTGCGGTTCTTCACCACTTCGGCCGACCTGCGCGGCTCGCTCGGCTCCGCGTACTCGATCGTGATGGTCGACATCGACGGGCTCAAACAGGTCAACGACACCTACGGCCACGGCCTGGGATCGGAGCTGATCCGGATCGTCGCGGACGGAATTCGCAGCGCGGCCCGGAGCGGCGACGACCTCTGCTCGCGGATCGGCGGCGACGAGTTCATCGTCCGCCTGGCCGGCACCACGAGCGACGGAGCGCTCGCCTATTGCCGTCGCGTACGGACCTACCTGGAACGCCATCCGTTGCAAGCGGGGGAGGTACAGATCCCGGTTTCGATCTCGACCGGTATCGCGGCTTTCCCCAAGGACGGGCGCTCGCTCTCCGAGCTGACCGAAAAGTCCGACCAGGCGCTCTACCGGAGCAAGCAGGAAGGACGCGCGCGCGATCGGGTTTGGGAAGCGTAGAGGGCTTGCGGGTCGTGGTTTCGTGGGTCCCGCAGCGACTGGCCGCTGCCGAAGGCGCCCGAAGGAGCGAGGAGACCCACGAACACTACGACCCGCTCGAAGGCACGGCGACCGGCGGCTTCAGCCGGGCGAGCTCGGCCCCCCGGTAGTAGTGGAGCAGGATTTCCCGATAGCTATGTCCCCGCTGGGCCATGCCGTAGGCGCCCACCTGGCACATGCCGACGCCGTGACCCCAGCCGCGGCCAACGAACAACCAGCCTTTCTCGCCCTGCGGCGGCTCCAGGCGCTTCATCGTGAACAGGGTGTCGGGTACGTCGAGCGTCCAGCGGATCGGCAGGCCCTCGACCACCACGCTCGGCGCGCCGCCGCTCGCTCCGTCGCCGAAGATCCTGATCTGACCCACCCGGCCGGACACTCCGCGGGTGAGAATCTCCATCTGCCCGGAAAAGCCGACGCCGGGAAAGCGCGCCTGCATTTGCTTGGCGATCTGAGCGTCGCTCTTGAACCGGGTCCAGGACGAGAGCTTGCTGCTGCGATCGAACGCGACCCCTTCGAGATCGACGTCCTGGAGGATCGCGACCAGCGCTCCACCCAGCCAGTAGAGGGTCAAGCGGTCGCCCGCGACCAGCCGGAGCGGTCCCGAGGAGACCAGGTCGCCGGTCCGGCGAAACGTCCCGAACGAGGTCGGCAACACCTGGACCCGATCCTCTTTGTCCGCCCGCACGACCATGCGCCCTTCGGCAACCGAGAGGTAGGAGACCGGCTCGCGCCGCATCACTTGCAGGCGCTCGGCGAACGCAAGCAGCAGGGCGTCCTGCTCGTCATCGGCGACTGGAGTGCCCAGGGCACCGCCGAGCAGGCCGTTCTTCCGCAGGTAGGCGGCGCGCATCCGGTCGTCGTCGAGCCATTCGGCGGGGGCATCCTGGAGCAGATAGGCGATGTCTTCCTTCGCCATCAACAGCCGGGCATCCAACCCCAAGTCGAACGCCGAGAACAGGAAGCGCTGCACCTCGCGCCGTTCGAGCGAAGCGAGCCGATGCTCGGGCATCGCGAGCCCGGCGAGCAGGGCCAAGTGCTCCAGCCGCGCCTCCAGGTTCGCCTCGGGCGAAGCGCCCGGCGAGGGCGGGAACAACCGCCGGGCGAGCCCGGCCGGAAACGCCTCGCCCGCGGGGTAGGTCCCTTCGAGCGAGTCGCTCCCCGCTTCGACACAAGGGACAGGCTTCAAGTAAGGCTCGGACTTGAACGGAAACATCACGCTCACGTCCTCGGTGTGGCCGCCGCAGGTGGAGCTGTAGAGCGCGTCAATCAGGGCGCCCCCGTAAAGCAGAACCTGCCCCGCCGTCTCTTTGATCGCGCGATCGGACACCGGATGTTCGACCCCTATGCCGCCGTAGACCTGGCAGCGCGGCGTGGCGCAGATGTCGTATCCCTCGCGGGCGAATTCGCCGAGGTTGCGTAGCGCATAGGTCCGCGCGGCGACTGCCTGCGCTTTGATCGCCTCGATCCGCGGATACTGTTCCGGCCCCATCTCGCTCGGCACCACCCCGCGCAGGTATTCCTCCAAGGGCAGCTCGTCGATCAGGTTGAGCGAGCCGCGATCGTTCAAGAAGACCAAGAGGCGGCCGCGATAGCGTTTTCCCGCGGCCGCGATCCCGCGGTCGCCCGAGGTGTACACCGCGAGCCAGCGCCCGGGATAGACCTTGCTCTCGCCGTTCTGGGTGATCCGCAGAGCGGGCGCGGAGATGTGCGCCCCTTCCGAGACGACCCAGGCATCGGTGACCCCCAGGCTCGACAGGCGCCTCATGTCGGCATCCGCCGCCTCTTTCGTCTCGTAGCGGCCGACCCGCACGCGGTAGAGATCGCCCCCCGCGTCGAAATGAGAATCCGCCGGCTGGCCGAGCCGGTCGGAGAGGCTCTGCGCCAACCCGGCCGCCTGTCCCTCGTCGCGCAGCGCAGCGACCTGAATGCGGTAGACCCCCAGCTCCGCGGCGCCCGCGGCCGGTTCGACGCGGATCGGCGAGACGATCGCGACCGGGCGCGGATCAGTGCCGACCTGAACCCGGATGTCGCTCTCGCAGCAGGGCAGGACCACGGTCGGCAGGTCGCTCGCCAGACCGATCTTGATCAGCGGGTTGCCCGCGGGCAATCCGCGCGGCGCCGGACGCGGCGCGTTCGGTACAGCGGGTGCCGGAGTCGGAGGTGCCACACTCGGCTCGGGCTTTGGTGCGGCGGGCTTCGAGACGGCTTTGGGCGGCGGCGCGGGCTTGGGAGCCGCGTCCGGAGACTTTGGCGGCGATTTCGGCGTCGTTTTGGGCGCGGCCTTGCCGGGCACGGGGCGCGGCGTCACCGGGCGCGGAGTATTGCGGGCACAGGCGACCGCGAGGAGAGTCGTCGCGAGCGCAAACGAGAACGCCCGCCTCACCTGCCGTACGCCTCCGAGCGAACCAGGGCGACCCAGGCCCCCACCAAGATCGTCTCGATGGCAGCGCTCGGCAGGGCCGCCATGAGATGGAGCAAGCCTTGGCTCGCCAACGCCACGAGCGAGTGGCCGTTCGTCGTAAACGAAACCAAGGCGGAGAGCGGGAACAGCGCGAGCCAGATAGCCATCGATGCCGCGGCGAACAATACCAGGAGAAGGGCGACCGCTCCCAACCTGCGCCGGAGGATCGCCAAAGCGCGGCGGGTCGCGATCCTGACGCTGGACTCCTCGCGGGAAAGATCGGCACAGGCAATCTCGTACCAGAGTCCGCTCCCGAGAAGCAGCAGGAAGACCGGAAATAACGCGAAACAGCCGATACCGAAGGCGGCGAGAGCCCCCCAGATCTCCGAAGCGCTCGCGACCGCGCCGGCCCCAAGCAAGGCAAGGAGCACCGCCGCCCCGAGGAAAACGCCGTAAAGATTGGCGAGCGCGAAGTAGCGGCCAAACCGCTCTCGCCCCCAGCGGTTGAAATCCACCCACCGAAACGCCCTCGCCGATTCCGTTTCACCATCCGCCGCGGCGAGCACCCCGTACGTCCCGGCCTGGAAAAAGCAGTAAACATAGCCAGCGACCAGCCAGAGGGCGGCCATCACGACGAGCGCCGCGACCAGCTTCGGGGTCCAGACGAGGCGGTCGGCCAAATCAGACAGCCATTCGAGGCCACCGTCGAGCTCGTCGAGATTCTTCGGCCGATCGAGCCACAGGTCGAGCCCAAGCGCCAAGATCGGCAGGATCACACTGGTGGCCAAGAGCGCCAGGAGGATCAGGTTCCGAATCACCCGGACCCCGATCAGAAGCCGCCAATTGGCACGCAGGCTGGCGGCTCCGCGGGATACGCAATCGATCGCCGTCAGGCGAATTGCCCCGTCAGGAGTGTTTGCCATGCATCAGGACTTCGCGACGGAAATCGGTCGCCGACGTCATGTCGATCGGCTTGGCCATCTCGAAGATCCGCGACACGAGCGGCGCAGGCAGGCGGGAGGAAAGAAGCTTGGTGATCTCGGCGGACGGCGGCGGCGAGGCCGACGGCACATCGGCCCCGCGATCGAGCGAACGCGGACCCGCGGCTGGAGCGGGCGCCTCCGCCCGGCCCGCCTGCAGCAGGTAGTTCGTGGTGAAGATCGTCGGCAGCCGCTTGACGTACCGCTGGTTCAAAATCAAGTACAGCAGATCGTTCACCCAGGGCGTCTGCTTCTGCGCGCCCAGCTCGTCGAACACCAGCAGCTCGGCGCGGGTCAAGGGATCGAAGACCTCGGCGGTCGATTCCTCCGAGCTGGGATCGAACGTCGCCCGGATCTGCTGGACCAGCTCGTTGAAGTTCACGAAGCGGCCATGAGCGCCGTAGCGCTCGATCAGCTCGGAGAGCACGGCGACCGCCAGATGGGTCTTGCCGGTGCCGGGCGGGCCGAAGAAGATCAATCCGGACTCGCGGAACTCCCCGTCCGCGTTGAGAAATTCGTCAACGTAGCGCTCGCTCTCGCGAAACGCCCGCAGCAGTTGATCTTTGACCCGCGGGTTGTTGTGGCTGCGGTCGAACGTCTGAAGGCGACAGCGGCGATAGCGCTCGGGGATTCCCGCCGCCCCGAACAAACGCGGCACCCGCTCGCGATCCCGGCACAAGCAGGGCCGAGCGGTGCCATTGCCGCCATCCGGGGCGACAATCCAACCCCGCCCGCCGCACTCCGGACAGGCTGCCGATACGCCGTTTTCGACCACGGATCGATGGTAGCACGGGGGCTCCGGCAGACCGGTTGGCGTACCGCTTAGAATCCCCGAATGCGCCTCTCTCGATCGACTGTCCGACTCGCCCTCCCCGCCCTCCTCCTGCTCGCTTTCTCGGCTTGCAACTCGGCGCCTTCCCCCGTCGGCCAATGGCGCGGCGTGCTCACCTCGCCCGGCGGCGAGCTGCCGTTCGGCTTGCGAGTCGATTCGGGTCCCCAGGGTCTCCGGGCGGTGATCCAGAACGGTTCGGAAGACGCTCCGGTTTCCGCTGTCGAGCTGAAAGGAAACGATCTGATGCTCCGCTTTGACGGCTACGACTCGCGAATCGTCGCCACGATCGAGGGCGACAATCTGACGGGGAAATGGGAGAAGCGGGGCAAGACGGCGTATGCGGCCATGCCGCTTTCGGCCCACCGGGCCGGAGCCGAGGCCGCATCGCGATTTCGACCCGCTTCCGAGCTTGGCCTCGCAGCGGGAGCCGCGGAAGCCGTGCCGAGCGTCTCCGGCAACTGGGCGGTCGCTTTCGTCGACGAGGAAGAAACCTCGCCGGCCGAAGCCGAGCTGCGCCAAGAGGGCACACGAGTCACAGGGACGTTCCGGACGCCCACGGGCGATCATCGCTTTCTCGAAGGAAGCTACGAGAGCGGAGTCCTGCGTCTTTCAGCGTTCGACGGCGCCCACGCCTTCCTCTACCAGGCGCACGCCGAACCGGGCGGCACGCTACGCGGAGATTTCTGGTCGCGCGATAGCTACCACGCGACCTGGACCGCGCGGCGGGCCGCCGAGCGCGAAGCCGTTCTACCGGATGCTTGGAAGGAAGTCGGCCTGACCAACCCCGAGGGGAAATTTCGCTTCCGTTTCCCCGATCTCGCGGGCCAACCCGTGACGCTCGACGATCCAAGGTTCGCCGGCAAGGTCGTGATCGTCAACCTGTTCGGTTCCTGGTGTCCGAACTGCAACGACGAGGGGCCGTACTTAGCCTCCCTCCACAAGCGCTATCGAGATCATGGCCTGGAGATCGTCGGCCTGGCTTTCGAGGTCACAGGAGACGCTACCCGCGACCGCGAATTCGTCCGCCGCTTCGGCGAGCGCTACGGCATCTCGTATTCCCTACTGCTCGCGGGAACGAACGACAAGGAAAAAGCCGGCGCGGCGCTCCCCGACCTCACCCGCGTCGCATCCTTCCCCACCACCGTCTTTCTCGGCCGCGACGGCAAGGTGCGGAAGATCCATTCCGGCTTCGACGGCCCCGGCACCGGCGAGCACTTCGCGGAGCTCAAGAAGGAGTTCGAAGGACTGATCGAAAGCCTGCTCGCCGAGCCGGCACCTGCCGGGTAGGGCAGCAACCGAACGGACTCGGCGCGGATCGCATCCGCAAAAGCACTGTTCTGGGTAGAAAGGGGAACACCCATGATCCGCAAGAACTTCGTTGTCGCCCTGTTCGCCATCGCCGCCCTGGCCTGCCTCGCACTGCCCTCGTTCGCGGAGACTCCGCCGCTCGAGATCAAGACCTGCTCCGCGTCGGCCCTTTCAGACACCGCGATTCCTCCGGCACCCCATTTTCTCACCGGCCAAACGTGCAGCAGTATCTGCAGCGTCCCGGACTGTCTCGGAGCGATCGAAGGGACCCCATGTACAAAACCCTTTTCCGGAGCGCCCGGTATCTGCACGATCACGGGCAGGGTCTGCAGTCCGGGCAACAAACAGTGCGGGTGCTGGTAGGGTCGCTCAGATCCCCTACCGCTTCACCAACGCCCCCCGCTCTACCTTCACCAAAGCGTGCTGGCGGTCCACTCCGGCTCTTCGGTCGGAGATCTCCTGGCGGACGAACTCCATGACTTTGTCGAGCTCGCCTTGGACTTCGTCGAGGCGCTCTTGGAGGTTGAGGATCACTTCGACTCCCGCGAGGTTGACTCCCATGTCGCGGGTGAGGGCGAGGATCATCTTCAGGCGGCGGATTGCGACTTCGTCATAGAGCCGGGTGTTGCCGGCGCTGCGGACCGGCTTGATCAGCCCTTCCCGTTCGTACAGCCGGAGGGTCTGGGGGTGGATTCCGAAGCGCTCGGAGACCACGCTGATCATGACGAACGGGGTTTCGTCCGACTTGCGTCGACGCGCCACGTCAGGCCTCCTGGCGGGGGATGATTTTCACGCCTTCGGGGCGGCGCTTGGGCACCGAGACGCGGAGCACGCCGCGCTCGAACTGCGCGGCGACGGCGTCGACGTCGATCGGATCGGCCAGCTCGAAGACCCGGCGGAAGCGCCCGTAGCTGCGTTCCATGCGCAGGAAGCTCCGATGCTCTTCGGCCGGCTGGCGGCGACCGGAAATCTCCAGCCGCCGCTCTTCCGCCTGTAGATCGATATCTTCACGCCGAACCCCGGGAAGCTCGGCGTGGACCAGATAGCCGTCCTCGGTTTCGAGAACGTCGACCGCGGGCGACCAACAGCCCGGAGGAGAAAGCTCGCGGCCGTCCTCCAACTCGGTCGACAGGAGAGCCTGCTCGAAGAGCGCGTTGATGCGCTGCTGAATACGGGCCAGCTCATCGAGGTAGTTCTTACGCGGTGACATCGCGGCGCTCCCTTCCGGGTTTCCCTGTCGACTCTTCGCTCCAAGCTTACTTCTTGTCGACGTCCACGTACTCCGCGTCGATCACGTCGTCGGTCGGCGCCTTGCCGGCCGCTTCGCCGGAAGCGCCCGCGGCTTGCGCGTCCGGCGTGCGATAGACCGCCTCGGCCATCTTGTGGGAGGCCTTGGTCAGCTTGTCGATCGCCTTCTCGATCACCGCGGCATCGTCGGCTTCCAGCGCCTTCTTCGCCTCGGCGAGGGCCTCTTCGACCTGGCCCTTCTCGTCCGCGGAGAGCTTCTCCTTGTTCTCGTCGTAGCTCTTCTGGGTCTGGTAGGTCATACCGTCGAGCTGGTTCCGCTGCTCGACCTGCTTCCTCCGCTCCTTGTCCTCGGAGCTGTGGACGTCGGCCTCCTTGACCATCCGATCGATCTCCTTGTCGTCGAGACCGGACGACGCGGTGATCGTGATGTTCTGCTCCTTGCCCGTACCCATGTCCTTGGCCGAGACGTGGACGATGCCGTTGGCGTCGATGTCGAAGGTCACCTGGACCTGCGGCACGCCGCGCGGCGCGGCCGGGATGCCCACGAGGTGGAACTTGCCGAGCGTACGGTTGCCGGCCGCCATCTCGCGCTCGCCTTGGAGGACGTGGACCTCGACCGAGGTCTGGTTGTCCGCGGCGGTCGAGAAAGTCTCGCTCTTCTTGGTCGGGATCGTCGTGTTGCGCTCGATCAGCTTGGTGAACACGCCGCCCAGGGTCTCGATGCCGAGCGAGAGCGGGGTCACGTCGAGCAGCAGCATGTCCTTGACGTCGCCCGCGAGGACGCCGCCCTGGATCGCCGCGCCGATCGCGACCACTTCGTCCGGATTGACGCCCCGGTTGGGCTCCTTGCCGAACACGTCTTTGACCAGCTTTTGGATCGCCGGCATGCGGGTCTGGCCGCCGACCAGAACCACCTCGTCGACGTCCTTCGCCTCCAGCCCGGCGTCTTTGATCGCCTGGAGCACCGGCTTGATCGATTTCTTGATGATCTCTTCGACCAGCGCTTCCAGCTTCGCGCGGGTCATCCGGAGGTTCATGTGCTTCGGCCCGGAGGCGTCTGCGGTGATGAACGGCAGGTTGATGTCCGTCTCCTGCGCCGAGGAGAGCTCGATCTTCGCCTTCTCCGCGGCTTCCTTCAGACGCTGGACGGCCATCGCGTCGTTGCCGAGGTCGATCCCCTGGTCCTTCTTGAACTCCTCCAGCAGCCACTCGATGATCCGCTGGTCGATGTTGTCGCCGCCGAGATGGGTGTCGCCATTGGTCGATTTCACCTCGACTACGCCTTCGCCGACTTCGAGAATCGAGATGTCGAAGGTGCCGCCACCGAAGTCGTAGACCGCGATCGTCTGGTCCTTCTTCTTGTCGAGCCCATAGGCGAGCGCTGCGGCGGTCGGCTCGTTGACCAGCCGCTTGACGTCGAGGCCGGCGATCCGGCCGGCGTCCTTAGTCGCTTGACGCTGGGCGTCATTGAAATAGGCGGGCACCGTGATCACCGCCTCGGTGACCTTCTCGCCCAGGTAATCCTCGGCGGCCTGTTTGAGCTTCTGCAGGACCATCGCCGAAATCTCGGGCGGGGAATAGCGTTTGCCGTCGATGTCGACCCGGACATCGCCGTTCTCCGCGCGCTCGACCGCGTACGGGATCATCCTCATCTCGTCGCCCACTTCGTCGAAGTGGCGCCCCATGAAGCGCTTGATCGAGAATACGGTGTTCTTCGGGTTGGTCACCGACTGGCGCTTGGCGACCTGGCCGACCAGACGCTCGCCCCCTTTGGTGAACCCGACCACCGACGGCGTGGTGCGATTGCCTTCGGCGTTGGGGATGACCTTCGCCTCCCCGCCTTCCATCACGGCCACCACGCTGTTCGTGGTTCCGAGGTCGATACCGATGATTTTGCTCATGCACTCCTCCTGGATTCGCGAGATCGCCGCGGGATCGTCCGGTCCCGCCGGGCTTCCCATCGACTACGAAGGGTAAAACCTCAGTCGAGCGATGTCAATTCCCGTTTCGCAAAGATCTACAGCGAAACGCTCATATCTTTGCGCTGAGACCGAGGGCTGGCAGGAGATGCAGCCGGGCGAAGAGGTATTTAGTCGAGCAGGACTAGCGGCGCGGCCTGGGTTCCGGGGCGAAGCGAGAGGAATTCCGGATCGAGGAGGAAATTGCCCGAGATGCTGCGGCTCGTTGCGTCCTCGGCGCCCGCCCGCCCTTCGGCGTGAAGCTCGTAGGTCGTTTCCCGCGGAATCAGCAGAAGCGGCCGCCCTTCGACGTCGAACAGGTCGTGGGGACCCAACAGATCCCGATCGCGCAACTCGCTCAAGTGCTCGGGGAAGCGCCCCTCCAGCAGAAAGAACGTCTGGGCCGCCCGGTCGATCTTCAAGAATTGGGCGGATCGCTGGGTCTCCTCTAACGCCTGGAGCGAGGCGGACTGCCAGGAGAACGGGAACACCGCCTGATCGGGGCGGTAGATCAACAAGGCCAGAAGGCCGCAACCGGCGAGCGCGCCGAGCACCCGGCCGACGTGTCGAATCGGCCGCGGCACCGGCGCGGGCTCCAGGGTCATCTGACGGAGGCCGGTTCCGGTGACGCCCGGTTTGGCAGGGCCGGGTGGTTCCAGACCGGGAAACGGTAAAACAATCGCCGGCAGCGCCTCGGACAACCGCTCGGACGACCGTGCGGCGGCGCTCGCGGCGGGCGAGACGGAGGCGGGCGATCCGGGGAAGCCCAGCAACGCCCCGGCGCTCGGTCGAGCCGCATCGGAGGTGGGTGCGTTCGCCTCGACCGCTATCGGGGCACGCCGGACCGGCGGAGCGGGCGCGGAAGGCTTTGCGCCGCCAGCATGGAGAAGAAGCTCGTCAACCCGGATCGGGACGAAGCCCTCCTCGTACGCCACCTCCTCGCCCGAGTAGAACTTGAAATCCCCCTCCCGCCAATCGAGCAGCTTTTCCAGCAACTGGCGGGTATGGATCCGTAGCGCCTCAAGCAGGCGGGTCCGAGAGACGAATCGGCTCTCGACCAGAAAATCGACCAACCGCTGGCCGGTGGCGGCCTGCTCGGCCGAAGCCCGGGCAAACTCGGCGCCCGAGAGCACGCCGGTCTCTACCAACACCTGTTTCAAGCCTTCTTCGACCGCCTGGTTGAGCGAATCCGCCGCCACGATCTTGCCGTGCAGGAACGAGATCGCCACGATGTCCTCGTTGCCTTGGACGGTGAGAATCCCGGTCTTCTGCTGCTGCGCGACCAGCTGCAGGATCTCCGGCAGCTGGAACAGATCGAGGTTGCCTTCGACGCTCATCAGATCTCGTTCGCCAGATCGAAGCGATAGCGCGCGATGAAATAGGTGACGAGACCGACGAGCGCGACCGACCCGGCCACCCCTTGGCCGGGGCCGAACCCGGACGGGAGCCGGAAACCCAACCGCGGCAGGAACGGGATCGAGGCGAGCGCCAACGCCACCAGCACCGCGCAGAAGCCGCGGAACCCGTCGCCGACCTCCGCCGAGGGCAAGCCGGGAAGAAGGACCCGGAGCCAACACTGCCACGGCCGCGAGCCGAGCTTCAGGTCGAGCGGCACCGCACTGTACCCTTGCCGGTTGCGCCGCAGAACGTCGAGCCCGAGCGCGGCGAGCAGCAGTCCGAGCGCGAGACCCGCGGTGCCGTAGCGCCGGAGAAGATCCCCCGAGCGATGTCCGGGAACGGGACCGGCGATCCGCACTTCGAGCTGGCTTCGGATCTCGGGAATCCTCTCGAAGCCGCCGTCAACCGAGACCACCCGCTCCGAGCGCTGGACCCAGCCTTCGACCAGCGAGCGATCGCGCACCCGCGCCTGCGCGTCGGCGCGCTCGGCCTCTTCGAACCGGTACGAACCGCGATAGGCCCAAGACAGGTTGTATTGCGCCTCGGCGCTGGTCGGGTCGATCTCCCCGGCACGCTTGAATTGTTCGATCGCCTGGGCGTATTCGTGGCGCACCAGATAGTAGGCGCCGACGTCGACCAGAGCCGCCGAGTTGCCCGGTTCTTTCTGAATCACCTCCTGGTACAGCTCTCGCGCGCGCTCCCACTGTCCCAGATGGCGATGGATGTCCGCCGCCAGTTGGCGGACCGCGAAGCTGTCCGGAACCAGGGTCCGGAGCGTGCCGAGATCGTTGAACAGATCGCCTGAAAGCTCCCGGCGCTCCAGGCTGTCGAGCGCAAGCGCGGGGGGCGAGAGCGCGATCGCGAGCCGTTGCCGTTGCTCCGCGAGCAGCGGCGGCGCCGCCGCCAACAGCAGCCAGGCGCCGGCCAGCACGGTGCGCTCGCTCGCCGAGGCATACCCCCAGAGCAACACCGACCACCAGAGCAACAACCAGATGAAGCCCGACGGCAGCACCAGCGGCCAGACCAGGACCGCGACCGCGAACGGCACGGTGAACCGGCTCCCGCGGCCGGAACCGGAGAAGATGCGCCCGATGTCGGCGAGCAGCGCCCCGCCTTTGGCCGTCATCTGGATCACCAGGAACAGCCCGGCCGTGGCGAGCAACAGCCAGAGCGACCAGAGCAGGGCGCCTTCGAGCAGCAACCGGCGCTCGAACGGCCAGGTCAAAGTACGCCCGATCCCCACCACCAGCTTGGCCGCAGCGGTCGCATAACTTCCTTCGATGCGCGCCACGGTGGCGCTCGCAAACGAGATCTCCGGCCGCCCGGGATCGAGCCGCTCGGCGGCGGCAAGGGCTTGTCGCGATAGGGCGAAGTCGCCGCGGCGCGCGCCATCGACCGCGCGGAACAGGGCGCCGCGGGCAAGATCAGGAAAGCGCTCGAAGCCGAGAGTGCGCGCGGTTTCGAGCAGCTCCGTCACCCGCTCTCCGGAGTGCTCCGGGTCGGATTGAACCAGCCACTGCACGGCCTGATCCTGGAGTTGGTGGAGCGTGCGCGACACCGAGTCGCCAAGCTCGAAACCAGAGCCTTGGGCCGCGGCCGATGCCGGGCGCGCCCCGAACAGGCCGAGGCTCACCGTCGCCAGGCTCGCCCATGTCGCCGTCAGGGCAAACCTGAGCGCGCGGCGGGCTCCGCTCTCAGCCCCGCTTCTGGACATAGCGCACTCGCGAGCGATAGAGCAGGTCTTCGAGGAAGCCCGCCTCCTGGACGCTCAGGTGCCCCGCCGTCTTCTGGCGCAGGACGTCGAGCAGGTCGATGTGCAGGCGCGCCATCTCCAGGTTTTCGGCCGACTCGCCGGTAGGCAGCTCAAGGTCGCCGAGATAGATCGCGATCGGCTCGGCGAGCAGGCTCACCAGGTCGTAAAAGGTCGGCCGGCCGAGGCCCGGAGGGGTGCCCGGCAGATCCAGCCGGGCTCTGGAATCGTCGGGATATCCCGGCGGCAGCGGGGACTCGAAGGCCGTTTCGACCTCGGGAGGCGCGGCAGCCGCAGGTTGGGGGGGGGCTTCCGCCTCCAGTTCGGGCGCCGCGGGCTCGGCAAGGAAGCTGTACTCCTCCTTGAGCTGGCCGTCCGCCGTGAACATCCGTTTGTCGGTGACTTTGATTTTCTCGTCGCTCACGGTGTGACCCAATCTTCGGCAGCTATCGATGCCGTGGAAGCCGGCAGGAAACGAACGGACATTGACAAAAAGCGTAGCAAGCGCAAATCTCCCCCGGCAAGTCGTCATGCATCATAGTCCCGACCCGCAGTATCCTGAGCCATCCCGCGCCATGCCCGCCCCCGATCTCCAGAAACTTCTCGATCTCGTGGCTCGGCTGCGAGCGCCGGACGGCTGTCCGTGGGATCGCGAGCAGTCGCTCGGCGACGTTCGCGCCTATCTGCTGGAAGAGGCCCACGAGACCGCGGGGGCGATCGATTCCGGCGATTGGAACGAGATCGCCGCCGAGCTCGGCGACCTGCTATTCCAGGTCGCCTTCATCGGCCGGCTCGCCGAAGAGGCGGGAGCGTTCGATCTCGACCAAGCGATCGAAGCGGTCCACGCCAAGATGGTCGCCCGGCATCCTCACGTGTTCGGAACGGAAGACGACCGCAACAGCCTCGCGGACGCTCAGGCCGTGCGAGAGGCATGGGAGCGGCGCAAAGTGAAGAAAGACCCGGGGCGCTCGGTGCTCGCCGGGGTCTCCGCCTCGCTACCCGCCCTGCTCTCCTCCTACCGATTGACCCAAAAAGCCGCGGGCGTCGGCTTCGACTGGCCGGACGCAGCCTCTGTTCTGGACAAAGTCGACGAAGAGCTCGCCGAGCTGCGTGGAGCCCTCGCCGGAGGCGCCTTGAACCGCCAAGCGGTGAGCGAAGAGCTGGGCGACCTCCTGTTCACCCTCGCCAATTTCGGGCGCAAGCTCGATCTCGATCCGGAAGCCGCGCTCGCTCAGGCCAACCTGAAGTTCCGCCGCCGCTTTGAATCGATCGAGCAGGGCCTTGCCGCGAGCGGCAAAAATCCGGCCGACGCTACCCTCGACGAGATGGATGCGCTCTGGGACGAGGCGAAGCGGTCGGGGCTGTAGCTCACTCCAGCACAGTAATTCCGGCTGCTTCGGCCGCTTTCTGCACGCGCCGATAGCCCCGGCCAAGGTAGAGCGGTAAGGGCGATTCGATCAGCTCGAGATCGCTTCGGTCGATCCGGTCGCCGAACAGAACTACCGCTCGCGACGTGTCGTGCTGGCGCGAGATCCAGACCAAGCCGTCAAATCGCTCGGCGCAAGAGTGCAGTGCCGCAGCCCATCGAGCGGTCGCCGGGTAGGCCGGGGCTTCGGCTTCGATCAAGTCGGTGCGCCGGAGCCCGAGCCGACTGAGGCCAAAACCATGAAGTTGAGCGAAATGGAGCGGACGTCGCGCCGAGATCACCGAAATCAGGAGGGGCCGAAGGACCGAGCGTTCGACCACGCGGAACGCATCGCGAACCGGGATGTCGTGAAAAAGAGTCTCGGACAGCGCCCCTTCGAAGTCCGATGCACCGTAAATCGTCGATACGATCCGTCCTCTTTCGTCAGGGAACGGATGGAATCGCCCGAGACCGAAGCCTGGGTTGAACTCCGTGGCTCCGAACCGTCCGTCGTGGCAACGAATGATGGGTTTACCGGCGGTCCAAACTTCGGTGATCGGATCCAGCGCTTCTGGGGGCGAGGGAAGGCTCCCTCCCGAGAAAATCAGAAGATGATCCCCGCCGCCGCGTGTCGAGCCGCGCGCACTACAGCCTCCGAATCAGTCCCCAGAAGATCGACAGGCCGACGGCCGTCGAGCCACCCATTGGCAGCGATGAACCAGAGCGCAAGCTCCCAAGGCGACCAGGCGGAAAGCGCGGCCACGACCTCGCGAACCTTTTCGCGCGGCTGCCCGTGCTCGTCGAACTGAAGTCCAGGGAAGATCTCCGCCCCTTGGTGGGGCACGGAGAAGATCCGTCCTTCCTGCTTCCAGCGATTGGCCAGCGCCGCCCGATTCTTGGCGCGCGATCCCGCGTGCTCGGCCACCTCGCCGCTGGTCAGGCCACCGAACTCTCGCAGCAGCTGATTTCGGGCTTCGGCGTTGCGCCGGGCTTGGAGAACGGCGGTAGGGCTCGGCACCTCTTCGCGCGGAAGCATCGCCTCGATCAAAGAAGCGGCGCTCCAACGGCTCACGATCTCGGCTCGCAGCAGGGAACGGACGAAGGCCATGACATCGGCCTCGGGCCAGGGGCTCACGCCATAAGCCAAGGCCGCCGATTCGGCGATCTCGCTGGGAGGAGGGGTTCCCACGGGATAGGGTCGATCTCTCATGCTTGAATGATAACCATGATCAACTCGGCCTGCAAGTTGTTCGATCACTTCCCGGCAACCGCTCCTGCCTCCAGCAGGCGCCCCAGGGCCGGCGCGACGTTTTTGGCGACCAGGCGGTGCCCCTCGGCGGTCGGGTGGATGCCGTCGGCCTGGTTCAACCTGGCCTCGCCGCCGACCCCTTCGAGGAGGAAGGGCACGAGCGCGGCTCCGGTCTGTTCGGCGACCCGGGGGTAGATCGCTTCGAACCCGTCCGAGTAGTCCTTGCCGTAGTTGGGCGGGATCCTCATGCCGAGGATCAACACCTTGGCGCCTGCGGCCTGGGAGCGCTGCACGATGTCGAGCAGGTTCTTCTCCAGTTCGGCGAGCGGTTGGCCGCGCATGCCGTCGTTGGCGCCCAGCTCGACCACCACGATCGCGGGTTTCTGGCGCAGCAGCCAGGCGAGGCGGCTCGCTCCCCCGGCGCTGATGTCGCCGCTCACCCCGGCGTTGATCACCTGGATCGGATGCCCTTCGGCGGCGAGGATCTCGCCCACTCGTGCGGGAAAGGCCTCCTCGACCGAGACTCCCAGCCCGGCCGTCAGGCTGTCGCCGAGGAAGATCACCTTCGGGCCTTCGGCGAGCGGCGCGGCGGCAACCGGCGCGCTCGGCGCGGGGGTCGGAGCGCTCGCAGCCGGGGCGGGCTTGCTCCCGGGTTCTTCCGCCCGCTTGCAGGCGCCGAGCGCCAGGGCCGCCAACAGGGCCACGAAGAAGAAAGTAAGGAAGAGGGCGTTTGGAGCGTAGGGTCTCGGCGAGCAGGATCGGAGGCGACTCATGGCTCCGATCTTAACGGTCCTGCCGCTCGGGAAATGCCCACCCCCTCACGCCGGTTGTACTAACTTCCATGACGTCTACTCCCCGCATCGAGATCCGCCGCCTCTTCCGTCGCCTCCCTTCCGGGGGGCGCGATCTGACCATTCTCGACGGCATCGATCTCTCGATCGCGGCCGGCGAGTTCGTCGCCGTGCTCGGCCCCTCGGGCAGCGGCAAATCGACCCTGCTGGCCCTGATGGCCGGTCTCGACCGGCCGACCTCGGGCGAGATCTTGCTCGACGGCCGGGCGATCCAAGCGCTCTCGGAGGACAGTCTCGCCCGCCTCCGGCGCGCCGAGCTGGGCTTCGTCTTCCAGTCGTTCCAACTGCTCGGCAATCTGACCGCGCGGGAAAACGTGCTGTTGCCTCTGGAGCTTCTCAACTCGCCGGAGGCAGGCGCGCGCGCCGACCAGCTGCTTGCCGAGGTCGGCCTGAGCGATCGCGGCCACCACTACCCGACCCAGCTTTCGGGGGGCGAGCAGCAGCGTGTGGCGCTCGCCCGCGCGTTCGCCACCCGGCCGCCGATCCTGCTCGCCGACGAGCCGACCGGCAACCTCGACGGCTCGACGGGCCGGAAGATCCTCGAAATCCTGCTCGACCTGCGGGAACGCCACGGCACGACGATGGTGCTGGTGACCCACGACCCGGCCGTGGCCGCCCTCGCCGATCGACGAATCCACCTGCGCGACGGCCGGATCGAGCGCGAGGAGCGGTCGGACCGTTCGGAGACCCTCGCGGCGCTCGCCGCTCTCTCCTCTGCCGCGCCCGCCGAGGAAAGCGCCGCTTGAAGCCGCGCACGCTGCTCTCCTGGATGCTGCGCGAGTCGCGCGGCGCGCTCGGGCGCTTTACCTTCTTCGTCGCCTGTCTCGCGGTGGGGGTGGCCGCGGTGGTCGCGATCGCGGGGCTCGCCGCCGGGCTCGATTCCGGAATCCGCTCCGAAGCGCGGCAACTGCTGGCGGCGGACCTTGCGATCGAGAGCCGCCGGGCGCTACCGGAAGGCTTCGACCTCCTCTCCCTGCTGCCGGCCGGCGCGCGGACCGCCGCGGTGCGCGAGATGGTCACGGTGGTCGCTGCCCTGCCCCAAAACGGCAAACCGGGGCGGAGCCAACTGGTCGAGATGAAGGCGGTCGAGCCGGGCTACCCGTTCTACGGCAAGCTCGCGGTCCTCCCGGCGCGGCCGCTTGCCGCACTGCTCGCACCGGACGCCGCGGTCGTGGCGCCCGAGCTGATCGGCGCCTTGGGACTGCGTCATAGTCCGCATGACCGGGCGCTCGATTTCCGTATCGGCACCGCCGATTTCCACGTCGCGGGCTTGGTTTCGTCGGAGCCCGATCGCGTGGGGATCGGCACCGCGTTCGGGCCGCGGGTGTTCCTCTCGATGGCCGGGCTCGAACGCGCCGGCCTGATCGCCAAGGGAAGCCGGGTCTCGTACAAGACGCTGATCGCCCTGCCCGCGGGGGTCTCCGCCGACCGCCTGGAGAAGATCGCCGACCAACTGCGCGCCGCCCTTCCGGCCAACGAGGCCTATCGCGTCGAGACCTTTCGCCAGGCGCAGCCGCAGCTGCGCGAGAGCTTCGCCCAAGTCGGGCGCTTTCTCGGCCTGGTCGCCCTTCTCTCCCTGTTCGTCGGCGGCATCGGCGTCGCGCAGAGCGTTCGCGCCTGGCTCGCCGGGCGGCTCGACGCGATCGCGATCCTCAAGTGCTTGGGGCTGCGCCCGCGCGAGGTGCTCGCGCTCTATCTCGGCCAGACCGCGCTGCTCGGCCTGATCGGCAGTTTGATCGGCATCCTGCTCGGCGTGGCGATCCAAGCCGCGATCCCCCACCTGTTCGGCGATCTGATCCCCGCCGCGCTGATTCGTCCTTGGCAGCCCGGTGTGTTGCTGCGCGGGCTCGGGCTCGGCGTGGGGGTGGCGCTCCTGTTCAGCTTGCCGCCTCTCGCCGGACTCTTGCGCGTTCCCCCCTCGCGCGTGCTGCGCCGCGACGCCGAGCCCTTGCCGGTCCATCGCACCACGGCCGGCTTCGCGTTCCTGGCGCTTGCCGCCGGGCTGCTCGCGCTCACCTTCGCCCAAACCGACTCGCTCCTCCTCTCCGCGCAGTTCGTCGGCGCGCTCACGCTGGCCACCGCGATCCTCGCGGTCGCGGCGACCCTGCTCGCGAAGTCGATCGGCCGGCTGCCGCGGTTTTCGAGCATCGCGCTCCGGCACGGGCTCGGCGCGCTCGCCCGGCCGGGCGCCGCGACGGTCGGCGCGATCGTCGCCCTTGGCCTCGGCGTTGTGACGGTGCTCACCATGTCGCTGGTCGAACGGCGCATCTCTCACGAGCTTTCGCGCGAGCTGCCGAGCAACGCGCCCAGCGCATTCCTGGTCGACATCCAGCCCGCCCAGTGGCCAGGGGTGAGGGCACTGCTCACACGATCCCGGGCCGAGAAGATCGACTCGGTCCCGGTCGTGATGGCGCGCATCGCCTCGATCAACGGCCGGCCGGTGGACCAGATCGCGGGCGCACGGAGGAAACGGCAGGATCCCAACGGCCGAGACGATCGGAACGATCGGAGCGAGGGAAGAGAGGAGCGCGGTCGCCGTTGGGCGCTCACGCGCGAACAGCGTCTGACCTACCTCCAGAAGCTGCCCGCCGACAACGTGGTCGTCGCGGGCAAGCTCTGGAGTGACCCCGACCACGGCGAGGTGAGCCTGGAGAAGTCGTTCGCCGAGGATCTCGGCGTCGGCCTCGGCAGCAAGCTCGGGTTCGACGTCCAAGGGGTGCCGCTCGAATTGGTGGTGACCAGTCTGCGCACGGTCGATTGGTCGACGTTCGGGATCAATTTCTACCTGGTGGTCGAACCCGGCATCCTCGAACAGGCGCCGCAGCAGCGGGTCGCGACCGCACGCCTCGCCTACGGCAGCGAGCAGCACGTCCAAGATCTCCTCGCGGCGAGCTATCCGAACGTCACGTTCCTGCGCATCCGCGAGATCCTGAGCAAGATCCTCGGCGTGCTCCAGCGGATCGGCCTCGGCGTCCGTTTCCTCGGCGGCTTCACCGTCCTTTCCGGCATCGCGATCCTCGCCGGAGCGATCTCCGCCGGCTCCGTCCGGCGCGGGCGCGAGGTCGCCCTTTTGAAGACCCTCGGTATGACCCGCCGTCAGGTGGCGACCGCCTTCGCGGTCGAATACGCCCTGATCGGTGGGGTCGCGGGCCTCTTGGGAGCGGCCACCGGCGCCGCGCTCTCCTGGGGTGTCGTCACCCGCGGCTTCGAGCTGACCTGGGAACCCGAGCCCGCCCGGCTCGTTCTCGCCATCGCCCTCACGATCGTCCTCTCGGTGATCGCCGGCCTTGCAGCAAGCCTCCGCGCGCTCGAACGTCGGCCGATCGAGGTGCTGCGGGCGGAATGACGCGGGGTGCGGTCGTAGGGGCGGACCTACGTGTCCGCCCTGGAACGATCGCGCGGGACAGATCCAAGGGCGGACACGCAGGTCCGCCCCTACTCCGGCAATTCCCCCGGCCGGTCGAGCAGGTAGCTGACGGGGACGATCTCGAATCCGGCCGCGACCGCTTTCGGGATCTCGTCGGCTAGGACGGCGATCGTGTTCGGGTGCGGGTGGCCGATCGCGATCGCAGCGCCTTTCTTCTTCGCCAGGGCGAGCAGGCGGGCGAATTGGACGCGGATCGCTTGCGGATCCTCTACGTCATCCAGAAAGACTTGGCGTTCGGCGGCGGCAATCCCCAACTCGATCGCGAGCCGGTAGCCGACGCTCTTGGCGCTGGTTCGGGAGTCGAGGAAGAACAGATGTTTTCTCGCGAGGCGCGCGAGCACGGGGCGCATCGCGCGGGGATCGGCCGAGAGTCCCGAGCCCATGTGGTTATTGACGCCGACCGCCCCCGGCACCGCTTCGAGCGCGCGATCGGTCGCTTCGACCAGCTCCGCCTCGGTCATCGACTCCAGCAGCGCGCCGGGACCCGGATTTCCGTTCCCTTCCGGTTCCATCGGCAGATGGCAGAGCAGCTC
The DNA here is from genome assembly GCA_035995205.1 of Thermoanaerobaculia bacterium. Taxonomy (GTDB): domain Bacteria; phylum Acidobacteriota; class Thermoanaerobaculia; order Multivoradales; family UBA5704; genus DASYKS01. The sequence goes on from DASYKS010000104.1 coordinate 76,440, forward strand.
CTCGCCGTGGTTGCTTAGCTCGGCGACCACTGCGCCGGTCTCTTCCTCGTAGGGAAGCACGGAGTAGGTGAGCGGCACGCCGAACGCTTCCAGCTCTTCGACGGTGGTTTCGCTCGCCCCCAGGTCGTCGATCACGATTGCGATCCTCGGGCCTCCCTTGGCAGGAGTCGAGGTGACGTCGCCCTGGGCGGTCGAATCGTGCCGCGAGGAGGTGTGCGTGCCGGGCAAGGAGGGCGACCGCTTGGGCGTGCTCGCCTTGCCCGAGGAGCCGGTTCGGGGCGCGTTTCGCTCCTCGCCCCCCCGCGTCTGGCACGAAAGGTAAACGGCGGCCAAGGCGGCGAGGAGACCCAGCAGCACTACGGCGACGCGACGGCCGCCGGGAGCACCGGAAGCGCGGCTGGCGGGCCTGGGCTTCACGCGTCGTTTGTAGGGCGGCATGCAGGAAAATCAGAGGCGGGGGGAGAGCCTTCCCCCCCCAGGCCGAGGGTCTACGCGGCTTTCTTCGCCGCTTCCGGCTCGGCCGCGAGGCGGCGCAAGCCCTGCTTCAAGATCAGATCGTCGAGCGGCGTGTCCTTGTCCTCGAACGTCCGCGACCGCTCGTCGACCGCGACGTCGGGCACCAGCGAGGCGTCCAGCGCCTTGTGATCGGGTCCCGAGTAGAAGGCGTCGGTATAGATCAACCGGCCGCCGCTCGACAGGTCCACCGACGCGAGGCGGCCGGCGTAGCCGAACGTGCGCTCGCCCACCACCTCCGCGTGGAGCTTCTGGGCGAGGATCGTCGTGAGTAGCTCGGCCGCTCCGAGCGTGCCCCGGTCGACCAGAACCACCAGCCGGCTCCCTTTCCAGACCGGCGCTTCGCTACCGGTGAAGGTCGAGACCTGCCCCTTGCGCCCGCCGAGCGCGCCCAGGTCACCCTGGGTAAACAGCCGCGCGACCGCGTAGGCCGCTTCCGGATCGCCGCCCGCGATGCCGCGCAGATCGACGATCAGACGGTCTCCCGCTTTCCCCTTGGCCAGCAGGCCGCGCGTCGTCCAGGCGGTGCGCTCGCCGAAGCTCGGCAAGTGCAGCACCGGAAGACCCTCGACCTGTTCGAGGCTCGGAGCGGGCGGCTCGAACGTGCCCAGCTGGCAGGTCACGAGCTTCGTCTCCCCGAGACGGAGCAGGCGCAAATCGAGCTTGGTTCCCGGTTCGCCCGCGAAGGATTCTTCGATCTCCCAGAACGGCGCGCGATGCGCATCTTTGCCACCGACCTCGACCAGGATGTCGCCCAGCTCGATCCCCGCTTTCTTGCCCGGCCCACCCGCGTCGATCGCCACGACGTAGACCACGCCGTTGCTCTTGACCAGGTGGAGGCCGCTCCGGCGGGTACCCACTTTCTGCACTTCCAGATAGCGGGAGACCGCGGGCGCGGGCACGTACTGCGAGAACGCGTCGAGCGCCTCGGTGGTGCCGTCCAGAGCGCTCGCCATCAGGGCGTTCATGTCGGTCTCGTCGACGTAGGTCTGGCGGACCAGGTTCAGCACCTCGGTGAACACGCCGATATACTTGAACAGGGAATCACCCTTCTCGTCCGGCTTGCCGCGATCGGCCGCGTAGACGAACGTCGCGGCGATCATCGGCAACAGTAGGAAGAGGGAAACGATCAGGAAGACGATCCGGCTGCGACTCATGGGGACCTCGTGGAACGGAGCCAGGACATTGGATCTTCGGGGCGATTTTCCGCGCGGATCTCGAAGTAGAGGGCCTCGGTCGACAAGCCGACCGTTTGACCCAAAGATACCATATCGCCGGGTCCCACCCGGAGGCTCGACATCCCCGCCGCGAGCGACAGCACCTGGCCGGGATGCTGGAGCACGACCGTCCAGCCATAGCCCTGGAACGGCGCGGCGTAGAGCACCTTGCCGGGATAGATCGCCCGCACCTCGCTGCCCGGCTCGGTCGCAAGGTCCAGACCGTTGTGCGGCACCTGGGTGCGGTAGCGCGGATCGAGGCGTGGCCCGAACCCCACCTTGACCTGGCCGCGCACCGGCCAGTCGAGCAGGCCGCGCAGCTGCTGGATCGGCGCGCCGAGCGGCGAGCCCCCCTGGTTGCGGCCGTACAGCAGGTCGATCAGATTCGCGAGCTTCCGCCCTTTTTCGGTGAGCGCCCGCGCCTCGGCGGCGAGGCTCTTGCCCTCCCGCTCCGAGCGCGCGAGCAGCTCGGCGCGCCGGTTGCGCAACGAGACCAGCTCGCGCCGCCGCAACTCCTCGCGCCCGACCCAGATCTCGCTCGCCTTGCGTTCCGCGACCAACCGCTCGCGCTCCGCGGAAAGCGCCACCTTGCTCGCGCCGTAGCGCTCGACCGCTTGGGCGTCGCGCCGGGCAAGGAACCGCAATAGGCGGACCGAGGGCAGCAGGCGATTGTCGGGATGGAGGGTAAGGATCAAGCGCAGATAGCCCTGGCGGCCGAACCGGTAGAGCCCCGCAAGGCGGCGTTCGAGCGCCAGTTTGGAGGCCGCCAACTCGGTCTCCAGCCGAGCGACCTCGGTTGCGATCTCCGTCTCCCGCCGCGCCGCCAGGTCGCGCGCCGCAACCGCCTCGGCCAGCCGCTCGCGCTGCAACTCCAGACCCAGATCGGCCGCAGCCAGCTCCCCCGCGAGGCCGGTCTGCTGCTTGCGCACCTCGCTCAAGCGTCCGCGAAGCGTCGAGATCCGCGCGCGGATCTCTTGCAGCTCCCGCTCCCTCTCCCTGGCTGGTGTCGGCTCCTGACCCGGAGTCGGCAGGGCGAGGAGGGCCAGGAAGACGAGAGCGACAAGGCGACGCATCAGGAAAGGAGTCTCTACGGCCCTTTCGGCAACAGACTCTTGCCGTCCAGCTTCTCCGGCGGCGCCACCTTGTACAGCTCCAGCACGGTGGGCATGATGTCGCCCATGTAGGCGTCGGTCGTGTTCAGCTTCAGATTGCTGAACAGGATGCCATTCACCAGCGGCGGGTAGACCGAGCAGTGGTCGCCGCTCCAGACCTGGGTGTTGTCCTCGACGATCGAGGTGCCGATGCCGCCCAGGCTATCCTGCCAGCCGACGCGATAGCCGCGGTTGTTGGAGGGAATCATCTCGGGGATCAGCAGCGGGTCGTAGACGCCGTACGCCTCGTCGCGGGTGAAGACGTGGGCGACCGGTTTCTCGCCCGTCTTGTCATCGACGAACGCTTCGAGCTTCGCCTTGATCTCGGCGACCAGCGCGGCGGAGTCTTTCGGATCGACGATCCCCTTCGCCTCGCGTCCCTTGAGGTTGATGTAGATACCGCCGAGGCCCACGTAGTACGCGCGGGTCTTGCTCCAATCGACGTTGGTGAAGAACTTGCCCTGGCCGGAGAACAGCTCTTCGAGGTTCTTTCGGCCCGCCTCCTGGCCGTTCAGCAACATGTAGCCGTTTTCGACCAGCCAGGTGTTGTAGTTCATGCCGCGGCGGAACGAGGCGAAGCCGTGGTCGGAGACGACGATCAGCTTGGTGTCCGACGGCAGCTTCTTCATCGTCTCGCCGACGATGCCGTCCATCATCTGATACGCCTCCAACACCGAGCCGCCCCACTTCTTCGCTCCCTCCTCGGTGTACAGCGGATGCTTCGGATCGAGGAAGCGGAACATGATGTGCTGCACCCGGTCGGTGAACTCGAAGTAGTCGATCAGCACGTCCCACTCGCCGTCCTCGACCATCGAGAGCAGCATCTCCTTGTCCTTGGCGACGGTGTTGCGCATGTCTTCGAGGAAGATTGCCTCGTCGATCGTGCCGTCGTTCATCGACCAGGTGTCGATCGTCCAGCCGATCGTCTTGAACAGGCCGAACCGGTCGGACAGCTTGCCCGCGAACGAGCGCGGCGTCGTGATGTCCAGAATCGGCGGCAGATTCGTCGGGTCCCACTGGATCGGCGAGAGGTAAAGCCGGACCTCCGGATCGAGCGAGATCAGGCGGAACTTGCCGATGCCGTGCAGCTTGATCAGCGGGTTGAACGGGAAGACGAAGCGCGCCCAGTCGCTCCACTCGCCCGGCTTCAGGCTGAGCTTTTGGCCTGAAACCTCGATGTCGAGGTGCGAGCGGTCTTCCGGCACGGTGAGCTTCATCGGGATCTTGATGTAGTCGCGCCCGTCGCCCGGGAACAGCTCGTTCGGCGGCCCCTGGATCTCGGTCTCGATCGTCCCCTTGTTGTCGACCAGCTCGACCACGTCGATCGAGAAGTCGCCGCCCCCCTTGGGAGTGAAGAACAGCTCGGAGGTGAAGAAGAACGGCTTGCCGATCCGCCCCGAAAGGTCGGGCGTGCCGAGCCCGGTCAGCAGCTCGCCGTGCTCGTACGGCTTCGGCGGGAAGGTCACCGGCATGCGCATGACCCGCACCCGCTTGCCCGCGCGGCCGAGCGTGGTCCAGAAGGTCTCGCCCTGCTGGCGGTTGATCGCGATCGGCCGATCGACCGGCAGGTATTTCTTCGCCGCCCAGGCTCCCCCGCCACCCGCCAACGCCGCGAGGATCACGGCAACCGTGGCCGCCACGGGGGTCCGCAGGCGGAACAGTTTGAGCAACAGAAAAGTGATCAGGAACAGCGCAAGCGCCGCGATCGAGCCCACGCCCAAAGCGTTCTTGGTTCCCCAAAGAAACGGGACGCGCTTCTGGTCGTACATCGCAAAGCTCGGACGGTAGGTCGCCACGTCGCGCTTCAGGAAGTCGAAGATCGTGTGCCGCCCCGGGTTGAGGCCGGTCGCGAAGGTGGACCAGGAGACGGGGGTCTGCGACGGAATCGTCGAGCGGAGCGGAGCGAATGTCCCCTCCTGGGCCAATTTCGCCAAGTTCGGCAGCTTCCCTTCGGCGATCCACTTCTTGGTCATCTCGGCATCCGCGCCATCGAAACCGAGGATGACCAGTTTCGGGTCCTTGGCGCGCGCCGCCGAGGCGGAGAGCGCCAAGGCGAGCGCCAGAATCGCGAGGGTGGAGCGGCGGACCGGATGATTCGTATTTCGCATGTCGAGAGCCTCGGGGAGCGCGTTTTTCGGAGGGCGGAGTATACCCGACCGCTTTTCTCGCCGAAGTCTGTTCCGTTCAGCCCCGACCGCTGTCTTACCCCAATGAACGGCAACCGGCACCGGCGAGATCGCCCCCCGAACTGCCAAAACGACCAAACGCTCGAAACTCCAGGAGATACGACATGAATGCCAAGACCCTCACCCTCGCCCCCGCCCTTCTGCTCTCGCTGGTCACGCTCTCTGCCGTCGGCTGCTCCAAGTCCGGAGCCAGCCCGACCGAACCGGTCTTCCTCGCCAACGACGCCACGGCCACCTCGGCGAACTTGGTGAGTGGTGAGTCCCGCGTCCAGGACCCAGCCGCCGCACAGCAGGCAACCGGCAACGGTCTCACCTCCAACCGCGAAGCGGAGCCCGGCGACGATCACGGTGGGGGCAACAATGGCGGCGGGAACGGCGGCGGCCATCACAACGGAGGCGGCGCCGACGACACGACGACCGGATCGCAGTTCCATGGCGCGGTCGCCTCGATCACCGGCTCCACGATCACCCTGGCCACGGGAGCCAAAGTCACGGTAAACACCGCAACCGTCTGGAGCGCCCGGGGCGATCTGCTCACCCTCGCCGCCCTCCGGACCTCCTTCAACCGCAACCAGCACCCACGAGTCGAAGGGCGCGGCACCCGCCAGGCCAACGGCTCGATCCTCGCCAAGACCCTCAAGGCCGAGTTCTAAATCCCGCCTGAATCCGCAGCGCACGGCCCACCCCATCACTCTCCTCCGAAGAGGCTCGCCGGCCGAATGGCCCGGCGAGCCGCTTCTGCGTTTAGGGGAGAAAGCGGTGTCTACCGTCAAATACAAGGGCGGCCCCACGGAGCGCGGCCTATTCCTGAATCAGACCACTCCCCCGTGCCTGTCGGGTGGAGGCCGCAACAAGGGCTCGAAACGCCGCGGGTCGAAACAGGGAGCCACCGTACTTCTTGACGATCTCTCGGGCAGACTTGCGAATAATCCGGGCCTCTTCCTTCAAAACGTCAGGAGACGGTCCGGGGCTAGTCTGAAATACGTCTGCCAGGCAATCGACAAGCCCATCGACCCGACCGTGGTAGAGGAGTGGGTCTCGGCCCTTGTAGTCGCTCAGAGTCCGATCGAGCCGGTAGGGAATCGTGTCGAACACCAAGACCTCATGCGGCTTGCCTGCGAGAGCGAAACTGCAAGCCAGCCCAAGCTCAAAAGGCATATTGAACCGTGCGGTCCGACCCGCGCGACTCAGGTCGTGGATCGAAACACCGCAAGACTTGAGCAACTCGTAGATCCGCTCCAAGCGACCTTGCCCGGTTTCGCGAACCTCCAGGACGCAACGGGGCGTCTGGCCAAGCGAGACAAGAGTGCCTACGAGCGTGGCAAAGAGCGCTTCGTACGCCGAGTCGTAGGGAACGTTCAGGAAGACCGACTTCGAGCCTGTCTCGGACATTCGGTGCTACTTGCTAGAAGGGCTGGGCTTTTTCTTGACGGCAGACTTGTCGGTTGCCGTTTTCGGAGACGCCGAGACCTGTGATTTGTCGGCGTCCGGGTTGATCACAAAGCGAATCAGTCTCTCGGCGAACCTCGCCTCGGAGGGCCTCACTCCAACCGCACGGTTGATTTCGCTGGCCGTGGCTTTCGTCAAACGGATCTTGCCGGTCCGTAGGGGGTACACACGATCTTCGCCTACCGTTGCCGAGGGGGAGATTGACTTAGACATGGCCCTATTTTACTCCAATTATTCTCAGGCCGGCGACATCATGACCCCGTTCCGCCCAAAGCGACCTGCTCAACCTCGCCGCCCGCCGGACCTCCCGCAATCGCAACCAGCACCCCCGGATCGAAGGGCGCGGCACCCGCCAAGCCAACGGCTCGATCCTCGCCAAGACCCTCAAGGCCGAGTTCTAGAACCCGCCTAAAATCCGCAACCCACGGCCCACTCCCCATCCTTCGAAGAGGCTCGCCGAACGGCCCGGCGAGTCTTTTTGGCGTTTGGGGGAGGAATCGATCCGGGATTCGAGAGGCGCGTTCCGACCCGACGCACACCAAACTCCCGGCGGCACAGGATTTAGGCCGGTGGAGACGGCGAACCATCTGCGCCGATCGGACCGGGCCACAGGCTCCGTATAGCGGCTATCGCCCGTGGATAGCGGCTATCGCTCGCGGATAGAGGTTATGTTGCCGCGGATAGCGGCTATCGGCGGCGGATAGCGGCTATACGCGGCCGATAGCCGCTATACGGAGACGATACCGCCGGTCGGCGGCGGATGGCGCAATCCCGCGGGTGAATTCGGATCCACTCCGCCGATGGCCGCTATCGGCTCCCTACTTCGCCGATCCGGGCAATCCCAGCGCCTGAATCGTAAACGCCAGCTCGTCGGTCGCTTCCTCGATCTGCTTGGCCGTGGGTTTGCCGCCGCCGTGGCCCGCTTTGGTTTCGATCCGGATCAGGATCGGCGCGGGACCGCCCTGGGCGTGTTGGAGCGCCGCGGCGAATTTGAAGCTGTGGGCGGGCACGACGCGATCGTCGTGGTCGGCGGTGGTGATCAGGGTCGGCGGATAGGCCGTTCCCGGTTTCGTGTTGTGGTAGGGCGAATAGGCGTAGAGCGCTTTGAACTCCGCCGGATCGTCAGGCGAGCCGTAGTCGGAGGTCCAGCCCCAGCCGATCGTGAACTTGTGGAAGCGGAGCATGTCGAGCACGCCCACGCCGGGGAGCGCCGCGCCGAACAGGTCGGGCCGCTGGGTGAGCACGGCGCCGATCAGCAGGCCGCCGTTGCTGCGGCCGTTGATCACAAGCTGGGCCGAGGTCGTGATGCCCTCCTTGATCAGGTACTCGGCGGCGGCGATGAAATCGTCGAAGCCGTTCTGCTTCTTGAGCTTCGAGCCGGCGAGATGCCACGCCTCGCCGTACTCGCCGCCGCCGCGCAGGTTCGCGATCGCAAGCAGTCCGCCCCGCTCCATCCAGACCAGGTTGCGGACGTTGAATCCGGGGGTGAGCGAGATGTCGAACCCGCCGTAGGCGTAGAGCAGGACCGGCAGCTTGCCCCGTTCACTCCACCCCTTCTTGCCCGTCAGAAACATCGGCACTTGGGTACCGTCCTTGCTGGGGTAGAACACTTGCCGCGTCTCGTAGGCTTCCGGATCGAAACTGAGCTTCGGCTCGCGGAAGACGGTGCTCGCCCCCGTCGAAAGGTCGTAGCGGAAGATCGTGGTAGGGCGGTTGTAGCTGACCACCGAGTAGAACGTCTCGGGATCGCCGACTTCGCCGCGGAAACCGTCGACCGTCGCGAGACCCGGCAGCGCCACGGTGCGCACCGATTTGCCTTCGCGGTCGAATACCTCGATGCGCGAGGCGGCGTCGTGCAGGTAGGTTCCGACGAAACCGTTGCCGATCGCGTGCGCGGTCTGCAACGTATCGTCCCGCTCGGGGATCACCTCTTTCCAGCTCGCCCGCTCCGGATGGCGGATGTCGATCGCGATCACCCGCGACCGCGGCGCATCAAGGCTGGTCTCGAACCAGAAGATCGGCCCGTCGTTGCCGAGAAAACCATACTGCGCATCGAACGTGTCGAGCAGCCGGACGACCGGCGAGGAAGGGTCCGAGAGATCCTGATAATAGAACCCGTTCTTGACCTCCGTACCGCGGGAGACCATGAGAACGAGATAGCGCCCGTCGTCGGTCACCGCGGGGTAGAAGCCGAGATCCTTCTGATCCGGACGATCGAACGCCAGACGATCCGCGGATTGCGGCGTGCCGATCCGGTGGTAATAAACCTTTTGGAAGTAGTTCGCGTCTTCGAGCTCACCGCCGGCTTTCGGCTCGGCGAAGCGGCAATAAAAGAAGCCGGCGCTGTCGGCGGTCCAGGCCGCGCCGGAGAACTTCACCCAGTGCAGCTCGTCCGACAGGTCGGCGCCGGTGTCGACGTCGCGCACCTTCCAGATCTCCCAATCCGAGCCGGCCGCCGAAAGGCCGTAAGCCATCCGCTTGCCGTCGCGGCTGTAGGCCGCATCGGCCAACGCGACCGTGCCGTCGGCCGACAGCGTGTTCGGATCGAGCAGCAGGCGGGGCTCGCCTGCGAGCGAGTCGAGCACGTAGACCGGGGCCTGGTTCCGGAGCCCGTCGTTCGCGGTGAAGAAGTAGCGGCCGCCCTGCTTTTCCGGGATGCCGAACTTGGCGTAGTTCCACAGCTCGGTGAGGCGCTTCTTGACCTCTTCGCGCGCCGGGATCTTTTCCAGATACGAGAACGTGACCTTGTTCTCGGCCGCGACCCAGGCGGCCGTCTCGGCCGAGTCGGGGTCTTCGAGCCAGCGGTACGGATCGGCCACCGGCACGCCGTGCTGCACCTCGACCCGATCTTCGCGCCGGGTTTCGGGGCCGACGAAACGAGCAGCCGCGGCGGCCGGAGCGGACGCTGGAGCGTGGGTGATCGTCGGGGTTGCCGGAACGGCGGCGGCGTGCGGGCCGCTCGCACAGCCGCCGACGAGCAAAGCGAAGGCGAGAATGCTACTGGTGAGGAACCTGGACGGATTCATCTCTGCATCTCCTGGAAGGAAGGGGACAGTTACATCCGATGAGATAGGACGTAGGGGCGCAGCATGCTGCGCCCTGCTCGGTAGACGATCGCGGCCTAGGGCGCAGCATGCTGCGCCCCTACGCCGGCCAGGCTCATTCGCATCTTTCTCGGCGCGTAGACTCATAGATAACCCAACGAGCGGAGGTTTTCGAGGTACTCGCCGCTCTCGCGCGCCGCCGCGACGGACGAGGAGGGAACGCCATAGGTGGCGACCCGCCCCGGCGGCGCGGGCCAGGCGCAGACGGCGGGCGGCGCGGGCAGCTCTTCGCTCTGTGGCAGACCGAGCGCGCGCATCAGGCCGGAGGCGAGCGCTTCGGGCGCGAGAGATTCGAGCGTGCGCGTCGCGCCGTTGCCTCGGCAGCCGGCCGCGCGCCAGAGCACGATGCGCCCTTCGGCTCCACCTCGTCGTCCGGGATCGACGACGATCGCGACAGTATCGAAGCCAGGGCGAGCGCTCTCGATCAGGCGGTCCGCCGCGAGCAGCTCGGCGCGCACCCGATCGCCGAAGGCGAGCGATCCGGCCGGCCAGCGGTCGGCCGCGATGTCGAGCGCGGCGAGATAGAGCGCCGCGGCCTTCGGGTGGAGCGAAAGCCCGGCGGAGAAGGCCGCGCGGTAGAACCGGTCGGGCGCGAGCGCGCGGGAATCCAGCCGGGCGAGAGCCGGGCGCGACAGGATCCTCGCCAGCTCGAGAGGTGGCCCCTCCAGCGCCGCGGCGCGGGCGAGCGCGGCGAGCGCCGGAGCGTCCGTGGCGGGAGCGACCGCCCCCTCCGCCCGCTCGGCGAGCAGCTGGTAGCCGCCGTGGGCGAGGATGCGGCCGGGGACCGGCGCCGCCGGAAACGTCGCCCACCAATCGACCGCCAAGGCCGGCTCTCCGCCGCGCGCCGCCAGCTCCCAGAACGCGAACGCCGAGCGGCGGCCGGCGAGCAGCGGACGATGCTCGGACAGGCCGAGCGGCACCTCGATCAGGCGCCAGTACGGCCGCAGCGGCCCGCTGCGCATGAGCGTGGTTTTCGCCCCCAGCGGGCGGAACCCGTCGAGGGCGGCGACGCCGTGCTCCGGAGTCGGACGGCCGGTCGCGATCCGGGTCCAGAACGAAGCGGGCGGCTCGTCGCCGCGAGGATAGGAAAACACCGCGCCGGACTGCGCGAGCGCGCCGAGCGCGGGCAGCTCGCCGCGAGCGAGCAGATAGTCGAGCTCGGGGCCCAGCACGCCGTCGATTCCGATCGCGAGCACCCGACCGCCCGGCGCCATCGGGAGAGATCCGGGAGCATCCGCCGCCGGCCGGCGCGCGGCGAGCAGGGCAGGCAGGAGGACTACGAGAACCGCCGCCGCGAGGAGAAACGCGAGCCAGCCGCGCGAAAGCGACCCGGCCTCCGACGGCTCGTCGGCCAGCCGGATCGCGAGCGTGAGCAGGCCGTGATGGACAGTTTTGACCAAGGCAAAGAGGACGAACGGCGCCGCGACCGCCAGCACCGCGATCTGCCAGGCGCCGCTCGCGGCGACCAATTCTTCCGCGCGCCAAAGCGCGAGCGCGAGGGTCGCCACCCCCACCGCCGCCGCGGCGCCGAAGGTGAACGCCTCGATCCGCCGCACGTGGGAAAACCGGACCACCCAGGCGGTCGCGGCTCCGACGAGCAGAAACGCGAGCGCCGCGGCGAGCGCGATCGGCGCGAACAGATGAAGGAAGAGGACCGCCGCGTCGAACGGATGGGCGACCAGCGCGCCGTTCGCCGCGGCGAGCCAGAACGCCAGAGGGGGCGAGAGCACCAGCCCGGCGCGCAGCCCGACCTTTCCGGCCAGAATCGCCAACGCCCGCACCGGCCGCCGGGGGCGCAAGGCGTCCTGGAGCAGGAACCGCTCGAAGCCATGCGAGAGATAGCCGCGCTGGCGCAGCTCTTCGCGGACCCGCTCCAGATCGTCCGTCTCGCCCGAGGGGTTCTCCTGCATCCGGCGGAGTCTAACCGCTGGGGAGGGATCGGTGCCGCGAGGGCGGACACGCAACGAGGGCGGACACGCAAGCAAGCTCCGCCCCTTGTACGCCAGCTGGCCACGCCTTGGCGACCCTCAAGGTGGTCAGCCGCGATTCAGCTCAGCAAGAAACTCTTCGACCGAAACGCCGGCCTGTCGAAGCAAACCCGCGAGGGTGCCCATCTTCACCTCTTTGTGATCCGGAACGACACACCCCGAGTGCCCTCGGCGAAGCACGATGTGGCTGCCGCTCTGGCGGGCCCGTACAAATCCTAAACCTTCAAGGACGCTCACAATGCGCGCCCCGGAGAGATGCGGCAGCTTAGGCATGGGCGGGGACGAAGAAGGATGTGACCAGCGGCGGCAGAGAGCTGGCTAGGGGAAATTCCAGCAAGTAAAGTGTGGTGGCCTCCTTCAGATTCTCCAGCGCCTCTTCGATCGACTCCCCTTGGGTCGTGGTGCCCGTTTCAGGGTTGAGAGCGATAAAACCGCCTTCTTCGGCATGGGTCAGAACCGCAGTGAGCTGCATGGCGAAACCTCCGACCAAGGGATTGGGAGTAACAGCTGTTGAGCTTGCGGCGACCGGTGGGCCGCGGAGCCTGGAAGAAGGCTAGCCGGAAGCCGGCAATCCCGCAACCACAGGTCGCCACCTCCCCCGCCTTTGGCCTTTACGTCGGCGGGAGGATCCCCAGCTCGTCCCAGAGGAAGCGAAAGCTGGCCGGTTCGTGGCCGCGCTGCCGGGCGCTCCTGTCTTCGAGCTGCTCATACTCCTTGAGCAGCTCCACCACCTGCTGGCGGCCGGCGCGGGTGCGGATGGCCTGGCGCGGCGTGAGGCCGTCCAGAGCGGGGATTGGCTGGTCCGACCAGTGCCGATAGAGCGTCTGGTGGATCTCCGGCGGAACCCGCCTCTCGAACGGCGCGGGCTTCGCCTCGGTGGGGAGTCGCTGCCCAAAAACGGCTGCGGGGTCGGAGATCTCGCGGGTTCGATAGGTGACCGCCCGGCCGGCGATCTGCCGAAGCCAGACCGAGCCCTCGTCGGCCCTGCGCAAGGTGCGGGCGAAAACCTCTAGGCGGTTCGCCGGGCCGGGGTTAAGGGCGAGCTTCGAGCGCTGAAACTCCTGGCCTTCCACCTCTTCGAGCCAGCCCCAACCGTTTTCTCGGTTGCCCGGGACGTCGGGTTGCCGGGCGAGCGTGGCGGCCAGTTCCTCCCATTCAGTGACGTCGTAATGATCGGTGACCAAAAGGAGCGGCTCGCCGGAGCCGGCGTCGACCCGCTGAGGCTGCGGGCGTGGTGGCGCGGTGAGCAGATGGAGCCAGCAAGCGATGATCGGCGCGCTCGGGCGGCCTCCGCACGCTTCGTCGCGCGCAGGCGTCCTTGAGCTGCGGCAACACGTCGTGGGGGACGATGTAGATGGCCCCACTGAACTGCCAGTCCTCCCCACGGGGATGCCGCAGGCACCGATCTTGAGCGCTTCGCGGTTAGCCGCGATGGCTCGCGGCCCTACGCATCCAACGAAGATGCGGGCACGGCAACGGCGATCGATCTTAAACGGCGGAAGGTGCTGGCGACACTGATCGTGGGAATCGAGCCCGAGGGTGTGACCTTGAGCCCGAACGGCCGCTAGGTCTATGTCACGGCGGAGACTAGCAACACTGTTTCCGTAATCGACACCCGGCTCAATCGTGTGGTCTCAAGCTTCCTCGTCGACCCCCGTCCCCGCGCCGCAGCTGTTTCGCCCGATGGCCGACGCGCTTATGTCACGGCGGAGATCGGCGGCACGATCACGGCGATCGACGTCAGCCGCCACCGATCGAAGCGAATCCGGCACGGGCTCGCTGTGAACCAAATCCCAAGCGCACAACTTGCCAGTCTCTGGGAAGGCTTTTCCGGCTTCACAAGCCTTTTCTCCCCCGAGGAGCGGCATCCCGATTGCAATCGGTCGATTCCGTTTTCAGCACCTACCGCTGATCACCGATCCCAAGGAGATACGCCATGCCAGATAACGATCCCAATCGATCCAACGAGAACGAGATGGACGTCGACGACGACACGCAGCGCGACGGCCTCCGGCGGACCGACCAGGGCGACGACGACAGCGAGCGCCGGAACACCGGCTCGGGCGACCAGGGCGGCCAGCAGACCGGCGATCGGGTCGGCCAGCCCGGCCAGGACAATTATTAACGGCGACAATCCCGGATCCCGCGACGCCGAACCTTGACGCCGCGGGGTCTCCGCAACCGATTCGGATCGAGAGCCCGGGAACGCGACCTACCCGCCTTTATCGTCTCTACTTTGCCCCATCAGATGGGAGGCGCTGGGCACGACGACCAGCTCGCCTCCCAACCAGCCGCCGACCAGCGCCGGCAGGACAGCAACCACCGACCTCAAGCCCGAAGTCTAGTAGAATCTCGAAGCAGAGGGGAGGGTGGGAGGATGAGCGACTCGGGCAAGGATGCTGAATCGTTGCACTTAGACCGCGATTGGCTGCGCGTCACGCTGGCGAGCATTGGCGATCCTGACGCGGAAACTTTGATCAAAAGATTGATCGATTCGGAGGTTCGTTATCGCCGCCTGTTCGAGACGGCCAAAGACGGCATTTTGATTCTCGACGCGCGGACCGGGAGGATCACCGACGCGAATCCGTTCATGAGCGAGTTACTGGGTTACCCGCACGGCGATTTCTTGGGCCGGGAGCTCTGGGAGATCGGATTGTTTGGCGATCGTTCCGAAAACGAAGCCGCGGTTCGAAAGCTGCAGGAAAGCGGCTACATTCGCTACGATCGACTGCCGCTCGAATCGAGGACCAAGCGGCGGGTAGAGGTCGAGATGATCGCCAACCGCTATCAAGAGAATCATGACCAAGTCATTCAGTGCAACATCCGGGACATCACCGAGCGTGGTCAGATGGAAAGGAAACTGCAGGAGCAGACGGTGGCGCTGGCGGAACTACACCGCCGCAAAGACGAGTTCTTGGCGATGCTCAGTCATGAGCTTCGCAGTCCCCTCGCCCCCATCTACAACGCCGTACAGCTTCTTCGCCTCCAGGGGACAGAAGACCCTCTTCAGCACCAAGCCCGAGCCATCATCGAGCGTCAAGTGGGGCAGTTGACTCACCTGGTCGACGATTTGTTGGAAGTCTCCCGCATCACCACCGGAAGAATCCACCTTAACCGAGAACGGCTCGTGCTCAACGGGATTGTCGAGAATGCAGTCGAGACCGTACGTGCCCTGATCGAGCAACGGCGCCATAGGCTGGAGGTCTCCCTGTCGCCGAATCCGATCTGGCTGGATGCCGACGCCGCCCGGCTGGAACAGGTGGTGGTCAATCTACTGACCAATGCAGTCAAATACACGGAGGACGGCGGCCGCATCTCGATCTCCGTTCGGCAGGAAGGACAGGAAGCCATCCTGCGCGTGCGGGATTCGGGCGTTGGCATCTCTCCTTCGCTGCTCCCGCGGATCTTCGATCTCTTCACGCAAGCGGAACGTTCGCTCGACCGCGCGCAAGGCGGGTTGGGCATCGGCCTCAGCCTGGTGAAACAGTTGGTCGTGGACCTGCACGGAGGCCAAGTGGAGGTCTACAGCGTGTTGGGCCGAGGCAGCGAATTCGTCGTCAAGCTGCCGATCGTGTCGACGTCCCTGCCTCCGGCGCCCCCTGGCGCGAAAGAAGCGAAATCGCCGAGCGATTCTTCGCGGCGTATCCTGGTCGTCGATGACAATGCGGATACGGCGCAAACCCTTGGGATGTTGATGAAGGCCTCGGGGCATGACGTCCGGATCGCCCACGACGGGCCATTCGCGCTAGAAGAGGCTCTCCGTTTCCAACCCGATGTCGTTCTGCTGGACCTCGGATTGCCGGGTATGAACGGGCATGAGGTCGCCCGACGAGTCCGTCGGCAGGCCACCCTTCGGGGCGTCGTTTTGATCGCCCTGACCGGATATGGCGACGAAACGAATCGCCGCCTTTCCGCGGAATCCGGGTTCGATCACCACTTGGTCAAGCCTGCCGACTTTGCCAAAGTTCAAGAAATTATCGCGAACGTCAAGGCGAGTCTTTAGCTGATTCGGCTTCCTTGAGCCTTCGCCCCGGCCATTTCCTTGACGACAGTCTGCGACCTGCCGTTCTATCTGGCAGAACCTCGTCGAACGTGGGCCCAGGGAAACACGATCCAGAGAATGACGAAGAGCATCAGCAAAGCGATCGAAAGGATCGCCGCCGGGAAAGCGCCGCCCAAAATCAATCGAGCGATCAGGTAGAACTCGATACATAAGCCGAACGCAAGCGGGGCCATGCTCGCGAGCAGCAGCCGTGTCGAGATACGGATAAATGTCTCGGTGACCTCGCGCGCCCCGGACAGGCGATGATAGGACGCGGGGGTCATGATCAGCACCACCGCGGTCGCAACCAGGACGATGGAGAGTAGATGGAGCCGCTGCTCGCTCGGGCTCAGCTTTCGGGCGAACGTTTCGTTGAACGTCGCGATCAGCTGGAAACCAAATAGCGCCTGGATGCCCGGCAAGACCATCCGGCATTCCTCGAGCAATAGCTCGGCGGCTTTGGAAAGCGGCAACCGTTCGCGTCCTTCCGTAGTCGGCTTAGCCATCGCGAGATCAATTTCTATTCGACTCTCGGGTTCCCAGGTTCCAGCGAGCCTTTCAGGCTACCCGGGGCACTTCGACAGGCTCCTGACCGTTGATTACGGGCGCCGTGGTGAACGTTGCCTCAATCCGGCGGCTGCCGGTCAGCTTGGCGTATAGAGCCAGGGACTGTGCGACGACCTGGTCCATGTTGTAGTAGCGGTAGGTAGCCAGGCGTCCGGTGAAAAGCACGTTCGGCGTTGCCTCGGCGAGCGCTTGGTAGCGTTTGTAGATCGCGGCGTTTTCAGCGCGCGGAATCGGGTAGTACGGATCGCCTTCCTCTTGGGGGAACTCGTAGACCAAGCTCGTCTTTGCGTGCCGCTGTCCGGTCAGATATTTGAACTCGGTGACCCGCGTATACAGGTGCTCGTTGGGATAGTTGATCACCGCCGCGGGCTGCGCACGCTGTTGGGAAACCGTTTCGTGCTCGAAACGGAGAGATCGATACGGCAGCTTGCCGTAACACAGGCCGAAGAATTCGTCGATCGGCCCGGTATAGATCATCTGCCGGTAGGGAATGACGCCCTCGATCTCGCGGTAGTCGCAATTCAAGAGCACCTTGATTCCCTCATGATCGAGCAGGTTCTCGAACATCCGGGTATAACCGTGCAGAGGCATCGCCTGATACCGATCGGTAAAGTAACGATCGTCCCGGTTGGTTCGGACCGGCACCCTGGCGGTCACCGAGGCATCGAGATCGGAGGGATCGAGGCCCCACTGCTTGCGCGTGTAACCGCGAAAGAACTTCTCGTAGAGATCCCGTCCGACGCGGGAAACTACCACGTCTTCCGACGTACGTATCCTTTCGCAGGGCTCGGCGACGGCGGTAAAAAACCGCTCCAGACCTTCGCTTGAAAGGCGTAGCCCGTAGAGCCGATTGATCGTATCGAGATTGATCGGCATTGGAACCAACCTTCCGTCGACGCTCGCCTTGACCCGATGCTCGTAAGGGCGCCAAGAGGTGAACAGCGATAGATATTCAAAAACCTCCCGCGAGTTGGTGTGAAAGATGTGCGGGCCGTAGCGGTGCACCAAGATGCCTTCCGCGTCGTAATGGTCATAGGCATTGCCACTGATGTGCGGTCGGCGGTCGACGAGAAGCACTTTTTTCCCGGAACCACGGGCCAAACGTTCGGCGAGGACGCTTCCGGCAAATCCGGCGCCGACGATCATGTAGTCAAACATCGAATTACTCCTCGGTGACGGGGGAAGGATCATCGAAAGACTGAAGGGGACGAGCGAGCGCCGGATCGGGCGGGACGCCGTTTCGTTTCCATCACTGCGTCAATTTCATTGGACATAAGGCGCCAGGTCTCGTCCCACGACATCTGGGCCAGATGGGCGTCCACACGATCGAGCCAACTCTGAGAATCGGTCGCCCCCAGACAGCGCTCAACCGCGGCCGCGAAATCTTCGATACCCTGGGCGATCTCGACCAGACCGAGACGACCGTAGGGTTCGATCACATCATTGATCGGAGTCGAGACCACCCGCCGGCCGCCGGCCAAATACTCGGGCGTCTTGGTCGGGCTGATGAACCGGGTCGAGTCGTTCGCGGCAAAGGGCAGAAGCGCAACGTCCCAGCCTGCGAGATAGGCGGGCAGCTCTCCATATCCCTTCCCGCCGAGGAAATGGAGATTCTTGGCCTTCGGCAGCGATTGCGGATCAATCTTCACCACGGGACCGATCAGGACCAGGTGCCAGTCGGGACGAGCGACCGCCAGACCCGCCACCAGATCCACATCGAACCGTTCGTCGATCACGCCGAAAAATCCCAGTCGGGGATGCGGGATTTCCGCCTGATCGGCCGGTTCCGTGGCCTCGGCCAGACACCGGGCGCGACCGAAATGGGTCGCCTCGATGCTGCTCGGAAAGAGATGAACCGACGAATGGCGAGGACTCTTGGCTTCAAACAGCGATCGACCTCCGGTAAAGACGAGGTCGGCGCGGAAGAGTAGCTCCGCCTCTCGCGGCAGAAGCTGCGGCGGGGCGCCGACGAAAAGCGAAAGCTCGTCCATGCAGTCGTAAATGACCGCGGAGGCCTCGATCGCCGTCGTCCAGGCGAGCGCCATTGGCGTCCAATACCAGAACACCGGGCGGGTGATTCCCTGCTCCGACAGGAACGCCGAGACGAGACTCGCGATCGTCCGCTCGACGGCATCGAGATCGCGGGCGAGGAAAGGAGGTAGTTGCGGCACGACGATGACGACCCCTTCGGGAGACCTGCTGAGATCGAGCCCAGCCCCCGCGCCGTCGTCCACCCAGATCGGCTCTTCCACGAAGAAGACCTGCCGTTCGCGAGCGCAGCGTGCCATGAGGTGCTGCGGACGCTGGGTGACGAAATTCCATCGCAGGTGGGAAAAGGCTACGAGAGCCGGCTTTCCAGCCGCTTCCTCTCGGAGAGGCATTGCTACGTCGGGGAGTTTAGATGGAAGCAAGGAACACCTCTGTTGGGGTTGGAGAGATCGGAAGGATGTCGGGGGGCGCGGCCGGATAGATCCGGGCGTTTCGAAACGACCCAGAAGAGGCGCACAACGCCTGCTGGCGAGCGAGCTCGCGGGCGAGGGGCTCGTAAATCTCCCGCCGACCGGTCTCGTCGGCATAGCCCCAAAGGCCTGTCGGACATCGCCGCTCGTCGTCCCACGCGGGGTAATCCACGACCGGGTAGAGACAGATCCCTTCGACCGGCACCTTCTGGTGGATCGCCGAGCGAACCTCGTCGGCCACGTAGGCAAGCCAGCCGGGACGCTCGTCACCTTCGGCGCCGGTCTCGGAAAGGACCAGCGGCCGGCGATAGCGTTCATGGACTTCGACGAGGAGTTGCCGCAGGGGGCGATACGACGGCTCGCCGCGGAGTAGTTTCGGGCCTCCCCAAAGCCATTGATTTCCTGGATAGAAGTTAACGCCGACCAGGTCGAGACAGCCGTAATCACCGCCGAGCTCCGGCCAGAGCCGGCCGGCGATGGCGTCGAGGGCCTGGAACTGGGCACGGTGAAAGCCTTCGGCCGCGGCGCGTTCCTCCGGCGAGCCGGTTTCCGCCGCGACATGAATGAGCGGCTCGGAATGAAGGATCCGCGCGCGCGGATCGACGCTTCGAATCGCTTCGATCGCCGCGAGGGATGCGCGGATCAGCTGCCTTTTGAGCTCCGGGGCGCGCCAGCAGGCGAATGGATTCATCTCGGCCGCTTCGGCGCCCGCCCAAGCCCAGAAAGAGATCTCGTTGATCGGGGTATAGAAAGGAATTTCGTCCGTCTCGGCGCGGAGCAGCAAAGCGAACGCCCGGCAATAAGCCGCGATCTCCCGAATGAACTCGGGCTTCCAGATGTCGATCTCCTCGGGCCAACCGTAATGGCAGAGATCCCAGATCACTTGCACGCCGCAATCCCGCGCCGCACGCGCACGGGAGCGGAGGGCGGCCAAGTCGAGCGATCCTCCACGCGCGGCCGCCGGCCAAGAGACGCCGTCTCGCACGGTATTTATTCCGTGAGCCCGAAGGCGTCGGTAGTCCTCGCCCGCGAATCGGTCGTGCCGGGTCGCGGCTATGAGGTCCAGCCGGCGACCACAGCGCAATTGGTGACAGGAGGCCTCGAAGCCCCCGACCCAAAAACTCTTCAACTCCATGGCGACCACAAATTGCAACCCGCGCGCCACAGCGGAAGCCCGGGCTCCTAGGTTTACGGAACCGATTGGACCGGATTTTTTCAGCAGAGCTCGAGGAGGGTCCGGCAAAAGTTGCAGCGATCGTGCGATTCTTGGGAGAGGGAACAGGCCGTATCCGAATCATGTAATGAAGCTTGGGGAAGCCCCGGTTCTCCGCCACCGGGACTTCCCTTCTACTAGACCTCTACCGGCGCGGGGCCGGCCGGCGTCAAGACCACCTTCCGGCAGTCTTCCTCTTTTTCGTTGAAGATCCGGTAGCCTTCCGCGGCCTTCTCCAGCGGCAGATGGTGAGTGATCAGCACCTCGGGATGAAGCTCCCCCGCTTCGATATGTTGTAGAAGCTCCGGCAGATAGCGCTGGGCATGAGTCTGGCCAGCCTTGAACGTCAATCCTTTTTCGAAGGCGTCGCCGAACAGGAATCCGTGGATGAACCCGGCGTAGACTCCAGGAACGCTGACCGTCCCACCTCGGCGCGTGGCGGCGATCGCCTGCCGCAACACCTTTCCGCTCGATCCCTCAAGCTTCAGATCGGTCATCACGGTCTCAAGCGCGCTTCCCTTCGCCTCGAAGCCGACCGCATCGATCGATGCGTCGACGCCCCGGTTGTCCGTCGCGGCGAGGATTCGTTCCGCAGGATCCTCCTCCCGATCGAAATGGATCGGCTCGACGCCGTAAGTCTCCACTGCGAACTGCAGCCGGTAATCGTGGTGATCGATCATGAAGATCCTGTCGACCCCGAGAAGACGAGCGCAGGCCGCCGTCATGCAACCCACCGGTCCAGCCCCGAAGATGGCGAGGCTCCCCCCCGGCCCGATCCCGGCGTTCAAAACCGCCTGGTAGCCGGTGGGAAGGATGTCGGAAAGGAAGAGAACCTGGTCGTCGCCAAGCCCGTCGGAAATCTTGATCGGCCCGACGTTGGCCTGGGGTACACGCACGAGCTCCGCCTGTCCACCGGGTATTCCGCCGTAGAGATGGCTGTACCCGAAAAGGGCGGCGCCCGGACGCGCCTGCTTCTTGTTGATGATCGCTCCTCGGCCGGTATTCGTGGTCTCGCAGGCGGCATAGAGATCTTTCTGACAGAAGAAGCAGGTGCCGCAGGAGATCGTGAAGGGTACGACGACGCGGTCGCCGCGTTGCAGCCGCGTCACGCCCTTCCCCGCCTCCTCGACGATTCCCATGAATTCGTGTCCGAGAATGTCGCCGTCCTTCATGCCCGGAATCTTGCCCCGGTAGATGTGGAGATCCGAGCCGCAGATCGCGGTCGCGGTAATCCGTAGGATAATGTCGTCCGGATCCTCGATTTTGGGATCGGGGACGGTTTCGACGCGAACATCCTTGCTTCCCTGATAAGTCAGTGCTTTCATCGTGGACTCCTTGCAGGGAGAACGCACGAGCCCACAGCGACCGAAGCTCCGAGAGATCTCGCGGAGCCTCGCTCAGCGAGAATCGAATATCGGCCGATGCGGGCAGGGCGCTGGCCCGCCGGCTATGTTTGTTTCGGATTTTCCTCGACACCCCCGGAGCCGTGGATACGCCCGTCCTCCCCGGGACCGAAGAGGATGCCCTCCGGGTTTCGCGGCAGCTCCTCATAGTGCTGTTCGTCCGACTGCTTCGCGACCATCAGCTCCACGAGAGAAGGCACCAGATTCCACATCGTGGTATCGATCTTCGACCGGGTTCCCACTTTGACGTCGCGCCGGGGATTTTCAGCCGCGTCGAGGATCGCATCCGCGACCTCTTCCGGTTGAATCTTGGGATCCGGAAGCTTCGGCTCACGTGCCATGTAGTTGCGCGCGTGCTGAGGGAAAGGCGTGTCGACCGCGGTCGGTTGGATCAGCGTTATCGAGACCGGCCGGCCGGCGATCTCCGCCACCTCGATGCGGAGAGCATCCGTGAATCCCTTGACCGCGTGCTTCGTGGCGGAGTACATTCCTTGCAGGGGAGCGACCACGTCGGATAACTCGCTGCCCACGTTGATCAACGCCGCTCCGGAGGTTTCCAGGCAGCGCAGGCCAATCAGGGAGCCATTGACCACTCCCCAGAAGTTGATGTCAAACAGCCGGCGGTTGTCCTCTTCGGAGACCTCTTCCAGCCGGCCGTAGATCGACGTACCGGCATTGTTGACCCAGGTATCGACCCGACCGAAGGTGTCGACCGCCGTTCGCGCGATCCTCTCCAAGTCCTCGACGTTTCCGACATCGGCCACGACGCTCAACGCTGTGCCGCCGGCCGCCTCGATTTCCCGACCGATTTGCTGCAGCGCGGGTTCGTTGCGAGCCGCCAGGACCACTTTGGCTCCCTTTGCCGCCGCCTTCTTCGCGGTCGCCAGCCCGATTCCGCTCGACGCGCCCGTAATCACGATGACCTGCTGCGGTAAGGGTTTCAGCTCGATGTCCATCGTTCACGCTCCTTCTTCGGGGCGACTTGCAGCCCGTTGACGACTCGGTGCCTCCCGAATCGATGTCCTTGGCTGCGTTTGCTCGATTTGTGCCAGGAAGATTGGTGCGGGGCCGCCGCCCGGGGGCAACGCAGAGAGGTCGGCATTCCTTTCCAGCGCCGGAAAAAATCGCACCCCGAAAACCTTGCAATCGAGAAGCGCCGGACCCGACTACGCCGCCGGAGAAATCCGGATTTATCGCGGGCATTCGATTTGCACAGCGCCCCCCATCGCCGGCCTGTTGCCGGCAACGACTCGAAGGAGATGTTATGCCTGACAAACCGAAGAGCTCCGACCGGTCCGACAGTTCCTCCAAGACGAGCGATCAGG
>DASYKS010000105.1:0-23852 GCA_035995205.1 Thermoanaerobaculia bacterium
GACGGCCTACCACGTCTACTGGCCCTACGGCGAAGAGTTGACCTTGGCGACCCAGGACGCCGAGCGGATGAAGTTTACGGGGCATGAGCGGGACCTGAACGGGGCGGGTGGAGTGGGGGATGACCTGGACTATATGCATGCGCGGTTTTGTAGTCCGGTGACCGCACGATTCCTCTCTGCCGACCCCGGGAGAAATTGGGACCAGAATGTGTCACAGTCATGGAACCTCTATACCTACGTCCGCAGCAATCCCGTCAAGCTTAAGGATCCGACGGGTAAGTGCTCGGATCCGGGCGGGTCGGGAACAAGGATCTGCGTTCAGACTTTCATCGCGATGGCTACGTTCGGGCCGTTTGCGGGAGATGGGCGAGGTGCGCGGTCAGATGGAGGAACCTTCCGTTCGAGCCAGATGGTGAACCTGGCTGAGAGTGACAGCCGCATCATGACTAGCGAGAAGTTTGATCCGGGAAAGTCGGAAATGGGTAGTTTGCAACGACAAGCCTCTGCAGCGGATCACGAAGTCGTGCCTACCGCGGCAGGCCTCAACGTCAGCGCCGCGGTAAGCGATGGTCTGCTATACGGAGCAGCGCCAAACCTAGAGTACAACCTCACGATCGCAACGGAGGGCAACGGCAACATGTCGGTCTCCGGCAGCCACACCGCCTTTCCCTCGCTTGAAGTCTTCGCCTACCAAGATGGCAAAGAGCCGCAGCAGGTCTATGTCTACAATGCACCCGCCGACAACTTCTTAGACGGTGTCGTGGACATCAACCGTACGGTCAAAGTGGCGCCGCCGCAATGAACAAAGTCCTCGCACTCTCGCCACTCCTACTTCTTCTGCTGGCTGCTGCTGGGTGTCCCCGGCGAATTGCTGAATTCGAGATCCCAAACGGATATGTGGGCTGGGTGACTGTCCACTACGAGGCAGCCGATTGCCCCGCCCCTGCGAACAGAAGTTTCTGGGGGAGCATCATCCAAGTTCAGCCAGATGGAACGGCATGCACTCAAATCTGGAGCGGAAAAGGCCTTGCCTCCGTGACGTACTACTACGTGGATCGAGATGGTACACGTGTGCGACAGATCAAGTCGACGGGGTGGGGAAAGGGTGGTGAGATATGGGCTTTGAGCAGTACCTCTGGGGAGAACGTAGAACATTTCTTCGTGGGGACTGAGAAGCTGTTCAACGAGACCAAGACAGGGCCGCCTTAGGAAAATGTGCAGCTTTCCGTTCGTAAGGTCGGCCCAAAGCCGGCTACACTACGACCGCGAGCTGGACTTTCCAGTACACGACGGCAACGATTCTCCGCGCCTGCCCGGACTGCGCCGACGATCCATACCGGGTGAACGACTCGGCCACGCCCAACAACCTGACGGTCCATTTCCTGACCGGAATCACCCAGCCGGACGGTTCCACCTGGTCGATGCCGCTCTCGGACTACATCCTGGTCAACACGCCGCTGTTCAACGACCTGGTCGGCCGCATCCAGGGGCTCAAGCTGCCGACTCTGGGCAGGCTCGAGTGGGAGTACGGCTTTTATCGTTTCCCCGCTACGTCCGCCCCCGAGCGGGGGCCGTGGTTGACGTCGTCGCGCGGCGTGACCGTCCGGCGCAAGAAGACCGCCGCGGGCGGCGTCGAGGGCACTTGGACCTACGCCTGGGCTACGGCTACGATCCGAACAGTAATCGCACGACGATCGCCTATTCGCCGACAGTTGCGCTTTGTTATGGCTTTGACGCCCTCGACCGGCCGAACACTTTGAAGCACACCGCGAGCGGCGGCGATCCCTGCACCACGGGCTTGTCGCTCGTGACCTCCGCGAGCTATTTGCCCTCTGGTCCGCTCACCAGCTTGGCGCTTGGCAATGGCCTTGCCGAGACGCGCCTTTTCTCCCGAGGAGGGGGAGCTTGGACTTCGAAAAAGGATCGAAGAGGAAACAGGAGAACTGAGGAGAGCTACATCAAACTTGCTCCCTTCACTGAGCGATAGCCTCTCTCCGGTGTACGGGTGGCCACCTGGAGTTGGCTGGGTTCTTTCGCCAGCCCGCGCGCCAAGCGCCGAGATCGGTCGACGATCTCGTCGCGTAGCGCTTCGGCGCTCGAAAGCTGCGGCGCGGTGCGTAGGAATGCCAAGTCTTCGGCGATCCGGCCGAGCTCGGAGGCCAGGGCCGGCGCGACCCCGCGCTGTGCCGCGGTGCCCTGCCAGACGGCGCTCGGGAGAGGGAAGTCGAGGTGCCAGCGGGCCGCCAAGAGGTGGCTCCATGCCGAATCGAGCAGGGCCGCGGTGCGTCGGGGCCGCGGCTCCGAAAGGGCTTCGCCAAGCTCGGCTTCGAAGCGGCGCGCGGCGTCGTCTCTCCGCGGTCCGGAACGCTTTGCCCAGGCGAGGCCCGACACCAGAACGAGCAGGCCGGACGCGGCGACCGCCCAGGGGAGGGTCGCGGGCCTGCCGAGCGTACGCAACGCCGAAGCCATGGTCGAGCGCCGGGTCGAATCGGTGCCGCCGTCGATGCCGGCTCGCTGGTTCGATCGGCCCGGGTGTGGACCTCCCTTGGCGGTCGTGGCCGAGGGAACTGGAGCGCGAGCTTCGAGCTGGAGCGGGGGGCTTTCCGCCCGGGCAAAAGAGGCCGTCGCCGGATCGAAGTACGGTGCCGCGGGAGGCGCCAGGGCGAAGCTGCCCGGACGGTCGGCGACCACTACGTAGGTCCAGATCCGCTCCGAGCGGAGGCTCGTGCCGTTCGTGCGGTCCGAGCCCGATTCGTGCGGAGTAAACCCACGCAGACCGGAGGGCAGCGAGAGATCGGGTGCGGGCAGGCCTTGCAGGTTGCCGTTGCCCGCGAGCCGGACCACCAGGGTGGCGGCCTCGCCGACGTCGAGGACGCGCGGTTCGAGCGAGGCGGAGAGGGAAAGCGGTCCGACCGCCCCTTGAAAGCCGGGCGGCCCTTCGGGCAACGGACGGACGTCGAGCCGGAGCGGCGGGGTCGAAAGGTCGGTCGCCATCGGCCGGGCGAAGGGGGGAGAAAAAAAGCTCCGCTCGTACTGCATCGTCGCGATCTGGAAGCGTACGGGTTCCAGGACGTGCACGCCGGCCCGGAGCGGAAACAGGATCCGCCGCATGAGCGGCACCCGGCCGTAGCGAAGGTCGCCGAGGGCGACGATCTCGGTCGGCAACCGCTGGGGCAAAGCGATGTCGCGCGCCCAGAAACCGTGCAGGTCGGGAGTGGACAGCGGATTGACCGTCGAGACCTCGATCCGCGAATAGAGGTAAATCGTATAGAGCACCTGCTGGTTGACGAACGGGTGGTCGTTGGACACCTCGGCACGGATGAACGCCAACGGCGGCTCGTTCGGGCTGGCGGCTTGGGGGTTGGGTCGACGCTGCCAGGGCATCGCGCCGAACAGCCGCTCGAACGGATCTTCCTCGCCGAAGGGAGATTCGCTGCCGAGGCCGGTCGCTTCCTGCTGCACCTGGATCGTCTGTGTCGGCATGGCGATGACCTGATTGCCCAGCTCGATATGGATCGAGTGCGCTCGGGCGGGTCCTGTCGCGAGCGGCCGGACCTGCCAACTGAGCCGGAACGTTCGGCTGAACAGGCCGTTCTCGACCCGCATTTCGTCGGATTGCGTGGGACCCGCGACGATCTCTAAGTTGTCCAGGGCGAAGCTCGGGCGGAGATCGAGCCGGGAGAGCCCGGTCCGCGCCTCGATCGACAGCGTCGCGGTTTCGCCCAGGCCGATCCGCTCGGGCTCCAGACGGGCCTTGAGCGCGATCTGCGTTCCCGCTTGTGCAGCGGAAGGCACGAACGCTTGAAACCCGCAAAGGAGCGCCAACGCGAGGCTTCCCGCCATGCGGGGGTAGCGGCTCAATTTGCCTCCTCGCTCCTTCGGGCGCCTTCGGCAGCAGCCAGTCGCTGCGGGGCAAATTGAGCCACTACCCATGCAGGCGAACCAGGAGCGAGGAGCGAAACGAGCCATGGGCCCGGTCACCAATCCTGCCAGTCGACGTCCTGCGCCGCCGCGGCGCGCGCCCGCCGCTCGGCTTCCGCGCGACGCTGTTCGCGCTCCAGGCGCTCGACCGAGCGGAGGATCACGGCGGCTTCCCGGGCGTTCATGTCGGGCTGGTCACGGAAACGATCGAGCGCGTCGTTGCCGGACCCAGGAGCCTTGGGGCGCGGGCCGGGTTGCGGCGCTCCGTCTTGGCCGGGTTGGGGCTTCGGCGGCGCGCCCTGGGTTTGGGGCTTTTCGTTCGATGGACCCTGCGGCGGCTCGTTGCCGCCGTTCTTCGGCCCGGTCTCGCGGTCGCCGCGCCGATCGCCACGCGGGCCGTCCTTCGGCTGCTTGGCGCGCAGGCGTTCCCGCTCGCGCTCGACCAGCGCCAGCTCCAAATTGTGCTTGGCCGCCGCATGGCTCGGCTCGGTGCGCAGCGCCTGTTCGAGCGCTTCGACCGCGCCCGCCGCATCGCCCGCAGCGAGCCGGCCGGTGCCCAGATTGAACTGCGCGTCGGCGGTCAAATCGGCGGGCGCGGCGCGCGCCGCCTTTTCCAGCGCCGCGAGCGCCGCGCGGTTCTTGCCCGCAAGCAGCTGGACCGTGCCGGCGTCGAACTGAACTCTCGGATCGTCGGGCGCCAGGCGTAGTGCGGTCTCGGCGGCGGGAAGGGCGCGATCTGCCGCGGTCTTCCGGGCCTTCTCATCGGTCTCGGGGCGGCCGGCGCCCTCCGCCAATTGGGCGTTCGCCCGCTCGATCCGTTCGCGCGGATTCCACAGCCAGCGTTCCAACCAGGTGGGCAGGTGGAGGCCGAACGGCAACCCCAGCGGGCCGGCCAGAGCGAGGGAGGCGGCGAGGAGAAGAGCGGCGAGCTTCATCGCGCGGTCTCCGGCGCCCGAGGCAGCACGGATCGCGTAAGTCGCGGGACGCGAGGCGAGGGGGCGAACGGTCGAACGAAGAGATGGACTGCCAGGGCGAGCGCCGCGAGAGCGAGCGGCCATTGGAAGCGCTCCTCTTGGGTCTCGACCTTGTCTTTGGCGAGAGTTCGACCGGAGATCTCGCCGATCCGCCGCACGATCGGGGCGAGGTCGAGCCCCGCGGAGGTCGCGCGCAGGTAGATTCCGCCGGTGGCCCGCGCCAACGTTTCGAGCGATTCTTCGTGCAGCCGGCTGATCACCACCCGGCCGTCGCGATCGCGCTTGAAATTGTCGGGCTGATCGGGCGCCGGGGCGTCGGGGTCGACCTCCGGGGACGGGAGCTTGAGGGGGCCGCCTGCTTCTGTACCGATGCCGATCGCCGAGACGACCACGCCTGCCTTTTTCAGGCGTTCGATCCCGCCGGTAAGGTCGCCGCCGTGATCTTCGCCGTCCGACAAAAGGACGATCGCGCGGTGGCGCTCGCCCCCTTCGGGGAACAGGCCGATCGCGCGTTCGAAGCCGGTCGCGAGCTCCGTGCCGGGCACCGAGAGCGATCCCGGCTCGACGGTGTCGAGCATCAGGTCGATTGCCGCGGCGTCGAGCGTAAGCGGCGAGAGCGCGATCCCTTCGCCCTCGGTCTGCACCAGGCCGAGACGGTTTTCGGGCATCGCGGCGGCGAGCCGACGCAGCAGAACCTTCGCGGTTTCCAGGCGGCTCGGCTCGACGTCGAACGCGGCCATGGAAAGGGAGGAGTCGAGCACGAAGACGACGTCGATGCCGCGCCGCTCCACCTGGACCGAGGACACCCCCCAGCGCGGCCGGGCGAGCGCGAGAGCGGCGCCGAGCACGGCGAGAGCGAGGGTAGCGACCGCGATGCCGATGCGGCGTTGGGAGGTCTTGCGGGCGAGCCGACCCCAGAGTCCCGGGGCCGCCCATGCGCCGTCGGCCGCCAGGCGCCGCCGCCAGAGCCACAGGGCGAGACTCGCCGCGAGCGGGGCGAGCAGTGCCAGGGCGAGCAGGGAGGGGGCGGCGAAGCTCATGGCTCGGCGGTAATCCTTGTGCCCGCCGTGGCGAGCGGCAAGAGCAGGAATCCGAGCGAGGCCCAGAGCAACGGCGCGCTTGCCTCGCGGTACCGGACATAGCGTTTGACCTGGAGCGGCGATTTTTCCAACCGGTCGATCTCGCTCAAGATCCGGCGCAGGCTGCCGGCGTCGGTCGCCTTCCAGAACCGCCCGCCGGTGCGCTTCGCGATCGCCATCAGCAGCTTTTCGTCGACCGGCAGCTGCATCGGAACCCGCCGGATCACCCGCTGGCCGGTGAACGGATCTTCGACCGGAAAAGGCACCAGCACCGGACCGTCCGTTGCGGTGCCGACGCCCACCGTGTAGACCTTGATCCCGAGGCCGCTCGCTACCGCCGTCGCCGAGGCCGGATCGATCTCGCCCGCGTTGTTCTTGCCGTCGGTGACCAGGATGATCACGCGGCTCTTCGCCGGGCTGCGGTGCAGGCGGGCCGCGGCGTTGGCGAGCGCCACGCCGATCGCGGTGCCGTCCGGAGTGTCGTTGAAGTCGACCGCCGCGAGCACGCGATGGAGCATGCCGCGATCCGTGGTGAGCGGGGCGCGCGCCATCGCCTTGCCGGCGAACGTGACCAGGCCGATCCGGTCCGAGGGCCGGCGATCGATGAACTCGGCGACCACCTGTTTGGCCACCGTCAGACGGTTGTTCGGCCGGTAATCCTCGGCCGCCATGCTGCCCGAGATGTCGAGCGCGATCTGGATGTCGATCCCTTGCGTTTTACTCTCTTCGATCGCATAGCCCAGCTGCGGCCGGGAGAGCGCCGCAAACATGAGAGCGAGCGCCAGGAGGCGGGCATAAAACGGCAGATGGAGCCGCCACGAGCCGCCCAATCCCGCGTTGCCCACCAGGCGGCTGGTGCGTAGCGCGCCGAAAGCCGGCTCGCGATGATGACGCCAGGCGATCCAGGGGATCACCAGCAGCGCGAGCAACCAGAGCGGGTCGTCGAGATAAGGAAAACCGCCGCCGAGCAGCCTCATCGCGCGCCCTCGGCTCTGGTGGCGCGAGCGGTCGTTTCCGGGGCCGGCGTCGGAAGGCTCGGGCGCAGGTGCCGGTCGAGGCCGGAGGCGACCGAGCGGGCGGCGGCGATCGCCTCGGAGAAGATCGCCCCGCTCGCGACATTCGCCGCGCTCTCGGGGCGCTCGGGGCTCTGCGTCTCGCGGCGCGAGAATTTGATCCGGTCGAGCCGGCGGAGCAGATCGACGCCCGGGCGGGAGATTCCCTCGGGAGTCTGCCCGGCGCGCAGCCGCCGCTGGATCTCGGTGGTGGTGCTTTCGAGCGCCGGGAATTCGAGCTCGCGTCCCAGGTAGCGGCGAAGCGCGCTCGACAGGGCGGCGGCGATGCGAGCCGGCGCTCCGGCTCCTTCGGGGCCGGCGAGCGTGGCGGCGATCCGCGCCAGCTCGCGCTCCAGCTCTTCGAACGGCGGCAGGGCCGGCGCGGCGATCTCGGCCGCCCGACGGCGGGCGAAGACCCAGAATCCGAGAGCGAGCGCCGCGACCGACATTCCCGCAAAGGTCCACCAG
Organism: Thermoanaerobaculia bacterium; assembly: GCA_035995205.1. Classification (GTDB taxonomy): domain Bacteria; phylum Acidobacteriota; class Thermoanaerobaculia; order Multivoradales; family UBA5704; genus DASYKS01. The sequence goes on from DASYKS010000105.1 coordinate 7,495, forward strand.
AACCGCCGTCCCCAAGGGAGCGGACGCGGCGCGGCCGGCGGTTTGGGCTTCGCCTGTCGCGGATCGCCGGGGATCACCGACGCGACTTGAAGCGCTAGACCCGCGGGGGTCGAGAGCTTGCGGCTGCCGCCCGCCATCGGTATGACCACGTCGACCGCCGGCAACGGCACCTTGCCCGGACGAAACGCGACCAGGGTGACGCGCTGCCGAAGCCTGGTTTCGCCGGCGCCCCCGGCGCTCCGCTCAACCGGCCCGGCCCCAACGATCTCGGCATCGCCCCAGGTCTTGCCCCAAGTCGGAAAACGCGCCTCGCCGGCAAGCTCCGAGGCGGTAACCGCAAGCTCCAGAGTCACCACCGCCCGATCGCCGACCGTAAGTTTCCCGGCCTCTCCTCCAGACGTTTCTGTCCTTGCAGTCCCTGTCGTCCTTTGGGTCCCTTCGTTCGTCGCCAAGCTCACGGGATCCACTGTCACCGAAAGCCGTGGCCCGCGCGCCGCCTGCCCACCCAGAGCGCTCCCCGAAGCCATAACCCCTACCGCAGCCGCCAGCCCGAGCGCGATCGTGGCCCTCACCGGCGGAGCCTCTTCTTGCGCGCTTCGAAGAACGCGATCAGCGGCGGTAGGTAAGGCCGATCGGTGCGCAGCTCCAGGCGATCGGCGCCGATCTTCGCGGTCAGCCGGGCCAGCTCGGAGCGTTCGCGCGCCCGGCGCTCGCGCTCGGCGCGCGCGAAGCGAGCCCCCCCGGCCAGGACCACCCGGCCGGTCTCGGCGTCGGTGAGGACGACCGGTCCGGCGGTCGGCGGCTCGATGTCGCGCGGATCGACGATCTCGATCACCACCAGATCGTGGCGCACCGCAGCGGCCTTGAGCGAGCGGGGGCAGGCGGCGGCGACGAAATCCGAGATCAGGAACAGGACGGAGCGGCGCTTCAGGTTCGCGAGCGTGGCCGCGAGGCCCGCTTCGAGATCGGTGGGCCCATGGGCGGGCCGATCGAGAATTTCGCGCACCATGCGCAGCACCTGGGCGCGCCGCCGCGCCGGTTGCAGGAACAGCTCCAAGCGATCGGAGATCAGTGCGGCGCCCACCCGATCCTGGTTACGCAACGCGGCGAAGCTGAGCAACGCGGCGATCTCGGCCGCCAGCTCGCGTTTGAGGATCGCCCGCGAGCCGACGCCTAAGCTGCCCGAGACGTCGATGGCGAGAAACACCGTCAGGTCGCGTTCCTCGACGAACTGCTTGATGAACGGTGCGCCCATCCGCGCGGTGACGTTCCAGTCGATCGAGCGCACGTCGTCGCCCGGCTGGTAGGGACGGACCTCGGAAAACTCCATGCCGCGCCCTTTGAACACCGAGTGGAAATCTCCGGCGACCCCTTGGTCGACGAGGCGGTTGGTCGCGATCTCGATCCGCCGCACCTTGCGCATCAGGTCGGGCGGCAGCTCCGGCCGGGCGGCGCGCAAGGGCGGCGTCGCCGGGGCGGCGCCCGCGCGCGGGAAGATCCGGGAGAACCAGGAGGCTGACGTCGGGCCGAACAAGGCGGAATCTCCCGCTCTTTAAGGAACCGGCACCCGTTCGAGGATGCGCGCCACGAGATCGTCCGAGGAGATCTCCTCGGCTTCGGCCTCGTAGGTCGGCACGATCCGGTGGCGAAGCACGTCCGGGGCGATCTCCTTGACGTCTTCGGGGATCACGAAGCCGCGCCCGCGGACGAACGCCATTGCCTTGGCCGCCCGGGCGAGGTAGATCGTGGCGCGCGGCGAGGCGCCGAACGAGATCAGGTCGGCGAGATCCGGAAGCCCGGCCCGGCGCGGATCGCGAGTGGCGGCGACCAGGTCGAGAAGGTAGTTCTTGAGCTTGCCGTCGAGGTAGATGTCGTCGGTGACCTGGCGGAGAATGGCGAGCCGCTCGCGGTCGAGCACCTGAGTCGCTTCGATCTTCCGTTCGATCAGCATCCGGTCGAGGATCTCGGCCTCCTCGGCGCGCGACGGGTAGGTCAGCTTCAGTTTGAGCATGAAGCGATCGATCTGCGCCTCGGCGAGCGGGTAGGTCCCTTCCTGCTCGATCGGATTTTGGGTGGCGAGGACCAGGAACGGATCGGGAAGCGGGCGGGTCTTGTCGCCGAGGGTGACCTGTCGCTCTTCCATCGCTTCGAGCAGGGCGGACTGCACCTTCGCCGGCGCGCGGTTGATCTCGTCGGCGAGCAGCAGATGGGTGAAGATCGGGCCGGTGCGCGCCTGGAACTGGCCGGAGATCGGCTCGTAGATCAACGTTCCCACCAGGTCGGCGGGGAGCAGGTCGGGGGTGAACTGAATGCGCCGGAAATCGAGCGCCAGGGTCTGCGCGAGCGCCTTGACCGCCAAGGTCTTCGCGAGGCCGGGAACGCCTTCGATCAGCGCGTGCCCGCGGGCCAGCAAGGCGACCAGCATACGGTCGAGCAGGTAATCCTGCCCGACGATCACCTTACGCAGCTCGGCCTCCACGCGCTTCAGGTGGAGCAGCTCTCGTTCGACGGTTCGGCTTGCGGTCGCGACTTCCAATTCCATGGCGATGGCTCCCCGGCTGCAAGCGAAGTGCCATCGGAAAGCGGGAGGGGGACGCCGGGCGGCCACCTTGCGTAGCGCCCCTTGCCCTGGCGACCCGGCCGGATCGTGCCAGATTGGCCGGAATCGCAGGGATGAAGTGATACTCTCGCGACCCATGGCCTCGGGGAGACCTTCGCTCAAGAAAACCTTCGGCCAGCACCATTTGATCAGCGGGTCGTTGTGTCGGCCGTTGGTCGAGTTCCTCTCGCCGGTCGCCGGCATGCGGGTGCTCGAGATCGGCCCGGGCGGCGGAGTGCTCACTGCCGAGCTGTTGCGCGCCGGGGCCGAGGTGCTCGCCTGGGAGGTCGATCCGGAGTGGGCGTTCGTGCTCCGCACGCGTTTCGGAACGGAGCTGTCGGTCGTCGCGGGAGACGCGCTGGAGATCCCCTGGGAAAGATTGCCTCAGCCGACGCTGGTCGCCGGCAACTTGCCGTACAACGTGGCGACCCCCCTGATCGAACGCATCCTGACCCGTGGCGCGGACATCCCGCGCGCCGCCGTCCTGGTGCAATACGAGGTCGCGGAGCGGCTGGTCGCCGGACCCGGAGACGCGGCCTACGGCTCGATGAGCGTGCTGGTCGCGGCCTACGCCCATGCGCACCTCCTGGGGCGGGTGGGCCGAGGGAGCTTTCGTCCGCCGCCCAAGGTCGACGGCGGTTTCGTCGGCTTCAATCTCCATCCGCCGCCGCTCCCCGCCGCGGAGATGCCGGCCTTCATCGCTTTCGTCAGGCTCGCCTTCGGCCAGCGCAGGAAGACGCTCAAGAATGCGCTCGCCGCCGGCTGGGGGAAAGAGCGCGCCGCGGCCGTCCTCGACCGGGTGGGAAGTCCGCCGAACGCCCGCGCCGAGACGCTGGGACTCTCGGAGCTTCTGGCGATCCATCGCGCTTCGATCGAACCGTAGGGGCCCCGTTGCGGGAGAGTGCGGGGCTCCGGGATAGCCACGGGGCTTGCTATGCTAGAATTTGTCGGTACTTACGGCCGAAACCTTCAGATTCTTTCGAGAGACTCAGCACCTTGTCCGTCGCCCTCGCCAAGACGACCGCACGCCCCGAGCGCCCGACCCTTTCCGACGAGAAGGGGAGAGAGCTGCTCGGCCTGGTGCTGCTCGCGTTCGCGCTGTTCAGCGCGATCTCGTTCGGCAGCTTCGATCCCAGGGACCCGAGCGTGCTCCACCGCACGGTCTCGTCCGAGGTGCGGGTGCGCAATCTGATCGGTCCGGTCGGCGCGCATACGGCGGCGGTCGCCTTTGGTTTCTTCGGCGTCGCCTGCCTCGCGATCCCCGGTTTTTTGCTCGTCGCAGGAGTTCGCCGCTTGCGCCGCCGCGCGGTGGAGCGGGTGGTGGGGCGCGGGATCGGCGCGGCTCTGTTTCTCGTGGCGTTGCCCGGCCTGCTCGATCTGGTGATCGGCACTTTCGCCTGGCCGCGCGGTGGCCTCGTCCAGGCGGGCGGCGCGTTCGGCCATCTCTTGACCGCCTTCTTGGATGCCCGCTTGAGCTTCGCCGGTTCGGTCCTCCTGCTCGGTTTCGCGGTGTTGATTGGGGCCGCCCTGGCCGTTCAATCGACGCTTGGCGACCTGCTGGCTTCCTGGCGCGACCGGCTCGCCAAGCGTTGGCAGGAGCGGGCGATGGCGCGCGAGCGGAAACGGGAGCGCCGCGGTAAGGAACGCGCCCGCCAGCGCGTGGTGACCAAGCACTTGCAGCGAGTGGTCGAGGAGCGGAAGCAGGCCGAGGAGAAGCTCCGCGAGCCCGCCGTTCGGCGCCCGGCGATCTCGACCGCCTCAACGGTTGCCGCACCGGCGCCGCCGGTCGCCCCGTCCAGCTCCTCCGCGCCCGACCATCGGCTCGACCTGCCGTTGCGAATCACCGAGCGGAGCGGCGCCCACGAGTTTTCGTTCCGGCGCGTGCGGCCCGATTCGCCACCCGCGTTCGAAGAGGACGAGCCGGAGGTACGAGCCCCGGCCGCCCCGGCTCCGCCGGCTCGCGGCAACTCGGCCGGTCCCGTGTTCCGGCCGGTTCCGGCGGCCGTGTTGACTCCGGCGTCCGCGAGCCCCATGCGGCGCATCGCGGGCACCTCGTCGTCCGCCCTACCGCAGGCTTCGCTGCCGTTCCCGGTCGAGCCGCCGACCACCGAGCTGCCGCCGGTTAACCTGCTGCAGATCGAAGACCACCGAACGCAGATCGACGAGACCGAGCTGATCCGGCTGGGCGAGGCGATCCGAAACCGCTGCGCCGAATTCGGCGTCGAAGGGACGATCGAGGGAATCAGCCCCGGTCCCGTGATCACCATCTTCGAGCTGCAGCCGGCGCCGGGGGTGAAAGTCAGCCAGGTGGTCAATCTGCAAGACGATCTCGCGCTCGCGATGAAAGCCGAATCCGTGCGCATCGACCGGATGTCCGGCCGCTCGACGCTCGGCATCGAGATCCCGAACCGCGATCGGCGGATCATTCGCCTCGGCACCTTGCTCGCCGACGAGCGGTTCAAGAAGTCGCCCTCGGTGCTTACCATGGCGCTCGGCACCGACATCTACGGCGAGCCGTATTACGCGGATCTCGCGACCATGCCGCATCTGCTGGTCGCCGGCGCGACCGGCTCGGGCAAATCGGTCGGCCTGCAGAGCATGATCACGTCGATCGTCTACAAGGCACGGCGCGACGAGGTGCAGTTCATCTTCATCGATCCGAAGCGGATCGAGCTTGGCGTCTACGCCGACATTCCCCACTTGAAGACCGAGGTGGTGGTCGACCCGAAAAAGGCCGCGAACGCCCTGCGCTGGGCGGTGGCCGAGATGGAGCGGCGCTACCGCCTGCTCGCCGAGGTCCACGTCCGTTCGATCGCCTTCTACAATCGGGCGCTCGCCGACCCGGAGGTGCGCGCGCGGCTCGCCCTGTCCGACGACGGCGGCGACGCGTTCAGCGCGGGCGACTTGAAGCCGCTCCCTTACTACGTGGTGATCATCGACGAGCTGGCCGACCTGATGATGGTCGCCTCCTCCGACGTCGAGACCTCGATCGCGCGCCTGGCGCAGATGGCCCGCGCGGTGGGCATTCACCTGATCGTCGCGACCCAGCGGCCGTCGGTCGACGTCTTGACCGGCACGATCAAGGCGAATTTCCCCTGCCGTATCGCCTACGCCACCCCCTCGCGCCACGACTCGCGGACGATCCTCGATCAGGTCGGATCGGAAAAGCTCTTGGGCAAAGGCGACATGCTGTTCATGCCGCCGGGCAGCTCGCGGATCGTGCGGCTCCACGGCGCCTACGTCTCCGAGCAGGAGACCGCCGGCCTGATCCGTTGGCTCAAGAAGCAGGGCAAGCCCGATCTCGACCCCGACGTGCTGCGCGACCGCGAAAGCTCCAGCAGCGGGGGCGAGGGAATGGACGACGACGGCGACGACACGCTCTATGAAGAGGCCGCGCGCTTGGTCGTCCGCGAACGCCAAGCCTCCGCGAGCTTCCTCCAGCGCCGCATGCGCGTCGGCTTCTCACGCGCCGGCCGCCTGATCGACATGATGGAGCGCGACGGCCTGCTCGGTTCCTCCCAAGGCAGCAAGGCGCGCGAGATCCTGGTTCCCCCGAACTATTTCGAAGAGATCGACAACGTCCTCGGTGAAGAGGTCTGAGGCTCAAATGGGTGCAGGATAGACTCGCCCGGCCAATGTCCTCCACGAGCATCCTTCCTCTGTCGCTCGACCTTCTGCTGACGTTCGAGTCGGCCCGTATCGAGCTCAAGGCCTCTTGGGACGAGAAGACCACCGGTTCTCAGGTTCTGCGCACGATCGCGGCCTTCGCCAATGACTTCCAAAACTTGAACGGTGGGTATGTCGTGATCGGGGTAGAGGCTCCCAACGGGGTGCCGATCCTGCCGCCGAGGGGGCTCGATCCCGGTCAACTCGAAGCCATCCAACGCTGGATTCGGGGGCAGTGCAAGCGAATCGAGCCGGATTATCAGCCGATCCTCTCTCCCGAGACGAAGGATGGCCGGCATCTTCTGGTGATCTGGGTTCCTCCGAGCGACACCCGCCCGCATACCGTTCCCGAAACACTGGACAAGGGGGCTCCTCGATCCTATTACGTGCGGTTGGGTGGCGAAACGACGAAAGCAAGCGGCGACATCTTGCATCAGCTGATCTCACTCTCGGCGCGGATTCCGTTTGATGACCGGAGAGCGCTCGGTGTCTCGCTCGAAAAGATCCGGTCACAGATGGTTCGCGAATTTCTGTCCGCGGTTCAGAGTGATCTCCTCAACGAGCCGGATGCCCGCGAAACATACCGGCGTTTGCGGCTCTCGGCTCCGGTCAACGGGCATGAGGTGCCGAAAAACATCGCACTTCTGTTCTTCTCCGACGATCCGGAAGAGTGGTTTCCCGGTTCGCGGATTGAAGTTGTCGAGTTCGCGGACGGTGCGGCAGGAAACCTGATTGAGGAACACGTCTTTCGCGGTTCGCTCGACCGCCAGCTACGCGACGCGCTCCGATACCTGGCAGGTCTTTCCACGCAGCATATCGAGAAGGTGGACGACCGGCCGGAGACGCGTGGCTGGGCCAGCTTCCCTGTGCCCGCCTTGGAGGAGTCTCTCGCGAACGCGATCTATCACCGGAGCTACGACAGTCTGCCGGAGCCGACCAAGGTCTACCTCTATCCGGACAGGATGGAGGTGATCAGCTATCCCGGTCCGGTCTATGGGATCGACGCGAAGCATCTCGAGCCCGGCGGGAAGGTGCCGCCGGTTCCGGCGCGCAATCGGCGTATCGGAGAGCTGCTCAAAGAACTTCGATTGGCGGAAGCGCGCGGCACCGGTATTCCGAAAGTTTTCCGGGCGATGCAGCAGAATGGCTCCCCGCCGCCGATCTTCGACTTCGATGCGGAGAGAACCTACTTTCGCGTCACCCTTCCAGCCCATCCGGAGTTCGTCGGGCGGACCCGTGGACGGCGCGATCGCCGCGTGTGAGGTAGCGGCCTGGTACGATGGGCCGATTCGGGGAGCTGCCGCATGATCCAGGAGCTTTTTCATATCGGTTCGTTTGCGATCAGCCCGTTCGGGGTGCTGTTGGTCGCGGCGTTCGTCGCAAGCTATCTGCAGCTGCGTTGGGGGTTGATCTATCAGGGGGTGGGGGACGACGAGGACGCGAGCGCGCTGGTCTTTGCGGCGGGGGTCGGCGGCATCCTGGGCTCGAAGATCTACTACGCGATCCTCTACGGCGACTGGCACTTGCTGTTCGATCGCTCGGGGCTGGTCTGGTACGGCGGCTTCATCCTCGGGGCGGCGGCGGTGATCTGGACGCTTCGGCGGCGGCATCTGCCGGCCTGGCAGGTCTGCGACGCGGCGATGCCGGGGCTCGCGCTCGGCTATGGCGTCGGCCGCATCGGATGCTTCTTGGTGGGCGACGACTACGGCCGACCGACCGATGGGCCGCTGGGGGTGATTTTTCCCCACGGCCTGCCCGAGACCACTGCGGGCAACCTGCGCGACATCTTTCATTACCAGGTCCCGGCGTCGATCCCGGATTCTCAGCTCGTGCCGGTCCATCCGACGCAGCTCTATGAGACCGCGCTCGGCATTGCCATCTGGGGGGTGGGAGTCTGGCTGCTGCGCCGGGGCGGCCGGCCGGGTACGACCTCGGTGGTCGTGCTGGCGCTGCTCGCGCTCGAACGGTTCGGCATCGAGTTCCTGCGCGCCAAGGACGACCGGTTCTTCCGCGGGCTCACGGTCGCCCAGGGTTTGAGCCTCGCGATTCTGGTCGCGCTCGTCGGGCTGTGGGTGCGCCGGCCCCTGGCTCCCGCCCTTACGGCGTCGCCGGCCCGGCGCACGGCCTGAGGCGAGCCGCGAGCCCGATGGCTGCGATTCCACGTTTATTGACGATCGCCGGTTCCGATTCCGGCGGCGGCGCGGGAATCCAGGCGGATCTGAAGACCTTCGCCGCCCACGGCGCGTTCGGCATGAGCGCGATCGTAGCGTTGACCGCCCAGAACACTTGCGAGGTGCGCTCGGTCCACGGCGCGCCCGCCGCTTTCGTCGCCCAGCAGATCGACGCCGTGTTCGAGGACTTGGGGGTCGACGGCGTGAAGATCGGCATGCTCGCGACCTCCGAGCTGGTCCGCACGGTGGCCGACCGCCTGCGCGTCCATGCCGGGCCGGATCTTCCGATCGTGCTCGATCCGGTGATGATCGCCAAAAGCGGCGCGCGTCTGCTGGCCGAAGAGGCGATCGCCTCGTTGCGCGAAGAGCTGCTGCCGCTCACGACGATCGTCACGCCGAATCTGCCGGAGCTTGCAGAATTAACCGGCCTGCCCGTCGCGACCGAACCGGAGCGCCTCGTCGCGGCGGTCGAAATAGCGGCGCTCGGTCCGGCGGTTCTGGTCAAGGGCGGGCATGGGGAGGGGGGAGAAGGGGGCGAGTTGGTCGACTTGCTCTGGACGACCACCGGGGTCCACCGCTTCGCGCACCCGCGGATCGCCACGACCTCGACGCACGGCACCGGCTGCACGCTCTCCTCGGCGATCGCGGCGCGGCTGGCGCGCGGCGAGAGGCTCGACGTAGCGGTCGGTGGGGCGATCGACTATCTGCGCGGCGCGATTCGTGCGGCCTATCCGCTGGGGCACGGGGCCGGACCGGTCGATCACCTATATCGTTTTGCCCGCGGGGAGGGTTTTGCTTGAGCGCCAGCGCAGCAGAGACGACGGACACCCCGGAGATCCCGGGCAGCGACGACATTCTCGACCTTCTGGTGATCGGCGCTGGACCGACCGGCATTTCGATCGGAGCCGAGGCACGGGAGAAGGGCCTTTCCGTGCTGCTGGTCGATCGCGGAGCCTTGACCGCGGCGATCCAGGGGTATCCCACGTTCATGGAATTCTTCACCACTCGGGACCGGCTGGAGATCGCCAATATTCCGTTCGCGATCCCGGAGGACAAACCGACCCGCCGCCAGGCGCTCGCCTATTACCGCTTCGTGGTCGAGCGCTACAAGATTCCGCTCGCGCTCCATGAGCAGGTCGTTGAGGTTACTCCCGAGTCTGGGGACGGAATAGGCTTCCGGGTGGTGACGGAAGCGACATCTCCACGAATCGGCGCGTCGCGGACCCGCCGGGCGCGGGCGGTCGCCTTCGCCACCGGTTATTTCGGCAATCCGGTCCGGTTGGGGGTCCCGGGCGAGGATCTGCCGCACGTCCACAACCGGTACCTCGAGGCCTATCCGCATTACGGCGAGGACGTGGTGATCGTCGGCGGCGGAAACACGGCGGTCGAGGCCGCGCTCGACCTTTGGCGGAATGGCGCGCGGGTTTCGATCGTCCACCGCCGGGCGGCGACGAAGCCGGGCGTCAAGTATTGGCTCAAGCCGGATATCGAGAACCGGATCGCCGAAGGTTCGATCACCGCCCATTTCGAGTCGGCGGTATGCGCGTTCCGGCCGGGATGCGTCGAGATCTCGCGGGTCGGAGACGGTCCCGACGGGCAACGCGAGATTCTTCTGGCCGATGCCGTCTACGTCTTGGTCGGCTATCGCCCCGAGATGGATCTGCTCGCCCGCTCCGGGATCGAGATCGAGCCGGAGACTCTCGTGCCGACATTCGATCCCGCGACCTGCGAGTCGAACGTCCCGGGTCTCTATGTCGCGGGAACGATCCAGGCCGGGCGCGTGACTGATCGGATCTTCATCGAGAACTCGCGTGACCACGGCGGCCGGATCGTCGCTCACTTGCGGCGGGGCGGGCGCTGACCGGGTTCCAGGTGTGTCCTCGAAGGGGGACGATTCTCTAGGACAAGCGCGGTACGAACGGCCTGTCCGCTCGGAAGGCTTTGCAGGTACGCTTCTTGCGGCGCCCCGATCCAGGGTCGTCGTGCGGGCCGTTCCGGCCTCTTGAAGGCGTCGTTCGAGCGACGCTCGCGTCCATCGTCGCTCTGGAAACCGGAGGATCTACCCTATGCGCCACCGTCCCCAGCTCATTCTTGCGGCCTTGCTCGGCCTGCTTGCTGTCTTTTCGCCGTTCTCGACCATCGCCCAAACCGCCCCGAGCGGCTCCACGGATCGCGAGCCGGCGGTGTTCGGTGAGCTGATCGAGGTTCGGGTCGTCAACGTCGAGGTCGTGGTTACCGACAAGAAGGGCAACCGGGTGCCCGATCTGACCAAGAACGACTTCCGGCTCAAGGTCGACGGCAAGGTGGTGCCGATCGAATACTTCACCGAGGTGCGCGGCGGCCAGGCGATCGTTGCGAGCGCGGCTTCCGCCGAGCAGAACGCCCCGGTTCCCGGTCTCGCGGGTCTCGCGCCGGGCAGCGACGTCGGCACCAGCTACCTGGTCTTCATCGACGACTTCTTCTCGGTCGCGGCCCAGCGCGACAAGGTGATCCGTTCGCTCAAGGACAACCTCTCGCGCCTCGGCCCCCAGGACCGGATGGCGATCGTGGCGTTCGACGGCAAGAGCGTCGACATGCTTTCGACCTGGTCGACCTCCGCCAACGCCCTCTCCCGCGCGTTCGATCAGGCGCTGGTGCGCCGCGCGCACGGCCTCGAACGGGTGTCCGAGCTGCGCAGCTTCGAGACCACGCGCCGCCAGGTGACCGGGTTCTTCGGCGATCGCGACAACCGGCTCAATACCCGGCTGGAGATCGACGAGCTGCAGTACGCGCAGTCGCTCGCCCAGAAGGTGGAGCGCTCGGTCTCCGCGGCGGTCACCACGCTCCGCGGTTTCGCCTCGCCGCCGGGGCGTAAAGTGATGATCCTCCTATCCGGCGGCTGGCCCTACGCGCCGGCCGATTACGCGATCAACGATCCGAATCGCCCGGTCTCGGAGCGCGACGTGCCGGAAGGGGAAAAGCTGTTCGAGCCCCTTTCGGACACCGCGAACCTGCTCGGTTACACGGTCTATCCGGTCGACGTTCCCGGGCTCGAAGGCAGCGTGACCGATGCCAGTCAAGAGGGACCGGCGCCCGCGACCAGCGCGCTCAACCTGCGCGAGAACCAACTGCACGACTCGCTCGATTTCATCGCCCGCCAGACCGGCGGCACTCCCTTGCTCAACAGCAACGCGGTCAAGGCGCTGGAGCGGGCGACGACCGACACCCGTTCGTTCTACTGGCTGGGGTTCACGCCCAACCGGCAAGGCGACGACATCCGGCACCGGATCAAGGTGGAAGCCGCGCGCCCGGGGCTCACGGTGCGCTTCCGCGATTCGTTCAAGGATCTCTCCAAGTCGACCGAGGTCTCGCTGATGGTGGAGAGCGCGTTGTTCTTCGGCAATCCGCCGGGCAGCGAATCGATGCCGGTCCAGGTCGGCGCGGTCAAACCCGCGGGTAAGAAGAACAAGGAGATCGGGGTGCCGCTGTCGATCGCGATCCCGACCGATGCGATCACGATGCTGCAAATCGACGGCAAATACCGGGCGCAATTGGAGCTGCGCGCCGCCGCGGTGGACGAAAAGGGCTATCGCTCGGATGTGCCGGTGACGCCGCTTACCGTCACCACGGCCACCGCGCCGAAGCCGGGCGGTTTCCTGCGCTACGACACGACGCTCAAGCTGCGCAAGATCCGACAGAAGCTGGTGCTGTCGATCTTCGATCCGGCGAGCGGCCGCCTGCTCGCGGCGCAGGTGGAGATCACGCCCCCGAAGTGACCGGGATATGCCCGATATAATGCCCTTGGCCCGAGATCGGCCGGCGGAACTTAGAGAATCGAGAAGAGAGAACCGATGAAGAAAGCCTTGCTCCACGCCGCCGTTCTGGTGGCGTTTGCCGTGTGCCCCCTCTGTCCGGCGACCGCCCAGACCAAACCCACGGCGAAACCCGCCGATAAATCCAAGGCGGACGTGGCCGCCGGTTTCATCGGTGAAACGGTGAGCGTGAATATCGTCAATGTCGACGTTTACGTCACCGACAAGAAGGGCAATCGCGTCACCGGCCTTTCCCGCGACGATTTCCAGGTTTTCGAGGACGGCCGGCCGGTGGCGATCACCAACTTCTTCGCGATGGACGGCGGCAAGGTCGCGCAGCCGCCCGCCGCCGTCCCAGCGACCCCCGCGCCGGGCGCGCCGCCCGCCCCCGAGGTGTCCGCGACTCTTCCCCCGACGGAGGATCAGCGGCTGGTCCTGATCGTCTATGTCGACAATTTCAATCTCCGGCCGTTCAATCGCAACCGGGTGCTCAAGGATCTGCGGGTGTTTTTGAACACCAAGCTCCAACGCGACGACCTGATGATGCTGGTCTCCTACGATCGCTCGGTGCATATCCGCCAGCCGTTGACCAGCGATCCCGGCCTGATCAACTCGCAGCTCGTGGCGATGGAAAAGATCTCGGCCCAGGGCACCGCGGCGGATTCCGAGCGGCGCGACGCGTTACAGCGGATCGACGATTCTCCCGACGCGGGCTCGGCGCTCGGCATCGCCCGCTCCTATGCCGAGTCGCAATTCAACGACCTCGCGTTCTCGATCGACGCGCTGCGCGACATCGTCAACGGCCTCGCCGGAATGCCGGGGAGGAAGGCGGTGCTCTACGTGAGCGACGGTCTCCAGTTGATCGTCGGCCAGGACGTCTATTACGCGGTGCAGGAGAAGTTCAAGGATACGACCGGCATCACCCAGTCGTTCGATTACGACGCCTCGCGCCGCTTCCGCGAGCTGACCTCGACCGCCAACGCCAACCGCGTCACGTTCTACACCCTCGACGCCGCGGGCCTGCGCAGCTATTCGTCGATCTCGGCCGAGAACCAGACGGCCGGCCAGGGCGTGTTCATCGACCAGATCCAGATCCAGAACGTCCAGAGCTCGATCCGCCTGATGGCCGACGAAACCGGAGGCAAGGCGTTGTTCAACACCAACAACTTCCTGCCCGGGCTGGAGCGGATCGCGGAAGACTTCCGCAGCTTTTATTCGCTCGGCTACTCGCCCCAGCACTCGGGCGACGGCCGCTACCACGAGATCCAGGTCAAGCTGAAGAAGAAGGGGCTCGAAGTGCGCCATCGCGCGGGCTACCGCGACAAGAGCCCCGAGACGCAAATGAACGACGGCACGCTCGCCGCGCTCAATTTCCCGTTTCAGAGCAACCCGATGGGCGTGGACATCAATTTCGGCACGCCGACGCGCCGCTCCGACGGTTTCTTCCTCGTCCCGGTCGACGTGCGCATCCCGCTGGGCAAGCTGGTCTTGATCCCGCGCGAGACCGAGAACGAGGCCGCGGCGCGCGTGTTCGTCGCGGCGCAGGACAGCAAAGGGGGCGTCTCGGAGGTGCAGCAGGCGGCCGTGCCGATCCGGATACCCAACGACCAGGTGGCGACGATCGGGGGGAAGTACTACACCTACTCGCTCAGCCTGTTGATGCGGGCGGGCGACCAGAAAGTCGCCGTCGGCCTGCGCGACGACGTCGCGAACACCACTTCGTTCGTCGCCCGCACTCTACGGGTGGGAGGCTAAAGGATGGGCGGCTGGGGCAGATTGGTCCGCGAGCTCGGGCAATCGTGGCTCGACGTGCTGCGCGCCGAGCTTCAAGCGGTGGAGGACGACTTTTCGCGCTCCGGCCATCAACTGAAGCGTGGGGCCGGGCTGATCGGGGGCTCGGTCGCGCTCGGCTTCTGGGCGGTCGGCGCGTTGGTGGTCGCGGCGATCGCCGGCCTCGCGGTCTGGCTGCCGCTTTGGGCCGCGGCGTTGATCGTCGCATTCGTCTTCGCGGCCGGCGCGGCCGGTCTCGGGGCGCTCGGCGGCAAGAGCGTTGCGCGGGTTGAAAATCCGATTACGATCGCCCGTCGCCGTCTGGAGGACCACATGGATTGGGTGCAAAGCCGCCTGCTCGCCACCGCGGAGGAGCTGGATCCCGCGCCGGGCGGTGCCAAAGGCGACAAGAAGGAACGGAAGAATCGCCGGGACGCGTACGATGATTTCGAGGAGGAATTGCCTTGAGCTCGCTTGAAGAGAGCCGCCAACGGGCGGAAATGCTGCTCGCCGAGGCGCGTAGCGAGGCGGAACGCCGTGCGCTCGCCGTGCGCGACGCGGTATCGCGCGACCTCGGGTTCGTGCCGAAGAAACAGCCGCTGCTGCTCGCCGTGGCGGCCGGGACGGTCGGCTTCGCGCTCGCCTGGGCCTGGCGCAAGAAGCGGAAAGGTACCCGCGCGAAACGTTAGCGCCCGATGCCAGGGTCAGGCGGCGGCGAGCGGTCGCTTGAAGACCATCGCGATGTTATCGGTCGCGCCGGACTTGAAGTTGACCGAGGTGATCGAGACGAGCTCCCATCCTTCCTCGCCCAGCAGATTCATCTGCACGGAGGCATTCGGGTCGAGGCGGTAGTTCTCGCTACGAATGTTGATGATCTTGTATTCCCACTGAGTCATCGCACACCCCTCTTTCCCCGGCCCCTCCCGTACGCTACCGGCCGCTTGGGGGCCGAACCGCCTTCTATTTTAGCTCCAACTCGATCTCGATCCGATGCCCTCGTTGGAGACCCCACTTTTCCGCCAAGCTCGCGCCGCGAAGCGACAGCTCGATCGTGCCGAGAGAACCCATCAGTAGACCCGGTTCACCGGGCTCCAGTTCCGCGTAGCAGCCGACCTTCCGGGTTGCGCTTTCGGAGTTTCCGGCGCCGCCGTCCCCTCCGAAGAAGCTCACCTGGAACGCGTTGCCCTGCTGAGGCAGCCACCCGCTCGGCAGGTCGGTGACCAGATTGCCGTAGCGATCGACATGCGCCACCCGGCCGGAGAGGCGCGTCGCGGTGCAAAGCGGCGGTGGGATTTCGAGCCGAACCGGATCGTCGATCTGCGGACCGAGCCGGTCGAACCCTCCGCCGGCCAAGAGGAACGCCGCAGCCGGAGCGAAGCGGTCGCGGCCGTGGAACGTGTTGCCCGGATTGGCAAGATAAAGGTCGGGCCGATCGATCGAAACGATCCCCGCGCCGGCAAGGAACGGGTCGAGCAGACCGTTGTCCGGAGCCAAAAAATACGACGCCCCTTCGGCGCCGGGAGCCTCGACCGCGAGCATCCGCCGTTGGCTGCCGACCCCCGGATCGACGATCGCGAGATGGACAGTGCCGGGCGGAAAGCTGCGCGCCGCGGCGGAGAGCAGAAACGAGGCGGTCTCGACGTCGCCCGGCGGGACGTCGTGAGCGATGTCGACGATCGTCGTTCCCGGCGCGCGCGAAAGCACAACCCCCTTTACCGCCGCCACATACCAATCGTGGTGCCCGAAGTCGGTCAGCAGAGAGAGGATCGGGGGCATGGCGGGCGGCCGTTCGGTTCGGGTAGATACAATGGCTCCCGTGAGCCTATCCGAACGCCAGCTTCTCCTGTTCACCAAGCCCGCGCGTCCCGGGCGGGTGAAAACCAGGCTGGTCGGAGACGACGCCGGAGGGCTCACGGACACCCAAGCGGCGGAGATCCACGCCGCGTTCGTCGAGGATCTGCTCGCCCGTCTGCGCTGCGGAGAGTTCTCGACCACCATCGCCTGGGCGCTCGACGACTGGCGGGAAGGGCAGCCGATGCCGGACTCGTATGGCTTTCCCGGAGTTCGCCAAGAGGGCGCCGATCTGGGAACCCGCCTGTTCGCCGCCCTGGCGACGGCTGGCGGGCCTGAGTCCACGGTCGCCGCGCTCGGTTCGGATCATCCGACGCTGCCGGTGGCGCGGCTCGAAGAGGCGTTCGACCGCGTCGAGCGGGGAGCGGACGTCGTGCTCGGTCCGGCCGACGACGGCGGCTATTACCTGATCGCGCTCAAGCGGAGCGCGCTGTCCCCCCGCTTGTTCGCCGATATCGAGTGGAGCACCGAACGGGTCCTCGCGGCCACGCTCGAACGAGCCCGGGAGCT
>DASYKS010000106.1:0-168346 GCA_035995205.1 Thermoanaerobaculia bacterium
GGTCTGAACCCCCACCCCCCACCCCGGGGGAAGGGCCCCTTCGCTCGGCGAACGGCGGCCGCCGCGCGACGACGAGAATCGTTCATGGCGTGCGCCGACGCGCTGCTCGAAACGCCGAGGACGTTCCTCCACGACCCGAAGAAGGGCCGGACCGCAGCCGGCGACGCCGAGCCGAGATCCAATTCCTCACTGGAGCGATCCTCCACCGAGGAGGCGGCTTGGGGGTCGTGGCCATCGACGGGTTGCCGGGTATGCGCACGTCGTGGTCGAAAATCAGGTTCGTCGCGATCCGGACATCCTGGAGCGCGCTGTTGAGCTGGCCACGGATCGGCTCTTTGATACAGATCGAACTCAATGTCTCCGAGGCCCGGCCAAGGGCTTCGGCGATTCCGCGAAGCCTTCCTCTGGGGAAGCCCCGCCTTGCCGCTCGCGCCGCCGCAATGATCGCACCCGGTACCCTCGACGACCCTTCCCGATCCCGACGCTCGCAGAGGTCCGTGGCGGACCGGCGAAGGAACTCACACAGGGTGGTTTCGTCGGCCTCCGAAACCTTGTCAATCCAATCCAAAAGCCAATCGGGCAACGTGACCTTGACGCTCTTGGCCAAAAAGCACCTCCTTTAGGACCCGCGCTCCGGCTGGTCGTAGTGACCATTTCCGGCATCTCTGGGCACTTCCGGGCAGCATAAGAAGCTCGAACCACGCTCTTTGATGCGGCTTTCTGGATATTGAGGCACCTCGGCTCTCCATGTCAAGGCCTCATGCGAGGTGAAATGTTGCTCGTAGCAGCAACTCGAAGAAACGGGTGGAGCAAGAAGCTCCACCCTGGGAAACTTCGGACGTCGAATCGGCGGGCGTGCCGTGCGCGCAAGAGGTGCCGTGCGCACGGCGCGCCCTACTAGGGGTTAGGCCTGCGGCGAAGACCTAGGGGGCGCCGCCTCTTTCCGGTTCCGACGCTTCGGATCCTCCGACCGAACCCCGAAGGTGTCGAGAATCGGATTGTCGAAACCGAGCTGCCCCCGGGCGATCGCCGAGATGCGACGGACCGCCCGACGGGCCTCCCGCGAGAGGGTGCGGCGTTGCAGCACGGATTCGTGCTGCCTGCCGCGCATCGCCAGGATGCTGTCGTGCGCCGTTCGGAGAGCCTCGACCTTCTCCCTGAGCTCCGCGAACGGCGCCTCGGCCCCGGGAATGCTGGAAAGCATCTCCTGGATGTTGTTGACGAGGCTCTGCCACATGTCCACCTGGTCCGAATACGAACTGATGAATCGCATGATGTTTCTCCTTGAGTGATGAGGACGCCGAAATGACGATCCTCGGGTAAATCGTTGTGAGGTTTGGAGATACGCGGTGGGTAACCCCTCTGCGATCACCGATTCGCCGTGTCGCAAGAGCGGTGGGCGGGATCCCGTGAGCGCTTCGCCGCATCGCGAACGCGGCGGGCGGCGTTCCGGCACCGGTGCCGCGCACGGCGAGACCGGCAGCCAGGAGCACGGCACCCGGTGCCGCCTCCGACCACCGGTGTTTCCGGTCCGGCCTGCGCTGAGCGGAATCCGAGCCCCGGTGACCCGACCCACGGCACCGGTTGCGAGCACCTGGGAACCGGCCTTCGCTCTTCGCCGACCACCGCCGGGACGACACGAACCGGTCGCAAGCCCCGGCGAAGCGCTCCGGGAATCTCGCGAAGCGGTGCGCCGCAGCCGCCGAGCGGTCGCCGATCCCCGCGCACCTCGTCGCTGCCGCGGCGAGGAGGTACGCGGAAGCCGGGAACCGCTTGCCGCCGAACGACGGCCGGTGAGCCGGACCGGAACACCAGAGGCCACTGCCTCTCCACTCGCACTCCGAGACGGCTCACCGGTTTCCAAACTGCGCGCACCGCTTTCGACCCGGTCGACACCGATCGGCCCCGGCGAAAGCCGCGTGCGCTGCACTGTTACGACGCTAGGTTCGGCTGGCTGAGAAGGCGCGCCAGCTCGAGCTCCTGTCCGCTGAACGATCCGCCGTGCGACCAGATCGAAACCGTGACCCGGTCGCCGCGGTACGCCAACGCAGGACCTCGTCCACCGAATGCCGGCTCGGTGCGCTCGGTCGACTTGAGGGCATGGCGCAGAAACGCCATCGAATCGCCGCGCGACTGGAAGAGGAAGTGGCGGTGAATCCGCCGGCCGCCGAAGGAAGCCGTCCAGCCCGGCATCTCCTCCAGCCAGAGCTGAATCCGTTCGGCCTTGAGCGACGGCGGTACGGCGGGCGGGGACTGAATCGACGGCGAGGAAACTTGTGCGCTCATGACAAGCACCTCCTGAGTGGGTGTCCGAACGGAGAATTCCGGACGGACGGGCACAGCCCATCGCGAGGAACGCGTCGCGCCCGCTCCGAGAAACGGAAGCCTGGATGTGCGGTACGAGCGCCTGGGGCGCAGCGGCGGTTTCGAGGAGGGGAGGGTTCGTGTTCATCGCGAACCGAACCCTACGGCGGGAAAAAAAGCGTCTTCGGCGCAAAAAGGGCCTAAAAATGCCCCTTATTATGGGTTGCAACGAATTCAATTTCCGTATATGAGATCCCCAGGATTGCACGGCGAATCGCCGTACACTGATTTCAGAGGAGGCCCAACGTGGAAACGTCGTTGCGCCGCAGCCCGCCCGTCGATCACGAGCTCAAGAACGAGCGCATCGAGCTGCGGGTCACCCCGTCAGCCAAACAGCTCATCCAGCGCGCGGTGGCCGTCTCGGGACTCACGGCGGGCGATCTGGCCGTTGAGGGGGCTCGCCGAGTTCTCGAAGAGCACGAACGGATGGAGCTGATAGGAGCCGACCGGCTGCGGGGCTTGGACCTAACGAGAAACTGCGAAGGTTGGGATAGAGCAAAGCACGGTATCGCTGGTTACCGTCCGGTCAGGCGCTGTCGATGTCTAGCTTCAAGTCCTCAGCCGTCGCCTGGAAAGGCGACACCTGGTAGTCGCGCAGGGCCAGAAGGAATTCCATCCGCTCCATGTTCGCAAGTCGCACCGCTCCTCCCACCGAGAAGAACCCCACGTCGCGCAGACCGCCGGTGCCGTAGCGGCTAATCTGGTCCCGCGTGCAGGGCCAGAACCTCATCGAGGGTCAAGAAGACCGGCGTCATTCAGCGAGCCGCGCCAAGACGCCCGCGTACCGACGGTGCATCGCCTCCACTCCAGCCCTGAGCTTGGCATTTCCTTCCGCGCTACGCACCGGAGAAATCACGATGACGTCGCCACTGGTCGAGATTTCGAGCGGAGTCGAGGCATCGACGCCGGCCGCCTCCAGCAGGGGCCGATCGTCCTTCACAGGGGAATCGCCTACCGGAGCACCTTTTCCTTGATGGACCAATGGAGAGCATCCGGCTCGACCACGTCGACTTTCCTGCCCAGAAGATCCTGGAGGTCCATCTGGAGGGACCCGAGGTCGATCCACGTGGCTCCTGGGCCAAGCTCTACGAGGAAATCGACATCGCTCGCGGTATTTGCCTCGCCGCGCGCGAAAGAGCCGAAAATCTGGAGGCTACGTGCCTTGTGCCGAGCCGCAAGGGCGAGAATCTCCTGCCGTTTTGTCTGGAGGAGAGAGGCATTGATGAGACCTTTGTCGACGGACATGGGCTGAACCTCACGCCACATGATACCTCGGAGGCTTCAGGGGCTTGGACCTTCTGGGGGATCTACTTCGAAATCATGCCGACCATCGTGAGCCACGTCTCCACGAGCTGCGGGGCCATCACGTGATGGGCGATTCGGTCGGCCGCAGCCCAAACGCATGCCCGCCCTTTTGTCCGGGCGACAGCTCTCTTGGGTCGGCGGTATCCACCGCCGGTTGCCGCCGATCTCGGGCGGAGGCAACGCAGGTCCGCCCCTACGATCCGCCGCACCGGGTAGGGGCGGACCTGCGTGTCCTCCCTGATCGTCCGCCTACCTTTTCCGATGTTGCACGAACCGCGCGATCTCGCGCAGCGGCTCCGCCTTCTTGCCCAGCGGTTCGAGCGACGCGACCGCGAAGCCGAGCAATTCGGCTTCGAGCGTCTGCGCGCCGGCGACACCCAATCTCTTGACGAACGTCACTTTGTTCGTGTCCTGGCCGACGTCCTTACCCGCCTCTTCGGGGGTGGAGAGAACGTCCAGCAGGTCGTCCGAGATCTGGAACGCGAGCCCCAGGTTCTTGGCGTAGCGGGCGACCAGCTCCAGCTCGCGGCGCTTGGCGTCCGCGGCCATCGCGCCCAGCTCGCCCGCGGCCATGAACAGGGCGCCGGTCTTGTGGCTGTGGATGTATTCCAGCCGTTCGAGGTCCAGCTCTTCGGGCAGGCTCGCGAGATCGAGCGCTTGGCCGCCGATCAGACCGTGGCTGCCGATCGCCGCCGCGAGGTGGTGGATCATGTCCTCGGCCGTATAGCGCTGGAGCGGCAGGTGGTGCGCGGCCTCCGCTACCAGGGCGTAGGCGCGATTGAGCAGCGCCAGCGCCGCGAGCAGGGCGACCGCCTCGCCGAACGCGCGGTGAACGGTCGGACGCCCCCGGCGCACGCCCGCGTCGTCCATCGCCGGCAGATCGTCCAGGATCAACGAGCAGGCGTGGACCATCTCGATGCCGCAGGCGATGTCGAGCACGCGGGTCGAGCGGCCGGAACGCTCGGAGCCGGAACCGAACAGCTCGGCGACCACGAGGGTGAGGATCGGCCGCAGCCGCTTGCCCGGGCTGGTGAGCGCGTAGCGCATCGCCTGGTGCACCGCTTCGGGGCGCTGGTCGGCCGGGGGGAGCAATTCGGGCAGGCGCAGCTCGACGCGGCGGCCGAGGTCGAGCAGGCCGGGCGAGAGCGAAGAGGGTGCGGGCGCCGGTCCACGGTCGGGAACGGGCGTCATGTTCGGCGGCTCGGAAGGAGCGGCAGGAGGGAAACCTGCCGGCGCCGCGGGAAGCAACGCCGGCCGGAGATCGCTAGAACGCCGCGATCGCCTCGTCTTCGGTGTCGTAGACGTCGAAGACGGTGATCAACTGCGTGATGGTCAGAATGTCCTGCAGCTTGGGCGGCAGGGTCGAAAGCTTGAGCCTCGCGCCCCGATTGGTCACCGTCGTGTAGGTGCCCACCAACTCGCCGACTCCGGTCGAGTCGATCGTCGTAACTTCTTTCAGGTTGATGATGACCTTCGTGGCCCCGGCGGCGAGCGCATCTTGCAGAGTGCTGCGCAGGGCCGCTTCCCCCGAGCCGAGGGTCAACTTGCCCTTGAGATCCAGAATCGTAACGCCATCGCGTTGGCGCGCTGAAACGTTCATTCGCTTTTCTCTCCTTGTTCTGCCAATCCCGCCGGTTCACGATCAGCTCCTAGAGCCGGGAGCCGTTTTCTTAAGGTGACCACGGTACCGCCGTCGGGGCGGAGACCGTACTGCACGTCGTCCATAAAGCTGCGCATGTAAAAGATGCCGCGACCGCTCGGCTTGAGCAGATTCTCCGGCGCCAGCGGATTCGACACCTCGCCGGGTTCGAATCCCGCCCCTTCGTCCTCCACCCGTATGACCAGACTCTCGCCGTCGAGCCCGAGGTCGACCTCGACTCGTTTCGTCGGATCCTGGCGGTTGCCGTGCTTGATCGCATTGGCGACCGCCTCGCGTACGGCGATGTCCACCCAGTGGCGGGCGTCCTCGTCGAGACCGAGACGCTCCAGCGAATCTTTGAGCACAACCTGTACCAGCTCGATGTTTTCGAACCGGCTGCCGATCCCGAGGTGAAAGCGATGTTCCAGGGGCATCGTTTGGCCTGGCAGTCTAGCAGAACCCGGATTCATTCGTAGGACCGTCGGGCGCGCCATTCGGTTCCCGGCTCAAGGCTTCATGAACCGCAGGGCCGCCGGGATCACCACCAGCAGCTGGATCCCGTCGAACAGGGCGTGGGCGGCGATCGCGGGCCAGAGGTTCTGGCGCCAGCGGACGAGAAAAGCATAGATCAGAGAGAGGAGGGTCACCCCGATCAGCAGGAACGGCGAGCCGTAGGCGGCGTGGGCGAGCACGAAGCAGGCGGTAGAAAAAGCGATCCCCACCCGCGGTTGGAGCAAGCCGCGGAAGAACGTCTCCTCGACAAACCCCGCGGACAGGCTGAGCAGGAGGCGGATGCCGATCGGCAGCCCAGCGATCCATGGGATCATCGCGGGTGCCTGTTTGGGCAGGAAGCGCTCCCCGCCCAGACCCACCGTCACCGCGGCGATCAGGAACAGCGCGAGCAGCACGGCAAACCAGATCGCAAACCCCGCCACCAGCCCGAACCCGATTTCGGCGCCCGGACGCGGCGCCCGGAACCCGAGCTGCGCCGCAAACTGTGCGCCGAGCGTCGGACGAACGGGAGGGACGGGCGGCGGCCCCGCTTCGACGAGCACCGGGACCGAAGCCGTCTCCGAAGGCGGCGCCTCGAACAGGATCTCGTCCTGCCCGTCCCCGGTCTCCTCCGGAAGCTCGGGCAGAGCCGTCTCCGGAAGCTCGGGCGGCTCGCGCAGAACTTCGAGCGCCTCCGCGCCGAGCGCGTCGGGCACCTCCAGGGCGGCCTCGTCCGGCGGCGGGAGCTCGCTTGTCGCAACCATCGCAGCCGGCACAGGGACCGGCCGGGGCCGCGGGCGCACCGCGAAGCCGAGCGCGAACCAGGAAAGGGTGACGAACGTGAGCAACATCTGGACCGCGAACAGCTGCGGGATGCTCACTCCCTTGAAATCGACCTCGGCCGTCGGAGCGCCAATCATGGCGAGCGGCCCGAACACCGCGAGCCAAAACAGCCCGGCGAGCACCATGAACGCGAGGGCACGCCGCCAGAACACGCGAAATCCAGGCGGCAGCAAACCCCGGCGGGCGCAGGTGCGCTCGAAGTAATAGGAAGCCCCCGCGGCAAGCACGCCGGAGGCGACCTGAAGCAGCGGGCGGAAGTATTCGAGAGAAATAGAAGCGGGATTGGCCATGGCGGTCAGGTCTTATGCCTCTGGCGGAACGCGCGGAGCAGGATCACGCTGCCGTTCAGCCGCTGGAGCCGGCGGTTCTTCTGTTGGATCGCGGTGATGTCTTCCAGCGGAACCGCCACCGACCGCAAATCGCGCAGCGCCCGCTCGATCTCAAAACTGAGCTGGTCGAGGTCCGCCCGAGTCAAGTTCTTGAACGTGCGCTCGGTCACCAACTGCACACCCTCCGCAATGTCGCGGGCGAGCGACCAGGCACTACCCCCGGGAAAGGCCATAGGGGACCATCTTATATGGCGGAGAGAGGCGCCGCTCAAAGGCGCGCCGTCGATCTAGGATTCCGGGACTGAGGTCTCAGACATCGCGACCTCGGCATGAGACCTTCGGTCCCGGGTCCGCATCACGCCGACCTGAGACCTTCGGATCTGGTTCTGAGCCTTCCGGACATGGTTCTGGACCTGCCGGATCTGGTTCTGAGACATTCGGACCTGGTTCTGGGCCTTCCGGATTTGGTTCCGGACCTTCCGGATCTAGGTCCGAACCCCTGCGACCCCGGTCCGAGGCTCCCGGACCCGTTCCGGACAGTGGCGACCCCGGTCCGAGCGACCGGAACCTGGGTCCGAGGCCCCGCGACCTGGGTCCGAGAGGTTCGGAAATCGGTCCGAGTGGTTCAGACCCGGGTCCGCAACGTTCAGACCTGGTCCGTGTGATGCAGATCCCGGTCCGAATCCTTGAGACCCAGGTCCCGACACCCCGGACCTGGGTCGCGCCCGCCGGGCCGGGCTTCCTCAAGTGGTATCATCGCGTCCCGGACGTGCGCGTCCGAATCCTTATACCGACGACAAGCGACGCGGAGAGTTTGCCTCTCCGGCCTACCGAATTCCGCCGCCTCGCGAAGGAGAATCCCCTTGAGCCGCTTCCCTGGTGTCGATTTCCTGGAGTTCGATCCCCTCCTGTCCGAAGAAGAGCGGATGGCGCGCGATACGGTGCGCGAGTTCGTGGACGACAAGGTCAAGCCGATCATCGAAGAGTGCCACCGCGAGGGGCGCACGCCCTTGGAGCTGGTGCCCGAGATGGGGCGGATGAACCTGTTCGGCGCGACGATCTCCGAATACGGCCTGCCGGGCCTGAACAACGTCGCCTACGGGCTGATCATGCAGGAGCTGGAGCGTGGCGATTCCGGCCTGCGCAGCTTCGTCTCGGTCCAAAGCTCGCTGGTGATGTACCCGATCTACACGTTCGGCTCGAAAGAGCAGAAGGACCGCTGGATTCCGCCGATGGCGACCGGCGAGGCGATCGGTTGCTTCGGCCTGACCGAGCCCGATTTCGGCTCGAACCCGGGCGGCATGCGAACCACCGCGAGGAAGGTCGGCAACGAGTGGGTCCTGAACGGCTCGAAGCAGTGGATCACGAACGGCACGCTCGCCGATGTCGCGGTGGTCTGGGCGAAGACCGAAGACGGCGTGCGCGGCTTCTTGGTCGAGAAGGGCACGCCGGGGTTCACCTCGTCGGACCAGCATGGCAAGTTCTCGCTTCGCGCTTCGACCACGTCCGAGCTGGGCTTTCATGACTGCCGCATCCCGGCCGAAAACCTGCTGCCCGGCTCGACCGGTTTGAAGAGCCCACTCATGTGTCTCAACCAGGCGCGCTACGGCATCGCCTGGGGGGGACTGGGGGCGGCCATGGAGTGCTACTACACGGCGCTCGAGTACGCCAAAGAGCGGGTTCAGTTCGCGGGCCAGCCGATCGCCTGCCACCAGATGGTGCAAGAAAAACTGGTCTGGATGGTCTCCGAGATCACCAAGGGGCAGCTGCTCGCGCTACAGCTCGGGAAGCTCAAGGACGCGGGCAAGCTCAAACACCAGCACATCTCCTTGGGCAAACGGAACAACGTCTGGGTCGCGCGGGAATGCGCCCGGCTCGCCCGCGAGATCCTGGGAGCGAACGGCATCGTCGACGACTATCCGGTCATCCGCCACATGTTGAACATCGAGTCGGTCTTCACCTACGAGGGGACGCACGACATCCACGCCCTGATCATCGGCGAGGCGATCACCGGCATCCCGGCGTTCAACCCGCCCCTGGTCCAAACCAAGGGCACGGGGGCCTCGCCCCCCGACCGGCCCGCGGTGGCGATTCCGGTCGAAGTCGGGAGCGCCGGCTAATGGGCCTCGACTCGCGTCTCGAACAGGGTTTCATCCGCGTCACGGAGCAGGCCGCCTTGGCGGCGGCGAAGACCATGGGCTTCGGCGAGCGGAGCCACTCCGACCATGTGGCGGTCGAAGCGATGCGCCATGAAATGGATTTGCTGGAGATGGACGGCCGGATCGTGATCGGCGAGGGCGAGCGCGACAAGGCGCCGATGCTCTTTGTAGGCGAAGAGCTGGGCGCCGCGCGCGGCAAGGCCGGCGCGCCGCAGGTCGACATCGCGGTCGATCCGCTCGAAGGGACGAACCTGTGCGCCACCGGCGCGCCGGATGCGGTGGCCGTCTTAGCCGCGGCCGAGCGCGGCGGTCTGCTGCACGCGCCCGACGTCTACATGGAAAAGATCGTGGTCGGCCAAACCGCCCGCGGCTCGATCCACCTGGACGCGCCGGTGGCCGAAAACCTGCGGAACATCGCGGCCGCGTTCAACCGCAAGGTGAGCGACTTGACGATCGTGGTGCTCGATCGCGAACGCCACCAGCAGCTGATCGCCGACATCCGCAGCGCCGGGGCACGCATCCGCCTGATCGGCGACGGCGACCTGTCGGCCGGCATCGCGGCCGCCGTGCGCGGCACGGGGGTCCATGCGGTCATGGGAATCGGCGGAGCGCCCGAAGGGGTGATCACCGCGGCGGCCATGCGCTGTCTGGGCGGCGAGATCCAGGCGCGGTTGAAGGCGCTCGACGCCGCGCAGGAACAGCGCCTGAAAGACCTGGACATCATGGACGCGGACAAGATCTACAGCACCGAGGAGCTCGCCCCCGGAGAAGAGATCCTGTTCTCCTCGACCGGCGTCACCGACGGCGAGCTGCTCAAGGGAGTCCGCTTCTTCGGCGGCGGCTCGCGCACCTCGACCCTGTTCATGTCGCTGCCGCGCCGGATCATCCGTTTCGTCGACACGATCCACCGCGAGCAGGTCACCACGCCGGTCCGCTTCCTGTAGTCCATTCAAGATGATTAAGCCCGATCGCTGGATTCACGCCTGGGGGCTCGCCGACGGCGTCCGCCCGTTCGAGCCCTCCCAGGTCAACTCGGCGAGCTACGACGTAAGGCTCTCTGACCACTGGATCTGCCCGACCCGCGATCCGGAGGAGTTCACCTCCTCGGCGGTGAAGCTCTTCCCCGGCGAGGTGATCCTCGCCTCGACCCTCGAATACGTCCGCATCCCGCGCACAGTGGCCTGCGATCTGAAGCTCAAATCGACGCTCGGCCGGCTGTGGATCAACCACTCGCTCGCCGGCTGGTGCGATCCGGGCTTCGAGGGCAACATCACGCTGGAGCTCCAGAACCTCGGCCCCGCGCCGTTCGTGCTCGAAGCGGGTCGCCGGATCGCGCAGTTGATCTTCATCGCCATGGAGTCCGAGCCCGAGGTGGCCTACGGCGAGCCCGGCTCGTCGTCTCATTACCAGGGCCAGACCGGGACCACCCCTGCGCGGTAAGAGCCTCTTTCCTGTAGGGTTCTCAGCTCCGGAAGCGCTCCGGAATGAGCGAACCGGTCTCCCCCCAGGTCGGAGACGG
Source organism: Thermoanaerobaculia bacterium (assembly GCA_035995205.1). Taxonomy (GTDB): domain Bacteria; phylum Acidobacteriota; class Thermoanaerobaculia; order Multivoradales; family UBA5704; genus DASYKS01. The sequence goes on from DASYKS010000106.1 coordinate 10,651, forward strand.
GCACTTCCAGGAACCCCAGAACTATAATCTTGCGCCGTCAACCGCCATGGGCATCGTCGGAAATCTCAAGACCATGCAGCTCGCCGAGCTGCTGCAGTGGCTCTCCCAGAGTCAGAAAACGGGGACGCTGCACATCCAACGCGAAAGGATCGAGAAGAAGATCTTTTTTCGCGAAGGCCGGGTCATCTCCTCCGCTTCGTCTCGGCCGGAGGAGTATCTGGGGCATTTCCTGGTTGCCCAGGGTTTCATCAGCGACGACGATCTGACGCAAGCGATCCAGCAGCAGGGCAAGACCGGCAACCTGCTCGGCCGCATCCTGGTCGATTCCGGCGTCATCAGCGAGTTGGACCTCCATCGCCTGCTCCGGCTCAAGGCCGAGGAGAGCATCTACGACGTCTTCACCTGGTCGGAGGCGGACTTCAAGTTCCTCGACGACGTGCTCCCCGAGCACCCGATGATCCCGATGAACCTAGACGTCACGGCGATCATTCTCGAAGGGGTGCAACGGGTGGACGAGTGGAACCGGCTGCGCAGCGTGATCCCCTCGTCCGACGCGATCCCGGTGCAGATCGCGATGTGGGACGAGACCGATCTCGACGCCGGCAAACGCAAGATCCTCGATCGGGTCGACGACGAGCGGACGATCGCCGAGATCCAGCGCGAGACGCGTTCGACCGAGTTCTACATCTACCGCGTCCTGTTCGACCAGTACCGCGAAGGGCGGCTCAAGGTGATCAACCCGCGCTGGGGCGGGGGCACCACGACCGGTCGTACCCAGCTCATGCCGACGCCGAGCGCGAACGGAGTGGTCGACTTCTCGCTGCTCTTGGCGGCCGCCCATCATTTCCTCGCCGAGAAAGAATATGAGCTCGCGCTGCGCCACCTACGCGCGGCCCGCAGCCTCGAACCCGACAAAAGGGAGACCGAGACCGCCCTGCGCGAGGGAGAAAAGAAGGTTCGCGAAGCCGTCGAGGTGGCAGGAGTGAGCCTCACCTCGGTGCCCAAGCTGGCGCGCAAGATGGAAGAGCTGCAAACCCTGAAGATCTCGCCGCAAGAGGGCTTCATGCTCACCCGCATCACCGGCGGCTACGACATCCAGGCGATCGTCAAGATCACCCCGATGCCACAGCTCGACGCCCTCCTGGTGTTCTGGAAGCTCGCGACCGCGGGACACATCACGCTGTCGGCGGGGAAGGGAAAGTAGGTTCAGAGCCGCGGGCGCGAAACGTGCGGATTGCCGCGCACGGCGAACCTTAGCGGCCAGGCGACGGCATCCGCCGCGTAGTCGATCCCCACCCGCGGACCCGCCGCGATCTCCTCCGCGGAGAGCGGCTCCCCCTCCACGATCTTGAGCGCCCCGCGGTCGAACCGGACGCCGTCATCGCTGCGATTGATCCCGAGCGCCTGGCACAATCGGCCTGGACCGCCAGCGACATCGCCCGGCCGGACGCGCGAAAGACCGCGCAACGCGAGCATCCTCTCCTCGCCCGCGACCGGCTCCCCCGCCCGGATCAACACGGCACTGCCGAGACCCGCTTTCTCGGTCACCACGTTCAGGCAGAAATGCATGCCGTAGATGAAATAGACATAAGCATGTCCGCCGGGCAAATACAGGCTTTCGTTCCGCGCCGTCCGCCGCCCGCCCCACGCATGGCTCGCCCGATCGGGAGCTCCGAGATACGCCTCGGTCTCGACGATTCGGAGCACCAGGCGTTCGCCTTCCAGATCACGCACTAGGTAACGCCCGAGCAGCTCGCGGGCGACTAGCTCGGTCGGGCGGCGGTAGAAGCGGAGGGGAAGGGTTTTCGATGGGCTCAAGAGGCCGACTCAAGAAACTGTGTCAGATTCGATCCAAATGCCTTGCGCGACTCCTGAAGTTTCAATACCTTCGCCTGCCGGAAAGAAAGGGAGAGGTGTATGGCAGGACATCCCTGGGAAATGACCTTGAGGCAATTCTTGGCGAAGGCCAAGGCTGAGTACGGATTGGATGTGCGGGTACTACAGGTTGGTGTATACGGGCTTGTTCTTCACGACGAAAGCAGCGTGATGTCGATTCCGGCAATTGAGGAAGACGATGTGCTCCGGCCGGAAGTGCTCGAGCACATATGTTACCGTTTCGGACTTCCAGCTCAAGATTTCGGCCTCGATCCCGATCCTGAGGACTAGGCGGCGATCCGGGTCTCGAACTGCGGACCTTCCTGCCCGCCCCCGCGAACCGGCTCCACTCCTGAGCTGGCCGCCTTCGCGTACATCTCCCAATACTTCTTAGGAGCGGGAGAAAATCCCTGGAAGGGCTCGATTCCCATCTCAAGGCTCGCGGCGACCTGCACCTTGAGCAGGCGATCTAGCTCGTAGGGAAGATCTTCCAGACGCCTCGACTGGGTTGCGATGCGGTACTCCAGGCACTGAGCTACCCACCAATCGCCACTCCGGAAAGCTACGGCGCGGATGGTTTTCATAGCCAAAGATTGTAGCGCAGGTTGCGAACCTCGCGAAGGTGGCCCCCACCGAGATTCTTGAACCCGCCCTATAATCCCCGCCGCCCCCATGCTGCCGCCTCTCTTCGCCGACCTGCCCGCGCCGTTCGCTGCGCGTTTCGACCCGGATGCGCCTTGGGCGCTGCTCGGCGAAGCGCTGGACGAAATCCTCGACGCCCTCCCGTCCTCGGCGATCGAGATCGGGGTGCCACCGGAGGTTTCGCTCGCGGGCGATCGGATCGCGATCGGGCGGGGGACGCGGCTGGCTCCCGGCGTGGTGATCGAGGGACCGGCGTGGATCGGCCAAGACGTGGAGATCCGACCGGGGGCGTACTTGCGTGGCGGGGTTTGGATCGGCGAGGGCGCGGTCATCGGGGCCAACACCGAGGTCAAGCGGGCGATCTTTCTGCCCGGCGCGCGGGCGCCGCATTTAAATTATGTAGGCGATTCGATCCTCGGCGCGGAGGTCAATTTAGGCGCCGGGACAATCCTGTCGAATTTCCGCCACGACGGGCGGGAGATCCACGTCGGGAAGGACCGGCCGAGCGGGCGGCGGAAGCTGGGCGCAGTGCTCGGCGATCATGTCCAGACCGGCTGCAATTGCGTGATCCACCCCGGGGTGGTGGTCGGGCGCGAAACGCAGATCTACCCGGGGGTGCAGCTCCGCTCGGGGGTTTACGCCGAGAAGCTGCTGATCAAGCTGCGGCAGGAGCTGGAGATGACGCCGCTGGGGTGAGGCTTCCAGGAAAGGACATAAAGGACTCCAAAGACTGCAAGGACTCACAAACAGCGAAGCTGGAAGTCCTTGGAGTCCTTGCAGTCCTTTATGTCCTTTCCTGGAGGGGCAAGCCGCCTCCCCCTACACGAACCTCGGCCGCGGGAAGGCGTGGGTAGGGGTGTCGCCCGGCGGCTGGCAGACCACCATGACGGTCCGGTCGTCCTGGGCCGGCTCGCCGTCCGAAAATCTTTCGACGTCCGCGAAGACCGCCTCAACCACTGCCTGCGCCGACGGGCCGCGGTTCGCGCTCGCGACCTGGATCAGGCGGCGGAGGCCGTACTCTTCGCGCTCGGCGCCGTCTCCGCTCCCCAAGGCTTCGACGATTCCGTCGGTGTAGAACACCAGCATGTCGCCCGGCTTCATGATGACGAAGCCGCGCTCGTAGGAGACCGAGGCGAGCGGCCCTAGCACCGGCCCCCCCTCTTCCAGCAGGCGGCAGGTGCCGTCGGCCGCCAGATGGAACGGCGGCGGATGCCCCGCGTTGACGTAGATGAACGTGCCGTTCAGCTCCAGCTCGCCGTAGAACATGGAGACGAACCGGCTGGTGAGCGTGCTGCGGTGAATGATCGCGTTCAAGCGTTCCACCGTGCGGACGATTTTCAGATCGCGCGCGAGCCCCATGCGCAGACCCATGTAGATGTCGCGCACCTGGAGCGCCGCGGTCAGGCCGTGCCCGGAGACGTCGGCGATCGCGAGCCCCAAAATCTTCTCGGTGAGCGGGATGTAGTCGAAAAAGTCGCCGCCGACCGTCTCCATCGGCTCGAAACGGCCGAACAGATCGAACTGGCCGTAGCTCGGCACGCGGCGCGGCAGGATCGAGGCCTGGATCTTCTTCGCCTCTTCGTACAGCGTGCGCATCCGCTCGCGGCGGATCTTCTCGTTGATGCTGTGGCGGAGGATGCCGAGCGAGAAGCGGACGTCGTCGGCCGAGACGCCGGGAGCGATGTCGAAGGCGAGCACGTAATCCTCGTCGCCCACCTCGACCGCCGCGAACCGCTGGACGCCGAGCTTCGCCTCGAGCTCGGCGTCAACCCCTGGGTCGTCGGCCGCCATGTAGACGACCCCGTCTTCCGCCAGGCGCTCGAACGGCGGGTACGACCAGGGGATCTTGAGGCCCAGCTCGACGGGCGCGGCGTCGCCGAACAACCGTTCGAGCACGTACTGGTTTCCCTCCAGGCGATAGAGCCGCCCGCCGTAGATGCCCAGCTCGCCCCGGAACTTCTGGATGATCGTCTCGATCACGGTCTGGATCGTGCTCGACACGTCGTCCGAGCGCTCGATCGCGGAGACGACCTGCTCGACCTTCTTCATCAGCTCGCGGTAGTTGACCGCGCGGACTTCCGTGGACATCGACTGTCTCCGAAAAGGGAGTATGAGAAGAGGAAGCGCGCCCGCCGCTTCAGCCTTGATCGACGATCGCCTTGACGATCCGATCCTGCTCGCGGTGCGCTTCCTCGTTGCTGCGCGTCTGGTTCAAAAGGATCGAGAACGCGTAGACCCGGCCGGACACCGCGCGGGCGTAGCCCGACAGGCTCGACACGTCGGCGAGCGTGCCGGTCTTGGCGTAGACGTTGCCCTGGTAGGGAGGCTGGGCGAAGCGCGACTTCCAGCCGCCGTTGTCCTCGCCGCCGAACGGCAGCGAATGGACGAACTCGGCTCCCGACGGGTGAAACCACATATGGCGCAGCAGACGGGTCATCTGGTGCGGCGAGAGCTGGTTGCCGCGGGACATGCCGGAGCCGTCGGCGAGTCGGAACGAGCTTTCCGGCACGCCGAACGAGAGGAGGAACTCCCCCACCGCCGTCGTCCCCTCGCGCCAGCCGCCATGGCCGCAGCGGCGCGCGCCGAGGAGCTTCACCAGGCTTTCGGCGTAGAAGTTCTGGCTCCGTTTGTTCGCCACCTCGACCGCCGCGAGCAGGCCGCTGCGGTAGGCCGCGAGCCGCTCCCAGACCTCGCCGGGGAGGCTCTCGACCGGCAGCGCCTTGCCCGTCACTTCGATCCCCTCCTCGCGCAACGCGTCGACCAGCGAGAGGCCGAAATAGAGCGTCGGATCGGGCACCGAGATCCAGGTGTCGAACGGACCGTTCGCCGTGCCGATCTTGCCGGAGACGATCAGCAGGTCCCCCTCGCGGCGAACCACCGGATTTCTCGATCGGCCGGCGACCGTTTTCGCGCGGTTGTCGACCCGCAGAAGTTGGACCGGCGGGATGGTCTCGATCTGCGGCGCCGCGCCGGCGGCCCCGGGACGGACGCGAATCAGGATGCAGTTGTCGTTGAACGACAGGGCGTCGACCGGCGCCTCGTACCAGGCGTCCAGCTGCTCGGTCGGCCAGTCGGGATGGATGCGCCGCGCCTCGAACAGCCCGTGGGCGAGGTAAAGATCCCCCGCGACTTTTCGCACTCCGCGTGCGCGCAGGGCCGCCGCCCACTGGCGAAACACGGCGTAGGAATCGCCCGCCCAATCGCGGCCGGAGATGCTCGGGTCGCCGCCGCCGACCACGCCGAGATCGCCCACGAGCACCCCGTCGCGCACCGCGCCGCGGGAGAGGAAGCGGGTCTCGAAGAAAAACCCGGGGCCGAACGCATCGAGCGCGGCGGCCGTGGTCAGCAGCTTGGTGTTCGAAGCGAGGATCCGCGGCGTGTCGCCGTCGAAATCGAAAACCGCCTCGCCGTCGTCGATCCGCACGACGTACACCCCGGGCGCCGCCGCGTTGCGCAAGGTCGCCGACACCTCCGCCGAGAGGGCGGTGACCAGAGGCGAAGGGAGCCCGCCCGTCCCCCGCCCCGGCACCAGGCAGAGCGGAACGACGAACAGAGCGATTAGAAGCGAAAATCGACGCACCGCGGCAGTATAGCGATCCCAACCCAACCGGGCGAAGCCGCAAACACGTAGAGACGCTCCAGTACCTATCGCGAACCTACCGGGTGCAAGCCGTCGGGGCGTCTCCTCGCGGCCCACACACCGCGAGGAACCCGGCCGCCCGGCCTATTGGTAGTAACCGCCGATGTCCACGATCACCTGCACCGACCCGTTGCTGGCGACGAAGGCGTTGGCGGTCAGGAGGCCCTGGTCGTCGATCGCGAGGATCGCGTTGTTGCCCCGGATCTGATTGGCCGAAAAGTTCACCGTGCTCACCGCCGAGGGCTGGCAGCCGGGCGAGAAGCGGACGAAGCCGGCCCCGGTGGGCGCTACCACCGTGACGTTGGCCGAGAGCGCCCGCGCGGTGTTCGGAATGCCGCAGCGGCCGAAGACCGAGAAGTCGCGTAACGCGCCCGAGGAGAGAGCCGGTCCGCCGAACGCGCCGTTCGGGTTGCGGGTGTCGACCAACCGGCAAGGCGTGACCGTGAAGAGTTTGCGCGCCGTCGTGTCGGAAGCGCACGCCCCGTGAGCGTTGCAGGAGGAGGTTCCGGGCGCGACTCCGGTGCGCGCCGGATTCTGGTGGAACATTCCCCAAGGGGGCGTGCCGGCGCGCTGGATCGGGTTCCAAACGTGGATCTCGGTGTCGGTGAAGGTCGAGAAGGGCCTGGCCGACACCGCGATCACCTCGATCTGGTTGCCGGCTCCGTCGGTCTCGAGGTCGGTTATGGTCACGCCCGAGAGGCTCGCCTGGGTGTTGAACGTGAATTTGGTGATCGGGTTCGGGTGCGGCGTCGTCTCGGTCAACTGGACGCCCGCGACCGTGAAAACCGCCGCCTCGCCGTTGGTCGGGACCAGGATATCGAGCGCCCCGTCGTCCAGGACGTCGGCGACCATCGGCTCGCCGGCCGAGAGCGCCGGGTTCGAGCCGAAGAAGTCGCGCGGTATCACCGGATTGAAGATCTGGGTGCCGTTACCGCGCACCGCGTAGAGGTGGTAGTCGGTCGCGGGCGAGGTTCGGTCGGCGGTGAAGATGACGTCGAGCACGCCGTCTCCGGTGATGTCGGCGAGCGCCGGCGAGGTCGAGATCTGGCCGCCGGCCGAGAGCGCAAGGCCCGGGTTCTGCGCCGTGCCCCAGACCGGCGAGCCGTCGCAATGCCAGGCGTAGATCTTTTGCTGGCGGTTGGGGAAGAAGGTGCCGGTGCCATGGACGATCTCGGGCTTGCCGTCGCCGTCGATGTCGCCGATCGCGGGCGAGCTCGCGACCACTTGGTCGACGCACTTCGGAAAGCCGGGCAGCTCGACGATCGGCGAGGGGGTGCTGCCGTTGCCGGTGGCGTCGAAGCGCAGGGCATGGATACAGCCGCCGTCGGGCGTGTTGAACGGTACCCCTTCGGCGTGGGAATCGCTGCCGACCACGATGTCCGGCTTGCCGTCGCCGTCGATGTCGTGGAGCGCGGGCGAAGAGAAAATCGTATCGCGCAGGAGCTTCGGCCAACCGGCCTTGTTGGCACCGGTCGCGCCGGCGACGACGTAGAGGTTGAAATCGAGCGCGCCGAACACCACCTCGTTCGCGCCGTCGCCGTCGATGTCGCCGATCGCGGGAGCGGCCATCACGGGATCGGCGAAGCCGTCGGCCCCCTCCACCGAGTCCTGGGGCAAACGTTCCCATAGGAGGCCCCCGGCGCGGTTGTAGGCGCGGATGCCGCCCGGCGCGGGGTTCGGCGGCGCTCCTTGCAGCGTCGAGCCGTAGCCGACCACGATCTCCGGGATGCCGTCGCCGGTGATGTCGCCGATCGCCGGACTCGAGGCGATGTGCGAGGGCAGCTGAACGGGAAACCCGGGAGCAGGCCCCCACACACCATTGCTAATACGCTGGATGACGTAGAGTTTGCCGTTGCGCAGGCCGAAGATGATCTGCTTGAACCCCGGCGTCAGACCGAGGTCCGCCGCCACCGGCTGGCTGAAGACGTCGTTGGCAAGGCCCGCGCCCTGATTTGGGAGCGTCAAAGGGAAGCCGCTCTTGTAGGTCGGTAAGCGCGGCTGCTGAGCAAGGGAGGAGGTCGCGAACGCGGCGAGGAGCACCATCGCAAGGGCGGCGCGGCACCCAGGGCCGAGGAAATTCCGGTTATTCGTCATGTTCTTTCTACTCCGATTTGCCCTGAGGAGCGCCGATCTGGCAGCCCCGTCCCACTTCTTGAGACAGCACCAGCGGCGAGCGTGGAACGTCCGCGCGTGTGACAATCCTTGTCAGTGCGTGTGATTCTTACGCTGGTCAAAAGCCAACGGACAACAACTGGATGCATAGGTCGCGAGCGTCGGTCGAGCCGGGAATCACGTCCATTGGCCGCCAAGTGCGCCTGCATTCGAGGAGCACCCGCACCCGGCGTCCCGCTCCGAAGCGGGAAAGGAAGTCTTCCACATTCAAAGTGTAGACACCCAAGCCATCCTGGGACAGTTGCAAGGTGCTTGCCTGACCGGAGGCTCCCTGCTGCTCGTCGATCAGTCGAATCGACAGGCTTGCGTCGCCCCAACTCGGATCGAGCGCCGTCAGGCGGTCGTGCGGAAAGCCGATCGCCAGGTTGAGCACGGGCGACATGACGGTCAGGCGCAGCTCGCCCCGGGCGCCCAACCAGCGGGAGTTCCCTTCCCAGGGGTAGAAGCCGGAGATCACTTCCTCGTCGTGCGGACCGTCGCGAAAGTCGATGCCCCGGACGGTCGCGGGGTCGTAGAGCCTGCCGTTGCGAATCGAGAGAAAGGGTCCCGGAGCCCCGATCTCGCGGCCCCAGGCGGCGAGAATGGGATTCAAGAAGGCGGCGCTCCGGTCATCGATGAGCGTATCGCCGAGCGCGAACCGCGGGTCGCGAACGAATCCGGCAACGAACAACCGGGTCGAGACCCGGCCGTTGTGGAGATCGGGCAGCCAGAAACTATCGTCGGTAATGCGGACCGGTCCGCTGCCCGGCGGCAGCTGGTCGAGCGCGGCCTGCACCCGGGCCGCCAGCCGGTCGAGCCGCCCCAGCCGCTCGCCCTGTAGGGCGTAGATATCGTACGGAATCCGCCGGAGCATCGCGGTCCGGTGAGCCCCGGCCCAAAAGATGACCCCCACCGCCCCAGCGACCAGCACGAGGCAGGCCAGGGACCGCCGCCGGGGCGGGAACCTCTCGGCAAGCGAAACGGCAACGGCGCCTACGAGCAGCGCGATCGGGACCAGGAGAGAAAAGAAGTAGCGATCGGCGTCGTACAGGTCGAGGAAAGGGGTGCGCCAGCGGCCGAGGCCGACGAGCCCCAGCAACCCGAGCGGACCGATCGCCTGGAGCAAGGCGACTTGCCCAAGGCGGGGAATTCCCCGCCGCCAAAGCCAAAAGAGGAAGGCGGCCACCGGCAGAGCGAGCGCGAGACCGTACAGGCAACCCCGGATCGCCGTCGGTCCGCCGCCGTCGGTCGCGCCGATCGGGACTCCCGGGAGGAAAAACCGGAAGGGGGCGGAGAGAACCAGGAAGACCGCCCGTGCCAGCCCATGCGGCAGGTTGATGTTCAGCGCACCGCCGTAGGTCAGGTGATAGAGGAAATTCGAGAGGGCGGCCACCCCGGCGGCCAGAGCGAGGCAGGCGACGGTGAAGATCCCGATCGGCCGCTTGGGCCTGCCGTGGCGGCGGCGCTCCAGCTCATCGAGCAGCGCGGGACCCAGGATCAACGGCGCGAGCGTCGCCTCGAACGCGAGGCCGGCGACGAGCGCGAGGCCGGCGATCCAGCGCGCCCGGCGCGGGCCCAATTCCTCGCTCCGCGCGATCGCGAGGAGCGCCACGGCGAAGCCGAGCTCGGCGAGCGGAACCCCGGCGCCGTTCGGCTGCCAGATCCACATCGAGGAGAAACCGCAGGGCACGAGGTAGGCGAACGGGACGATCCGGGATGCGATCGGACCGCCATAGCGCCGGGCGGTCCGGCCCAGCAGCCAGGCGGTCGCCAGGTGGACCGCCAAGATCAGCCAGCGGATAGGGCCCGCCGTCGGCCCGAACAGGCGGATGGTCGCCAGGAACAGCGCGACCACGCCGGGCAGAAGATGCTCGAGATGCGGTGTAAAAAGTACCCGGCCGAGACCCACCCGGCCCGAAAGGGCCTCGCCGGCGAGGTTCAGGTGGTCGATGTCGTCGTAGGCGAAGCCGAGCGAGAGGGTCGGTCCATAGAGCCAGAGTCCGAGCGCCGCGAGGGCGGCTAGCCCAGCCACCGCGGGCAGCGCGCGGATAAAAAGTGGCGGAGTACGAACGGGTTGCCGCGACCGGGGTGGCACCCGGAGATGTTATCAGGCCGCGGGTAGTGGCTCAGGCAAGCCCCTGAGCCACTACCCTCCAGGGAAAATCAAACCGTCGCGAGGCCGATCGGGCAGGAGACCCCGGTGCCGCCGATGCCACAGTAGCCGCTCGGGTCTTTCGCCAGGTATTGCTGGTGGTACTCCTCGGCGAAGTAGAGCTCGGGCGCGGCGGCGATTTCCGTGGTGATCGTCCCGTAGCCCGCGGCCGTCAAGCGCTCCTGGTACGTGGCTCGGCTGGCCGCGGCGGCCGCCGCCTGCTCCGCGCCGTAGGTGTATATGGCGGAGCGGTACTGGGTTCCAACGTCTCCCCCCTGGCGCATGCCTTGGGTCGGATCGTGATTCTCCCAGAACAGTTGGAGCAGGGCCGAATAGCTCACCTTGGCGGGATCGAACACCACGCGGACCACCTCGGTATGGCCGGTCTGGCCGCTGCAGACCTCGCGGTAGGTCGGATTCGGCGTAATGCCGCCCGCGTAGCCGACCGAGGTGGAATAGACGCCCGGCACCTGCCAGAACTTGCGCTCCGCGCCCCAGAAGCAACCGAGGCCGAACAGCGCCAGCTCCATGCCTCCCGGGTAGGGGGGCGCGATCGGGGTGCCGAGCACGAAATGACGCTCCGGAACGTCGAGCGGGGTCGAACGGCCGACCAGCGCGTCCTCGGGACGGGGAATCACCAATTTGGAATCGCCAAAACCGAAGGCCATGGGTGTTGCTCCTTTCCGGCTTCTAAGCTTTCGCCTCGTACCAGCTAGCGCCTCGGCCGGTATCCACCACCAGGGGGACACGCAGCTTCGCCACTCCTTCCATCTCTTCCTTGACCACCTGGGCGACGCGGTCGGCGTCGGCCGCCGGGACTTCGAACACCAGCTCATCGTGAACGGTTAGCAGCAGCCGGACCGCCGGGTGCTCGGCCGCCAGCCGGGCATCGACCGCGATCATCGCGAGCTTCAGCAGATCGGCCGCCGTGCCCTGGATGCGGGCGTTGATCGCCATCCGTTTGGCATTCTCGCGCAGGTTGCGGTTCTTGCTCTGCATGTCGGGGAGCCAGCGGACGCGCCCGTACAAGGTCTCGACCTTGCCGTCGCGTTCCGCCGCGCTCTCGGTCTCCTCAATGTAACGCCGAACGCCGGGAAAACGTTCCAGGTATTCGCGGATGAACCGATCGGCCTCTTTCTGCGGGATCTTCAGGTTCGCGGCAAGGCCGAACGCGCTCATGCCGTAGAGGATGCCGAAGTTGATCACCTTGGCCGCCCGCCGCTGTTCGGGGGTCACCAGGTCGGGGTCGACGTTCAAAACGGTCGCCGCGGTCGCCCGGTGGATGTCCTCGCCCGCCTCGAAGGCGGCAACCAGGGTGGGGTCTTCGGCGATGTGGGCGAGGATGCGCAGCTCGACCTGGCTGTAGTCCGCGATCACCAGGCAATGGCCGGGGGCGGCGATGAACGCGCGGCGGATGCGCTGGCCGATCTCGGTGCGGATGGGAATGTTCTGCAGGTTGGGGTTGGTCGAGGAGAGCCTGCCGGTCGCCGCGACCGCCTGGTTGAACCGGGTGTGCAGCCGGCCGTCCGCGGCGACCATGCCGGGCAGCGCCTCGACGTAGGTCGATTGCAGCTTGGTCAGCTCGCGATAACGGAGGATGCGTTCGGCGATCGGATAGCCGCGCGCCGCCAGCTCTTCCAGGATCTCCGCCCCGGTCGAATAGCTCTTGGTCTTCTGGGTCCGCTTGAGCACCGGGTAGCCGAGCTTCTCGAACAGGAGGACGCCGAGCTGCTGCGGCGAGCCGAGGTTGAACTTCTCGCCCGCGAGCACGAAGATCTCCTCCTCCAGGCGGTGGATCTCGCCGTTCAGCTCTCTCGCCATGGCGTGCAGGAACTCGACGTCGAGCAGGATGCCGGTCTCCTCCATCCGCACCAGAACCGAGAGCAGCGGGCGCTCGATCTCGGCGTAGACCTTCCCGAGCGATCCCGCCGCGGCCAGCTCCTCGCGCATCGAACCCTCTAAGGCGCGGACCACCGCGAGCCGCTCTCCGGCGTAGATCCCGAGCCGCGAGTCGCCCTGCGGCGGCTCCTGGCCCTTGTCCCAACCGACCTCTTTCGCCGTGAGCAGCGTGCGGTTCAGCCGCTCGACCGCCAGCTCGTCGAGCGCGTGACCGTGGATCGACGGCTTCAAGAGGTACGAGACGATCATCTCGTCGAACAGGTCGGCCGCGATCGGCGCGTCGCAGATCCGGCGCATCAGCTCTTTCAAGTCGTGGCCGATCAGCTTCAGCTCCGAATTGCCGAGCCAGGCGCGAATCGCCTCGCACGCCGCGTCCGCGAGATCGGCCCGGCGCAGGTCGATGTAGCGCGGCAGGCCGTCTCCCCCGAGCCAGGCGAGGCCGATCGGGGGTTCCGCGCCGAGCAGGGTAACGCACAGCTCGCCGCCGACTTGCCCCGCCGCCTGCTCGAACGCGGCACGGTCGATGATCTCCTCGGCCGCGACGATCTCGGACGGGCTCTGGCGCGCCGAGGCCTTCAGCTCTTCGAGCAGGGAGAAGAATTCGAGGTCGGCGAACAGGCTGCGCAGCGCGTCCTCGTTCGGCTCGTCGAGGCGGAGCGCCAGAGGATCAAGGGCGATCGGCAGATCGGTCTGGATGGTCACCAGCTCTTTGGACAGCAGGGCCAGCTCGCGGTTGGCGGTCAGACTTTCGCGGTAGCTCTTGCGCGTGATTTCGCCCGCCCGGTCGAGCAGCGCTTCGAGCGAGCCGTACTCCTGGATCAGCGCTTTGGCCCCCTTGTCGCCGATCCCCGGGACGCCGGGTACGTTGTCGACCGCGTCGCCCATGAGAGCGAGCACGTCGACCACCTTCTCGGGCGGCAGGCCGAAATCCTCGGTCACCTCCGCCGGGCCGTAGAGTTTGTTGCGGCCGGTGTGGTACATCGAGACGTTCGGACCGATCAATTGCATCAGATCCTTGTCGGCCGAGACCAGGACGACGTCGAATCCCTCGCCGGCCGCGCGGAGGGCGAGCGTGCCGAGCACGTCGTCCGCCTCGTAGCCGGACAACTCCAACACCGGGATTCGGTACGCTTCGAGCGCCCGGCGGACGAGCGGAATCTGGCTCTTCAGATCCTCCGGCGTCGGCGTGCGGTTCGCCTTGTAGGCCTCAAACTTTTCGGTCCGCAGGGTGCTCCCGCCCAGGTCGAGAGCCACGCCGATCAGCTCCGGTCGTTCCTCGCGCAGGAGCTTCTTGAGCATCTGGATGAAGCCGTAGACGGCGTTGGTCGGCTCGCCCCGCGAATTCGAGAGATTGCGGATCGCGTAGTAAGCTCGGAAGATGTTCGAGTAGCCGTCGATGAGGAAGAGTCGGGGGCGCGGGTCGTGCATACCCCATTGTAGTCGGGTCGCGGCACCCGTGGCACCCGATACTGGCGCTCACTCCGCGCTCGTCCCCTAGGGGCCGACCGCTCGACGACTCCGGCTCACACGCCGGGCGACATTCCTAGAGGAGGGATTCTCGATGCAAGCAATGGGCTTGATCTCTTGGGTGGTATTCGGTGCATTGGCCGGCTGGCTCAGCCGGATGATTATGCCGGGCAAAGATCCGGGCGGCTGTATCGTGACCCCGTTGATCGGCATCGTCGGCGCGGTCGTCGGCGGCTGGATCGCCACCCTGCTCGGCTTCGGCGGCATTTCCGGCTTTGACTTCCGGAGCTTCATCATCGCCGTCCTCGGAGCGTTGATCGTGCTCTTCATCTACCACAAGATCAAGCGCTGAACGGCGGAACTTTTTGAGCGCCGAGCAGCACCGGCAATATGCGCCCACCCGTCTCGGCTTCGCGCTGATCACGGTGAGCGACTCGCGAACGCCTGAGACCGACACCTCCGGCCGGACGATGCGCGAACGGATCGAGGCGGCCGGCCATTCGGTTGCCTCGGCGACGATCGTGCCGGACGAGATCCCGGCGGTGCGCGCGGCGCTTCTCGCAGCGCTTGGGGTAGACGGAGTCGACGTCGTCGCGGTCTCGGGCGGCACCGGCTTTTCCCCCCGCGACGTGACGATCGAAGCGGCGACGCCGCTGTTCGAACGGCCGATCGAAGGGTTCGGCGAGCTGTTTCGGATGCTGTCGTTTTCGGACGTGGGGCCGGCGGCGATGCTCTCCAGGGCCGCCGCCGGTCTGGTCCAAGGGCGCGCCATCTTCCTCCTGCCCGGCTCGCCCAAGGCGGTGGCGCTCGCGCTCGATCGGCTGATCCTGCCCGAGGCCGGCCATCTGCTGGGCCAGGCGCGCAGGGTTGGATAGCGGTTTCGTTTCGAGCTTCGGCGAGGTTGCCTGAGGACGGGCGCAACTGTTTGAGCTCGAAGGGCGAGTTTTGAGCCCGCCCGCAAGGCAACCTCGCCGAAGCGAGGGCGGCCCAAGTCCCCGTTTATCCCCCCCGGCGCACCCTGCGAGAGTGACGAGCGTCGCCAAGGCGCGAAGAGTTGGAAACATTCCTGTCCAGACACCGTACAGCTTGCGAGACCGTTCGGAGCCCCCCACTATGGATATTCAACGACCCGATCAATCCCGGAAACGACGCATGCAGCGCATCCTGTGGGTGGCGCTCGGCGTCGTCGCCATCGGGCTGATTTCTTACCTCATCTCCCGTTTGAAGCCGGCGGCACCGTCCGTCGAGCGCGAGACTGTCTGGGTGGACACCGTCCAGCGCGGCCCGATGCTGCGCCAGGTGCGCGGCCCGGGCACTCTCGTGCCGGTCGACATCCGCTGGCTCTCGGCCTCCCAGGACGGCCGGGTCGAGCGGATCCCGGCGCTGCCCGGAGTCACGGTGCAGCCCGACACCATTCTGCTCGAGCTGTCGAATCCGGAGCTCCAACAGGGGCTGATGGACGCCGAATCGCAGCTCCAAGGGGCGAACGCCGACTTCCAGGATCTGCAAGCCCGGTTGGAAAGCGACGTGCTGAACCAGCGTTCACAGGCCGCCGCGATCGATTCGCAGGCGCAAGAAGCGAAGCTGCAAGCCGAGGCAAACCAGCAGTTGGCCAAAGACGGGCTGATCCCCGACTTGACCCTCCGCCTTTCCCGGCTGCGCGCCGATCAGCTTGGCCGCCAGGCGGGTATCGAGACCCAACGGGTGACCAAGAGCACCCAATCGGCCGCGGCCCAGCTCAACGCCCAGCGGGCGAGGGTCGCGCAGGCCCAGACGCTGGTCGATCTGCGGCGGCGTCAGGTCGATGGGCTGAACGTCCGCGCCGGCATCTCCGGCATCCTGCAGCAGCTGCCCGTCCAGGTCGGCCAGCGGGTCACCCCGGGCACCAACCTGGCGCGCGTCGCGCGGCCGGAGGAGTTGAAAGCCGAGCTGAGGATTCCGGAAACGCAGGCCAAGGACATCGTGGTCGGCCAGACCGCGTCGATCGATACCCGCAACGGCATCGTCTCCGGCCGGGTGGCGCGCATCGCGCCGTCGGTCCAGGAGGGCACGGTCACGGTGGATGTGGCGCTCACCGCCGCGCTGCCCAAGGGCGCACGGCCGGACCTGTCGGTCGACGGCACGATCGAGATCGAGCGCCTGCCCGACGTGCTGTTCGTAGGCCGGCCGGCCTACGGCCAGCCGAACAGCAAGGTCGAGATGTTCAAGCTGGTCGAAGGGGGTAAGGCCGCGGTCAAAGTCCCCGTGCAGCTTGGCCGCAGCTCGGTCAACACGATCGAGCTGGTGAGCGGATTGCAGGTGGGCGACCAGGTCATCCTCTCGGACACTTCCGCCTGGGACAATGTGAGCCGGATCAAACTGGATTAACTCGACCGGATCTGATTAGATCCAGTCGAAGACAAATCGATAAAGAACGAGAGGGAAACCCATGAACGCATCATCCGACGCCCTGATTCACCTCGACGGCGTGACCAAGGTCTTCCTCACCGACGAGGTCGAGACCCATGCGCTCGCCAAAATCGACATCGAGATCAAGAACGGCGAGTACGTGGCGATCGCCGGACCGTCCGGCTGCGGCAAGACGACTCTCTTGTCGATTCTCGGTCTCCTCGACACGCCGTCCGACGGCAAGTACCGGCTGAACGGCAAGCAGGTGGCCGACCTGTCGTTTTCCGATCGCGCCCGGATTCGCAACAAAGAGATCGGTTTCATCTTCCAGGCGTTCAACCTGATCGGCGACCTCACGGTCTACGAGAACGTCGAGCTGCCGCTCACCTACCGCGGCATGCCGGCCAAGGAGCGCAAAGAGCGCGTGCAGGCGGCCCTGGAGCGGGTCGGCATGTCGCACCGGATGAAGCACTATCCGTCGCAGCTCTCGGGCGGCCAGCAGCAGCGCGTGGCGGTCGCCCGCGCGGTGGTGGGCAAGCCGTCGATCCTGCTCGCCGACGAGCCGACCGGCAACCTCGACTCGCGCAACAGCGAGCAGGTGATGGGTCTGCTCGGCGAGCTGCACGCCGAAGGGGCGACGATCTGCATGGTCACCCACGACCCACGCTTCACCCGCTACGCCCAGCGCACGATCCACCTGTTCGACGGCCGCGTCGTCGAAGAGGAGTCCGGCGCGCCGCGCCAGGTCGACGAGGCGCAGTTGGAGCAGAGCGGATTCCACGTCTCCTGACCGTTCGGCGCGAGACAGCGCAGATTCGAACCGCCCGGCTCCGGCCGGGCGGTTTTGCGTTTCCGGGATCTGCGCGACGAGGATCCGCAGGAAATCGGACCGGCGCGGGTTTCAACCCCCGAAGACCCCGAACCGCGTTGCTCCGTAACGCGACGCGCCGCCGCCAATTTTCGTCTGAAAAGGAGAACCCATGCAGAAGAAGCGTCTGGTCGTCCTCGGGCTCGCCGCCCTCGCCATCCTCTTCGCCGTCGCCCCCGTCCGCGCCCAGGAAGAAGGGGGCGACAACAAAGCGATCGCCGAGTTCATCCAGCACCCGCAGGTTCTCGTCCGCGCGCTCCACCTTACCGCCGCGCAGACGGCGACGCTCCGCACCCTGGCCACCGCCGCCCGCACCGCGATCCGCCCGATCGGCAACGAGATCAAGGATCTCTCCGAGCAGATCCGCACCGCGCTCGAATCGGCCAATCCGGACGCCTGCGCGGTGGGCGCCCTGCTGGTCTCCCGGCACGGCAAATACGAGGATGTCGAGGCGCTGCTGCAAGGTTTCGACGACGATTTCTCGGCCATCCTGACGCCGGATCAGCTGACCCGCTACGAAGCGCTCAAGGATCGGATCAACCACCCGCGCTGAGACGGTTCGGCAACGCCGGTTTCTTGCGCCCCCGGCCCGAGGCCGGGGGTTTTTTCGTTTTCGCCCGGCGCCTTTGCTACGCTCCGCGAGAATGAGCCGATGACCTGAAATCCTTTCCCCCGTTCCTGCGTAGAGAAAGAACCATGATCGAGATCGAGAACCTGGAAAAGACATATCCCGCCGGTCCCGGACAGGTCTGGGTCCTCCGTCAGGTCAACCTGAAGGTCGAAGAGGGCGAGTTCGTCACCATCATGGGTCCCTCGGGCTCGGGCAAGACGACGCTGATGTCGATCCTGGGCATGCTCGATCACGCCTGGAGCGGCCAGTACCGCTTTCTCGGCCAGCCGGTCCACGCGATGAAACCGAAGCAGCGGCTGGAGCTGAACAAGCAGAACATTGGCTTCGTCTTCCAGAGCTACCACCTGCTCGACAACCTGACCGTCGCCGAGAATCTCGATCTGCCGCTCTCCTACCGGAACGTCAAGCGGGCGGAACGGGAGGCGCTGGTGGCCGAGGCGCTCGACCGTTTCCGCATCGTCGGCAAGAAGGATCTCTTCCCGCCCCAGCTCTCGGGCGGCCAGCAGCAACTGGTGGGAGTCGCCCGCGCGGTCGTCGGCGGCCCGAAGCTTCTGCTCGCCGACGAGCCGACCGGCAACCTGCACTCGGCCCAGGCCGAGGAGATCATGGAGCTGTTCCGCCAGCTGAACCGGCAGGGCACGACGATCATTCAGGTCACCCATTCGGAGAAGAACGCCCAACACGGCGACCGGATCGTCCACCTGATGGACGGCTGGGTGACCAAGGACGAAAAGGTCGCGCACGGGTAGGGGCGGTCGGCGCGAAAAAGGACAACCACAAGGGTTGCCCCTACGCCCTCGGCAGCGCGCATAGGCACGCAATCCTATAGGGACAGGCCTTGTGCCTGCCCTGGGTTGGGCAGGGCCTGACGCCCCGGGCGGCCACACAGGGCCGCCCCTACAATTTATGGGCAATTCGTTGGGACCTGTAGGGGCAGACCTGCGTGTCTGCCCTTGGATCGGGGCGGGATCGGTCGGCAAGGGCGGACACATAGGTCCGCCCCTACTTCAGATAATCCAACATCTCCTTGGCGGTCGCGGCGTCGGCGTCGTTCGGCGCCAGCTCCAGGAACTTCTGGAGATGCTCTTTCGCCCCGGCGTTCTCGCCCGTGCTGACCATGATGTTGCCGAGCAGGAAGTGCGCCTTGGCATGGTTCGGGTCGCGCTTGACCAGCTCCTCGAACGTGGCGCGCGCGGCGGCCGAGTTGTTCGCGTTGTAGAGCGCCACCCCCTGCTTGTACAGCTCTTCGGGGGTGGAGACGGCGCTCGCCGTCTGCATCGCCGCCTGCGCCTCGGCCGCTTTCTTCTTGTCGCCCATCGCCCGGTAGGTCTCATAGCGCAGGGTCATCGCTTCGAGGTCGCCGGGCTTCGCGACCAGGACTTTCTCGGCGAAGGCGAGCGCCTTGGGATAGTCCTTCTTCTTCAGGTACAGGCTGCCGAGCGCGGAGGCCGCCGGGTCGAGGGTGGGATCGATCGTGAGCGCCCGCTCCAGATAGGCGATCGCGGCATCCGTCTCCCCGGCGCGCGAGGCCTCGGCCCCCAGGTTGAACACGCGCACCGCCGTGTCGCGGCTCGGATCGGCGGCGATCAGCGCGTCGAGCGCCGCCTTCGCCTTCTCTTTGTCGCCCAGCTCCTTCACGATGTCGTAGCGGTCCTGGAGCCCGCGCTTGTCGCCCGGGGATAGCTCCAGGAAGCGATCGATCGCGGCCAGCGCCTCGCTCTGTTTGCCGAGATCCATGTAGGCCTCGCCGAGCGCCGCATAGGCGGGCGCGATCGTCGGGTCGAGGTCGGTCGCCTGCCGGAACTTTTCGGCCGCGAGCCCCATGTCCTTGGCGTTGAACGCGGCGACCCCATCGTTGAACGCCGCGATCGCCTGGTTTTTCCCTTCGAGCTTGGCCAGCTCTTCGGCCGAGACTTTCGGCGCCGCCGCCTTGGCCGTCACCAGGGTGAAGCTCTGGCGCATCGTCTCTTCGAGCTTGAGCTTGATGTCCTGTTCGAGCGGCAGGAAGCCCTCTTTGGTGAGCGTAAACTTGTACGACACCGTGGCGTCGAGCACGATCACGGTGAACTGACCGCGCTTGTCGGACTTCTTCTCCTGCTTGTAGTTGGCCGCGCCCTCGCGGGTGACGGTGATCAGAACGTCGGGCAGCGGCGCGCCGGCCTCGTCGACCACGGTGCCGAGGAGGCGCCCCTCGCCGGCCGCATGCGCGACCTGCGCGACTGAAGGAAGAATCAGCAGGCCGGCGACGGCCAGAACGTAGCGTACGAAACGGGGCATGACGGGATTCCTTTCTCGACGCCCGGGGCAGACCCGAGGGTCGGAATTGACATGTCGGACGTTTCCGATTCTACAGAGACTCGCGGCCCTCGCGCGGCTCCCGGCCATTCCGGCCCTCTCGCCAGCTTTCGGCGGCGAGAGCCACCGTCTGGGCGTGGATCGAGACGGTTTCGGCGATCACCTGGCCGTAGCCGCCGGCCATCGAGACGGCGACCGGCACGCCCGCCTCGCGGCATTTGGCGAACACCATCCGGTCGCGCTCGCCAAGCCCGGCGAAGGTGACCGAGATCCGGCCCAGCCGGTCGCGCTCGTGAGGATCGGCGCCCGAGACGTAGAATGCGAGATCGGCATTGGCAGCGCCGAGCGCCCGCTCCAACCCCTCTTCGAGCAGGCGCAGATACTCCTCGTCGCCGGTTCGGTCGGCAAGCTCCAGGTCCAGATCGCTGGTCTCCTTGTGGAACGGGAAGTTGTTGCGGCTATGGATCGAAAACGTGAAGACCGAAGGGTCGTCGCGGAAGATCGCGGCGGTGCCGTTGCCCTGATGGACGTCGCAGTCGATCACGATCGCGCGCCGGATCCGCCCCTCGGCGAGCAGCAAACGCGCCGCGACGCCCGAATCGTTCCACACGCAGTAACCCTCGCCGCGAGCGGGCATCGCATGGTGGGTGCCGCCCGCGAGGTTGACCGCCACCCCTCCTCCGTCCTCCTCCGGAGATTCAAGCGCGGCGCGCGCGGCGGCGATCGTGGCGCCGGCCGAACGGCGCGAGCGTTCGACCATCGCCTCCGACCAGGGAAAACCGATCCGCCGGATCTCCAGCCGGTCGAGCCGCCCGCCGACCACCCGGGCGACGTACTCGGCATCGTGCGCGAGCGCGAGCTGCTCGTCGGTCGCCGCCTCCGGAACCAGGAGTTCCTCCGGCGCCACGAATCCGGCGGACGTCACCCGCTCGCGCAGCAGCGAGTATTTCGCCATCGGGAAACGGTGTCCCTCGGGTAGCGGCAGAACGAAATGGTCGGTATAGAACGCTTTCATCGCAGGGTCCGGAAGGGCAAGTGTAGCTCCCCGACGCTCTGATACGATTCGCTTTTCGGAGGAACCCGATGCTCGCGGAACGGATCACAGAAATTCAAAGCGCGCTCGCCGAGGCCGACCTCGACGGTTGGCTGTTCGCCTGTTTTCAGCAGATCGATCCGGTCGGCCTCGACCTGTTGAGCCTGAACGGCGAAGGCAAGCTCGTCACCCGGCGCTGCTACTACCTGATCCCGCGCGCGGGCGAGCCGAAGAAGCTGGTCCATGCGATCGAATCCGCGATGCTCGATCACCTGCCCGGCGGCAAGGACGTCTATTTGCCATGGCAGGAGCACAAGAAGAAGCTCGGCGAGCTGGTCGCGGGCACGCGCCGGATCGCCGCCCAATACAGCCCGAACAACGAGCTGCCGAACATCTCGCGTCTCGACGCGGGCACGGCCGAGCTGCTCCGGAGCTTCGGAGTCGAGTTGGTCACCAGCGCCGACCTGGTGCAACAGTTCGCCGCGGTCTGGAGCGAGGAGCAGCTCGCTGGCCACCGCCGGGCGAACGTCCATCTGCATCGGATCGCGCTCGACGCTTTCCACCAGGTCGAGACCCTCCTTCGCCGCGGCGAACCGGCTGACGAATACACGATTCAGCGCTTCATCCTCGAATCGTTCGAGAAGGCGGGGCTGTGGGCCGAGTCGGACCCGATCGTGGGGGTGAACGGCCACGCCGCCGACCCGCACTACCAGCCCGGCCCGGGGCACTCGTCGGCGATCCGCCCGGACGATTTCCTGCTGATCGACCTGTGGGCTAAAGAAAAGCATCCGACGAGCGTCTACGCCGACATCACCTGGTGCGGCGTCTGCGCCGCCTCCCCCACCGATCGGCAGCAAGAAGTCTGGGCGGCGGTTTCGGGCGCCCGCGACGCCTCGTGGGAGCTGGTCCGCTCGCGCTTCCCGCACACGCCCATCGCCGGCTGGGAGGTCGACGAGGTCGGGCGCGAGGTGATCCGCAAGGCCGGCTTCGGCGACCGGTTTATCCACCGCACGGGCCATTCGATCGGCACCAGCGACCACGGCCAGGGCGCGAACATGGACAACCTGGAAACCCACGACACCCGGCGCCTGCTGCCGATGACCGGCTTTTCGATCGAGCCCGGGGTCTACCTGACCGACGACTTCGGCATCCGCAGCGAGATCAACGTCGCGCTCACGGCCGACGCCGCGGAGATCACCGGCGCCGAACCGCAGCGGGAGCTGCTCCGCCTGCTCGCCTGATGGCAGGCGGCTCGATCGAACGACATCCGGACGACCCGGCCTGGCGCGCCGATGCGCTCGGCGCGAGCCGCCACAGCCGGCTGGCGGACGAGATGCGGCCGCCGGATCTCGTCGCCGACCCGCAAGCCGCGATCGACGTCTGTGCCGATCTGGCCCGAAGCCATCTCGGCGACTTCTCCCCCGCTCTCGCGTTGCTGACCCGCCCCGAACGCCGCCGGGCGCAGGCTCTCGTCGCTCACGTTGCCGCGTTGTTCGACTTCGCCCGCCAACGCGGGATCGAGGGGGAACGGCTTTCCGCGATCAACCGCTGGGAGTACGCGCTCGACGAGGCGCTTGCGGGACGGGTCGCCGGCCAGCCAATTTTCGCCGCCATGAGCCGGGAGCAGGGACGCCGCCGCTGGTCGGCCGAGGGTCTGGACGCGCTCTCCGCCTGTGCCCGCCGTCGCGCCCTTCGCGGTTGTCCGGCGACCCCGGACGAGGCGGAGCGCGACGCTCGCGCACTCGCGCAAGCGTTCGGTCGGACCTGGATCGGCAACCCCGTTTCCTCCGAAATCGAAGCGCTCGGCGCGAGCCTGATCCGGCTCGACCGGCTGCAGCGGCTCGGGAGCGAAACGGCGGCCGGACGCTGCCCGCTGCCGTGGGCTGAGACGGAAGGCATGGCTTCGACGCGGCCCGCGGAACCGTCGCTGCTCGCCGCGGCGCGCAAAGAGTGCGCCCGCCTGCGAGTGCTGTTCCTCGGCGGGGCGCGCGGCCTTCCCGCGCTTCCGGCCGGCTATCGCCAATCGGTCGCCTACGCCCTATTCGCCGGGCTCGCGCTGCTGTCGCAAATCGAAGAGGCGGACGGCAACCTGCTCGTCGCTCCGCCGCGGATCGGATTGCGCGCCCGCCTGGGGCTGCTCGCCCGGGCGCGCTGGCTGCGAGTCTAGAAGCGGTATTCCTTGCCCTGCTCCAGGTACTCCAGATCGGGATTCTTGAGAGCCCGGACTTCCTCATGGATTCGTTTCACGTAGGGGGGCTTCAAGTGGTGGAGCAGGATCGGCACCTTGCGCTCCAATTTCCGGAGCTCGATTTCGAGCGTCTGCGGCGTCAGGTGGAGCGAGATGTCCGCCACCTCCTGGAGCGAGTTGTCGAAGCTGGTCTCGATGCACAACGCGGAGAGGTTCGGCGTCCGGTTCGCGATCTCCCAGAGCCGCCGGGTGGGGCCGGTGTCGCTCGACCAGAGAAACGCCTGGTCCCCCTCCTCGATCAGAAAGCCGTGAGTGGGCACCAGGTGATCGACCGCGATCGGCGTGAATCGCACCCCGTCAATTGTGATCGGCACTTCGCTTTCGAATTCATGGAAGCGGACCGCCGGCAGCAGATGGTTGGGCAGCCGGGTGAAATCCGGCCAGGTCGCGTTGTTGAACAGGTACTTGCGAATCGCGTAAGCGGTCGCTTCGGAAGCGTAAAGATCGATCGCCCGATCGCCCTGCCCGTAGACGTTCTCGATGAAAAACGGCAGCGAATTCGTATGGTCCATGTGGGAGTGAGAGAGCAAAATGGAATGCACCCCCACCTGGCGCTCGATCGAAAGCACCTGAGAAAGCGAACCGGCATCCAGGGCGATCGTGCCGTTGATCAGCAGGCACGTCATCCTGCACAAGTCGCTCTCACCGCCGTAGCCACCCAGAACCTGGATCAGCATATTTGCGAGATTGTATCCGTTTCCGCCCCATGGTGCCAAAACGGCTTTCGGCGGTGGCGATCCCGCCGGACGAGCACCGATCCTGGCGCAGAAACGGTGATCCCGGACCACAAGCGGTGATTCTGGACCAGGAGTAACGATTCTGGGGCAGAAACGGCGATCCCGCTGGAAGGAGTGCCGATGTCGAGCTTAATCCGGCGACCACTCCACGCGCGCCACGACCTCGCCCTTGGGATAGACGATGCACCAGTCCGCGGCGTTCTTCCCATCGGGGATGAAAAGAAGCCGCGCGTCGTGCTCGCGAGGCGACTCCGCATGCTCGGTCCAAGCCCCGAAAATGCCGGCCGGCAAAGTCGCCGGCGGCTGCCAGGTGCGGCCGACTTCAAGGAAGCCGGACATCGTCGTCCGCGCGGCGGAAATCGTCACCCCCGGGCGAATCGACTTGCAGGCCAGATAGAACTCGCGATGGAAGAAAAGCTCCGGATAGTACGAGTAAGTGACGAGGAAAACGACGTAGGCTCCGACCAGCACAACCGGAGCCAAAACTACCGCCAGAGCGAGCTTCGCCGGAAGCGTCCACTTCATCGCGCAATCCCTCGGCTGCCGAGTTACCTGCAATAGATCCTATACGGAGGCGGCTAGGCGAAGCGTCCATAGCGGGATCGGATCGGCCGTCAGCTGGTTCCCGAGCCCGGCAGGGTATAGGCTTCCTCTATGGCCACTCAAGAGATCGAGTCCATCCAGCAGGCGGCGCTTCAGTTGAAGCCTGCCGCTCGCGTAGCGCTTACCCATGCCCTGGTCCAGAGCTTGGCCGCCCTTTCCGAGGCTCAAGTGGCGGAGCTATGGCTCGAAGAGGCAGAACGTCGTGACGCTGAGATGGAGTCAGGGGAGGTAGCGGGAATTCCAGGCGAGGAGGTCTTTCGCCGCCTCTACGCCCGATACCGCAAGTGACGCTGCCCTATGAATTTCACCCCCTCGCCGAGGCGGAGTTCGATGAGGCGATGGGGTACTACGAAGAAATCCAGCCCGGCAAAGGCCTTGAGCTTGCGCAGCAGGTTGAGTCGGTCATCGATCAGATCCGCAGGTTCCCGGACTCTGCCCCCATCACTCGCGGAACCGTCCGTTCCATCGTCGTTCAGCCCTCTACGCGCTGGAGCTACATCCTGCACTACAGGGTCAAGGCAGAGGGACTTCGCATCTTGGCCCTGGCGCATCAGAAACGTCAGCCGTTCTACTGGTTCGGGCGGCGCTGATCGCTATGACGTAGAGCGAGGCGGATCAGACCGCCGGGTCGAATCTGAGGGTGAGGGAGATCACCAGTTACCTGCCTTGCCCAAGATCCGAACATAGTGACGTCAAGTGCCTGCGGATCGCGCGAGGATAGGATCAAGGACTATGCAAGGCACGTTTATCAGGAGGTGAACAACAATGAGTATTGAGGGATTGCTGTCCGCCATAGCTCTGGCAGTTTCCTTCTTCACTCTCGCCTGGACAATCATCGCTCATCGGCACACGACAAGGCACGGATCTATCCATGCAAACATGGCGACTCTTGTCGAGTTATATAACCGCATCGAGACGACGCCGTCTATCCTTCGCTTTCACGGTGTGTCCAAAGAGGATCTTGAAGCGGCAGGGCTGACCGCGCAGGAATTCTCCTACCTGGTTGCAAGCTTCGAGGCGGCAAGTGTTTACTACCGCTTTCACGAAACCAGCCCTACACCTTTTGGGCGGGGTCTTTTCGGTATCAACTCCTCGCAACTCCGGCGACCCGAAGAGCTTGGCCGCTGCTGAGCCGGTTCTTTGAGTCAGAGACGGACTTTCGGAGGAAGATTGAGGCGACGTTGAGACTATTTAACACCCCCGAGCAGCCATCTCGAACGCCTGCTCCGGCGGAATACGCTGAGCTTATGCACGGAACTATTTCATCCGAAGGCGAAGTGACCGTGCCTGTCGAAGTGCGCGAGAGGTTTGGATTCGCACCCGACACAGCGGTTACTTTCGAGATTCGCGAGGAAGGCGTCCTCCTCCGTAAGGACAGTCCAAATATCCATCCGGTCGACAAAGTATCGGCAACTCTGCCTATCGAGGAACCCGTCGATGAGATCCTCGACGAGACGCGGAGTCCCCGACCGGGCACAGCGTGAGGACTGGCCAGGAAAAAGCAAACGACTGCTGAGATTTGCGAACTTAAAGCTATTGACATGTTGCGACCAACTGGCCTATTCTCAGCCCCAGAGACGCCAACATGGCCCAGATCTCACGCAGGCCAGCGTAAAAGGAGACTTCAGTGAAGCCAATTCGCATTATTCTCGGAGCAGCCCTACTTGCATTCGTCGAAGCCGCGGCCGTCCTTGCACAGCCCAAGCTCGTGGTCAAGTCATTTACTATTGCAAACGGCGCCCAAAGCCCGACGGTTACATTAGCAAGCGGACAATACTCAACCGCATCCTCTTCTTACACAGCATCGTACGTATACTACATATTCCAGAATACCGGAAACCAAACGCTGACGATGAGCGTCCCCAACTATCTGGGCTGTACAGCTGGAGTTTGGTCTTGCGAGAGTATTCCCGCTACGATTCTGGCCGGCCAAACTAAGCAAATATCTATGCTTTTCCTTGCAGGCGCCAGTGGCGTACAGCACGGAGCTAACAGAGGAAGCCTCACAGTAACAACGAACACCAGTGCGGGCGTCTTCGTACTTAACTTCCAGGCCATCTATGTCGGTGACCCGTCCATGACAATTGTCTCTGGCGATAACATCAACGTCACCTCGGGTTTCGCCTACCAATATCCCAGCACGCCCGTCGGCGTGCCCGTCTCCCGTGTTTTCACTTTTGCCAACAATACTCCGGAAAACTTTGTCGAATTAAACGTCTATAACTACACGCTAACTCAAATTCAAGGCAATTGCTTCAGCCTCATTGCCGGCACCTTTCCGGTCATGATCTTTTCCGGCTCGCCTCTAAATTTTAGATGGCGAATGATGTCCGGCGCCGCAAACACGTGTAAAGCAAAGATTACTTTCAACACCAACAAGGCGATTTACCCTTCGTTCTCATGGACGATATCCGGCACAGTCACTCCTTGATCTTGTAAGGGCGCCCTGCTTCACTTTGTAGCAGGCCTGATTCCTTGAGCAGGAGGCTTTATCCCTCAAACTCCCGGCATCGCGCGGCCCAGGGGCTTGATCAGGGTAAAGAGGAACAACCCGAGCGCCGCGGCCAGGGCGGCGACGACGAAGAAGAAGGTCGAGTGGCTCCACACGCTCCAGTACGAACCGATGACGCCGACCAGGTAGCCGCCCAGCGAAATCGAGACGAACCAGGCTCCCATCAGGAAGCCTCTTGCCCGTTCGGGGGCGACTTTGGCGACCAGGGCGAGCCCCATGGGTGAGAGCATCAGCTCGCCTGTGGAGAGCAGGGCGTAGGCTCCGATCAGCCACCAGGGGGAGACGCGGCCGACGTTGCCTCCTGCCAGACCGGCCCGGCCCATGACGACGAAGGCCAGCGCTACGAGGAGCATGCCGATCGCCATCTTGGCCGGCGTGCCGGGCTCTTTGCCGCGGCGCGCAAGGAAGCTCCAGAAGGCGAGAAGCGGGAAGGTGAAGACGATGATGAAGAAGGGGTTGATCGCGTTCGATACGACGCCCGAGGCGTTCGAGGCATCGAGCATCCCGAGCGTCAGCGCCTTGAGCAGGACCGGCACCACGGCCGACGCGGTCCAATCGGTATTGTCGTTGGCGAAGTAGGTCCAAGTCGCGCCGTTCTGGTTGTAGGCCATCCAGAACACGATGACGATCGCGAACACCGCGAGCAGCGCGAGGATCCGGCGCCGCTCGGGCACGAGCTCGATCGGTGCGGGAATCCGCCCTGACGCTCGCGGTCCGGCCGAGGCGACGCCGCCCCGTTCGGCCATCGCGAGATGGCGGCGGAAGATCGTGAGTGTCGCGACCGAGATCGCCATACCCCCTCCCGCGACTGCGAACGCCACGTGATAGCCGAAGCGGCTGCGTACGACCTCGGCGACCAGCGGCGCGACGAACGCCCCGACGTTGATCCCCATGTAAAAGATGTTGTAGGCCCGGTCCTTGAGCGCGCTCCCTTCGGGATAGAGCCGGCCGACCATCGCCGAGACGTTCGGCTTGAAGAAGCCGTTGCCGACGACCAGACAGGCGAGCGCCACGATCATCACCGTCGCCGAATGGACCGCGAGAAGGAGATGGCCGGCGAGGAAGAAGACGCCGCCGAGCGCCACGGCACGCCGGTAGCCGAGCTTTCGGTCGGCGATGAAACCGCCGACCAGCGGGGAGAGGTAGACGCAGGCGAGATAGAGCGCGTAGGCCTTCGTCGCGCGGTCGCGCGCCCAGCCGAAACCCTGCACGGGGTCCTGGAGGTAGAGGGTGAACATCGCGAGCATCGAGTAGTAGGAGAAGCGCTCCCACATTTCGGTCGCGAACAGGACGGCGAGGCCCGGCGGATGGCGCTCACGCGCAGTTGAATCGGCACGCGTCGCGACGAGAGGAGGGGAAATGACTTCCAGGGTGGGGCTCTCGGCCTGCATCGGCTGCTCCTCCGCGGGTCGGCGTGTTCCCTCGCCGCCCGAAACCATTGTCGGGCCGCGCTGAAAGAAGAAATAGCCGCATGGATCGGGGGGTTTCGCCGTGTCGGAAGGCGCGAGGAGGAACCGACCCGCATGATCGTGCGGGGTCGGCGACAATCGAGGGCAGACACGTAGGTCTGCCCCTACATGTGCCACAAATTGCGACGTGAACGTAGGGGCGGACCTACGTGTCCGCCCAGGTTGGGCCGGCGAGCGAGCCTTCTTTAGATCAAGCCCCGCCGCAGCGCCTTCGCCACCGCTTCGCCTTGGGTGTGGACGTGGAGCTTCCGATAGATGTTGCGGATGTGGAAACGGACCGTATCGGGCGCGATGTGGAGCGCGTTCGCGAGGCCCTGGTAGCTCGCTCCCCCCGCGAGGCCATGGAGGATCTCGCGTTCACGGGCGGTGAGAAGCGCCTCGCCGTCCGTCGCCGGAGGCGAGAAGGCCGCCTCGACCGGCAGCATGCGCTGGGAGCGCTCGGTCCCCGTGCCGCCGCGCTGGAGCACCTCGACCACCATCCGCGCCACGTGCGAGGTCATCGGCGATCCTCCCGCCGCGGCTTCGCCGATCGCTTCGAGCAGCCGCGCGGGCGGGGTCTTCTTGACCAGGTAGCCGCAGGCTCCGGCGCACAGGGCTTCGAACACCAGCTCGTTCTGCTCGTAAATCGTGAGGACCAGTACGTTCAGGTCCGGACGGAGCGCTCTGGCGTGGCGGATCCCCTCGACGCCGGACATGCCGGGCAGACCGAGGTCGAGCAGCAGAACGTCGCAGCCGAGCGCCTCGGGGTGGGCGAAAAGACTCTCGCAATCGCCATAGGCGCCCGAGCAACGAAAGCCGGGCGTGCCATCGACCAGCGCCGCGAGGCCCTGCCGGATCGTGGCGTTGTCTTCGACCAGGACGACGTCGACCATTTCGTTAGGTTAGCCGATCGGGCCGCGGAAGCGCACCGTCGTGCCGCCCCCGAGTGCCGAGTCGATCGCGAGCGAGCCGCCGATCTTCGCCGCCCGCGCGCGCATGTTGGCGAGGCCGTCTCGCTTCGCCGCATTCGCGGGATCGAAGCCCGCGCCGTCGTCGCGGAGCGTCACTTCCAGCGTCCGCCGGCGTAGCTCCACGTCGAGCGCGATCTCCCGGCAGCCGCTGTGGCGAAGCGCGTTGGCGAGCGCCTCGCGGAAAATCGCGAGCAGATTCTCGCGCTGCGCCATGGGCAGGCGGACGCCCTCGAACAGACGGAGGTTGGTGGCGCGGAACAGCACGCCCTGGGCCGAGAACAGCTCGGCGTAGGAGTCCTTCAGGCGGACGAACAGCTCGTGCAGCGAGTCGCGCCGCGGGTTGACCAGCCAGACGATGTCGTCCATCCGATCGATCAACCCACGCGCCGTCTCGGCCGCGCGGGCGATCTCCGGCGCGTCTTGCGTACCGTCCGGCCCCGCCGCGCGCCGGCCCGCGATCTCGGCGAGGATCGCGATCTCGGTGAGCCCGGCGCCGACGTGGTCGTGGAGGTCGGCCGCGATCTCGGTCCGCAGGCGCTCGATCGCGAGCAGTTGGCGGACCCGCCAGGCGGCGAGCGCTCCGACCAGGGCGATCAGCGCGAGTGCCATGCCCACGCGGAACCAGCCGCGGCGCCACAGTGGAGCTTCGGCCACGAGGTCGAGCGCCAGGGTCGGGCTCCATTGTTCCCCGGGTCCTCCGCGGCGCGCGGCGCGGACCTCGAAACGGTAGCTCCCGGGTGCGGGGCTCGCGAGCTGCACGGTGCGGCGGTCGGTCGGGGTCCAAGCGCTGTCGAGCCCGGCGAAGCGGGTTTGATAGACCACCGCCTCGGGGGTCGCGACGTCGACGCCGATCCACGACAGGGCGAGCGAGCCGGCTCCCGGGGCGAGGCGGAGCGGCGTGCCCGGCGGGGGTAGGGCAACCGGCTGACCGCCCAGGCTCGCACCGGTCCACGCGACGTGAGGCGGTGGGCGGGGAACGATCCGCTCCGGATCGGCCTCGGCGGCGCCGCCGATCGAACCGAACCAGAGGCGCCCGCGCGCATCGCGGAAACAGGCTCCCAGGTTACCTTCCGCGCTCGCCAGGCCGTCCGCGGGCGCGAGGCGGTCCGCCGCGGCGAGGCCATCCCCCGCGGGACGAAGCACCTCGACGCCTCGGTTGGTGCTCGCGAACAGGCGCCCCGCGCCATCGGCCGCCAGGCAGTTGATCGTCTCATTGCCCAGCCCGCCCGCGATGGCGACCCGCTCGATCCGACTGCCGCGGAGCCGTCCGAGCCCGCCGGAGGTGCCGATCCAAACCGATGGTCCAGCGGGTAGGTTGGCTGGAAGAAGCGCGAGCCCCGGGCGTGCCGGCATACCTCCGAAGCTGCGGGCTCGGGCCCCTTCGAGGCCGAACACCCCGTCCGCGGTCGCAACCCGAAGCCCACCCGCGGCATCCACGGAAAGCGCGTAAACGTCCGCCCGGTCAAGCGGCGCGGGAGCGGGCTCGATCCTCCCGCCGCGAAGAACGGCGAGACCTCGCGGCGTGCCGATCCAGAGCGCGTTGACGTCCCGGGCGAGGGCTCGAACGAACGAATCGGGCAGGCCGTGGTACTCGGTCCAGACCCGCGTCGGCGGGCGCTTCCCCGCTTCGCCGACGTCGATCTCCCACAGGCCGCCGCCTTGCGTCCCCGCGAACAGGCGGCCCGGCGGCCCCGGAGCGAGGGAGCGAACGGGCGCCTGGGGCAAACCCGGGACGAGACGGAATCGTCCGCCCTCGCGCCGCGCCAGCCCGCCGTCGCCGCCGATCCAAAACCCGCCGCGGTCATCCTCGGCGAAGGCCCAGATCGAGCGCTCCGGCAGACCGTCGGCCGCGGACCAGGTCGCGACCCGGCCACGGTCCCAAAGGCTCGCGCCGTCGTCGGTGCCGAACACGACCGCGCCCGAGGAAGACGCAAGCACCGTCGAGACGCGGTCTGAGGCCAGGCCGTGCTCGACTCCGATCCGTTCCGGCGGCGCGTTCGGCGAGGCCCAAACCCGGACGCCGCTCGACGGCGTGCCCGCGAAAATCGCGCCGTCCCCTGCCACCGTCACCGAGGTCGTCGCCTCGCTCGTGAGCCAGGAGAGCCGCCCGTCGGCCCACCGGGCGAGCCCACGGTCGGTCGCGAACAGGAGTGCGCGGTCCGGAGCCTCGGCGATCGCGGCGATCCGGCGGCCCCCGAGCTCCGGAACACGTTCGGTCAAATGCCCCGTGTCGTCGAGCGCCAGGACGCCCGTGCCCCCGATCCAGATCCGGCCGTAGCGCCCGACGAGAAGGGACCGCCAGGGCTGGTGCGTGCTGGTCCGGGCGGCGAGGGGACCGTACGGAACCCACGAGCCGTCCACCCGCCGCTCGACCCAGCGGTCCGGACGGAGGAACAGCAGCTCCCCGGAGGGGAGCGCAGCGATCGCGACGACCGGCGAAGCGGCCAGGCCGCTCGCCGCGGGTGCGCGCGTGAGCCGGCCGTCGCGAAACCAGGCGACGCCGTTGGCTGTCGCGAAGAAGACCGCGCCGTCCGGGCGCGGCGCGATTGCGTAGACCGGCCCGGCCGGCATTCCGTCCCGGCTCTGGAGCGTGGTGAACGCCGCCCCGTCCCACCGGCTCGCGCCGTCGTTGGTTCCGATCCAAAGCGCGCCCTCGCGGTCCTCGGCGAGCGAGAGCACCTGCGACTGGGCGAGCCCGGCGGCGACGGTCAGGTTCGTGTGAACGCGGATTTCCGCCGCCGCCGGCCGCGGCCACGAGACGACCGTGGCGGCGACGAGGAGCGCGGCGAACGAGGCCGAACGGAACCGCAGCTACTACTCCTCCTTGTACAACCGGTCCAGGTTTTCCCTCGCGTGGGTGTCACGGGGGTTGATCTCCAGAACCTTACGCAGCAGTTTTTCGGCTTCGGGCTTCTTGCCTTGAACGGTCAAGAGAACCGCGAGATCGCTCAGCGCGGCGACGTGATTGGGCGCGAGCGCGATGGCGCGCCGGAAATCGAGCTCGGCTTCGGTCAGGCGCTTCATCGCCATCTCGATCGCCGCCTGCTGATAGACCATGTCGGCGTTGTCCGGCGCCTGCCGGCGCGCCGCTTCCGCGGCCGCGAGCGCCTCGGCGAAACGCTGATCCCCCATCAGAATGCGGACCTCCAGATTGCGTGCGACGAGATCGTCGGGCGCGGCCTTGATCCGCTGCCGCACGAGGTTGAGCGCCTTGGTCCGATCCCCCGAGGACATGGCGCGCAGGGCTTCCTGCAGCTCGGTGCTCAGAGCGGGCGGCGGAGCGGCCCCCGCGGCCGGCGCTCCCGCGGCCGAGGCGCCGGGAGCCGCCGCGCTGGGAGGCGGTGCGGCCAGCGCGTCGCGCAGCTCGCGGGCCGCCTGCTCGGCGATCTG
The DNA here is from genome assembly GCA_035995205.1 of Thermoanaerobaculia bacterium. Taxonomy (GTDB): domain Bacteria; phylum Acidobacteriota; class Thermoanaerobaculia; order Multivoradales; family UBA5704; genus DASYKS01. Next base: position 43,601 of record DASYKS010000106.1, read on the forward strand.
GCGCGTCTGGTCTCTGCCGTCGGCCAGCTCTTTGGCATGCGCTTGGGCGATCTTCGCCTGGTCCGCGCGGCCGGCGGCTTTGAGCGTGTCGGCATAGGCGGCAAACGCCTCGGGCGACAGCGGGTTCAACTGCGTCGCCCGCTCCAGATAGCCGAGCGCTTCGGGGGTTTTGCCCTGGGCGGCGAGGATCTGGCCGTACTCCGACGCGATCGCCGAGGCGGGGCGCGGGTCGCCGACGTTCTTCGGATCGGTGGGCAGCTTCTCGGCGAACGGCTGGAGCGTCGCCAAGGCGGCGGCGATGTTCTTGGTCTGGCGTTGCGCCCGCGCAAGCAGCAGGGCGACCGCGGGCGAGCTTGCCTTGCCCTGGAGCAGCGGGATCGCTTCGGCGGGAGAGTCGGCGAGCAGGTAGGCTTCGGCCTGGGTACGACGGATCTCCAGGTCCATGGCTTCGGGATGCTTGCCCGCGATCGGCTGAAGCAGTGCGATCGCCGCCGGGCCGTCGCCCTTTTGGATCGCCACCTTGGCGCGCAGCAGGCGGATCGCCGGATCGGCTTCGGGCTGGCCCGCGAGCAGCTCCTCGGCTTCGAACGGCCGCTCCAGCCCGAGCGCGAGCACCGCGGCGGTCAGGCGCGCCTCGGAATCGCGCGGGCTGCGGATCGACCAGGGACGCAGGCTCCGGTAGGCCTCGACCACCTTACCCTCTCGGGCGAGCAACATCCCCAACTCGCGGGAGGCGGGCGAGGCCGGCTCGATCGCGACCGAGCGCATCAGGTAGTTTCGGGCGTCGGTCGTCTTTCCCAGCGCGAGCGCGGCGCGCCCGGCGTTGTACAGGATCGGCGCGTCGGCATCCTCTTTCGCGGCGAGCGGCGCCAGGAGGTCGAAGCCCTGCTGCGGCTTGCCGGCATCGACGTAGATCGCGCCCAAGACCGAAGCCAGGGGCCGGATTTCCGCGATCTCCTTCTTGTGCGGTTCGAGGATCGCGAGCGCGCCCGCGGCGTCCCCTTCCCGGTACTTTTTGATCGCGTCGAAGACCGGCTTGTCGAGCGGCGAAGGCGCCGAAGCTTTGGCGGCCGGCTGGCCGGGTGCGGTTTGACCGGCGGCGGTCTGGCCCGGAGCGGTCGGAGCGGTCGGAGCGGCCGGAGCGGCGGGCGGCTTGGCCGCCGGCTGTCCGGGGTTGGCTTGGGCGGAAAGGCGTTCGGTCGGCGCCGCGAGCACGGCGATCAAAAAAGCGACCGGAAGGGCCGTCTTGAGGGCGGAGAGGAAAGGGGCACGCGTCATCGGCACCAGCGCCATCGGAAAAGCTCCTTCGCCCTGCAACCAGGAGGGCGGGGTCAGGTTTCAGCCGGCGAGCTTCCTCAGCTCGAGGCTTCCCGGGAAGAGCGACTGCGCATAGCGCAGGAGCGCGGCGGCGCTTTGGCGGTCGCCGAGCACGCGGAGGGTCTGCACGGCCTGACCATAAGCCGCGGGGGATTTGTTCGTTTCGGTCATCCGGCGGAGCATCGCCACCGCCTCCTGGGCCTTGCCCTCCGAGGCGTAGAGCGTCGCCAGGCGCGAATAGGTCGTCAGGCTGCCCGAGAATTTCTGGATCTCGTCAAGGAAGGCCTTCTCGGCTTCGTCCGAACGGCCGAGGCGGGCGAGCAGGTCGCCGCGCAACGATTGGAGACCCTCGTGGTCGGCGCCCGAGCGGGCCAGGGCTGCCAGCGCCTTGTCCGCGGTGGCGAGCGCCTCGGCGGCCTTGCCGCGCTTCTGCTGGATCTGGGCGAGCGTCACCAGCGGCCCGGCCTGCGAGCCGCCCTCGGCGAGCGCCTTCCTCGCTTGCTCCTCCGCCGCGCCGAGGTCGCCGCGCGCCTCGGCGATCTCCGCCATCAGGCTGCGGGCGGCGACCGGCGAGCTCTTGACTCCCAGCTCGGCATGCTTCGCCGCCTCGTCCAACCGGCCCATCAAGAGTAGGATCTTGGCCGTACCGAGCGCCACTTGCGGCGAGCCGCCGCTCACCTCCATCGCTTTCTCGTAAGCGGCCAGGGCGTCTTTCAGGCGGCCGACCCGCGAAAGCGCGGTGCCGAGGCCGACCCAGGCGTCGACCATCTTCGGGTTCTCGGCGACCAATCGGGTCAGCTTGGGCACCGCTTCGGCGAAACGCTGCTCGGCGACCGCCTGCATCGCCTCGCCGAATTCGGCGAGGCTCGCCACCCGGCTCCGCGGGTCGGGCAGCGCGGCGTCGAGGTCGGTGATGCTGGTACCTCCGAGGTAGCCGAGCGCGGCGAGCTGCCGCGCCGCTTCCGGGTCGGCTTCGGACGGTTTGGCAAGCGGGGTTTTGAGTTTTTCGAGCGCGCCGCGCATCTCGGCGTAGGCGCGACGCTCGGTGCGCAGCACGTCGGCCTTCTCTCCCGGATCGCCGACCAGGTCGAACAGCTCAGGGCTGGGGCCGTCGATCAGGTGGAACCGGTCGCGGATCAGCGAGGTGAGATCGCTCCATCCCAGGTGGAGACGCGGATAGAAGGTCTCGGCGTAAATCGGCCGCGACGATCGCGATTGGGCCTCCGCGGCGTCCGGCTCCGCGACGGGCAGCGGCAGGCCGTCGATCTCTTTCGGCACGTCGATTCCGGCGAGGGTGAGGATGGTCGGCGCGACGTCGAACAGTCCGACCGGGCTCGCCACCCGCCGGCCGCCGGAGCGCCCCTTCGGCAGCTTGACGATCAGTGGCACCTGGAGCGCCTCGCGGTAGAGCAGGATCCCGTGCTCCTGCTCGCCGTGATCGCCCAATCCTTCGCCGTGGTCCGACAGCAGGATCACCACCGCCCGGTCGTAGATCCCGCGCTCTTTGAGCCCGTCGAGAAACTTGCCGACGATAGAGTCCGCGGTCGCGACCTCGCCGTCGTACGGGTCGGAGTAGCGCGAGCGGAACGGCTCGACCGGCTCGTACGGCGTGTGCGGCTCGTACAGGTGGAGCATCAGGAAGAACGGCCGATCGCTCTGCTTGCCGACCCAGTCGAGCGCGAGCGCGGCGGTCTCCCCCCCCGGGCGCTGGCTGCGGCCGAGCGCTTCGCCGGTGCGCAGCTCGATGCCCGCCTCGTAGAAATCGAACCCGTCGCCCAGGCCGGTTTCGCCGCGCAGGACGAAGCTCGAAACCGCGGCGCCGGTGGCATAGCCCGCCGCTTTGAGCAGGCGCGGCAGGAACGGGTGCTTCGCCGCGTCGAAGTGGTAGCCGATGTTGTCGCGCACGCCGTGGTGGACCGGCAACTGGCCGGTCAGCAGGGAGGTGTGCGAAGGCAGGGTGAGCGGGATGTGGCTGTAGGCCCGCTCGTAGACGATCCCCTCGCCGGCCAGGCCGTCGATCGCCGGAGTCTCGATCCGCTTCGAGCCGTAGGCCGGCAACCGGTCGGAGCGCAGGGTGTCGATCGAGATCACGATCAACGGCGCGCCCTTCGCGGTGCCCAGCTCGTCCCGCCCGCCACAGGCGGCGAGCGCCAGGATCGCGAGCGCGACCGGAATCGATGCCGCCGCACGGAATAGGGATCGCATGCGGTTCATCCGCCGATTATCCTCCAACCTGGGCCAGCCAACCGCGCGCTTTTTCCAGGTCTGGGCCGAATCGCTGCGGCGGTGCCGTGGCCAGGAAGCGGCGGAGCGCCTCGCGCGCCTCGTCGCGCCGGCCGGTCTCGGCGGCGACCAGTCCGAGGTTGAACAGCGCGTCGTACTGGCGGGGGTCGAGAGCAACCGCTTTCTGCCAGGCGGCGAGCGCCCCGGCCGGGTCGCGCAGTTGGTAGCGGACGACGCCGAGCGTGTTCCACGACACCGGTAGCTGGTCGTTGACCGCGAGGGCGCGTTCGAGCAGCGCCTTAGCCTCCGCCGGGCGGCCCATGCGCAGGCGGACGATGCCGAGATTCTCGAACGTCTTCGGATCGTCCGGCGCCGCGCGGCGAGCCCGTTCGAGAGCGGCCACCGCGTCGTCGAATCGACCGGCCTCGGCGTAGGCCAGGCCGAGCGCGTTCTGGGTCGCCGGGTCCTCACTCTTCGAGAGAGGAGCGAGCGCCGCGACCGCTTCGGCGCCCCGGCCGTTCTCGGTGAGCGCGAGCGCCAGCTGGCGGCGGAGCGCCTCGCGCTCGACCCCGCGGGCAAGCGCCGCCTGGAGCGCCTCGATCGCCTCCCCCGGCCGCTCCAGCTGGCGCAACGCGAGCGCGAGATGCTCGTAGGGCTCGGACATCGTGGGGCGCGCCGCGATCACCTCGCGCGACAGGCGGACCGCGGACTCGTAGTCGCCGCGCCCGTAGTCTTCGACGATGGTTTGCAGCTTGCCGTCGATCTCGATCAAGCGCTTCGGATCGTCGTCTACCGTGTAGCTGGTCTTGGAGGCCGCCGAGCCGGCCACGTAGCCAAGGCTCTTGAGCTGCGCCAGCTCCTCGGCCGAAGCCTGCTCGGTCCGCACCGGCGGCCAGACCGATTCGGCCGGCAGCGCGCGTTCCAGCTCCCGCGCCACCCGCCTTTCGTCGGAGTAGAGGTTCTTCTCTTCCTTGGCGTCGCGGCTTAGGTCGTAAAGCTCGGGCAGCGGCAGCGAGATCCACTTCTGGCGATCGCGAAGCACGCCGCGCAGCGGCGCCCAGCCGCGGTTCAGACTGGTTGAGAGCGCTTCGAAATAGCTGCCGCCGGCCGCTTCGGGCTCCAGCAGCGACCGGCCGGGCAGGCCCGCGGGGACGGGCAGCCCGAGCAGGCCGAGGATCGTCGGGACCAGATCGACGTGGCGTGCGGATCGGTCGTCCCGGCCCGGCGCGACGCCGCTGCCCCAAAGAACCAGCGGCACGTGGAGCGTCGCCTCGTAGGCGAACAGGCCGTGGGTCAGCTCGCCATGCTCGCCGAGCGATTCGCCGTGGTCCGAGGTGACGACAATGATCGTAGGACGCGCCGGCCTCTCCTTGGCCGCGAGGAACGGCTCCAAAAGCGGCGCGAGGAAGGAGTCCGCCGCCGCGACCTCCCCCTGGTAGGGATGGCCAGGGTAGCGCTCGGCAAACGGCGCGGGCGGCTGGTAGGGCGCGTGCGGATCGTAGAGATGGACCCAGAGGAAGCGCTTGCCCCCGGCATGCGCGGCCCACCAAGCGCGCGCGGGACCGACCACCTGGTCGCCTCGGCGCTGCACCATCTCGAACCGGTCGGGATGGCTGCCGAGCGGGTACGAGTCGTCATAGACCGAGAAACCGCGATCGAGGCCGAACCGGCTGTCGAGCGGGAAGGCGGCCACGAACGCCGCGGTCTGGTACCCCGCGCCGCTCAACATCGTGGCGAGCGTCGGCACCCGCGCCGGCAATACGAAACCGGTGTTCTCGCGCACCCCGTTCTGATACGGATAGAGACCGGTGAGCACGTTGGTGTGGGACGGCAGGGTGACGACGTTGTGAGCGTGGGCGAAAGTGAACACCCGGCCCTGGCTCGCCAACCGGTCGAGCACCGGCGTCGCATCGGAGGGGCCGCCGCCGAAGCCGACGGCATCCGCGCGCAACGTATCGATCGTCACCAATAGGACGTCGGCCCCGGCGGCCGCCCCGCCGCGATAGCCGGGCGACCCCGCGGCGAGCGAACGCGCACCCGGGGTCGCTGAACGGAGCCCTCCGAAATCGATGAATCGCCAGGCGGCGATCCCCGCGGCGAGCAAGCCGGCGACGCCGGCGAGCGCCAAGACCCGAGGACGCCGCATGAACCGCTTCCAGCCCGCCGATCAGCCGATCAGAAGGACTTGAGGAACTCGCGCGCGTCGTCGGCGTGAGAGCCGTTCGGATCGAGCTCGAGGAGCTTCTTGAAGTCGGCCTTCGCGATCTCGGCCTTCGCCTTCTGGTCCGCCGGCTTCAGGCTCGCATCCGTCGACAGGCCGAGGGCGGTCAAGCCCCGGTAGTAGTAGGCCTCGGCCATCTCCGCGTTCTCCTTGACGACGCGGTCGAAGCTGTCGAAAGCCTCCTGGACCTTGCCTTCGTTGAACTGGCGGATGCCGATGTTGAGCAAGCTCGACGGATCGACCTTGGTGCCCTGGGGCAACTTGGCCATGTAGACCTTCGCCTCTTCCTCGCGCCCCGCGTCGACCAGGAAATTGACCAGCTCCTGAAGCACCCCCGTGTCGTTCGGCGCAAGGTTCGCGGCGGTTTTCAGCGTCTCGATCGCCTTGTCGGGCTGCTTGAGCTCGTACTGGGTGGCGGCGAGGATGCGAATCGCCTCCAAGTTGTTGGGCTCGACCGCGAGGACCGCCTGGAGGGTTTTCGCCGTCTGGTCGTAGTTCTTTTCCTGCAGGTAGGTCTTGGCGATCCGCAGGTCGAGCTTGCCCTTGTTCGCCTCGTCGACCTGTGCCCGCGCCCGCTCGTACTCGGCGCGCGCCTCGGCGTATTTCTGCTGGGCGAACAGCTCGTCGGCCCCGTTGATGATGCCACCCGCGCTCGCCCGCTCGGCCGCCTCGATCATCTCCTTGGGGATCACCTTGAGCGTGATGTTGAGCGGCTTGGCCAGATTGAACTCGTCGACCTTGACCTGGCCTTCCGAGATCAGGTAACCCTCTTTCTCGATCAGCACCCCCCACGATCCGCCCGCGAGGCCGGCGATCGCCCATTTGCCCTTGGCGTTGGTGGTGAGCGGCTTGGGGCCCGGCGTGTCGACGTTGACCCGATCGGCCCCTTTGCGCAGGGTGATCTTGGCTCCCTCGACCGGCTTGCCCTGCTCGTCTTTGATCTCGCCCTGGAGCCGGCCCTTGCCCGCCCACTCCTGAGCCCCTGCCGTCAGACCGGCGAGAGCCAAGAGCGCGACGGCGGACGCGATCCAAATCCTGCGCGACTTGTGCGCCATGACCATAAGCCTCCTCGAGAGATTTGAGCGGCTGGTGAACCCGCCGCGAAGATCCGTGCCACGGGCCTTCTGTCATCCGGCCCCGGGGAGGCGAAGCTTACCGCGCCCCGAAGAGCCTCGGCAACAGGCGGCCCGCCTCGGGACGCGCGAAGCCTCGCCCACACTCCCCTCCCACGAAAAAAGGGGCGGATCGCTCCGCCCCTTTTCGCCCTACGACTTCGATTCGTTCTAGTGCCTGCGGTGGCCGCGACCACCCTTTGGCGGAGGAGGAGGCGATTGCGGGTTCTCCGGGATGTTCAGGCTGGAGAACAAGTTGTGCTTGGCCTCTTCGCTGAACAGAACCGAGAAGTACGCCTCGGTGTCGTTGGCCGCGAGCGCTCCCCCGGCTGTGGCCGAGGCCCCGCCGAAGACGAACGGACCGAGATCGACCAGCGGGATGTTGCCGCCGAACTTCGCGTTGATCGCCTGGATCCAGACGTTCGCGATGTAGGCGTAGCCGAACGAGGTCGGGTGAACGCCATCGAAGGAGAAGATGCCGCCGGTCAAGAAGGCCGGGGTGTAGGTGACGCCGCCGATCGCAATGCCGGTGATCGCCGCTTGGCGCAGCACGCCGTTGACGTCGACCAGGGCCGCGCCGTGCTCGTTCGCCACGGCCGCGATCACGTTGTTGTAGGCGGCCACGCGCGCCGAGATCGTCGCGGTCTCCGCCACGTTCAAAACCGAGGTGTTGGACAACGGCTGGCCGGTGCCGCCGAGGGCGGCCGGAATTCCCTTGCCGGCGCGCAGCTCGGTGGTCGCCGTCAGCAGCACGTGGTCACCTGCCACGAGCGGACCGTTCGGGCCGATCAGGGGGACCGGCTGGCCGTTGATCAGGACCGGCTGGCTGGTGGCGGGATTCACGACGAATCTCGGCACCGTGTTGACGAAGGGAATCGTCGTCACGTCCGGGATGTTGGCGAAAGCCATCTTCGCGCCGGTCGCGTTGATCGCCGAGGCGATCGCGCGCAGGTCGGTCTCGAAGCGGGCGACCGGGGTGATCGTGACACCCTCGATCACGACGCCCGAGGTCGCGGCCCCGAGGACGTCGTTGTTGCCGATCCAGATGGTCACGAACGTCGGGCTCTGCTGGACCGCCTGGGCGAGCGCGGGCTTGCCGCGCAGCGCCGGATTGAACGACTGGAGCACGAGGTCGTGCAGGCCGCCGGTCACCGTCGCCACCGTGTCGCGGACGTTCGCACCCGGGACGCCGAGATTGTTGTACGGACCGGGGCGGGGGTTGGTCAGAGTCCCCGTGCCCGCTTTGGGCAGGATCGTCGGGCCGGACAGGCTGACCAGCTGGAGGACCGCCGGAATCCCGGGGTCGGAGACCAGCGGCTGATCGAAGGCGAGGCCGGGACGCGCCTGCTTGCTGATCAGGGCGGGGTAGCTGTTGCGCGAGATGGAGCCGGCGAGGCCACCGCTCTGGTAGCCGGCGGTCAAGCTGTCGCCGAGCGCGACGTAACGGGTGAAGTCGGCCTGCCCGAGCGCGGGCAGCGCGAGGGCGAGGAGCGAGAGGAGAACGATCGAATACCTGCGCATTGCCATGGTCTCCAAGCTCAGAAGGTGATGGTCGCGCTGGCGAGCAGCGCCTTGGTCTTGTAGGTGCCGAGGAACGGACTCTCACCCAGGAAGGTCTTGTTGCGAGTCCGCTCCTTGAAGTCGAGGTACATGAGCGCGAAATCGGCCTTGCACTTGCTCCCCTGGTGGCCATAACCGATCGTCAGGCCGTTGCGGTCGGCGTCCGGCAGCAGCGGAGTCACCGCCTCTTCCGGCTGCGGCGACTCGTCGAAGACGTAGCCGAAGCGCCACTCCGAGGTCGAGCTGGTCGTCCAGCGCAGGCCGGCGCGGTAGTTTTCGACGTCCTTCCATTCCGAGCGAATGGTCGAATTCGGCAGGTCGCCGTCGGTGAACGTGATCGTGGTCTTGTCGAACGAGCTCCAGCCGGTCCAGTTGACGTCGGTCTCCAGCAGCAAGCTGGGCGTGAGCGAAAACGCGAGACCGAGGCTCGCCATGTCCGGGAACTCGATCGAGGTCTCGATCGGCAGGTCGCGGTCGAACGGCAGCCGCGTGCGCAGCACCGCGTCGAGCTGCGCGTTGCCGGTCGAGACCTGGGAGAGGCGGCCGTCGCCCGAGTAGTCGATTTTCACCTTGCTGCGGTAGGACAGGCCCCACGAGAAGCTGTTGTTGACCTTGTTCAAAATGCCGACGTTCCAGCCGTAGCCGTTGTCGAAGTCGGATTGGAGCTTGACCGCGGCGACGTCGACGACCTGCTGGGTGAACGGATTGACCGCCGGCACGCGGCGCTCCAATTGGATGTCCGAGAATCGCGCGATCGCGCCGAAGCCGATGCCGAGGGTCGGCGTCACCTGCCAGCCGATCGTCGGATTGACGTCGATCGCCCGAACGGCCGCTTTCGTGCTGATGTAGCGGCCGGAAAAGGAGTTCGGGTTCCACTCGGTGGTCAAGCCGAACGGCGTCTCCACACCGACCCCGAACTTCCAGGTCGAGTTGATCGGCTGCACATGGTAGAGGTGACCTAGAATCTGAGAAAGGGTCTTTTGATCCGCTTGCGAGCCCGGACCCGGGAACGGCGCCGCCCCTTGGAAGCTAGCTTCGGTGGTATGGAAGAGGACCAGGCCGCCGGAGTCTTCCCGCTTGGTGACGAAGGCGAGACCGCCCGCGTTATGGAAGAGGGCCGAGCCGTCGTCCGCCTGCGCGGTGAACGCGCCCGCCATGCCCATCGCTTTGCTGCCCTGCTCGAAAATGCCGAACCCCGCCGCGTGCGACGGAACGGCCATCGCGGCCAGGGCCAAAAACCCCAACGCGACGTTGTAGAAAGAGATTCCTCGCCTGCGCATGCCTGTCATCCTCCTGGCAGAAGCTGCCCGAATTTGCTCTTGAATGGTAGATCCTTCAATCGATCAATCGACACAAGGCCTGCTCGTTCAAAGATTTGTATGAGCCTAGGTGCCACTAGGCCCGAACCCTAGCCCACGGGTCTAGAGGTGTCAACGGCGCTGAGCGCGGAAGGAGGGTGTTCCGTGTCGCCCCCGCGGGAGCTTCTCAAAGAGCCCCTCGCGGGCGAGGCCGCGCGCGGGTACACTCCCTAAAAGAGAGGGGAGCCTTATGCCCGGAAAGCACGAGATCCAAGAGGAGACTTTTCGCCAAGTCCGCGAATATCTGTCGGAGTTTTTCGACGATCCCTACTGCGACCCCGAGGAGGGTCACTTCTACGTCCGCTACGGCACGACCGTGCTGGAGATCTCGGTCGAGCCCTACGGCTCGGACGAGGTGGTGGTGCGGATCATGTCCTACTGTGTCCAGGGCGTGGACACCGCCGAGGACCTGCTGCTTGGCCTGCTGGAGCTGAACCACAACCTGGCGTTCGGCCACTTCTCGCTAGTCGACGACGACGTCTATTTCTCCCATTCGCTGTTCGGCCGCGACCTGGAGCCGCGCGACCTGTTGCGCGCGATCACCGCGGTCGCCAACGTCGCGGACGATTACGACGACCGGATCGTCGCGAAATACGGCGGCCAGACCGCGCTCGAACGGATCCAGCACACGGGAGGTTCGCGCCGCCGCCGAGGCGAGACCGGCGAGATCGACCGGCTCACCGAGACCAGCGAGCTCGATCGGCTCGGCGAGACCAGCGAACTGGACCGGCTGACCGACGAGTAGGGCCAGCCCACTGGTGATCTGGTCCAGATCAGTGGTGTTCTGGGCCAGCCCACTGGTGACCTGGGCCAGAACAGTGGTGAGCTGGGCCAGATCACTGGTGTCCTGAGCCAGAACAGTGGTGATCCCGGCCAGATCAGTGGTGAGCTGGGCCAGAACAGTGGTGGTCCCGGCCAGATCAGTGGTGAGTTGGGCCAGAACAGTGGTGGTCCCGGCCAGAACACTGGTGAGCTGGGCCAGAACAGTGGTGGTCCCGGCCAGAACACTGGTGAGCTGAGCCAGAACAGTGGTGGTCCCGGCCAGATCAGTGGTGAGCTGGGCCAGAACACTGGTGTCCTGGGCCAGATCACTGGTGTTACCTGCCGGGAAACCTCTCCGCTGAGCGGGCGTACCGGTTTTCCGCGGCGAAACAGCTCTTTACTCTTCCGGTCCACTCCTTGCGGCGGTTGTCGCGGTACTTTCGGCGCTCAATTCACAAGTGAGCGGCCCGCCAGCCGCGCTGCCACCTCGGCGAACGCCGCTTCGGCCAGCGCCCGCACCCGCTGGGCGAGCGCCTCCACCGCCGCCGCCGCTCTAGGAACCGTCGGCGGTCGGAGATTCCACCACCGCCATGATCCGCGCGACGGTCGCCGGCCGGGGACGACGCCGGCCGGTCTCGTAGGCGGAGAGGCTCGCCCGGTTCACCCCGGTCATTTTTTCCAGATCCGCCTGCGTCAACCCTTCGGAAGCCCGGAACATCCGGATCGATCGCCCAATGTCCGGGACGGGAACTATCTCGGCCGACGGTTCGGGGCTACCCGGCACGTTCGTCGGCGCCTTCGTCGTCCTCGTCATAGGACGCTCCTCCCGTGAAAGATGGGCGGCATAGTCTCTTTACCCGTTTAAACGGGTGACGCCCCCAAACCAAAGGAGACTCTCCGTGGCCCGAACGCTCCGCCGTTTCGCCGTCCCCGTCGCCCTCGTCCTGCTGTTCCTGATCGCCTCCAACCAACCCGCGCGCGCCGCGTCGGGGGAAGGAACCTTTCGGTTCACCGACTGGCTGGAGATGTTGACCCGGCTTTGGTCGCCAGCCGGATGCATTCTCGATCCCCACGGCGGCTGCCGCGACAGCGATAGCGCACTTCCGCACGATACAGGCTGCGGATTCGACCGCGGTGGCAAGTGTGCGACCACCCCGATTTGGGCACCGGGCGGCTGCATCATCGACCCTAGCGGCGGCTGCCGCAATAGCGTCCTCCCGCACAGGGACGCAGGGTGCGGTCTCGACCCCGGCGGGATTTGTGCAGAGTGAAGGGTCACTGATCTACCTGTAGGCCTGACGCAATGGGAGCGCCCCCTCGCTGCCTTCTATAGGCGGCGAGGGCTCGGTACGCCAGCCGCGCCTGTTCGGCGGTCACCCTTTCCAACTCGGCTGCAGCGAGGAAGAGGCGCACCGCCGCAAGCTCTTCGCGTTGGATCTCAAGCGCCTCGAAGATTCTCGCGGTCTGTAGGGCGAGAGCGCGCGTTTCCGCATGCCGACCGCCGACGAGATAGCACTCCGCGAGGTTCAACGCCGAGAGCGCGGAATCGTAGGTCATCTCCTGGGCTATGAACTCTCGCCAGACCTGCTCCAAGGCTGCCGTGGCAACCTGCGTGTCTCCCAACGAGAGGGCAGTACGCCCCTCCAACCAGTTGACGCGGATCAGATCGATCGTGTCCCGCCGCTCTTCGGCCAGCGCGCGCACTCCGGGCAACAGGGGAGCCGCCTCCTCCGCTCGCCCCAGATCGATTAGGCACACGGCAAGGTTGAACTGCGGGCCCTCCGATGCCGAGGTTCGCTCGTCTCGTCGAGGCAGGCGAAGGCGTGCCGCAGATCCTCTACCGAAGCCTCTGGCGATCCCAATTGTTCATGAATAGCGCTTCGCTTGAGCCAAAGGCGAACGGCGTCGGCCCCTTTTCGATCGATATCAATAGCGCGGTCGACTAGCAGCAAAGCCTCTTCGAATTGGCGCTGGTCTCGACGCAGAGAAGCCTCCAAATCCAGCACATGTGCCCTCGCGAACGGCGACATCGCCAGTTGCCCCGCAGTTGCGGCCTCCCGCTTCGCGCAGGCGAAGGCGGCCTCCGCCTTGGCGAACCAACCCTTCACCCTGCGGGCGTTGCCCCAATAGCACCAGGCGTACTCTTTCGCCGCCGCCTTGAGAGGCGGCGGATCGGAGGTGAGATCCGCCGCCCGGACGGCGAGAGCGCCCAGCGCCAGGGCGTCTGTCACGCTGCGCACCGCCACCCGCTCGCTCTCGTGGGCCAGAAGCTCGACCGTGGCCCAGGTCGCAAGGGCGGGAGAGCGGTCCAGCAGCGTACGGCGACCATCGTGAGACAACGGCCGAAGAGCCTCCCAAACCACCGCCGCCTGCGCCCGCGCCGCTTCGAGCAGGAGATCACGGCCCGCCTCAGAGAAATCCTGCCGCACCAGGCGCCAGATCTTCGCCGCGGCCAGCTCCAGCACCTCGCGCAGCTCCCGTGGCAGCTCGAAGACGTCGTCCGACGCGCCCGCACCGGCCAGAGCACGGATCAACTCAAGAGAGCCCAGGGCGATCTCGACCGCCGCTTTGGGAGCGCCCATCAAGGCCGCCAGCTTGTCGAGCCGCTCGCGCTCCAGGGGCTTGCGGAGGCGGCCCGTTTCATAGTCGCTGATCGTATCGGGCGAAACCCCCGCCGCAGCAGCAAGCTCCCGCTGTTCCCAACAGAGCGCCTCCCGGATCAGCCGCAGCGCAGCATTGGTCAGCCAAACGATCGGCTTCGGCATCGGGGCATCTCCTGGAAAGGTTCTCTAAGCAAGGGTGTCTAGCATAGTTCGATCGTGACAACCGAGAAACGGGAATGCCCGTCGCATCGGTTTCGGCCACAAATGCCCGTTTACACGGACCAAGGGCAACAGAAGTCGGTAGTTTGGGAAGGTTTGCTCCAAGTGTGAAAAGCATGCCCTACGCTGCAGCTCATGGAGCTTCGCCGAGCCGCCGCGGAGATGTTCGCCCGGGACGAGAGCGCGCCCGCGCGATGAGCAACCCGTGGAAGCGCCGCTGGGCGGAAATGGCGCCGTTTCGCGAATCGGTCCTGGTCCATTTCACCCGGCCGGGGCTGCGCCAACGGCTCCAGAACGCGTGCGAACAAATCGCCGAGGAAGCGCTGGAGCTGGAAGACGGTTCGGGCTTCGGCGAGTCATGGCTCAAGACCGGTTCGCGCGCCGGGGTTGTCGACCTCTGGCATAACCAACAGGCGTTTCTGGCGCTCGCCGCGACCCGGCGCGTCTCGGTGGTGACGGAAGAAGAAGATCTACTCTGCCAATACCTCGAAGAGCTGGCGGCGGACCTGGAGCGGAAAATCGCCGACCTGGAGCGGCGGCTTGGACCGGCGCCGCCGGAGCTGCCTTTCGACGTCGTGCGGCGGCCGGCGAACTGAGGGAATTTTCACAGATCCTTAGAGCTTGACGTACACTCCGTACGTGAACGACGTTACGCGCGAAGACTGCAAATTTTCCGCCTTCGGAAAAGCGGTTCGAGGGTGCGTCGTCATCTTCGTGGGGTGCCTGTTCTTTGCGGCACCCTCGCCGAGAGCCTTTGGACAGGCACCGGCGACCCCAGATTTGGAGGGCGCCTGGCAAGACCGTGCCCAACCCGACCACCTCCTCGGCTTCAGCGGTCCTCAGATCATCGAGAGTCAGGGGGGGCGAATCTTCCGAGTTACCAAGCTCCTGAACGCTCAAGGCTCCCGTCTGCACGTCTGCGAATTCGGCGAGGACGCTTGCCAGGAAACGCCAACCTCAACCGTTGTTCAAATAAAGGAGACACCATGAAAAAGGAAATCGCGAAGCGGGTACTCGGACGGCGACTCGCCCGCCAGTTGAATGTCAACGAACTTGGCAAGTTGGGAGGCTCGGGCACAAGTTGGTATAGCACCAGCGGTGGCGGTGACGTGCTAGCCGGGGATTGCACGGACAACCAGGACACCTTCATTCCGTAGCTGAAAAGGCTCAGCTGCGTGAAGCGGCTGGGCACTCCGCGCATGAACGAACTTACGCGCGAAGACTTCAAAAACTCCGCCCTCAGAAGAGCGGTTCGAGGATGCGTCGGCATCTTCGTTGGGTGCCTGCTCATTGCGGCACCCTCGTCGAGAGCCTTTGGACAGGCACCGGTGGCCCCACATTTGGAAGGCGCTTGGCATGACCGTGCCCAACCCGACCACCTCCTGGGCTTCAACGGCTCTCAGGTCATCGAGAGCCAGGGGGGGCAAATCTTCCGAGTCAACAAGCTCCTGAACGCTCAGGGCTCCCGCCTTCACGTCTGTGGATTCGGTGAGGACGCATACCCCGAGGCAAGGGTAGAAGGCGACCAGATGATTTGGCGGGAAACTCCTGGTGGTCCCGAAACGACGTTCCTCCGCTTGCACGAACGACCGGCCGCCCTGGATCTCAAACCGCTTCGCCTTCCCGAACCGAAACCCCTGCCGTTCAGCCGTGTAGTGGAGATCCAGAGCGAGCTCTCTCGCCGTCTCAAGCAAGATCAGGTCACGATATGGCGCCGAGGCACAAAAATCCCGGGAATGGCTTTGGATTCAGTGGCCCTCCATCAGATTCAGGTAAGCGGGGAAAACACAGCCTACCTGCGTTCGCTCGTCCTCGAGGTGGGTTGGATCGACGTTGAAAGGTTCGGCTACCCGACCGCCGTCGCCGCTTTTCTCATCGTCCAGCACAGCTTGGACCTGCCGCTGATGCTCGCTGTCATCCCCGAAATCGAGAAATCGACAGGGCCCATGGGCCTCATCGGCAATGATTATCCGCTACTGGTCGACCGCACCCGCCTACTCCAAGGAGAACGCCAGATCTATGGAACCCAGGTCGGCCATCGAACGGACGGCAAGCCGTTCGTTCTGCCGATCGCGGACCGCCAAGGTCTCGACGAGATCCGCGGCATCTTGGGAATGATCCCGCCGACCGAGCTTGAGTACCTCCGCGTTCTTGGCGGGGACGATCAGGTTCGCTTCAGCGAAGCCTGCCAGGAAACGCCAATCTCAACCGTTGTTCAAACAATGGAGACACCATGAAAAAGGAAATCGCGAAGCGGGTACTCGGGCGAAAACTCGCCCGCCAGTTAGATGTCAACGGAATCGTCAGGATGGGAGGCGCGGGCACCAGTTGGTACGGGACATTGGGAGGCTTTGATGTAACCCCCGGGGATTGCACGGACAACCAGGGAGACACCTTCTATCCGTAGCTGAAATATGAACCGGCTCAGCTGCACGAAACGGCGGGGCCGGTACTCTATGTCTCTCAACTCTCGCGTTCTCATCGTGTCCAATCCCGGGGAGCACCATGCTTTCGCGGTGGCCGAAGGTCTTCGGAGAAAAGGGGCGGACGTATTCCTCTGGCAGGTGAGCGACTTTCCGTCTCAGCAGACGGCCTCCCTTTCATTGGAAGAGGGCGCAGAGAAGGTCGCGATCGACGGGCTCGGGCTCGAACTTGAAGGCCCAGCCACCGCCATCTGGGTGCGTCGTCCGCGGCCACCCCGATTGCCCGAGGGAGTGGTCGACCCCAGGGACCGGGATTTTGCGCAACGAGAGAACAACATCTTCGTGGGTAGCCTTCAGATGTCGGTTGGCCGAGAAGCCCTATGGGTCAACCCGCCAGGAAGCGCGGGCCGGGCGAATTTAAGGACTGAACAGCTGCGCACCGCCAACGCCGCCGGATTCGCGATTCCCCCAACGCTATGCACGAACGATCCCGAGGAGATTCGCCGTTTCTTCCGTTCCTATCCTAACGGTGTCATCTACAAGTCCTTTTTCCCCGCAGGATGGTCTAACGAAACCGGCGTCGCGATGCTTTTTACCGCACTCGTTTCAGAGGAGGATCTTCCGGAAGGCCCCCTGCTCAGGGCCGTACCCGGTATCTTCCAAGCACGAATCGACAAAGCGTTCGAGCTACGAGTCACAGCCGTGGGAAACGAGCTCGTCGCTGTCAAGATTCGTTCCCAAGAAATCGCCTCAAGCTTATTGGACTGGCGGGCTGCCGCCGAGGACGTCCCCATGGAGCCCTTCGACCTTCCGCGGCCGATCGTTGCAGCATGCCGGGAAGTCATGGCTCGGCTCGGCATCGTCTACGGCGCTTTCGATCTGATCGTCACGCCGGAGAACGACTACGTCTTTCTTGAGGTCAACGAGATGGGAGCGTTTCTCTGGCTCGAAGAGAGGCTGCCGGAACTCGGTCTCCTGGATACGTTCTGCGAGTTCCTTCGCCAGGGACGGATCGACTTTCGGATGGCGGAGCCTTGCAATCGCATCCGATTTGACCAGGTCCAAGCCGAAGTCCTCCGGCGGGTTGAAGAGGCCGCCCTAGAGCACGTTTCCTCGCCCGAACTCACCTATCGAGACTGACAACGGACGGCGATATTACCCTCCACCCAGGCCGTTGGCCTGGGCTGACGGGAGACGGCCCTTCAGGCCTAAAAACCAATTCCCCAGGAGCCACGGCCCTGCGGCCTGAAGGGCCGCGTCCCCCAAGCCCAGGCCAACGGCCTGGGTTGGACGAGGCGAGGGTGGGGACGTCGAGATCGCGTCGAGGTTGGGGCGCTTGCTCCCGCAGGGTCGCTCGCGCTAGCCTGCCGCTTCGAAAGATGCGGATCTTGTCTGCGAGGACGGCGATGTTGGCCGCGGGCCTTCTGCTCGCGGGCTGCCGCTTGGCCGGGGCTCCTCCGGCCGAGGCGGGCAAGGTCCACGTCGGCATCGTGTTCGACAGCGGCGGCAAGGACGATCGCTCGTTCAACGCCGCCGCCTGGCAGGGGGTGCAGCGGGCGGCCAAGGATTTTCCGATCGTCCTGCGCGATGCCGAGCCGGGCGACCCAACTTCTTTGGAACCCGCGATGCGCGCGTTCGCCGAGCGCAACTACGACCTGATCATCGGCATCGGCTTCGCCCAGATGCCGATCGTCGAGGCGGTCGCCAAGGACTATCCGCAGCTCCAGTTCGCGATCGTCGACGGCGTGCTCGATCTGCCGAACGTCGCCTCGCTGATCTTCAAGGAGCACGAAGGCTCCTACCTGGTCGGAATGATCGCGGCGCGTAAGAGCAAGACCGGCGTGCTCGGCTTCGTCGGCGGCATGGACATCCCGCTCATCCATCGGTTCGCCACGGGGTTTGAAGAAGGCGCGCGCGCGGTGCGCCCCGACGTCCGAGTGATCCCCAACTACGTCGGCGTCACCGAGTCGGCCTGGAACAATCCGGGCAAGGGCAAGGAGCTGGCCGAGGCGCAAATCGGCAAGGGCGCGGACGTGATCTTCGCCGCCGCGGGCAATTCCGGCCTCGGCGTGTTCGACGCGGTCGAGCAACGCGACAAATTCATCATCGGGGTCGATTCGAACCAGAACTGGGTCAAACCCGGCCATGTCCTCACCAGCATGGTGAAGAGGATCGACAACGCGGTCTACCAGATCATCCAGGACCGGGTGCAGGGAAAGTTCAAGGGCGGCATCCACGTCTACGGCTTGGACAACGGCGGCATCGGTTACGCGATGGACCAGTACAACGCCGGGCTGATCCCGGACTCGGTGCTCGCCGAGGTCGAAGCCGCGAAGGGCAAGATCATCCGCGGCGAGATCAAGGTCACCGACGCGATGGCGAACTGACCGCCGGCCTGTCGATCGAAAGAACCGCGACCCCGTGCTAGAGCTCAGGAAGATCACCAAACGTTTCGGCCGGGTGACCGCGAACGACGAGATCTCGATCGTCGTCAAGCCGGGGACGATCCACGCCCTGGTCGGCGAGAACGGCGCCGGCAAATCGACCGCGATGCGTATCGCCTACGGCTTCTATCAGCCGGACGGCGGCGAGATCGTGATCGACGGCACGCCCCGGCGCCTCGCGAGCCCGAAGGATGCGATCGCGCTCGGCGTCGGCATGGTCCACCAGCACTTCATGCTGGTCGAGCCGATGACCGTGGCGGAAAACGTCGCGCTCGGCGCCGAGCCGCTCTCTTCCGGCCTGGGCGCGAAGCTCGGCCTCGGACTCGATTGGCGGCGGGCGGAAGCCGAGATCGAGCGCCTCGCCGCGGAGGTCGGCCTCGCGGTCGACCCGCGGGCGAAGATCGCGGATCTCTCGGTGGGCGAACAGCAGAGGGTCGAGTTGCTCAAGGCGCTCTATCGCCGGGCGCGTCTGTTGATCCTCGACGAGCCGACCGCGGTGCTCGCGCCGCAGGACACGGCGGAGCTGTTCCGCACCCTCTCCCGCATGCGCGAGCAGGGCAAGACCGTCGTCCTGATCACCCACAAACTAGCCGAGGTGCTCGAAATCTCCGACGAGGTGACCGTGATGCGCGACGGCCGCGTAGTCGGCCGGGTCGCGACGGCCGAGACCTCGGCGCCCGAGCTGGCCCGGATGATGGTCGGCCGCGACGTGCTGCTGCGGGTGGAAAAAGGCGAGCGCAAGGTCCAAGCGTCGAAGGCGCCGGTGCTCGCCGTGCGCGATCTGGTCGTTCGCCGGCCGGCGGCGGAACGCTCCGCGGCCCGGCTCTCCGGCGTTTCGTTCGAGGTCCACGCGGGCGAGATCGTCGGCGTCGCGGGGGTCGAAGGCAACGGCCAGACCGAGCTGATCGAAGCTCTGGCGGGTTTGACCGCGCCGGGTTTGGTCGGCGGCGGCATCGAGCTCGACGGCGAGGATCTGACGCCCCTTTCGGCCTACGCGCGCCGCGCGCTCGGACTCGCCCACATCCCGGAGGATCGCCACCGCCGCGGCCTGGTGCTCGATTTCGACCTGGCCGAAAACGCCATCCTCGGCGTGCAGGATCGGCCGCCGGCCGTCTCCCGGGTCGGCGCGGCCTGGATGGATCTGGCGGCGATCCGCTCCGCGACCGAGAACCTGCTCGCCGAGTTCGACGTCCGGCCGGCGAATCCCGATCTGCCGGCGCGCGCGCTCTCGGGCGGCAACCAGCAGAAGCTGGTGGTCGGCCGCGAGATGGGGCAACGGCCGAAGCTGCTGTTGGTTTCCCAGCCGACCCGCGGCGTCGACATCGGCGCGATCGAGTTCATCCATCGCCAGCTGTTGGCGCTCCGCGACCGCGGGGTGGCGATCCTGCTGGTCTCGGCCGAGTTGGAAGAGGTGACCGCTTTGTCCGACCGCCTGCTCGTGCTCCATGCCGGCAAGATCGCCGCCGAAGTCGATCCGGCGACCACCTCGACTGCCGAGATCGGCCTGTTGATGACCGGCGGCGGCCACCGAACGGCGGTTTCGATCTCAGGGGCGGCCACGGCGGGAGGAGTGGCATGAGCGCCGCGGCACGCCTGCGAAGTTTCATGGACAGGTCGCCCGGCTGGGTGCCGCCGATCCTCGCGGTGCTTGCCGCCTTCCTGGTCGGCGGCGTGGTCGTCGCCCTGGTTGGCGACTCTCCCATTCAGACCTTCACCCTGCTGATCGGCAGCGCGCTCACCTGGCCGGACGGCATCGGCTACACCTTGTTCTATGCGACGCCGCTCATCTTCACGGGTTTGGCCGTGGCGCTCGCGATGCGCGCCGGCCTGCTCAACATCGGCGCCGAGGGTCAGCTCACGCTCGCCGCGTTCGCCGCGGCCTGGGCCGGGATCACCTTCTCCGGCGCGCCCGCGTTCCTGCTGATTCCCATCTGCATCGTCGCCGCGGTGGCGGCCGGCGCGTTCTGGGGCGCGGTGCCGGGCGTGCTCAAGGCGCGTTTCGGCGCGCACGAAGTGATCACCACGATCATGCTCAACTTCGTCGCCGCCGCGATCGCGAGCTACTTCACCGAATACCACTTCAAGAAGCCGGGCGACGCGCTGCTCCAAACCGTGCCGATCGCCCCTGCCGCGCAAATTCCGCGCTTCGGCCGCTTCGTGCCCAACTTCCCCGAGCGCATTCCGCTCTCCGTCGCGTTCCTGCTCGCTCTGGCGATGTGCGTCGCGGTGGCGATCTTCTTGAAGCGGACCCGCTGGGGTTACGAGATCCGCGCGACCGGCGCGAACCCCGACGCCGCGGAGTACGGCGGTATTTCCACCCCGCGCCAGATCGTCCTCGCGATGGCGCTTTCGGGCGGGCTCGCCGGGCTGGTCGCCGTGTCCGAGGTTCTCGGTTACCGCTATCGCTACTACGACGGCTTCTCGGCCGGCTACGGCTTCACCGGCATCGCGGTCGCCCTGCTCGGCCGCAACCGGCCGCTGGGCGTGCTGTTCGCGGCGCTCCTGTTCGGCGCGCTTCTGCGCGGCGGCCTGTTCGTCGACATCTTCACGGAAAAAGTCTCCAAAGATCTGATCTTCGTGCTCCAGGCGCTGATCATCCTGTTCGTCGCGGTCGGCGCGCGCGACCGCACCACCGCGGGGGGCCGGCGATGAAAGAGCTGCTCCAGATCGGCCTGATCATGTCGGCGATCCGGCTCGCCACCCCCCTCCTGCTCGCCGCCCTCGGCGGTCTGCTTTCCGAGCGCTCCGGGGTGATCAACATCGCGCTCGAAGGGTTGATGCTCGCCGGCTCGTTCACCGCCGCGGTGGTCACCCACTTTTCCGGCAACCCCTGGCTCGGGCTGCTCGCGGGGATCTTCGCGGGCGCCGCGGTGGCCTATTTACACGCCGTGGCCTGCATTCGCTACGGCGCCGACCAAGTGGTGAGCGGCACGGCGATCAACATCCTGTTCCTCGGCGTGCCTGCGCTCCTTTCGGGCGCGATGTTCGCTTCGACCGGCGCGACACCGCAGATCCCCCAGGCGAACCTGTTGCCCGTCGCGCCGATCGTGCTCGCCTTCGCCCTGGTGCCGATCCTCACGCTGGTGCTCGCGCGCACCCGGTTCGGCCTGCGCCTGCGCGCGGTAGGCGAAAACCCCGCGGCGGCGGACGCGGCGGGCGTTTCGGTCGTGCGCATCCGCACCCTGGCGGTCGTCCTGTCGGGGGCTCTGGCCGCGATCGGCGGGGCGTATCTGTCGATCGGCCAGTCGTCCCTCTTCACCCGCAACATGACCGCCGGGCGCGGCTTCATCGCGCTCGCCGCCCTGATCATGGGCAAGTGGAAGCCGGTGCCCACGATGTTCGCCTGCCTGCTGTTCGGCCTCGCGGAAGCGATCTCGATCCAGATGCAGGGGGTGACCGCGATCCCCGTCCAGTTCATCCAGATCATCCCCTACGTGCTCACCCTGGTGGTGCTCGCCGGCTTCATCGGCCGCTCCCGCCCGCCGAAGGCGCTCGGTGTGCCGTACCAGAAAGAGCGGTAAAGGGGTACCGCGCCGTAAGATGCTTTCATGCGAGCACGAACGGTGGGGTTGGTGGTGTTGGCGGTGGGGTTGGGGGCTTCGGCGGCTGGGGTGCCCCAAGGGACTCAAACGACAGGGACCGCAACGGCCCTGGCGACCCAAAAGCCGGCGGCGACCGGGACGGCACAGAGTAGCGAGCTGCCGAACCTGATTCCGGCGGATGCCTGGCAGCTCGGGTGGGCGCGCGGCTCCGTGTTCTACGTCGTCTCCGTGCGCAGCTTCGCGGATTCCAACGGCGACGGGGTGGGCGACCTGCCCGGGTTGATCTCGAAGCTCGATTATCTGAACGACGGCGATCCGAAAAGCCTCGGCGATCTCGGCGTCGATGCGCTCTGCCTGATGCCGATTTTCAGCTCCCGGGTCGCCGAGTACGAAAAGATCCAGCCCGCCTACGGCACGGAACAGGACTTCGCCCGCCTGATCGCCGCGGCGCACCAGCGCGGGATGAAGGTGATTCTTGACCTGCCGATGGCCGACCTGAGCTTCCGCAACCCGACCGTGCGCACCGAGATCAAGCGGGTCGCCAAGCTCTGGCTCGATCGCGGGGTCGACGGCTTCCGGCTGGACCTGATCGAAAAAGTCGGCGCCGACGCCCAAGCGGATACACCGGAAACCCACGCCTTCCTGAAAGAGTTTTCCGCCGCGATCCGCAAGGCGAACCCCGCGGCGCTGCTGGTCGGCGAGACCGGGACCGACGCAAAAAAGATCGCCCCCTTTTACGGATCGAACGCCACGGTCGGCGGCGGGGACGAGCTGCCGATGAGCCTCAACGTGCCGCTCGCGAGCGCGATCGTCGCTTCGCTCAAAGCGGGCGAGCCCGGACCAATCCACGCCGCGCTGGATGAGATGGAGGCGAAGGCCTATCCCAAATGGGTCCTCGACGCGACGTTTTTGACCCACCAGGACATGAACCGGGTGGCGACCGAGCTGACCAACGACCCGGCGCGCCTGAAGCTCGCGGCCGCGCTCCTGCTGACGCTGCCCGGCACGGCGTTCGTCTACTACGGCGAGGAGCTGGGGCTGCAAAACGGCTCGGGATCGAAAGACGAATCCAACCGGACGCCGATGCCTTGGGACGCCACGCCCACCGGCGGCTTCACGACCGCCAAACCCTGGCACGACCTGGCGCCCGGGCGGGAGAGCGCGAACGTCGCCGCCGAAACGGCTGATCCGAACTCGCTGCTCTCCATCTACCGCCTGCTGATCCGCGCCCGCCACCATTCGAATTCCCTGCGCTTCGGAACGATCGAAAAGGTTGATCCTCCCGGCCAGCCAGCCGCCATCTTGAGCTATCTCCGCCGCTACGAAGGGGCGCACGCGATCGTGGTCCACAACCTGAGCGGCGCCGAAGTCGAAGCCGGCCCGTTCTACGTCGGCGGCGGTTTCGATCCGATCTACGTCTCCCCCGGAGTTCCCCCACCGACCGGCGGTAAGACCGGACGAAAGGTGAAACTGCCGCCGTATTCGAGCGGGGTGTGGCGGTTCTAGAGAAAGGCCGGCGAGACGCCGGCGGTCCCAGGAAAAGCACACCCGGCGCGCAACGTCTTCGGATCTTCCACCAACACCCGCCGAAGGGTTCCTTCCCCCGGGGAGGGGGTGGGTTGGCGCCGGGGGAAGGACAGGATGGGGGCGTTTCGAGCGTCCGAGCCCTCGCCCGCAGAACCCGTTCGTCGCCCCGGTCCCGGGGAAAAACTCACGCCGCCTGGGTTCGCCGCTTGCGAGTGGGGCGAGCCGTCTCGGCTGCGACATCGACCAAGAGCCGGAGCGCCTTGTTGACCGCTTCGGAGCTCGGGAACGCCTTCGCCACATCAGGGTCCAGCACGGCGATGTTGCTGCCGGCCATGGCCTGCTCGTAGTACTTTCCCCGGACACCCTTCCCCAGAGTTGCGAGGTCGTATTCGGGGCGCAGGTCGTCTACGGTTCTTTTAGCTGTTTTCTTCGTAGCCATGGTTTTCTCGTCTCGTGGTCAGCCTCGCGCTGATGATTCGAACCACCTGCTCGTCGGGCTCGGTATGCGCCACGACGAGATCTCTACCGCGGATCGAACGGCCAAAAGTCAGGAAACGCTCTTCATCTCCGGAATGGTCCGGATCGGAGTAAGTCAGAGCCAGAGGATCAAGAAAGACGGTAGATGCCTCTGGGAAGGAGACCCCGTGTTTCCTCAGGTTGCTCGCTGCTTTTCTCCGATCCCATTCGAAGAACACCTAACTATTGTAGTCCCAGAGAGCTGAGACCTGGAGACGCGCATCTCCGCCGCTTTCAACGGCCTTCCTTCAAGGCCTGAATATCCGATCCTTCACCCCACCCGCCCCGCCATCGGCGGCACCGCTTGGCGGTTCGGCCCGGTCGTAGACTCCGCGGGCGCCTGCTGGTGTTACGATCCAGGGCCGCCTGACAACTCGGAGGTCTCCATCCCGTGCCGCGACCGACTGTTCGTCCTGCTCGACGAGGCGTTCTGTTTCTCTTTTGCTCCGTGCTCGGGGCTGCCGCGTTTGGCGTTGCGGCGGCGCCTCCGGCGAAAGCGCCGGCCAAACCCGCCGAGGCTGAAGATTCAGCGGAGGAGTCGACGTTCTTCGCCTCGGTCGACGTCCGGGTGGTCAACGTGGAAGTGGTCGTTACGGACAAGAGCGGCAAGCCGGTGCCAGGGCTGGGTCCCCAGGACTTCGAGCTTTTTGAGGACGGCAAGCGGGTCGAGATCAGCCATTTCTATGGTCCCGGCGTGACAAACGACGCGGCGCCGAGCGGCGAGGCTCCCGCTCCGGTCGCCGAGACCGTTCTGGTTCCGGCTCCACCCTCGGTTCCCGCCGCTGAGCCGGACGCTCCGCACGTCGGTAGCTTGGACGACACGCCGGAAGGACGGCTTCAGATCGCCGTGTTCGTCGACCACTTGAGCCTTCCCCCGTTCGCGCGGAAGCGCCTGGGCGATTCGCTTCAGAGCTTCTTCGAGGCGCGGACCGGGCGGAACGATCATGTCCTGCTCGCCGGGTATGACGGCGGGTTGCGGCTGTCCGAGATTCCGCCAGGCGACAGCGAGGCTCTGCGCAAGGCGCTCCGCGACGAGATGGACCGCCCGGCGCGCGGGTTGGACGCCTCCGCCGCGCGGCGGAGAGTGCTTGAAGAGATTCAGCGCGCGGGCCTTCCTACGGGCGGCTCGGCACCGGACAGCTCGGAGATGGAGGCCAGCTCGGTCGAATCGGGGATTCGGCTGTACGTGCAGCAGCAGAACGCCCAGGACCGCCAGACGATCGCGGCGATCTCCTCGGTGATCGACGCGATGTCCGGCCTGCCCGGGCGACGGGCTGTGCTCTGGGTGGGAGGCGGCCTTTCGCTGCGTCCGGCCGACATGCTGATCGAGATCTTCCGCCGGAAATACGAGCACACCCCCTACCAGGACATGATGAACACGATCGAGGGGTTCGCGGACGACACGACCAGCAACATCGAGGCGCTGACCAAGCACGCCAATGCTCAGCGGGTGACGATCTACGGCCTCGCCCTGCCCGACGGCAGCCTCGGGGTCTCGGCCGAAAACCCGGGCGAGAGCCTGCTGCCGACCGACCTGGGACGGAGCGAAGAGTTCGCGCGCACCTTCGGGATGCAGATCGCCGCTTCCGGAACGGGAGGGTTGGCCGCCGCGGCGAACGCAGATCCCGGCCGGTTCTTGAACAAGATCAAGAACGAGCTCACCAGCGCCTACCTGTTGAGCTACTCGCCGACCCGGGCCGCCGACAAGAAGTTCCATGCGCTCGACGTGCACATGCGCGACAAGCGCTACCAGATCCGCCATCGCGAAGCCGACCGCGACCAGACCACGGACGAGCGGATGAAGGAGCGCACGGCGACGGCCTTGCTGCTCAATTCCCCGTCCGACGCCGGGCCCGAGGCCAATCCGCTCGACGCGCAGGTCGAGATCGAAGCCGAGCGGCCGGGCAAGGGCGATACGGTCGAGCTGGCGCTGCTGGTCAAGGTGCCGATGGCGAAGCTGGTGCTGCTGCCGCAGGAGAACGTCCACGAGGGCAAGCTGCGCATCTACGTCGGCGCCAAGGACGAAAAGGGCCGGCTCTCCGCGATCACGATCGTCGACGGGCCGATCCGGGTGCCGAACGAGCAACTGCTCACCGCCCTGGGCCAGACCGTCGGCGTCCGCGTGACGCTCGTC
Organism: Thermoanaerobaculia bacterium; assembly: GCA_035995205.1. Taxonomy (GTDB): domain Bacteria; phylum Acidobacteriota; class Thermoanaerobaculia; order Multivoradales; family UBA5704; genus DASYKS01. The sequence continues at coordinate 69,562 of DASYKS010000106.1, forward strand.
GTCCGTCCCGGCGCGCACCGCGTCGCCGCGGGGGTCTGGGACGATCTCGGACGCGCCGAGGCGGTGGTGCTCACTCAGTACACGCCGGCCGCGGCCGCGGCTTCAACCTCCGCTCCGGCCGCTCCGGCGAAAGCCGGCGCCGACTCCGGAGAATGAGCCCGATTCGCGCGCGCGCCGTCTTCCTGCTCGCCTCCGGACTCAGCCTCGCCGCCACGGCCTCGGGCGCCGCGCCACCCCCTGATCCGACGCCGCCGGTGACCTCGACGAACCCGGCGAACCCGGCGGATATCGCGGGCGAACCCACCGGAGCCGAGACGCCGCCTCCCGGGGTGCGCGTCCTGCGCACCGGGGGCCTGCGGGTCGAGACCGCGGCGCTGCTTTGGAGTGGCCAGCAGGGCGGTCCGGTGGCGATTGCCGCGCAGGCCCTGCCGCTCCCGGGCCGCGGGCCTGCCGCCCAAGACAAAGTGAGAATCGCCGTGGTGATCGAAGCGGCCGGCGCGGCGCTCTCCAAGGCCGCCGCAAACTCCGAAACCGAGCTTTCCTACTTGCCCGTGGACGTCGCGATCTACGCGCTCGACGAGCGCGGCGCGCTCGCGGGCTCGGTGATCGAAACGGCCGAAATTCCCGACCCGATCCAAAGCCTCCTCACTCACGGCTTCCGCTTCGTGGCCGGGCTCGCGCTTCGGCCCGGCACGTACAGCCTGCGCATCCTGGTCGGCCACTCCGGCTCGCGCACGTTCGGTCTGCGCACCCTCCCGCTCAACGTTCCCGCCGCCGTGGACGTCGCCCCTCTGCCCGAGACACCGGCGAGCGGCGACGGTTGGCTCACCGTCGCCTCGCTCGACGCCCAAGCGCTCGGCCTCCCGACCGGTCTGGAGGTCGATCCGGCCGAACGCGAGAAAATGATCCCGGGCGGCGACGCCGCACCGTTGGCCGGCGTGAAGACGGACGAGGCCGACGCCCCTGGCCACTGGCGCCGCTCGGAGGCGGCCGCACTGCGCGCCACCTATGCCCGGATCTTGGCGCGCCTGGGCGCGGGCGACGAAGCCAAGGCGGGCGAAGAGATCGCCGCCTTCGAGGTGCCCCTGCTCTCCGGCCCGAAGGCCGCCACCCGGGAGGAGCTGACCGCCCTCGAAGGCGAGGTGCTGCGCAACCTCGAACGGCGAAATCCGGAGAGCCTGGTGCCCGTGATGGCGCTCTATCGAACGCTTCATGGCGTGTACCAGAAGCGCAATCTGCGCCAGCCGGCGATGCATGCCGTGATCCTGGTCGGCAGCCTCGCGGAGCTGTACGCCCGAGCCGTCCCGAGTCCCGAAGGGCGGCGGCTCGCGGCCGGGTTTCTGGTCAGCCTGACGCCGAACCTCGACCGCAGCGGCCTGTCCACCATGGTCGAGGCGGAATTCAAGCGCGCGCTGGAGCTCGACCCCGATCACCCGCAGGCTCTGCTCGGCCATGCACAGGACGACGAACGCCATGGACGCTACGCCGAAGCAGTGGCCGGCCTGGAGCGGCTGGATGCACAGAGCCCTCACGATGCGGAGGTTCTCGTACGGCTGGCGGTCAACGTCTCGCGCCTGGGCCGGATCAAACGCGCGCGCGAGCTTTTCCTCAAGATCGTCGCGCCGCTCCGCGCCGCGGAAACCTCGAAACCGGACGCCGACGCCTGGCCGCTCGCGCTCGCGGCTCAAGAGCTCGCGCGGCTCGAAATCGCGGCCAAGGACCGGCCCGCCGCGGGTCGCGTGCTCGCCTTGGGGCTCGCGAGCTTTCCCGACGACGAAAAGCTCGCGCTGCTCTCCGCCGCGCTCGGCGAGCTTCCCAGTACGGATCGGACGGAGGCCGCGAGCGCGAAAGAAAGGATCGCCCAATGGAATCCGCTGGCGGGTTCCGGGATCTCTCCGCGACTGCGTTACGACCAGTTGCCGCGACGGCGGATCGAAGCGCTCTGGCAGAATCTGGAGCGTGCCGGGAAAGACCGGTTGCCGGCTCTCGCCGCCGCGCTCGGCCCCGACGGGAAGGTCAAGGGGGCACCATGAACCTTCGCGGCATCGTCCGCCTCGCCGGTTGCGCCCTCCTCGGGATCGCCTTCGGGTCGGTTCGCCCGGCGCACGCCGCCGAGATCGCGTTCATCAGCCCGCCCGCGGACCAGGCCGCCTTCGGAACGGTCGAGCTGCGGATCGAGACCCGAGCCGGCAGCACCGTTTCACGAGTCGAGTTCTTCCTCGACGGCAAGAAGGCCGGCACCGCGGAAAAGCCGCCGTTCCGCCTGGTCGTGGACGTCGGCCAGGACAACGTAGAGCACCGGTTCGAAGCCGTGGCGTACGGGGCCGGAGGTGCCGCGATCGCAAGCACCATGATCCGCACGCCGAGCATCGCAACCGACTTGACGATCGACGTCACGCTGCGCCAGCTCTACGTCACGGTATTCGGAGGAAAGGACCGTCTCAAGAGCGAGGATTTCACCATCCGCGAGCGCGGCGGCGGCCGGCCGAAGGTCGTCACTTTCGAGCGCGGCGACATCCCGTTCACCGCCGCCCTGCTGATCGATTCGAGCGCCAGCATGAGCGGCGAACGGCTCGACTCGGCGCTCGACGGCGCGCGCACCTTTCTTCGCTCCATGCGTCCGCTCGACGAGGCGAAGCTCCTTTTGTTCGCGGATCGACTGCTGCTCGAAACCCCGTTCACCAGCGTGCCCACCGTGCTCGATCTCGCGCTCTCCGGCGCGCGGGCGGGCGGCGGCACCGCGATCAACGACGCGCTCTACTTCGCGGTCGACCGGCTCGCGTCCCGCACGGGGCGGCGGGTGGTCATCCTGCTCTCCGACGGCGGCGAGATCGAGAGCGTGCTGTCGATGACCTGGATCCGCAAGCGGTTGGAAGCCGAGCCGATGGCGCTCTATTGGGTCCGCCTGCGGCGCGAGGAAGAGCAGCGGGGCCCGGTCCAACGCTGGTCGATCTGGCGCGACGCCAAAGGGCATGCCTGGGAGCTCCACGAGCTCGAGCGCGCCGTCGAAGAAAGTGGCGGCCGGATCGAGGTGATCGACTCGATCGACCAGGTGGCCGGCGCGCTCGGCACCATCCTGGACGAGCTGCGCAACCAGTACGTCCTCGGCTATTACTCGGAGAGCCCCGACGAAGACGCCTGGCGCGGCGTCTCGGTCGACGTCAAAGGCGGCGGCCGGGTGCGGGTGCAGAAGGGGACGGCGCGGAAATAGTGGCGGGGAAGTTCTCCGGATTCAGATCCGTTTGCCCGCTTCCGAGACCTCGATCAACTTCTCCAGGCGCTTCTCGCGTGTCTCTTCCCGCTTCGCGGTCATGACCCAATAGGTCGCCAGCTGCCGGTAACCGGGCGGTTGCGCCTGAAAGAACGTCCAGGCGGCTTTTCGCCCGCGGAAGCGGCGCGCGAATTCGGCGTCGAACGTGGCCTCCTCGCGCTGCTCGTAGGCGTAGATCGCCGATTTCTTTTCCGAGCGCTTTTCGAATGCCGCGAGCCCCGCCGCCTGCACCCGTCCCTCGGCGGTCAGCTCGGCCATGCGCCGGATGTTGACCGCGCTCCAGGTGCTCGTGGGCTTGCGGGGCGTGAAGCGGATCGTGTAGCTCCGGTCGTCCAGCCGCTTGCGCACGCCGTCGATCCAGCCGAAACAGAGCGCCTCGTCAACCGATTCGGGCCAGGTGATGCTCGGCAGACCCGAGCCCAACTTGTGGAACCCGACCAGCAGCTCGTTCTCCTTGGCGTGATGCGCAGCGAGCCAGCGACGGAAATCCTTCGGGGTCGCGAAGAATGTTGGTTCGGTTGTCACCATCGCGGCCCGGATTTTACGGCTTGCGCGGCGCGCCCATGTCGCGGCCGTTCTGGTGCAGCGTGACCGCCACGACCTTACCGGCCGGGTCGCGCTCGAACGTCAACGCCGCCACGACCACGTCGTATTCGAACCGGTCCTTCTCGGTCGCAAAGACCGGAAACGCCGGCTGGCTGGTGAGCTGGGCCAACAATACCTCGCCCTGGGCGGTGACCTCGATCGTGGCGCCGGGTTGGATCGCTCCGAAATCGTAGGTCCCGATGTATTCCGCGAGCGCCGCCGGATTGGGGAATTCGATGTGCGGAGCCGTCACTGCGTCGCGCACGGCCGGAACGTCGCGGCCGTTCTGGTGCAGCGTCAAGCCGTCGATTTGGCCCGCGGCGTTCCTCCGCATGCTGAGCTGGGCGTCCACCACCTCGTAGAACAGCTCGTCCTTCGCGCTGGCAACGAGCGGGACGAACGGCTGGCCGGTCAGTCGCGCGATCAGGCCGTCGCCGCGACGGATCAGGGTGAAGCGCGAGGTCTTGTCGATCGAATAGATGCCGACATATTCGTCGAGCAGGCCGGCCGGCAGGACGATTTTCGCGCGCACCACGGCCGGAGTCGCAGCCGAGGACCAGGCCACGAGCCACCCTTGCGGATTGGTCGCGGCATTGCTCGCCAGGACGATCACCGCGCGGTCGCTGCCCGGACGCACGTGGATCACGCTCCGGTAGCCTCCCGTTCCCCCGTCGTGGGCATAGCTGTCCTCGCCGCGATCCTTGGCATGGACGAGCGCGAGACCGATCTTGCCGCCGACACCGGGCCACTCGGCGAAATCGCCCGCGAGCAGCGGCCAGACCGCGGCCAACGGCCCTTTCGGTCCGGCGAGTAACGCGTTGGCGAATTTCGCCATGTCGGCGAGCGTCGAGCGCAAGGCGCCCGCCCCTGCAATCGCTTGGAACGTCCAAGGCTGCGCGCGTTCTTTGCCGGACCAGGGCTCGGCGAAACGCGCCTGCTGGTCCGCGGAGAGATCCTGCACGGTATCCGTCATGCCCAGCGGCCCGGTGATCTTCTCCGCGACCAGCCGCACCCAGGGCTCGCCGTACGCCACCTCCAGCACCACGCCCAGAATGCCGAAACCGAGGTTCGAATAGGCGGCTTCGCACGGAGCTTTCTCGGCAAGCTTCGCGCTCGCGAGATACTCGAACATCGCCTTGCGGTCGTACTGCGCGTAAGGGTCGGGACCCTCCGCGTTCATCATGTTGTCGGGCAACCGGGGCAGGCAGGAGGTGTGGGTCGCCAGCTGTTTGAGCGTGATCGCACCGGTCTCCGGATAGGCGAACTTGACCGGCAGCCGTTGCCCCAGCGTGTCGTCGAGCCCGAGCTTGCCCTCCACTTTCGCCTGGGCGAGCAGGATGCCGGTAAACACCTTGGTGATCGAGCCGATCTCGAACAGCACCCGCTCGGGGGCGACCGCGGCATGCCCCGCCGCGAACGGCTCGCCGCCGAGCGCGAACGACCATTTCCCATCGCGCTTCTCCGCGGTCGCGACCGCTCCCGGGCCGGCGGAGGTCGCCCAGCCGGCCGCCTCATCCCCAAGCGGCGGCAGGTCGGCCGCCTTCAGGGAGGTTGCGAGGAACAGCAGAACGATCGAGACGAGTTGGCGCATGGCGTTTTCTCCGGTTTCTAAAGACACGTCTTAGGCCAAGCGGGAGGTAGAGCACTCCTACGGATTCGGCTTCGGCCTCGGCCACCGGCCGTACCACTCGACGCCGACGTTCGTCGCGTTCCGCACGCGGTCTCCTAGCTGTGCCGCGTGGTGCTGGAGATGGCGGATGTTGATGATCTGATGCTCCAGCTTGCTGATCGGGTACCAGGAAAAGCCGCTCTCCGCGCTTTCCAGGTCGAGCGTATCGACCACGCCGTCGATCATTCCGTCGCAGACCGCCCAGTAGGCGAGGATCTGTGCCTTCGTGTACGGCCCGGTTTGCGGCGGCCGGTGCGGCAGCTCCAGGAATTCGAGCAACTCGTCTTCCGCCGGCACGTCGTCCAGGTCGTGCATTCCCGTCTGATGGTGTTCCCAGGGGCGGAAATCCTCCAGTTTCGGCTGAAGGTAAAGATGGGTGAAATAGAGCGCATGGTAGGCGATCCGCCAGAACGGGTTGGTCGGAGCCGGGTCTACCCAGAGATCCTCAGGACAGCGCTCGACCCCCTGACGCAACATCCCGAGCCCCGCGTGGTACTGGCTCTTGAGGATCGGCCGGAGCTTCAGCTCGAACGGCGTCGCGCGGGTCTTGCCTCCTTCTTCCTGAACCATCGCGTACCTCGCTTTCAGATCCCGAAGACTATCCAGGATGCCGTTCGGAATCCAAGCTTGTTCGCGACCCCAGACGAAGTAAACTACCCGCAGCTCACACTTCGAAGCGCTCCGATCGCGGCGTGCTTGGCGGCGCTCCATCGTGCTTCGAGCTTTCGATCCGAGGGGATGACCTATGAAGATCTCGCGTTTCGCGTCGCTTGTTGCCCTCCTCGTCCTCGCGGTGATCGCCGCGGTCGCCGCGCCTGGTTTCGGTCAAGGCGCGCCGGAAAAGAGCTGGAGCTTTACGGCCGGCGTCGACCGGAGCAGCCAGTACCTGTTCCGCGGCTCCGACCTGCTCGACGACGAGCAGGTGCTCACCCCCTACATTTTGTTCGGGGTCGGCAATCTCTCGCTCTACAGCTACGGCTATTCCGGCGACATCCCGGGCGGCGACTACCGCGAGATCGATCTCGGGGCCGAATACGCGATTCCGCTCGGGAGCGCGACGCTCACGTTGGGCGCGGTCAGCTACCAATACAACAAGGACGCCGAGGAGATCCTGGTCTTCCTCGACACCTACGAGATCTACGGCTATCTAGGTTTCGGCGGGCCGCTGTCGCCCAAGTTCAGCTACTGGTACGACAACGACCAGGTCAAGGGCGGCTACGGCTCGTTCGGCGTCTCGCACAGCTTCGCGCTCGGCAGCAAGGCGAGCCTCGATTTCTCCGGCTCGGTCGGCTGGGACTTCGGCTACAACAACAAGGACGTGAACGACGGCACTTTGAACGACGCCCTGTTCGGGGTCAACGTGCCGATCCAGATCCGCGAGAACCTCTCGATCCACGGCTCGGTCCAGCGCTCGATCGCGCTCGACAGCCTGGACAAGCGGCGCGAGGCCGATCCGTCGCTCACCGGCACGTCGGAAGACGAGACGGTCGTCACGTTCGGCGCGTCGATTTCGTTCTAAGCCCATGAAGACCTATTCGATGTTCGTGAACGGCGAGATGACCGCCGCCGCGTCGGGCGAGACCGAGACGCTCGTCCATCCCGCCACCGAGCAGCCCTTGGCGGTCGTTCCCTACGGTTCGAGCGCGGACGTCGACCGCGCGGTCGCGGCGGCTGCCGCGGCGTTCGAAACCTGGTTCGATTCGACCCCGGCCGAGCGCAGCCTGATGCTGCTCAAGCTGGCCGATCGGATCGAGCAGAACGCCGAGGAGCTTGCGACGCTCGAAGCGAGCAACGTGGGCAAACCCATCACCCTCGCCCGCTCCGAGCTGCCGTTCGTGGTCGACAACCTGCGCTTCTTCGCCGGGGCGGCCCGCTGCCAGGAGGGCAAGGCCGCCGGCGAGTACCTGGCCGGCTACACCAGCATGATCCGCCGCGAGCCGATCGGCGTGGTCGGTCTGATCGCGCCCTGGAACTATCCGTTGATGATGGCGATTTGGAAAATCGGCCCGGCGCTCGCCGCGGGCAACACCGTGGTGCTCAAACCGTCGGAGCAGACGCCGCTCTCCGCCCTGCGACTGGCGGAGCTCGCCGCCGACATCTTCCCTCCGGGCGTGTTCAACGTGATCACCGGCCATGGCCTGCCCGTTGGAGCCCCCCTCGTCGCCCACCCTAAGGTCGGGATGGTCTCGCTCACCGGCGATGTCGCAACCGGCAAAGAGGTGGCGCGAGCTGCCGCCGCGACGCTCAAGAAAGTGCATCTGGAGCTGGGCGGCAAGGCGCCGGTCGTGATCTTCGACGACGCGGATCTCGATCTCGCCGTCTCGGTAATCAAGTTCGCGGGTTTCGCCAACTCCGGCCAGGACTGCACGGCGGCCTGCCGCGTCTACGCCAACGAGGGGGTGTACGACCGGCTCCTGGACCATCTGGTGCCGGCGGTCGAATCGATCGAGATGGGGCCGATCGAGAAGGAAGAGACGGTTCTCGGCCCCCTGGTCTCGGCCGAGCAGCGCGAACGGGTGTCCGGCTTCGTCGACCGCGCTCGGGCGACCGGTCACGCCCGGGTGTTGACCGGAGGGGTCGGCGGCGGCAATTTTGGGGACAACCGCGGCTTCTATTACCGGCCGACGATCGTCGCCGACGCGCTTCAGACCGACGAGATCGTGCAGAAGGAAGTGTTCGGGCCGGTCGTGACGGTGACCAAGTTCGGCTCCGACGACGAGGCGATCGCCTGGGCGAACGACGTCGACTACGGTCTTTCCGCCTCGGTCTGGACTTCCAACGTCAACCGCGCGCTCCATGCCGCGAGGAAGCTCCGCTTCGGCTGCGTCTGGATCAACGACCACATGCCGCTGGTCTCCGAGATGCCCCACGGCGGCTACAAGCAGTCGGGCTACGGCAAGGACATGTCGATGTACGCGATCGAGGACTACACCCAGATCAAGCATGTGATGGCGAAGATCGTGCGGTAGATGTCCGCCCCCGAAGCGCTCGCTCCGACCGATCCCTCGCGGCGCCTTTCCGCCTGGGCGTTGGTGGCCGCGATCTTCGCGCTCGGCCAGGCGATCGAGGTCGGCGGCGCGAGGTTCTCGATCCTCGGCCTCGTCTGGGCGGGCGCGGCGCTCGCGATCTGCGCAGCGATCGTCGCCGGGCTCACCGACCAGAGCCGGAGCGAGCCGAGCGAACGCGCCCTGATCGCTTTCGGCGCCGCGGTGTTTTCGGTGCAGATCCTCCAGCTGTTCAATTCCGACCCGAGCGTGACGATCGCTCCGTCGTTCGATTGGACCTGGTTCCAGGCCGGCATCCTGGTCGCCGGAGCCCTAGGTCTCGCGAGCTTCTTCGCCTCTCCGGCGTGGCGGATTCGCCTGTCGCTCCTGCTGCTCGCGCTTCACCTGGTGCTCGGCGTCTGGATCGTTCGCTCCCAACCGAATCCCGCCATCGACGTCTTCGTGTTCCAGGAGGTCGCGAGCCGCGCGCTGGTCGCGGGGGGCGATCCCTACCGCCTCTCGATGCCGGACATCTACGCCGAAGAGGAATCGGCGAAGCTCTACGCCCCGGGCTGGTCGGTCGGCGGCCGGCTGCGCTTCGGTTTCCCCTATCCTCCCTTGAGCCTGCTGCTCGCGCTCCCCGGCTCTCTTCTCGGCGATCACCGGTTCGCCCAGCTGCTGGCGACCACGATCGCCGCCGCCGCGATCGCCTTCCTGCGTCCGAGCCGGCTGGGCGCCCTCGCGACCGCGTTGTTCCTGTTCAACCCGCGCGGGTTCTACGTGCTCGAACAGGCCTGGACCGAGCCGTTCGTCATGATGCTGTTCGCGGTGTTCCTCTTCGCCGCCACAAGAGCGCCGCGCCGGGCGTTCTGGCCGTTCGGCCTGCTGCTGGCGGTCAAGCAATACCTGTTCGTGATCCTGCCGCTGCTGCCGCTGCTGGCTCCCTGGTGCGTGCCGAAGAAGAGCTTGCCGCGCCTGGCGCTTACGTCCCTGGCGGTCGCCGTCGCGATCACCGCGCCGTTCGTCCTCTGGGACCCCGGAGCGTTCTATACCTCGGTGATCGCCGTCCACCTGGCGCAGCCCTACCGGCCCGATTCGCTGACGTTTCTCGCGCTCCTGCCGGATTCGACCGCCGCGGCGCTCGCGATCCTCTCGCCGCTCGCCGCCCTCGGCGCGCTCGGCCTGGCGCTTTGGCGAGGCGCGCGCACCCCCACCGGATTCGCCGCGGCCGCGGCGCTCGTCCTGCTGGCGTTTTTCTCGTTCGGCAAACAGGCTCACGCGAACTATTTCTACCTGGTGACCGGCATGCTCTGCGCCGCCCTCGCGGCGATTGACACTCCGGGAACGGCCGACCAGAATCTCCCGGTTCCTTCGACCTGACCCATCCGGAGATCGCCTTGCGCCGTACTTCAACCCTCAGGCTCGTCCTGTCCTTCGCCGCTGTGATGGCTGCGGTGGCTGCGATCGCCGCGGCCCCGCTCGCCGCGGCCAAGCGCAAGGCGCCGCTTTCGACCGCCGCCTCCGGCACCTTCGCCAAGGCGGGCGACAACTTCTCGATCGCCGACGGATTCGCCTACGAAGGCAAAGGATTCTTCGGCGACGAGACGGTGATCAAAATTCGACTGACCGGAAAGGCCCTCGACCGGAAAGCGCTCGAAGCGGCGCTCGACGTGGTGGGCGAGCTCGACCGCCAGACCGGCGAAGACACCGGCACGGTCGTGCTGGATGTCGGCCTCGACGCCTCGTGGGAGGGTTCCTCCTACCGTCTGCCGGGCGGCGGCGCGTGCGGCTACTGCAGCTCCAGCGCCCAGGCCGCGCAGTCGCACCTGCGGATCGAGAACGGGATGGTCAAGGGCAAGATCAAGACCAAGGCGGCCGACGATCCGGACGGCGACGGGCTGGACGTCGACTTGTCGCTCGCGGTTCCGATCGCGAAGCCCGTGGGCGTCACGGCGCTGCCTAAAGACGGCGGCGAGCCCGGTGGATGGCTGCTCGCCTGCCGCGCGGCGATCCCGGGCGCGAACCGCGAAGTGATCGCGAAGGCCTGCTCCGAGACGATCGCCGCCCGGCTCGACAGCTTCGAGGGGCAGGAGGCGGAGGAAAAGGCGGAGAGCTTCCGCAACGATCTCGAGCTCCATTTCCCTTCGCTCGCGCTGCCGTCGATCGCGATTTCCGGCGGCCGGACGAAGGGCGATCAGGCCGAGCTGATCCTGAACGGCACGAAGGGGAACGACCGCTACCGGGGGAGCTTGTTCCTGCGGAAGGTCGAAGGGGTCTGGCGCATCGAGCGCGACAAAGTCGAACAGTTCTGGGAGTAGGACGCCATGAATCGCTGGTTGCGTAGCGCCTTCGCGGTGTTCGTCGCGTTCCTCGGCTTCAATTTCGTCTCCATGACTTCCGGCAGCTTCCGCGGCGGCTTCGAGCATGCCGCCGCAACGCCCCAACAGCTGGCGAGGAACGCCGCCTTCGCGTTGATCGCCGCCGGACTGGCCGGCTATCTCGCCGCCGGTATCGCCGGCTGGCGCGAGGCCATCCACGGCGCGATCGTTGGCGGATTGATCGGGCTCGGCCAGGGCACGTCCCATTTCCAGTTCGTGGACGTTCCTGTCAACGCCAGCCGGATCGCCTCGTTCCTCACCCTCGCTCCTGCCGGCCTGTTCGGCGGTTGGTTGCGGGAGGTGGTGGTCGCGTGGCGTGCGAGAAGGCATCCCGACCGGCCGCTCTCCCTACCCCTGGTGGTCGCGCCAATCCGCCTGCTGATTCTTCTGGGCGGGATCGGCGCGTTGGGCATGGCCGCGGCGGGCGCCCTGATCGTCGTCAAAGCCTGGGATGCAAGCGCGGGCTGGCAGGCGATGCTCTTCTTCGGCCCGGCCGGCGCGTTCATGCTCTACCGCGCCCTGGTGCCCCGCCCCCACCTGACGATCGACGAGCAGGGCATCCACGACCATCGCCTCGACCTTCGGTTTCCCTGGTCCGACATCACGGGCGCGTCGCTTCGCCCGTCCCCTCTGTTCGATTTCGTCTGTTTCCGAATCCTCGGGCCGGAACGCTATCTCGAACGGATTCCCGCAAGCCGGCGACGGATGATGACGAACGGGGGCCTGTTCGCCGGCACTCCGTTCGGGATCACGATGGTCGGCACCGGCATTCGAGCCGAGGCGCTCTGCGCGCTGGTGGATTCCGAAGCCGCCCGGCGGAACGGGAAGCCGGCGACCCCGTCGCCCCGGTCTTAAGTCTTCTGCGCCAACACCTCGCGCATCTGACTGACCACCTCCTGGCCGCTGTAGTACAGGGCCGACAACGCGTTGCCCGGATCGGCCAGCCCCTCGCGGTCGGTCTCCGCGGTGAAACATCCCTCCGGGGTGAGCGCGGTGAATCGCACCCGGCCCGGGTTGGGCAGCGGCGGATCGGCCATTTTTTCCATTCCTACCACCAGCGGCTTGATCTGGGCGATGAACCCCTTGGCCGCCTGGCGCACCGTTTCGTGCGCGCGGCCGCCAATCATGCCTCCCCCCGTCTGGTAATAAACCCCCGCGTCGCCGTCGGCGAAACAGGCGAGCGTCACCACGGTGCCCGGCATGCCCATTTCCATCAACAGCGCGTACGGATCGCCCACCCCCACATCGTTGGCCACCCCGAGCGCCTCGGGTGTGGTCTCCAACGCCCGGCGGCGCAGTTTCGCGTACACCACCTCGGGCGGGTCTTCGACCTTCGCCGGCCGCTCGATCGCGATCTGCGGCTGGACGGGCTTCGGCTTAAAGGTGCTCCGCTCCGCCTTTCCCTTGCGGCGAAGGTAGATCAACAGGACGATCAGCAGAACGGTTGCGATGGGCTCGATCGGATGGATGTGCTCCATAGGCTGACTCTTGGACTCCCCACTCTTCGATTTGAATTCAGATGTTACCGGAGCGGCCCGCGGAGGGCTAGCGGCGCGTTCGGGCACGGCGTATCGAGTACGCTTTCGACGTGAAAAATCTCACCGCGAGATGCTGGCGCTCGATTTCGAGCGCGGTCCGCAGCCGCGGGGAGTCGTACGCCCGGCAGGGCAGAGTCCGCTTCGTGCAGATCCCGAACGGCCAACCGTTCCTGGTCGCCGCGGTGCGCGGCAGCAGCCCCGAACCGTACCAGGTCGGGATCGACTGGCTGCCCGCGGCGTCCGAACGGAGCCTCGAGGTCGACTGCACCTGCCTTTACGCCGAAAACGACGTCTGCAAGCACATCTGGGCGACGCTGGTCGAGATGGACAGGCTCGGGCTGTCGCGCCGCATCCCCGGCACCCACGAACTGTACTTGGAGCTCGGGGCCGCCAGCTTCGATCCGGACTTCGCCGCGCTCGCCGGCCGGTCGCTCGCCGAGGAAGCCCCGAGCCCCTGGCGGCAAAAGCTCGCCGGCCTCACGACCGGCAGGCCGAACGCGGCGCTCCCACCCGGAAGTACGACGAAACCGCTCTCTCTCCCGCCGTTCGTCTGGTTGCTGCCGCAAGCGGCCTCGACGCTCTCGGAGCGCAGCGAGCTCAAGGTCGACTTCGTCCAACAGCCGACGCTGAAGACGGGACAGCGCGGCAAGCGCCGTGCGTTTGTCCTGCGCACGGGCTATCCGAACGAGGCGCCGCCCGAGATTCGCTCCACCATCGAGCTGCTCGCGACGCTGCCCGATTCGGATTGGCGCTCGCTGGGACGCTACTACGGCTCCACCGTCTCGTCGGCCACCGTACCCGCCGCGCTCGTGCCGGTGGTCGTCCCGATGCTCTGCGCCACCGGCCACTTCGGTTGGTGGGACGAGGGTTCCGAACCGATCCCGCTCGTTTGGGACGACGGGCCGCCCTGGCGCTTCGCGCTCGCCCTGGAGGACCACGAGAAGATGCTCCGGCTCACCGGACGGCTGGTGCGGGAAGGGGAAGAGATTCCGCTCACCGCCCCCCGTTTGCTGCTCGCCTCCGGCGTCGTCTTCCTCGCCGACCGGGCGGCGCGTTTCGCGGTCGACGCCGAAGCGCTCCCCTGGGTGAACCTGCTGCGCCGCGACGAGATGGTCGAGATCCCGGAGCGCGACGCCGGCGCCGCGCTCGAAACGCTGTGGAGCGATCCTCGGCTGCCACCGCTCGAAGTACCCGAACGGCTACGCCCGCTGGTCGAAACTCTCCCCCTGACGCCCTGGATGGAGGTGTACTTCCCGCGCGAGAGCAACCGGGTCGGGGCTCAATTCGGCTTCGCCTACGGCGATCAGCGCGTGTCGATCGAAGATCCGCGCCCGGTCCTTCCGAGCGGCGTTCCCGGACAGCGGCTGGCCCGCGATTTGGGTGAAGAGGCACGGCGGCGCGACCAGCTCCTCGCGGCGGGATGGATGCTCTCCGGGGCGATGGCGTGGATTTTGATCCCGGAGTTCTTCCGCGCTCTCCCCACGCACGAGGCGCAGGGCTGGCAGATCGAGATCGAGGGGCGTCCCTTGCGCGCCCCCGGCCGCTTCGATCTGCGCGTCGCCTCCGGCATCGACTGGTTCGACTTGGACGGCGCGCTCGATTTCGGCGGGGTTTCCGCCCGGCTGCCCGCGCTCCTGCGCTCGGTGCGCGAGGGGCGCATGGACGTCGATCTGCCCGACGGCTCGGTCGGTCTCCTGCCGCCCGAATGGCTCGCCCGCTACGGCTCGATGGCCCGTCTCTCGTCCGGCTCGGGAGAAGGCGAAGCGCTGCGCTTCGGCGCGCACCAGGCGCTGGTGCTCGACGCCCTGCTCGCCGCGGAGCCGGCGGTCGAGGTCGACGCGATTTTCGCCCGCGCGCGGGAGCGCCTCCGCTCGTTCGACCGGCTTGCTCCGGCGGAGGCCCCCGAGGGCTTCACCGGCTCCCTGCGCCCCTACCAGCAGATCGGCCTCGCCTGGCTCGCGCTGCTCGCCGATCTCGGCCTCGGCGGCTGCCTTGCCGACGACATGGGGCTGGGCAAGACGATCCAGCTGCTCGCCCATCTCGCGGCGCGCAAGGCCCAGGGTCTCCCCGCGGGGCGGCCGTCGCTGCTGGTCGTGCCGAAGAGCGTCGTTCCCCACTGGGCGGACGAGGCCGCGCGCTTCACACCGAGCTTGAGGCTCGGCATCTTCCACGGCGCCGACCGCCACGTCCTCGCCGGAAGCCTCGCGAGCTACGACGTGCTGGTCACGACCTACGCCACCCTGCGCCTCGACCTGCCCCGGCTGCGCGAGATGGAGTTCGATCTCGTGGTGCTCGACGAGGCGCAGGCGATCAAGAACTCCGCCTCGCAGACCGCGAAAGCCTGCCGCCTGATCCGCGCGCGGCTCCGTCTCGCTCTCACCGGCACGCCGGTCGAAAACCACCTGGGGGAGCTCTGGTCGCTGTTCGAGTTCCTTAACCCGGGTCTGCTCGGCCAGCTCCCGGTTCTCGCCGACCACGCCGGACGCACCTGGCTGCCGCCCGCTGCGCTCGCCACCGTGGCCCGCGCGCTCGGACCGCTACTCCTGCGGCGGACGAAAGACCAGGTGCTCAAGGAGCTGCCGCCGAAGACAGAGCAGACGTTGTTCTGCGAGCTGTCGGCCAAAGAGCGCAAGAACTACGACCAGCTGCGCGACCATTACCGTCGGGCGCTGCTCGGCAAAGTCGCGGCGCGCGGCTTGGGCGGCGCCAAGATCGTCGTGCTCGAAGCGCTCCTGCGCCTGCGCCAGGCGGCCTGCCACGCGGCGCTGATCGATCCGGGCAAGATCAAAGAGCCGAGCGCGAAGCTCGAAGCGCTGCTCGAACAGATCGCCGAGGTTCAGGCCGGAGGGCACAAAGCGATCGTCTTTTCCCAGTTCACCAAGTTTCTCGCCATCGTGCGCGACCGCCTGGACCGCGGCGGCATCATCTACGAATATCTCGACGGCAAGACGATCGATCGCAAGGCGAGAGTCGATCGTTTCCAAACCGACCCGGCCTGCGGCCTGTTCCTGATCAGTCTCAAAGCCGGAGGCGTCGGCCTGAACCTCACCGCCGCGAGCTACGTCTTCCTCCTCGACCCCTGGTGGAATCCCGCGGTCGAAACCCAAGCCATCGACCGCGCCCACCGCATCGGCCAAACCCGCGCCGTCTTCGCCTACCGCCTGATCGCCCGCGACACCGTGGAAGAAAAGATCATCGAGCTACAGAAAGAAAAACGCGCCCTCGCCGACGCGATCGTGAGCCAGGATTCTAGGTTGTTGAAACAGTTGACGGTTGCGGATTTGGAGCGGTTGTTGAGTTGACGGCGGGTTTGGCTTCTAGTGCGGCCTCGAAGAAAGCAGCGGGTGAAATCCTGCCTGTTCGAAATGGCGATCCGTTGAGAGAGCTTCCGAGATACCTCGTTCCCGCATTACGACAAACGAGACACAGTCCGTAAGCCCCCACTCTTTGTCCGAGTGTCGGCGAAACAACTCCTCGGCACGCGCATACAATCCTTCGGAGAGGGGAACGACCTCGACCATCGAATCGCTCTCGAGCACGGCAAGGAGCTCTACGGCTGCACGCCTGAAACGCTGCTTGGCTAGACCGTTACCGATCTCAAGAAGCACGGCGCGGGTTGTCACCAAGCGGACAGCCTCGGAGCCAATGCGAAAAGCGAGGTCTCGCGCCAGGTCGTGGTGCCGATCGGTCTCAGAGGAAAGCGCGATCGCGTACGAAGTATCGAGAAACCAATCAGCCACGAGGTTCCACTACATCCCCGTACAGGTAATCTTCCAGTCGATCTGACCAGTCCGGTGGACCATCTAGCTTGAGCGCCAGCGCCGTGCGGAGGAACGACGAAGCGACAGGTGGGGCCTCCGCCGACGGCTCGATTGTCAGGCGGACCCGAGTGTTGGGCGCCAGATCGAGAGGCGTCTCGGGACGCAAAACTGTGCCGTCAAAGACGGCGATTAAAGTTGCCATGGCGTTCACTCCATCGGGCTCAAGGCCCGTGTCAGCTTATTGCGCGAACCGGACGAATTCAAAATATTCTCTCCCTACCCCACCCAAACCGTCTTAACGTTCACAAACTCCCGAATCCCGTGAGCGGACAGCTCCCTGCCGAAACCGCTCCTCTTGATGCCTCCGAAGGGCAACCGCGGGTCACTTTTGACCATACCGTTGATAAACACGGAACCGGCTTCGATTTCGGCGATCAAGCGTTCCTGCTCGGCGGGGTCGGTGCTCCAGGCGGAGGCGCCTAAACCGAAGGTCGTCGCGTTGGCCAGATCGATCGCTTGATCCAGGTTGTCGACCGTGAACAGCACCGCTACCGGCCCGAAGGTCTCTTCGGCGTAGGCGGGGCTTCCTTCGGGGGGATCGGCGAGCACGGTGGGGGGATAGAAGTTGCCTTTGCGATCCAGGCGCTTTCCGCCCGTGAGGCAGCGGGTTCCGGCCGCGATCGAGCGCTGCACCTGATCGTCCAGCTCGTCGAGGATTTTCCCCGTGGCGAGCGGGCCGATTTCGGTTTTCGGGTCCATCGGATCTCCGACTTCCAACGCGGCCATCTTTTCGACGAAACCTCTCTCGAACTCCGCAGCAATGTCGCGGTGGACGATAAAACGTTTCGCCGCGATGCACGATTGGCCGTTGTTGATCGTTCGGGCTTTAACCGCCGTGGCGATCGCGGCGGGCAGGTCGGCGCTCGGCATGACGACGAACGGATCGCTGCCGCCCAGCTCCAGCACGGCTTTCTTGATCTGCGCTCCCGCCGCTCGGCCGACCGCGACTCCCGCCCCTTCGCTGCCGGTCAAGGTTACAGCCGCGATTCTCGGATCGCCGATCAGGGCTTCGACCGCGCCCGAGCCGACCAGGAGGGTTTGGAATACCCCTTCGGGCGCTCCGGCGCGGGTGAAGATCTCCTCGATCGCGAGCGCCGCCTGCGGCACGTTCGAGGCGTGCTTGAGAAGTCCCACATTGCCCGCCATGACGGCCGGGGCGGCGAAGCGGAAGACCTGCCAGAACGGGAAGTTCCAGGGCATGACCGCGAGCACGACACCGATCGGGTCGTAGCGGACGAAGCTCCGCTTCGCGTCGGTCTCTGCCGGCTCGTCGGCGAGAAAACCGGCCCCGTGCTCGGCGTAGAAGCGGCAGCAGCCGGCGCACTTTTCCACCTCGGCGACCGCTGCACCGATCGGCTTGCCCATTTCGAGCGTGAGAATCTCGCCGAAGCGGCGTTTCTCGGCTTCGAGGATCTCCGCGGCGCGGACCAGCACGGCGCTCCGCGTGGCGAAGGGGGTCTTCCGCCAGCTGCGAAACGCCGCGGCGGCTAAGGCGACGCGGCGCTCGATTTCGGTGGCCGAAAGCTCTTCGAACGTGGCGACCGTCTCGCCTGTGGCTGGATTGATCGATGCGATCGGCATGATGTCGTTTCTCCTACGAGCTGGCGATCACCCGTTCGAGGACCGCCATCCCTTCGTCGAGCTGGTCGTCGGTGATCACGAAGGGCATCAGGGTGCGGATGATGTTGCCCGCGGTGCCGGCAGAGAGCAGCAGCAGGCCGCTCTTATAGGCGTTCTGGATCACCCGTTGGGTAAACTCTTTGTCGGGCTCCTTGGTCACCCGATCCTTGACGAATTCGAGTGCGCGCATGGCACCCAGACCCCGGGCGTCGCCGATCCGGGAGTAACGCGAGGCGAGCTGGGCGAACCGCGCCTCGACCTTGGCGCCCAAGCGGCGGGCGCGCTCGACCATCCCTTCGTTTTCAACCACATCAAGAATCGCGAGCGCCGCGGCGCAGGCCACCGGATTGCCGAGGTAGGTGCCGCCGAGGCCGCCCGCTTGCGGGCTGTCCATGATCTCGGCGCGGCCGGTGACCGCCGAGATCGGCAGGCCGCCGCCCATCGATTTCGCCGTGATCACCAGATCGGGCGCGAACTCGAAGCGCTCCGAATAGTGCTCGCAGGCGAACATCCGGCCCGTCCGGCCGAAGCCGGTCTGGATCTCGTCGTCGACGAACAGGATGCCGTTGCCGCGGCAGACTTTATACAGCGCCTCGACGAACGCGGGCGGCGCCGGGATGAATCCTCCCTCTCCCGTCACCAGCTCCATCACCACGCAGGCGACCTGCTCGGGCGCGACGTAGGAGGCGAAGAACTCGCGGATCTCCCGCTCGTAGGCCGCGGCGGTCGAGGGCGCGTCGCGCCGGTACTCGTAGGGGAACGGCATGCGGTAGATCTCGGGGGCGTAGGGTCCGAAACCGACCTTGTAGGGCTTGACCTTGCTGGTCATCGAGAGCCCCAGCAGCGTGCGGCCGTGGAAGCCGTGCTCGAACACCACGACCCCTTGCCGGCCGGTGGCGTGGCGGGCGATCTTCACCGCGTTTTCGACCGCCTCGGCGCCCGAGTTCGCGAGCATCGTCTTCTTCTCGAACGCCCCCGGAACCAGGGCGTTCAACCGCTCGGCGAGCAGCAGATAGGGCTCGTAGCCCACCACGGTGAAACAGGTGTGGGTGAGCTTGCCCACCTGCTCGCGCACGGCATCCACCACCGCCGGGTTCGTATGGCCGAAGTTGAGCGTGCCGATGCCGCCGGCAAAATCGATCAGGGCGTTGCCGTCCACGTCGTGAAGGAGCGCCCCTTCCGCGCGGTCGATGAAGATCGGCGCGGTGTGAGCCAGACCGCGCGGCGTCGCCTTCTCGCGGCGCGCCCAGAGTGAGCGCGAGCGCGGGCCGGGGATGTCGGTGACGAGGACGATCGAGTTGGAAGTAGAGGCGACCGCGGTCTCGGTCATGGCGTGCGCTCCGGAATCAGCCGGGAAGGGCGTAGGGATGTCGTTCGGATGTCTTGGGATTCGGACGAAATAACGCCCGCAAGCTCGGGTGGAGCTTACCGCAAGGGGGCGTAGGGGCGCAGCATGCTGCGCCCCTACATTGCGACGCGCCTCGCCTGCCGTCCTTTGGGTAGATTCTTGCTATCCTCCCCGCATATTCGTTTTCCTGATCCTCGAAGCGAAGGGGGAACCGGCATGGCGGTGGCTGCACCCGGCGAGCCGAAGGGGGTTTCGGGGTCCGTGGGCTCGGCCCGCGCGACCTCTGTCGAGGTCGAAGGCATCCGGCGCGAATTCGGCTCGTTCGTGGCGCTCGACGGCGTGTCGCTCGCGATTCGGCCGGGCGAATTCTTGACCCTGCTCGGCCCCTCCGGCTGCGGCAAAACGACCCTGCTGCGCATCCTCGCCGGGCTCGACGTCGCGGACGCCGGGCAGGTACGGATCGACGGCCAGGACGTGGGCGAGATGCCCGCGCACCGGCGGCCGGTGAACACGGTCTTCCAGTCGTACGCCCTGTTTCCCCACATGACCGTGCGCGAGAACGTCGCGTTCGGCCTGCGGATGAAGAAGGTGCCGGGGGAGCAAGTCGCCCAGCGAGTTACCCGCATGCTCGATCTGGTGCAGATCGCGACCTTCGCGGACCGGAAGCCGGCGCAGCTCTCGGGCGGCCAGAAGCAGCGCGTGGCGCTCGCCCGGGCGTTGATCAACGAGCCGAAGGTGCTGCTGCTCGACGAGCCGCTCGGCGCGTTGGATTCCAAGCTCCGTAAGGAGTTGCAGGTGGAGCTGCTGGCGCTCCAGCGCCGGCTCGGGATCACCTTCATCTTCGTCACCCACGACCAGGAAGAAGCGCTGGTCATGAGCGACCGGATCGCGGTCATGCGCGCCGGCCGGATCGAACAGCTGGGCGACGCCGAGGAGATCTACGAGCGTCCGCGCACCCGTTTCGTCAGCCAGTTCCTCGGCACCTGCAACCTGATCGAGGGGAAGGCGACCCGGCGCGAGGGGCTCGCCGTGCTGGTCGACACACCCTTCGGCGAGCTGCGTGCCGAGGGATACGGCGCGCCGGCCCTGCCGACCCAAGGCTCCCCCCGCGAGGCTCTCACGCTCGCGATCCGACCCGAGAAGGTGCGCCTGGTGTCTGCAGGGGCCGCCGGCGAAGAGGGCGAAAACCGGGTGACGGTGACGGTTCGGGAGCTGATCTACATCGGCTCCGAGACCCACTACCTGCTCGACGCGCCCGGCGGTGCGATCCTCACCGCATACGTGATGAACGCCCGGATCGGCTCGCAGGGGTTCGACCTCGGTCAGGCGGCAACCGCCGTCCTGCCACCCGCCGGGCTCTTGGTGCTGGACGACTGATGGCGAAGGATCGCGGCAAGCGTGAAATAGAAATCCGCTTCGGCGAGCGGCTCACCCCGGCACGCCAGGCTGTACGTTCCGCGCTCACCAGCGGGCCGGGCATCCTGTGGGTCACCGTCTTCCTGCTCGTGCCGCTGCTCGCGGTGATCGCGATGGGCTTCCTCACCCGCGGCTCGTACGGCGAGATCGGGTTGCCGCTGACGTTCGAGAACTACACCCGCCTGGCAGGATTCGGCGCCTTCGGCTTCGATCCGCTCTATCCGCTGGTGATCGCAAGAAGCCTGGTGCTCGCGGCGGGGACCACTCTGGTCTGCCTGCTCGCCGGGTTTCCGCTCGCCTACTTCATCGTTCAGCTGCCGCCGCGGGGCAAGCAGATCGCGCTCACCCTGGTGGTCATCCCGTTCTGGACCAACCTGCTGATCCGCACCTACGCCTGGCAGATTCTGCTCGGGCCTCAGAGCCTGGCGGCGAAGGCCGCGTCCGCGCTCGGCCTAGCGGAAGCCGGCCGGCCGCTCTATCCGAGCCTCGGCGCGGTCTACCTCGGCATGCTCGCGGCCTACCTGCCGTTCCTCGTGCTGCCGCTCTACTCGTCGTTCGAGAAGCTCGACTGGTCGATCGCGGAAGCGGCGATGGATTTGGGGGCCGATGGGTCGCGCGTGCTGCGTCACGCGATCCTGCCGCAGGTGCTGCCCGGAATGATCGCGGGTATGATCCTGGTGTTCATTCCGGCGGTCGGCCAGTTCGTGATTCCGGACCTCCTGGGCGGGGCGCGCACGGTGCTGCTCGGCAACGCGATCCAACAGCAGTTCGGGGCCAGCCGCGACTGGCCGTTCGGCGCCGCGATCGCCTTCGTCGGCATGGCGGTCGTGATGCTCGGCCTGTCGTTTTACGCCCGGACGGCCGGCAGCGACAGCGAGGAGGCGCTGCTGTGAGAAAGCCTTCGCTGCCGCTCTGGCTTTGGGCCGCCGCAATCTTCGTCTTTCTCTACGCGCCGATCGCGGTGGTGATCGTCTACTCGTTCAACTCCGCGCGCCATGGCGGGCCCTGGCAGGGGTTCACGACCGATTGGTACGGCAAGCTGTTCGACAGCCGCGAGAAGATCGACGCCGCGAAGAACACGTTGATCCTGGGACTTTCGAGCACCGGGATTGCGACCGTACTCGGCACTCTGTTGGGCTACGGACTTTCGCGCTACCGCTTTCCGGGCAAGAAGCTGTTCTCGCGCCTGATGTACATCCCGGTCGTGATTCCCGACATCGTGATGGCGATCGCGATGCTGATGTTCTTCTCGCTGATCCGCGACCGGTTCGGCCTGTTCGAGCTGGGGATGACGACCATGATCGTCGCCCACGTCACGTTCCAGATCCCGTTCGTCGCGATCGTCATCCGCTCGCGCATGATCGGCATCGATCCGGCGATCGAAGAGGCGGCGCGCGATCTGGGGGCGACCGCCGCTCAGACCTTTCGGCACGTGACGCTGCCGATGATTCTCCCCGCCGTGGTCGCGGGTGCGATGCTCGCGTTCACCTTGAGCCTCGACGATTTCGTGGTCAGCTTCTTCACCACCGGGCCGGGCGCCGGCACACTGCCGATCTTGATCTATTCTTCGGTCAAGCGCGGCATCACGCCGGACATCAACGCGCTCTCCACCCTGATCGTTCTCGTTTCCGTGATCGGAACCCTGGCCGGGCTGTTCTTCCAGCGCCCGCGCCGCTCCTCGGGAGATTCGTGATGCGCAAACTCAGTCCTTTCCTCATGATCCTGGCGCTCGTCGCCGGTCTCTCCGCGTGCGCCAAGAAGGAAGAACCGCCGCCGTCGGAGGCAACCGCGGCGAGTACCGGACCGACCGAGCCCACGGGGCCGTGTAGCATCAACCTGTTCATCTGGAGCGAGTACATCGATCCCGAGATCGTCAAGTCGTTCGAGCAGAAGTACACCTGCAAGGTGACCACCGAGGTGTACGAGGACAACGAGAGCATGATCGCCAAGCTCCAGGCGGGCGGCACCTCGCAATACGACATCGTGGTGCCGAGCGGCTTCGTGGTCCCGGGGATGATCCACCTCGGCCTGCTCGCCGAGCTGCGCCACGCCAACATTCCGAATCTCGCGAACCTGGACGAGAAGTTCGCCAACCCCGCCTTCGATCCGGGCAACAAGTACACCGCGGCCTACCAGTGGGGAACGGTCGGAATCTACCTCCGGAAATCGCAGGCGAAAAACTACAAGCCGAGCTGGAACCTGCTGTTCGACCCGAAGCAGCAGCCCGGGCCGTTCCTGATGATGGATTCGATCCGCGAAATGCTCGGCTCCGCGCTCAAGTTCCAGGGCAAGAGCGTCAACACCACGAATCCGGCCGAGATCGAAGCGGCGGGCGCGCTGCTGATCGAAGCGAAAAAACGCTCCCAAGGCTTCGAAGGCGGAGTGGGCGGCAAAAACAAAGTGCTCAACAAAGAGGTGACCGCCTCCGTGGTCTACAACGGCGACGCCGCGCGAGGCATGACTGACGACAAGGACACGCAGTTCTTCGTGCCGGACGAAGGCGGCGTGATCTGGGTCGACAGCATGGTCATCCCCGCCAAAGCCCCCCACCGCGATTGGGCCGAGAAATTCATCGACTACATCCTCGACGCGAACGTCGGAGCGCAGCTCTCGAACTTCAACCAGTACGCCACCCCCAACAAAGCCTCGCGCCCCCTGGTCAAGCCCGAGGATCTAGCGAACCCGGCCATCTACCCCACCCCGGAGATGATGGCGAAGCTGGAGCTGGTAGGCGACGTGGGTGACGCCTCGAAGCTGTATGACGAGATTTGGACGCGGGTGAAGTCGAAATAGGCGGGGGCGGGCCATCACCCCCTTGCCGAGCAGACCTCCAGAACGATCCCGCGCAGCCAGCGATGCGCGGGATCGGCATCCAGACGCGGGTGCCAGAGTATTGAAATCGTGATCTCCGGCGCGGGGATGGGAAGGGGAAAGCTGTACAGCCCCGCGCGCAGGTTGCCGGTTTGTCGTTCGGGAACGGTGGCGATCAGGTCGGAGGCCCGCGCCAGAGCCAGTGCGGTGGAGAAACCGCCGACGATCGTGGCGATCTCTCGTTGGAGGCCGAACGGCTTCAAGATTTCATCGATCGGTCCCTTTTCGAGACCCCGGCGCGAAATCGAGATGTGGCGGCCAGCCGCGTAACGGTCGGGGGTAATCTCGCCCTCGCAGAGCGCATGACCCTTGCGCACGACGCCGATGAACCGATCCCGGAACAGCGCGTGGGCACGAACCTCGGGGCTGGTCTTCTCGCTCACTACGCCGGTTTCTAAATCGACGGTTCCGTCGCGAAGGGATGCGCTCTCTTTGTCGGGTTTCGGCAGGAAGCAGAGGCGCACGCCGGGGGCTTCCCCGGCGATGCGCGCCAGAAGATCGGGCCCGAAGTTTTCGACGAAGCCTTCGCGGGTCCGAAGCGTGAACGTCCTTACCAGCCGTTGAAGGTCGAGCCGCTCGGCCGGCCGCAGAACCGCCTCCGCCTCCTCAACGAGTTGGCGGACCCGCTCGCGGAGCTCGATCGCCCGGGGCGTGGGAACGAGGCCTCGTCCGGCTCGGACCAAGAGGGGATCGCCGGTCGTCTCGCGCAATCGGGCCAGCGCGCGGCTCATCGCCGACGGGCTCAGCCGCAGACGTTGGGCGGCGCGCGCCACGCTTCCTTCGGCGAGCACCGCATCGAGAGTGACCAGCAGGTTGAAATCCGGCGTCGACATCCGGGGAGCTTAGCCCTGATGTGGCGTCAACCGCACGAATAACGTGCAAGCGGTGCGTCTTCCGCCATGCCAAAAGTGAGTATACCTTGCGGACAGCTAAAGGAGACCCGATTGAAACCCATCCTTCCAGTTCCAGATCAGGCGGCGGGAAAGAGCCCGGACAGCGCTCCTTCGGTGCGCTGGGCGCTCGCCAGCCTATCCCTCTCCATGTTGATGCCCTCGCTCGATACCAGCATCGCCAATGCCGGCTTGCCGGCGTTGGCACAAGCGTTCGGCGCCTCCTTCCAGGCCGTCCAGTGGATCGTCCTCGCGTATCTTTTGGCCATCACCGCCCTGATCGTCGGCGTCGGACGATTCGGCGACATCATCGGCCGCCGCCGGTTGCTGTTGGCCGGAATCTTCCTTTTCACCGTGGCCTCTGCGCTGTGCGGCCTCGCCCCCACTCTCTGGTTTCTGATTACCGCTCGGGCTGCGCAGGGACTCGGAGCGGCCGTCATGATGGCCCTCACTTTGGCTTCTGTCAGCGAGACGGTGCCGAAAGAAAAGACCGGCAGCGCCATGGGATTGCTCGGAACGATGTCCGCGATCGGCACCACCCTGGGGCCGTCGCTCGGCGGCCTGCTGATCGCCGGCCCCGGTTGGCGCGCGATCTTCCTGATCAACGTTCCGCTGGGGCTCCTGAATTTTCTTCTCGCGTATCGCTACCTGCCCGTCGATCGCCGGAAACCGCAGGCGGAACGGGCCGGCTTCGACCCTGCGGGCATGGTGGTGCTGACCCTTACGCTCGCGGCCTACGCGCTGGCCATGACCCTCGGACGGGGCCGTTTCGGTGCGCTCAACGTAGGTCTGCTGCTGGCGGCCGTCTTCGGAGCCGCCCTTTTCGCGCGCTTCGAGGCAAAAGCCGCCTCCCCGTTGATCCGCTTGGCGATGTTCCGCAATCGGATCTTAAGCGCCAGCCTCGCCATGAGCACGCTCGTCTCGACGGTGATGATGTCGACCCTGGTAGTCGGACCGTTCTATCTCTCTCGCGCGCTCGGGCTGAAGGCCGCTCTGGTTGGGCTCGCCCTGTCGGTCGGCCCTCTCGTCGCCGCTCTCACCGGCATGCCGGCGGGCCGGATCGTGGACCGGTTTGGCGCGCAACGCATGACCCTCGCCGGGCTCCTCGGAATGGCGGCGGGTTGCTTCCTTCTATCCTTCGTGCCGGCGACATTCGGCATCGCGGGATACATCTCCCCCATCGTCTGCGTCACCGCCAGCTACGCCCTGTTCCAGGCAGCCAACAACACGGCCGTCATAACCAATATTCGCCCGGACCAACGCGGCGTCATTTCCGGCATGCTCAGCCTCTCGCGAAATCTCGGGCTCATCACCGGCGCGTCGGTCATGGGTGCGGTCTTCGCGCTCGCTTCGGCAACGACCAACGTCTCAACGGCGCGTCCCGAGGCCATCGCCATCGGCATGCGCATCACATTCGCGGTCGCGGGGAGTCTGATCGTCGCCGCGCTAGCCATCGCGATGGGCGCTTACCGAACCGGCAAGCCCGCGCCCAGCATGGCCACGACCCCGAGCACCGGTGTTCCGGTTGCCAACGCCGGTGTTTTCTTGGCCGTCACCACAACTCCCGGTCTCGACACCGCATCTCGGACTCCCACCACCAGTTCGCCGAGCCCGGAAACCACGTCGACGAACCAAAACACCACTCCGCCGACCCGGCGCCGCAGTGCGCGCGACGCGGACACCGGTTCGCCGGGCGGCAGCCGTGGTATCAGCGTTCCCGCCACCACTCCGCTGATCTCGGGGACCGGTGTGCCGGTCTAGACCACCACTCCCCTGGGCCGGGGGAGCGGTGCGCGGGCTCAGCACACCACTCCGCTGGGCCGGGGGAGTGGTGTGTTGAAGCTTTGCACCACTCCGCTGGGCGGGGGGAGCAGTGTTCTGAAGTTTTGTACCACTCCCCTGGGCCAGGGGAGTGGTGTTCTGGAATTTTGCACCACTCCGCTGGGCTGGGGGAGCGGTGTTCTGGAGGTTTGTACCACTCCCCTGGGCCAGAGGAGTGGTGCACTGGAGGTTTGCACCGCTCCCCCAGGCCAGCGGAGTGGTGGGCCGGTTCGCGAAACCGCTCTCCCGGACGGGCGGAGTGGTGTCCCGATTTGCAACACGACTCCGCTTGTTCCGCGGAGTGGTGTCCGGGGGTTGGAAAGGGGCGGTCCCGTCCGTTGCACCGGTTTTCGGCGGCGGGACACCTCTTTTCTCCTCCGGCCGCCCCCTTGCGGCTATCGTCGCGGTCGCTGGTTCGCACAAGGGAGCGGTGGGCAGAGCTGCAACGCGTCCGCGATGGCTTCTCGCGAGATGCTCCCGTGCCATTCCTGAACGACAGTTCCCGGGCCAGCCCGTCGGCGATCTGATCCAGCACGTCGGAGACCAAAATGCGGGTGCGACGGGTGCGGATGCACGAACGACCCCCATCCTGTCCTTCCCCCGGCCGAACCAACCCTCCCCCTCCCCGGGGGAAGGGACGCTCCGGCCGGCGGAGAGGTGGAGAACCGAGAGGGTCAAGAAAGCACCTCCCCCAAGTTCCCGCCGCCGAACAGTTTGGGAGCGCGGGGTTGCGGAGGCGCGCAACCAGAATTACGAAGGGTGGTACAACCTACCAGCACCGGGTCCGGAAACGGTTCCCCGAAAGTTATAATCCGGCCGTTCCAAGGAGGCCGTATGAGTCGAGTCGAGATGCTGGAACACGGGGTGGAAGAGCTTTCGCCCGAGGAACTGGCGGCCTTCCGCGACTGGTTCGCGGCCTATGACGCGGCCGTTTGGGATGCTCAGTTCGAAGGGGATGTCGCAGCAGGACGCCTAGACCAAATTGCGGAAAAGGCCCTCGCCGCCCTGCGTGCCGGCGAGACCACGGAGCTTTGAGGCACCGAGCCTCGCCCGATTTTTGGGCCTGCTACCGAGCGCTTCCCGAGAGAATTCAGAGGATCGCCGACAAGAGCTTTCGGCTTCTCCGGGAGGACCCGCGCCACCCTTCGTTACACTTCAAAAAAGTCGGGCCGTTCCGCTCGGTTCGGGTCGATCTCGATTATCGAGCAGTGGGAATCGATTCTCCGGAAGGGGTCGTCTGGTTCTGGATCGGCCCACATGCGGAGTACGACCGTCTCATTCGGCAGTAGCAAGCTTCACTGTCGGCGCTCCGAGAAGGCCTTCTGCCCATCCCAGGCATTCCAGCAAACGGCCGACCGGTGATAGCTTCCCGCGACCGTGAGCCGCGAAAAAGACAAGTCCAAGTCCTCTTCCGAATTCCCTTATGCCCCGTCCGGGTTTTTTGCTTTCCGGACTCCACTTTATCCGTATGAGGAGCTGGAGGCTTGGGGCGCGGGGCTTGCCTCTCCGGGGACTTCCGCGGAGGCGGAAGAGGAACTCGCCGCCGCTTGGGCCGCGGATAGGATCTTGTTGCGCGAGCGGCTGCGCGCTTTGCTCGAAAGACCGGAGGTGCGCGAGTCGGTGTTTTTGGCTTCGCCTTCGCTCTCCGACGGGCTCGATGTGTGGAAAAAAGAGCCGGATGGGAAGAAAGGCCAGCGAGCCGAGCGGGCACTGGTCCGGTACGTGTTGCGGATGTGCGCGCGGCCGACTCCGTTCGGGTTGTTCTCGGGCTGCTCGGTGGGGCGCTTGGTCGGAGCGGACGAGCCGACCCGGCTGCGACTGGCTCCTCGCGCGCGGTACGACCGGCACACCCGGCTCGACATGGACTATCTGTTCGCGCTGGTCGAGGAGCTGATCAAGGATCCGGGCATCCGCGGCGCGCTCTCCTATCTGCCCAACAGCAGCCTGTACCACGCCGCCGGGCGCATGCGGTACGCCGAGGCGCGGCTGGACGGCAAGGTGCGCTCGCATCATCTGGTGGCGGTGACCCCGACTTCTTATCTCGACGAGACGCTGGCGCGTGCGGCGAACGGCGCGCGGATCGAGGATCTCGCCCAGGCGCTGGTCGATTCCGACCCCGACGGAGAGATCACCCGGGAGGAGGCGGATGAATACCTGGCCGAGCTGGTGCAGAGCCAGCTGCTGGTGCCCGACTTCGGCCTGCCGGTGACGGGGCAGGAATCGATTCACGATCTGCTCGATCAGCTCGCGGCGCTGCCCGATCTAGAAATCGGCAGCAAGGTCCGGGAGCGACTGCTCGCGACCCGCGACGCGATCGCGGCGATCGATGCGGCCGGCGTGGGCGCGGACCCCGAGCGCTACCGCGAGATCGAGCGCAGCCTCGAAGAGCTGCCGACGCCGGTCGAGCTGTCGCGTCTGTTCCAGGTCGACATGGTGAAACCGGTCGCCGAGGCGGCGCTTGGACCCGTGGTGATCGCGGAGCTGACTCGGGGGTTGGAGCTGCTGCACAAGATGTTCGGCCGCTCGCGGCTGGAATCGCTCGACAACTTTCGCCGCGATTTCGGCGAGCGCTACGGCGAAGGGCGGTGGGTGCCGCTGCTCGAAGCGCTGGATGAAGAGGTGGGGATCGGCTACGAAAAATCGCGCAGCGCGGGCGCCGAGGCCTCTCCCCTGCTGGCGGGGGTCGTCCTCGGCGGTCCGCCGGCCGCGCAGAACGTGCCGTGGGGCAACTTCCAAGGGGCGATGCTCGCCAAGCTCGAAGAAGCGCTCGCCTCGGGCACCTTCGAGATCGAGATCACGGAAGCCGACGTCGAAAAGCTCAAGCTGACCGACGTCGCGCCGCTACCGGATTCGTTCCAGGTGATGGCGAGCCTTTCCGCCGCCTCGGAGGAGGATCTGGACGCCGGGCGCTTCGAGGTGCTCTGGCGCGGCGCGGGCGGCCCCTCCGGCGCGCGGCTGCTCGGCCGGTTCTGCCACGCGGACGCCGACCTCACCCGGCTGACGCTCGACCACCTGCGCGCCGAAGAGGCGCACCAACCCACCGCGATCTTCGCCGAAGTGGTCCATCTGCCGCAGGGCCGGATCGGCAACATCCTCGCCCGGCCGGTGCTGCGCGAATACGAGATCCCATTCCTCGGCCGCTCCGGCGCGCCGGCCGATAAGCAGATTGCGGTCTCCGATCTCGACGTCACGGTGACCGGCAACCGGATCGTGATCCGCTCGCGCGCGCTTCGCCGGGAAGTGATCCCGCGCCTGTCGTCCGCGCACAACTTCTCGATGGGCAGCCTCGGACTTTACCGATTTCTCTGCACTCTCCAGTCGCAGAACGTGGCCGCCGGCCTCTACTGGGGCTGGGGTCCGTTCGACGGCGCGGCGTTCCTGCCGCGCGTGCGGCTCGGCCGGACGATCCTCTCGCGCGCGACCTGGAAGATGAACGAAGAGGAGATCGGCACGCTCAAGAAGGCGAAAGGCGCCGGCCTGCTCGCCGCGGCGCGCGCCTGGCGCGAGCGGCGGAAGATCCCGCGTATCGCCACACTCGCCGACGGCGACAACGAGCTGCTGGTCGACTTCGAGAACCCGCTGGAGCTCGACACCTTTTTCGATCTGATCGAGGAGAGGAAGCAGGCCGTCCTCCACGAGCTGTTCCCGGGGCCGGACGCGCTTTGCGTCACGGGACCCGAGGGGCGGTTCCTGCACGAGATCGTCGTTCCCTACGACCGCAAGCGGCCCGAACCGGCGGCGGCTCCGGAAATCGCGCAGGGCGAATCGGCCAGCGCCGCTCCCGCCAAGGAGGCTGCCGCAACGTCGACGACCTCCACGCCGGCCATCACGATCCAGCGCAGCTTCCCGCCCGGCTCGGAGTGGCTGTACCTCAAGGTCTACACCGGCAGCTCGACCGCGGACGGCATTCTGCGCGACGCGATCGGACCGGCGGTGCGCGAGGCGGTTGCGGCGGGCGACGTCGATTCCTGGTTTTTCATCCGCTACGGCGATCCCGAATGGCATTTGCGAATTCGTCTGCACGGCGACCCGCAAACTCTCCTGCTCCGCGCCCTGCCGCGGCTCGAAAAAGCGATCTCTCCCCTGCTCGCCGACGCCCGCGCCTGGAAGATCCAGCTCGACACCTACGAGCGCGAGACCGAGCGCTACGGCGGTCCGCTCGGCATGCCGGTCTGCGAGACGCTGTTCGGAATCGACAGCGAAGCCTGCTTGGGAATCGTCGAGACGCTCGAAGGGGACGAAGGGGCGGACGCCCGCTGGCGTCTGGCGTTCCGCGGCACCGACGCAATCCTCGCCGATCTCGGAATCGCGGACGAGCGGAAGATCACGCTGATGGGCGCGATGCGCGAAAACTTCGCCAAGGAGTTCGGCGGCCAGAAGAGCCTGGACGTATCGATCGACCAGAAGTACCGGACCGAGAAGAAGAGCCTCGCCGCCCTGCTCGCCCCCGAACCCGCCGAGGACGACCCGCTCGCCCCCGGCTACGTGATCCTCGCCGAACGCTCCCGGAAGAGCGCCCCCGCCTTGGCGGAGCTCGCGCGCCTCGAAGCCGCGGGAGAGCTACAGCGCGTTGACCTCGCGGGGAGCCTGATCCACATGCACGTCAACCGTATGATCCGCTCCGCGGCCCGCGCCCACGAAGCGGTGATCTACGGCCTCCTCCACCGCGAATACCAGGCCCGGGCGGCACGAGCGCGGAAGGGGAAGGCGGAGGGGGCGAAGGAGTGAGTCGAGTGTTTGTTGCGGCCGGACACCTCCACCCGTTTCTCTAATTCTTCCACCTCGGGTGTGCTTGTCCTGGGACCGCCGGCGTCTCGCCGGCGTTTTTGGGTCGATCAGCCACCGCCCTGCGATCGGCGCCTGAGGTTGCTCGGCACCCGTGCCGGCGAGACGCCGGCGGTCCCAGGACGAGCACACCCAAAGCGGATAGGGCAGACCACGGAATTCGACATCGCCACAGCGCGCGGACGGCAGCCGAGCCGCCGCCCGCTTGGCATCTCTCAGCAGATCCCGCCCAGGCAGGTGTTGTAGCAGGAAGGGGCGCAGGTGACACAGGTATGGGTGCAAATCACGGTCCGGGGGATCACAATCCCATTGCCATCGACTCCGACCGTCTCTTCGGGCGCGAGGTTTCGGACGGTGACGCGGTGCAGGGTGAGCTTCTTTCTCATGAGGGGTTCCTCTCGGAAGGCTTGGCGACGGGATCATCCCGCCGCCCCTTGAGAGAAACCGACGACGGCGCGCTGCTCAAGTATTAGTTCCGAAGGCGCGGCACGACGCGAGGATGCAGGAGCGGAAAGGAGAAGGCGAAATAGCGGCGAACCATCTCTTGATGGTACGACTGCCAGCGGAAGCTCGCGTTTCTAAGTTGAAAGGAGCTTCTATGCGTGGCTTGTTCCATCGACTCTTCATTCTTCAGGTCGTCTTCTGCACACTTCTCCCTCAGGTACTTCCGCCGGAGATCTCCTTAGAATCAGTCGATCGAGCGGTAAGGCTCAGGTAGTAGGCTCCCTCGGCGTGGATCTGGGCTCCTCCGGTGACCTGGCTTTCGCACCCGACGGACGGCTCTTTGGTATCGGAACCGATGGCGACGAAGACTTTCTCCTTCGAATCAACCCTCAGACAGGTGCCGCGACCATCGTTGGGTTCCTTTCCGACGAGCGCATCTACGGCATTGCGTTCAGCCCGGCGAAGGCGCTCTTGGCCGCAACCGAAAATGGAGAACTGCTGCGGGTCAACCCGACCAACGCCGAGGTGACGTCTCTCGGGCAGCTCAGCGGAACTTCGGGGATCAACGGGCTTACAGGCATCCGAACCCTGCTGGCCCCGGTACGCGGTCCCTTTAGGAACACCGGAATAGAAAATTCAGAGTGCAACAACGCAACGGGTCTCTGGACCTTCTGCCAACATCAAACTGGCTTTCACAAACCCGGTGGCATCCTCATCCCAGCGTCCAACGAGACGCTTGCCTGGGACATAAATCTTTCGGCCAACGCCGATAAGGGTTTGCCGGTCTTTGCGGTTGCCCCTGGGCGAATCGTCAAAATACGGTGGAGAATGCTTGCCCTGCGGCACGTTCGGCGGCGTCTTAGTCGAACATACGTCTCCGGACGGAACCAAGTGGTGGACCGGCTATGTGCATATGACGGGGATCCCAGCGTTTCGAGCAGGAGATTTCGTTACGACAACCACCCGGCTGGGAAACATCGGCTCGACCGGGCTGACGGGTCAAAACAAAGAGCACTTGCACTTCGCGGTCTACTCTGGCCAAAACCGGAAATCCAAACTTGTCTCCCGCGATGCTCTGTTCGCGGAACGGAAGCCATAACCGGCCATCCGTAAGCGGAGATGTGGGCGGGCCGAGCCGATCCTCGGACCGCCCTATAATTCTCTCCGCGAATGAACGGAAAGGGCGGAAAACCTCGTACCGGAGGCCTGGTCTATTCAACCGAGCGGCGGGTCTGCCCGAAGTGCGGCTGGCCCACCGACCATTGCGCGTGCAGCCGGCCCGCGACTCCAGCCGGTTCCGCCGACGGCATCGTGCGCGTCGGGCGCGAGACGAAAGGCAGGGCGGGCAAGGGGGTCACGATCGTGACCGGCGTGCCTCTGAGGGGCGAGGAACTGGCCAAGCTCGCCGCCGAGCTGAAGAAACGGTGCGGCTCAGGCGGGACGATCAAAGAGGGCACGATCGAGATCCAGGGCGACCACCGGGATCTGCTGGTGGCCGAGCTGGAACGGCGAGGCTGGAAGGTCAAACGCTCAGGCGGCTGAAACCTCAGCGGCTCCACGGACCGGGTAGGATGGCCGGCATCAGGAAGAACACCGAGAACACTCCGAAGGCGAGAAGCGGCACGAGCGGCGCCGCCTCCTGCTCGGCGGCCGGGGCCATTACGCGGAGCAGGAAGACGAGGCCCAAGGGTCCAAGCACGCAGAGCAGGAACCAGAAGAAACGCCGGCGCGGCTCGACCTTCCGGCGGAGGCGGGCGTAGGCGATTCCCGCTCCCCAGCCGAGCGAGACCGCCAGGCTGTAGAGCGGGTACAGGCCGAGCGGCAGGTGGCCGGCGAGGTCGACGACACCGAATTCGCCGAGCAGGACGACCACCCAACAGGCCAGGAACAGCCCGGCGAGCGCCCCCCCGAGCCGGCTCACGCGCCGCGTTCCTCCCCAACCACCCTTCTGGGCGCTCCGCCCGCCGGGGCGCCCAGTCTAGGCATAGCTCTCGATCGGCGGGCAGGCGCACATCAGGTTGCGATCGCCCCAGACGTTGTCGATCCGCGCGACGTAGGGCCAGAACTTCCGCTCGCGCACCCAGGGCAACGGGAACACCGCCTGCTCCCGGCTGTAGCCGTGGGTCCAACTCTCGGCGAGGGCCGCTTCCGCCGTGTGCGGCGCGTTCTTGAGCGGGTTGTCGTGGCGGTCCATCCGCCCCTCTTCGATCGCCCGGATCTCTTCGCGGATCGCAATCAGCGCGTCGCAGAAACGATCCAGCTCCTGGATCGATTCGCTCTCGGTTGGCTCGATCATCAGGGTGCCGACCACCGGAAACGACAGGGTCGGCGCGTGGAAGCCGTAGTCCATCAGGCGTTTCGCCACGTCCTCGGCCTCGACGCCGAACGCTTTGGCCGGGCGAAGATCGAGGATGAACTCGTGGGCGACCCGGCCGTTTTCGCCGGTGTAGAGGATCGGATAATGCTCGGAAAGCCGCGCGGCCATGTAGTTGGCGTTCAAGATCGCCAGCTCGGTCGCCCGGCGCAGGCCGTCCGCCCCCATCAACGCGATGTAGACCCAGGAGATCGTGAGAATGCTCGCACTCCCCCAGGGCGCCGCCGAGACCGGCCCGATCGCCTGCCCGCCGCCGGTCGCGATGACCGGATGCCCGGGCAGGAACGGCGCGAGGTGGGGGGCGGTGCAGATCGGCCCCATCCCCGGGCCGCCGCCGCCGTGCGGGATGCAGAACGTCTTGTGCAAGTTCAGGTGGCAGACGTCGGCGCCGAAGTCGCCCGGCCGGCAGAGGCCGACCTGGGCGTTCATGTTCGCGCCGTCCATGTAGACCTGGCCGCCGTGGCGATGGACGATCTCGCAGATGTCGCGAATGCCCGCTTCGAACACGCCGTGGGTGGAGGGGTAGGTGACCATCAGCGCGGCGAGCGAGGCGGCATGCTGCTCCGCTTTCGCCGCGAGGTCCGGGATGTCGATGTTGCCTCTGTCGTCGCAGGCGACGACCACGACTTTCATCCCCGCCATGACCGCCGAGGCCGGGTTGGTGCCGTGCGCCGAGACCGGAATCAGGCAGACGTTCCGCCCCTCATCGCCGCGGCTCCGGTGGTAGGCGCGGATCACCATCAGCCCCGCGTATTCGCCCTGCGAGCCGGCGTTCGGCTGGAGCGAGCAGGCGGCGAAACCGGTGATCTCGTCGAGCCAGGCCGAGAGCGTCTCGAACAGCACCCGGTAGCCCCCCGCCTGGTCGACCGGCGCGAACGGATGGATCGCCCCGACCTCGGGCCACGAGAGCGGCACCATCTCGCTCGTGGCGTTGAGCTTCATGGTGCAGGAGCCGAGCGCGATCATCGAGGTGGTGAGCGACAGATCCCGCCCTTCCAGCCGCTTGATGTAGCGGAGCATCTCGTGCTCGGTGTGATGGCGATGGAAGATCTCGTGCGTGAGGTACCGGGAAGTCCGCGCGTGCGGCGCCGGGTACGGCAGGCCGGAGGCCGCGATCTCCCGCGCCGTGTTGGCAATACCGCCGAGTGCCTCGGCGAAGATCGCCAGCAGCGTATCCAGCTCGGCTTCCGTCGTCGCCTCGTCGAGCGCCACGACGACGGTACGGTCGTCGAGCTTCCGCAGGTTGATCCGCTTCGCGAGCGCCGCGGCGAGCACGGCGTCGGCCGCCTTGCCCGCGGGCAACTCGACGCGCAGCGTGTCGAAGAACGGCTCGGCGGGCAGGAGGCAGCCGAGGCGGGAAAGACCGGCGGCGAGCGTCGCGGCCAGGGCGTGGACTCGCGCCGCGATCTTCCGTACCCCGTCCGGCCCGTGGTAGACGGCGTACATACCGGCCATCACGGCGAGCAGAACCTGAGCGGTGCAGATGTTGCTCGTCGCCTTCTCGCGCCGGATGTGCTGCTCGCGGGTCTGGAGCGCCATGCGGAACGCCACTTTGCCCGCGCGGTCGCGCGAGACGCCGATCAGCCGCCCGGGCATCTGGCGCTTGAATTCCTCGCGGGTGGCCAGAAACGCCGCGTGCGGACCGCCGTAACCGAGCGGCACGCCGAAGCGCTGGGCCGAACCGATCGCCACGTCGGCGCCGAACTCGCCCGGGGGGCGAAGCAGCGCGAGCGCGAGCAGGTCGGTCGCGACCACCAGCCGCGCCCCGGCCGCGTGCGCCCGCTCCGGCAGGTCGCCGTAATCGAGCACGCGCCCGTCGCTCGTCGGGTACTGGAGCAGAATGCCGATCAGATCGGAGAGATTCGCCTCGGGGCCGAGATCTTTCCCCGGATCGCCGGTCCGGATCTCGATCCCGAGCGCTTCGGCTCGCGTCTTGACCACGGCGAGCGTCTGCGGATGGCAGTCGGCCGCGACGAAGAACGCCGGCCGATCCTCGCTCGCCAGGGCAGCGCACATGTGCATCGCCTCGGCCGCCGCGGTCCCCTCGTCGAGCATCGAGGCGTTCGCGATCGGCAGCCCGGTCAAATCCGAGACCATTGTCTGATAGTTGAGCAGAGCCTCCAGCCGCCCCTGAGAGATCTCCGCCTGGTACGGGGTGTACTGGGTGTACCAGCCGGGATTCTCCAGGATGTTGCGCTGGATCACGCCCGGCGTCAGGCAGTCGTGGTACCCGAGACCGAGGAACGAGCGATGGACGCGGTTCTCCGACAGGATGCCGCGAAGGGTGGCGAGCAGATCGCGCTCGCCGATCTCCTCCGCTCCCCCGGGCGACGCCGGAGGGGCCAGATCGAGCGGCCGGCCGAGCCGGATCGCGGCCGGGACGGTCTGGCCGATCAGCTGCTCGATCGTCTCGACGCCCAATCGATCGAGCAGGGTCCGGACTTGGCCCTCGTTCGATCCGAGGTGACGGCGTGGAAAGGTGTCGATCGCGCCGAAGCCGACCCCGGCCGCTCCATCGGTCGCGGCCGGCTCGGAGGAATCGACCGTGGGCTCGGCGACGCTCGCCACGCCCTAGCCCGCGCCTTCCGCGATGAACTTCTCGTACTCCTCGGCGTTCATCAGGCTCTTGATGTCGTCGGCCGAGGAGAAGCGGATCTTGACCAGCCACCCTTCATGGTGCGGGTCCTCGTTCAGGATCTCCGGGTCGTCGACCACCGCGTCGTTGATCTCGATGATCTCGCCCGCGAGCGGGGTGTAGATCTCGGCCACCGCCTTGACCGACTCGATGGTGCCGAGCTCGTCGCCGGAGTCGAAGACCTGGCTCACTTCGGGCAGCTCGACGAATACCACCTCGCCCAGCTCCGCCTGCGCGTACTCGGTGATCCCCAAGGTACAAACGTCATCCTCGACCCGCACCCACTCGTGCTCTTTCGAATAGAGATAGTCGCTGGGATACATGTTCTGAGAATGCCCTCCAGGTCGGCCGGACGGATCGGGCCGGAAAACGTTGGCGGGGGGACCCTTGAGACTCCCGCCGCGAATGGTGAACGTCGGCGCAGGTTATAGCACCGGCAATAGCCGGTGAAAGTCCTATTTACTCCGTTGGTAGAAAGGAGTTTTGACGATTCGGGCGGGCAGAGCCTTCCCGCGCACCTCGATGGCGACGCCGGTGCCCTCCGC
Source organism: Thermoanaerobaculia bacterium (assembly GCA_035995205.1). Lineage (GTDB taxonomy): Bacteria > Acidobacteriota > Thermoanaerobaculia > Multivoradales > UBA5704 > DASYKS01. The sequence continues at coordinate 106,557 of DASYKS010000106.1, forward strand.
CGCCTGCCCCACCGGTACGTAGGCCAGGCCGAGCGCCTTTTGAAACGTCGGGCTCCAGGTGCCGCTAGTGACCGCCCCGACCGTCGTGCCGTCGACCTGCACGGCATGCCCCTCGCGGGCGATCCCCCGCCCCTCGATCTCGAAGCCCGCGAGCTGGCGGGTGAGCCCGCGCGCCTTCTGGGCGACCAGGGCGTCGCGGCCGACGAAATGGCCTTTTTCCAGCTTGACCACCCAGGAGAGCCCGGCTTCGAGCGGCGTTGTCGTCTCGTTCAGCTCGTGGCCGTAGAGCGCCATGCCGGCCTCCAGCCGCAGCGTGTCGCGCGCGCCCAGACCCGCGGGGAGAAGTCCGTGCGCCGCGCCGACCTCGAACAGCTTGCGCCAGACCCCGGGTGCGCCGTCCGGCGGCAGGTAGAGCTCGAAACCGTCCTCCCCGGTATAGCCGGTGCGCGAGATCAGCGTCTTCACCCCCGCGACCTCGCCCTGGGCGAAGCCGTAATAGCGGATCGCGCCGATGTCGGTCTCCGTGAGGGGGGCCAGGATCTCCAGCGCCCGCGGCCCTTGGAGCGCGAGCAGAGCGTAGGCGTCGGAGACGTTGTCGACCGTCACCCCGGTCGGCGCCCGTTCGGCGATCCAGGCGAAATCGCGGTCGACGTTGCTAGCGTTCACCACCACCAGGTAGGACTCTTCCCCCAGGCGATAGATCAGCAGGTCGTCGAGGTAGGTGCCGCCTTCGTTCAACAGGCCGCTGTAGTGCGCGCGGCCGATCCCCAGCTTCGCGACGTGGTTGGGGGTCAAGGCGTCCAAAAAGGCGGTGGCGCCCGCCCCGTCCACCCGGAACTCGCCCATGTGCGAGACGTCGAACAGACCCGCCCGCTCGCGAACCGCCGTGTGCTCTTCGATCAGACCGGTATATTGGACCGGCATCTCCCAGCCGGCGAAAGGAACCATCTTGCCCCCCGCCTCGCGGTGCAGGTCGTACAAGGGGGTACGGCGCAGGATTTCCTCGCTCATCGCATTCTCCCGGAACGGGTCCGAACCTTATCATCGGGGCGCCGGGGCTTGCCGCCAAGAACCGCAGGAAAATGACCGGGACGGGGTTTCATTCTCGGCACCCGGGTACGCCTTACTCCCGGATCTGACGAAGGAGAACCCCATGACCCCACCCCTCCGCCCTCACCGTTTCACCCTGACCCTCCTCGGCGCCCTGGTCGTTCTCGCCCTTTGCGTCGTCGCCTCGAACGCTTCGCCCACCCCCTGGACGCCGGACCGCTCCGACCGGCCGGCCGGTCGCTTCGGTGGCCTGGGGCATGGAGAGCGGATCTCGCGCCTCCTGGTGCTCGACCGGGAGCAGAGCGCGAAGGTCGCCGACCTGGTCGCCCAGCTGCGCGGCGAGATGTCGCCGCTGCGCGATTCCCGCCGCGAGCTACGCACGCAGCTCAAAGCCGAGTTGGCCGCGCCGAAGCCGGACGCGGAGCGGATCGGCCAACTGGTGCTCCAGATGCGCTCGGGGCGCGGCACTCTGCGTAGCGCGCTTTCGCGGTTCGACCAGAATCTTTCGGCCCTACTACGGCCCGAGCAGCTCGCCCGCTACCAGGAATGGAAGTTGAAGCACCCCCGGCTGCTCTCCGGAGAGCGAGGGCGTCGAGAGCGCGGCGGACGGCGCGGCGCGTTGGAAGCGCCCGACGGCCCTGGCACCGAAGGAGAAGACCGGCCTCTGTGACCGAACCGCCACAAGAGAGCCGCTCTTTCGACCGCGCCGGGACCTACTCTCCACTTCGCGCGGTCGCCAAGAGGTCCCAACTCCGCGCCTGTCATCCCCCACCGGATCCTCACGTCCTCCCGGACGGAGCGATCCGGTCTTTTTGTTCCGGGGTGCCGCCAGACGTTCCCCCTTATGCGAATAGGGGAGAAACTACAAACGATCCTTCCCAGAAAGCCGACCGCCGAACGCGGGCATCTCGTCTGCCGGAAAACGCCAGTGCGCTTTGATGTATTTCCGGAGCGTCACGGTCGCACGGAGGTCGACGGTCCCTCGCTTCACCTCGTCTTCCAGGCTGCGCCACACCTGCCGCATCTGGTCGCGCGCGATCTCGACGCTCCCTTCTTCGTCATCGAGAAGAGAAAGCTCCTCACTTGCCCGGCGGCAGACGGCGATCGCTTCGGAAGTTTGACCCTGCTTGAGATAGAAGCCGAAGAGGTAGACGAGATCCATATAGAAGTCTTTGACCAGTCCATGCTCTAGATCACCGGCGATCACTTCCTGGAAGAGGGCCTCCGCTCTCTTCGGCCGCCCGAGATGCTCGAGCAGCCGGGCCGCATTGAACCGGCTCCGAATCTGAATGAACGGCTCGTGAAACTGGCCTTCCAGCCGCCTCATGGCGCCGAACAGGAGAAGGGCCTCGTGGAGCGCTCCGATCCCAAGCAGGCAGTGGAACTTGGTGGCCTCGGCGGACCAGAGGAGGCGAGGGTTGCTTTCCGGGATCAAGACCAGCGCTCGCTCGACGAATTGAAGACCCTCGGCCGGGTACTCGATTGCCAAAACGAACGCGAGTTGAGTCAGCGTCCGGCTCAATAGAGAATTCTGCTCCGAGGCCTCAAAAATCGCGATCGCTCGTTGCAGGATGCTGCGGGCGCCCTCGGTATCGCCCAGGTCATCTTCCAGGGCGCCCGCCACAAACAGGATCCTTCCTTCTGCGACCCGGTCCTTTGAACCACTCGCGACATATTCATTGCCTTTCCGCAAGGCGTCGCGGGCTGCGGCGAACTTCGCCAACCGGCGCCGGGCATTGGCGATCTCGGCGCAGCACTCGGCACACAGGTCGTTTTTCAGCTCGGCGGAGACCCTGGGGGCAGGGAGCTGTTGTGCCGTGAGCAGCGCGAGGATGAAGATCTCTTCGCGCTCGGATGCAGGAGCCGACGCTCCCCCGTCCAACAACACTTCCAGGAATCCGAGGGTGTGCAGCGAGCGCGTAAGCCGCACCTTGTCCCGCCGGGCCTTCGGCGTCATTGACTTGATCTCGATCCAAGCCGCCTGCGCCTCCAGCCACTCTTCCAGCCTCGCCTGCTCGATCTCGTGCAGGTCGACCAGCGGTTTGAGCGAGCCCTGAACGGCGACCCTACCGCCCGCCTTCTCGGCGATCGCGCGGTTGGCAAGCAGCCAACATTCCCGGCATCCGGCCACGTGAGCCGCCGCACGTTCCTCCTCTACCGGAGAGGCCTGCCCGGCAAACAGCCGTCGGAGTCCTTCCAGCTTCACGTGCGTTTCTTCAAACATTCCACCCATCCCTTAAGCGTAACGCCCTCGGGCCATACTTCATGGAAACAAAAAATGCTGTGTTCTTAGTATAGCCGCAAACGTGCGGGGCCGCAGCCGTTGCGACCCCGCTCTTTGAAGCGATTCAGCCGAGGGGATCTGCGCCGGCACCGAAGTCAGATGGCGGCGGCGCGGCGAGGCCCAACGGATCGACACCAACGCCGAAGTCGGACTGAGGAACCGTGGAAGACCCAATGAGGTAGAGCAAGAACTGAACGAGACGAAGCATCCGCTTCTCCCTTCCAGGGACCGTTGACCGCAGACACGGGCGCCATTGCCCGTTCGAGGGTGTCCCCGCGCCCCGAGTGTCTACCTCTCCCGTTCCCTAGAACAAGCTGCTGCTTTGTCCCGAACGAAAGAGACAGCCATCGACGCCTTGGCGGAAACCCAGATCCTTACGACCGAGCGCCTGGTTCTCCGGCCGTTCGGGCAGGGAGACCTCGACGACTACGCCGCGCTCTACGCGGACCGCGAGGTCGTGCGCTACCTGGCCGGCGGGCCGGAGCCTTGGGACCGCTCTCGATCCTGGCGGCATCTGGCGTTCGTCAGGGGGCATTGGCAGCTCAAGGGGACGGGGATGTGGGCGATCGAGCACCGCGAGAGCGGCGCGTTCGTCGGGTCGGTCGGTTTCTGGGAGCCGGAGGGGTGGCCGGGGTTCGAGCTCGCCTGGGCGCTCGCGCGCCACTTCTGGGGGTTTGGCTTGGCGACCGAGGCCGCGCGGGCCGCGCTCGACCATGCCTTCGCCGTCTGGCGAAAGGACCGCGTCATCAGCCTCATCCATCCGGAGAACCGCGCTTCCGTCCGGGTGGCCGAACGCCTCGGGGAAAGCCTTCTCGACCGCATCCACCACGGCGGGCGGGAGATGCTGCTCTTCGGGATCGAGGCGCCCGCAAACGAGGCAACCCCCATCCTGTCCTTCCCCCGGTGCCAACCTACCCCCTCCCCGGGGGAAGGAACGCTTCAACGAGGTGATGGGTGGCTCGCACCGGCTTTCTGTTTAGCTCCCCACCGGCTTGCGCCGGTCCCGTAGGGTGAAACGGTTCCGAACCCGGACTGGGCGGTAGGGGCGCACGGCCGTGCGCCCCTCGCGTCGGGAACGGTAGATCAGAGGCCCTCTCCGCCCCCTCGGGCGCACGGCCGTGCGCCCCTACGCGATGGGATTTCTCCCAGGAGTCAGCTTCTTTTAGGTCTTGCCCGTCCGCCCCGCCGCCCGGGCCATCAGCAGCTCCTGGGAATCGCGCGGCTCTTCGCCCGGGGCGGGGCGGCGTTGGACGTAGGTTCCGTCGGCGTGGAGGTCCCAGGCCTTGACGTTGTCGGCGAGCTGCAGGTCGATCAGGGCGGAGAGCTCTGCCTGGAGCGCCGGGTCCTCGACCGGGGCGATCGCCTCGACCCGGTAGTCGAGGTTCCGCGACATCCAGTCGGCCGAACCGATGAAGTATTCCGGCGCCCCGCCGTTGCCGAAGTAGAAGATCCGCGCGTGCTCCAAGAAGCGGCCGACGATCGACAGCACCCGGACCGTCTCGCTCCGCCCGGCGACGCCCGGCCGCAGGCGGCAGATGCCGCGCACGATCAGGTCGATTTTGACCCCCTGGGCGCTCGCGTCGTACAGCGCCTCCACGATCTGGGGGTCTTCGAGCGAGTTCATCTTCGCGAGGATGTGACCGCCGCGTCCCGCCTTCTGGTGCTCGACCTCGCGCGCGATCAGCTCCAGGAACCGCCGGCGCATGTTGAACGGCGCCACCAGGAGCTTCTCGAACGTCGGTTGATGGACGTAGCCGGTGAGCACGTTGAACAGCTGGCCGACGTCCGCCGCGAGCGCCTCGTTCGAAGTGAACAGGCCGAGATCGGTATAGACCCGCGCGGTCTCGGCGTTGTAGTTGCCGGTCGCGATGTGGACGTAGGTGCGGATCGCGTCCTTCTCCTGCCGGACGACCAGCGCAACCTTCGTATGGGTCTTGAAACCGACCACGCCGTAGGCGACGTGGGCGCCCGCCTCTTCCAGGGCTTCGGCCCAGCCGATGTTCCGCTCTTCGTCGAAGCGCGCTTTGAGCTCGATCGTCGCCGCGACCTGTTTGCCCGCACCGGCCGCGCGGATCAACGAGCGCATGACCGACGAGTCGGACGACGTGCGATAGAGCGTCTGCTTGATTCCCAGCACGGCGGGGTCGTCGGCCGCTGCGTCGAGGAACCGCTGCACGCTCGCCGGGAACGAGTCGTAGGGATGGTGGACCAGCAGGTCGCCCGCGGCGATGGCGCGGAAGATGTCGACCTCTTCGCCCGGCTCGGCGTGCAGGCGCGGGGGAGTCTGCGGCGTCCAGGTGCCGAACTTGAGCGCCGGCAAGGGCGCGGCGCAGAGCACGGTGAGATCCTTGAGCCCCAGGGGAGCTTCCACCTCGTAGACCTCGTCGGTCGCGATCTCCAGCTCGTCGCACAGCAGCTCGCACATCCAGTCGGGCATACCGGTCTCGATCTCGATCCGCACCACCGTGGCGAAGCGCCGCTCGCGCAGCTCCTCCTGGATCGATTCGAGCAGGTCGTCGGCAGGTTCCTCGTAACGCTGGACGTCGGCGTTCCGGGTCACCCGGAACGGCTGGCAGGCGACGATCTCCATGCCCGGGAAAAGGCGCACGAGATGGTGCTTGATCACCTCTTCGAGCGCGACGTAGCGCAGGGTGCCCGGCAGCTCCAGGAAGCGCGGCAGGCTGCCGGGAACCTTCACCCGCGCGAAGCGCACCTTCTCGTCGTCCGGCGCACGCACCGCGACCGCGAGCGAGATCGACAGGTTCGAGATGAACGGAAACGGATGCGCGGGATCGACCGCGAGCGGCGTGAGAATCGGAAACAGCCGCTTTTCGAACTCGTCGCCCAGGTAGCTCCGCTCCTTGGCGTCGAGGCGGTCCCAGCCGACGATCTCCAGCCCGTGGAGGCTGAGCGCCGGGCGCAGCTCCTCGCGCAGCAGCCGCCGCTGCCGTTCGAGCAGCGGTCGCAAACGATCCTGGATCTCCGCCAGCTGTTGCACCGGCGTCCGGCCGTCCGGCGTGAGCTGGCGCAGGTTGCTCGCCACCTGCTGTTTCAGGCCCCCCACCCGCTTCATGAAGAACTCGTCGAGATTGCTGTCGAAGATCGCGACGAAACGGAGCCGTTCGAGCAACGGGTTCGTGCCGTCCTCCGCCTCCGCGAGCACCCGGGCGTTGAAGTCGATCCAGGACAGCTCGCGATTGAAGAACAGGGCGGGCGCTTCCGTGGCAGCGGGCGGGGCGGAGCGGGGACGTTTCTTCGCGGCGGCCACGGGTCGGTCCTTTTTCGAGGCGAAAGAGCGGAACGGGGGGAGATGCTGCCACGACGACGGACTCCGAAGGGTGACGACGGCGTGACAGAGAGAATTCTACCTTCTCGACAGCGTCAACCGATCTTTACACTTCTAAAGCATCCCCCGAGTCTCTACGATCATCCGGTGACCCCACTGCGCCGGCCCGTTCGGCCGACGCCTCTCCGAGGAGGACGTACCGATGAAGCTCGCGCTCGTGCTCGCCTTCGCCTTGCTCGCCCTATCCCTGCCGGCTGCCGCAGCCGCAACCGCTCCGGTGGCAGCCTCGATTCAGGCGCCCGCCGCAGACCAGGTCCCGAATCCGGAATTCCTGCGCGCGACGATCACCTACTACTGCTGGTACCTGGATCAGACGAGCTGTAACTCGGTTGGGGCAACCCAAACCTGTACCGATGTCTGCGATTACTTCTACACCTGCACCTGCCAGCAGCCCTGGGGTGGCGGCTCGCCAGTCTGGGCCTGCCCGTCCACCTGCTGATAGAGCAGCTTCGCCCGGCTGAGATTCTCCGCTCCCAAGACCGCTCGGACGTTGGGCCGAGCTGGTGCTCGGCGGTCCCGGGGAAAGCACCTCCAGGGAACAGTTCAGCCCTGGCCTCTTCTGGCTAACCGCTGACCGCTCTTCAGCCCGCGTACGCCCGCGGCGGCTTGCGGCGGAGGCTCCGCTCGCCCCACTTGACGTGCTCGGACAGGAGTGTTGCGACGCTCACGTCGAAGAACGCCTTCTTCATGAACTTCGGCGCCGAGGTTTTTCCCCACGCCACGAACTTCAGGATGCCGGGTTTCGTGGTGTCGCTCAGGAAGCGCCGCCTCGGGGAGGTAAGCTCCATCATCGGCGGGATGAAGTCCGCTTTCTCAAACAGCGCGTAGATCCCGCGCGCGGCCTCCTGCGGCGAGATCCGGTCGGCTTCGGAGCTCTCCACCAGCTCGCACGCCTCGTGGAACAGCACGTTCCACCCCTCGATCCCGCCTCCGAGCGTCCGGAACGGCGTGTGATGCAGCACCCGGAGGTACTCACGATCGCCCGTCTCCGCGTACTTCAGGTGTGCCCGGGTGAGGCGCAGCGATTCCAGGAACGCGCCGATGCCATACACCCGGTACCAGGCATTCCAGAGATCGAAGCTCCGGAAGGCAGCATAGGAGCAGGCGACGGTGCGATCGTTGTACGCGAGCCCGGTCTGCACCACGTCCTCGATGTGCTGAAACCGCGCGCGAGAGAAGTTGTCGTCCTTGAGCGCTTCGAGCACCTGGTCCGCCACCGCATGCACCGTGCCGGTGGTGTGGAACATCCCGCGCGAAAAGAGGGCGTCGACCGCGCCCGCCGCGTGCCCCATGAGGCACCAGCGATCGCCCACCACCTGGGTGGCGGCATACTGGAGCCGCTCCGTCGAAACCCAGTCGCGGACGGGCCGCGCGGTCTCGAACTGCGGCGTGATGCTCGGATACCGGTGGATGAAATCCTTGAATTCGTCGTACGGATCCCCAGGCGGGCGGGGATGCCGGCGCGAGTCGAGGTTCACCCCCACGCTGCACAGCGGGTTGGTCGCGTTCGGATGATTGTTGAACGGGATGACCCAGAACCACCCGCCGTCGAAGATGTGATGCAGCGTCCCCTCGTGGAGCGGGCTGGGGAGCCCCTGAGACCGAAGCGAGTGGCCGATCGTGTGGTAGGGACGGACTCCCACCATGTGCGTGAACAGCGCGCGCGAGTGGGTGCGCGCCATCAGCGGCTTCGGGCGCAGATCGAACTTCGTGGCCAGGAGCGATCGGTACCCGCCCGCATCCGCCAGGAATTTCGCCGAAAATTTCTCTCCCTTGGTGGTCTCGACCTCGACGCAATCCTCACGGCAATCTACCTTGCAGACCTCGGTCCGCTGCCGGACGTCCGCGCCGTATCTCACCGCCGCCGCCATCATGTACGCGTCGATGTCCTGACGGAACATGTGGAGCTCGTGCCCGTACGGCATGCTGGGGATCGGGATCTGGGTGCATTCCTCCGCCTTCTGCGCTTGCCCCGGGCGGTGATAGACGAAGGAGAAATTCTTCTTCACGCCGCAGTTGGACGTGATCTCGCGCTGCGTCGTCTGGATCGTGCTGATGTACCCGATCTCCGGCACGTCGAAGCGCTCGGCCGTCAGCCGCATCATCTCCGAGCTTTCGAGGATCATCGATTCACCCAGCGCAAAACGCGGATGGACCTCCTTCTCGATCAGCAGCACCTTGCGCCCCTGTCGCGCGAAGATGGCCCCGAGCATCGTCCCGGCGATCCCGGTCCCGAGGATGATGATGTCGTATAGCATAAGAGACTCCGGAGGAGTGAATCATAGACGATGCTCCTTGTCGAGCAGACGGGGCCGGCCGCTCTTACCCCAACCGCTTGGCCGTGACCAGCAGGTCCGGGTCCCACACCGTAAGGGTCGAGGCGGGCGTTTCCGCGGAAAAACGCAGGCGGACCGCCTCGGCACCCGCGGGAGAAAACGCCCGCTCGCCGCGATGGGCAAGTGCCCGCGGCGTACCGTCCCCCCGGCGCACGGCGAGGCTCTTGCCGGCGGCGCTCACCTTGGCCATCTCGACCACTAGCACCTCTTGCTTGCCGGGCCCGAACACGTAGCTGCCGAGCAGGGCGTCGCGGTCGGCATCGGCGAGCGGCTGGATTGCGAGCTTCGGGTCCGCATCGCCGAGCGTTTCGAGATAGCTCAGCACCGGGAGCGCCCGCTCCCCACCGGCTTTCGCATGGGAGAGTAGGGTGATGCCGTGCGGCCCGGTGATTTTCTGAATTCCAGGCGAGGCGGCGATCCAGGCTTTGACCACCTCCAACTGTCCGAGCATGGTCGCCGAGAACAGATCGGGCCGCGCCCCGTGGGCGATCAGCAGCTCGGCGATCTCCCGGTTGCCGACGTGAGACGCCGCCCCGAGCGCGCTCTCGAAGTCGCCGAACCCCCAATCCCACGTCGCCCGGGCGAGCGCCGGCCGCGCCTCGACCAGCTCCCCCACCCGGGCGAGGTTGAAGTGGGAGACCCCGACCATCTCGCGCACCAGCTCCGGCGGTTCGGCCGGGAAGGTGTCGGGGAGGGGGGAAGAGGCGGCGGCGGAGGTGGGAGCCGCGCTCGCCGGTTCGGCGGAAAAGGTGGGGCGGGCGAGCAGAAGGGTCGAACCGGCGGCGAGCAGATGGCGGCGAGAGAGGGGGGCGAGGGACATGAGTGGATTCCTCCGAAGGGGTCACGCGTTCGAAGGGGAAGGTACGGCGCGGGGATGTTGGCGGCGATCGATTCGAGGTGAGGAAGGGGTGAGGATGTGATTTTCCCTGGGATCGCCGAGCACCAGCTCGGCCGCTGGAGCGATCTTCGCCGCCCCGGGTGCCGAGCTGGTGCTCGGCGGTCCCAGGAGAAGCTCAGGCGCCCAACACCGCCTCCGTATCCATCAGCTCCCCCAACCGCCGACCGTAGCCGTGCTTCTCGATCAACCGGCGCGCTTCGGCTAGGGCATTCCGGTCGTCGAAGAGGCGCCCTCGATAGAGAGCGATATCCGCCAAGAGCAACGGCATCGGCCCCCGCTCCGCGATCTCCTGGGCCTCGTCCAGATCGGCGCAGGCGCCGGTTGGATTGCCCTCCAAGCAGAAAAGCCAGGCTCGGGGGAGGAGGCCGCGGGAAAGGTATTGCAGTTGCCCCGCGCGGCGGAGGCTGATCAGGGCATGCTCGATCTTGGCTCTCGCGGGGGCGAGATCGGAGTCTTCGAGAATCGCCCGACAGAGGGCGGCTCGCCCGAGCGTCAGGCGATCGAGGGCGAGGTCGAGAAGGGGTGTGTCGCTCGATCCCTCGGCGTCTCCAAGCGTTTGCGCGGCCCGCTCCTCGATCTCGCGGATTGTCTCCAAGGCCGGCCCTTCCGCTCCCGCCCGGCCGCCCCGCCACGCCGACCGTTCGACTTCGGCGAGAAGCAAATCGCAGAGCAAAAAGCCGCGTAGCGAGTAGAGGAGCGGGTAACGAGGCTGCTGGTCGGCCTGCATCCGTTCCGCCTCGCGGAACAGCGCCAGCGCCTCGGCCTCGCGGCCCGCCTGGTGCAACGCGTCGGCGTGGTTGGTACGGAAGGCGCTTCGCAGATCGGCATCCCCGCCGCGGTCGGCCAGGGCGACGGACCGCTCGGCGTCCCGCACCGCCGCGGGAATGTCGCCCAGGGTCAGCTCCAGCTCGCCCAGGTTCGAAGCGACTCTCGCGGCGTACGTCCAGTTCTCCAGTCGGGTGTAGGTTTCCAAACCCGCCTGAAGCGGCTCCAGGGCCTCGGTCAGCCGGCCCAAGGCGCGCAGGCAATAGGCGGCGTGGTTCAGCAGCCAGGCCCGGGCGCCTTCGACCAGCTCGGGCGAGACGCGAAGCCAGGGCCGATCGAAAAAGCACGCCACGGCGCCGAGGTCGGTACCGAACGCTCCGAGTTTCTTTACCGGATAGCCTTCCCGGCGGGAGATGCGGCCGGCGTAGATTTCGACGCTTTCCCCATAACGCCCCGCGTGGCAAGCATGGGCCACCGCCTGGTAGAGCGGCTGTAGCCCTTCGAGCGTGTCGGGCTGGTGGGGGGTCGAGTCCCGCAGGTGCTCGAACAGCCGAGAATGCGCGGCGCGCCAGGCTTCGGGGACCTTCTCGCGAAGCCAACGGGCGAAGTATTCGCGGACGAGCGGGTGGGCGTCGAGACCGCCTTCGGCGGTGGGAGACAAGAGACGGCAATCGGTAAGGCGAGAGACGGCGAAATCCCAGTCTTCCTCGTCGATCCCCGCGATCGCATCCGAGAGGCCGGGAATCGCCGGCTCCTTGCGCAACGCGCCGAGGCAACCGGAATCCGCGGGGCGGTCGAAAAGTCCGAGCAGGCGAAGAATGGCGAGCTGCCGGGCGCCCTCTTCGTTCTCGCCGCCCAGCCAGTTTTCGTAGGCCGTGATCGCCTGGAACGCATAGCTGCCCGTCCTCTCATCGGCTTTCTTCAAGTCCACCCGATCCCGCCGCCGCACGTCGCCACCGTGCGCTTTCGCGAGGTAGCTCCCGAGCAGGTTGATCGTCAACGCGTGGCCGTCCAGATCCTCGACCAGCTTCTCCAACTCCGCCTGGGCTCCCCAGACCTGAAGCTTTTCGAGCATCGCCACCCCGGCCGCCGTGCCGAGCCGCTCCAGCGACCACTCAGGCGCCGAACTGCCGTGAAACGCCGCGAGATCCTTCACGCTCTCCCGCGTCGTCACTACGCACAGTCCAGGATTCCGGGCCGCCAACCCCTTCAGCAGCGCCGTCACCCCCGGGTCCTTCAACTGCCCGACCAACGGGCTCGACGGCGGATACTGGAGCGGCTCCAGGCCGTCCAGGATCAACAGCGCCTTGCGTCTCGCGATCAGCTCGGCGAGCTTGCCGCCCTTGTCCCACCCGGGAAGCGCGCTGTCGGCGATTTTCTCCCCCTCCTCCCCGCCGAAAAACCGCAACGCCGCCGCGATGAACGGCTCGCCGGAGGCGGAGGCTTCCTCCCTCGTCCCCTGGCTGTAGAACGACCAATCGAAAAAATCGGCTTCGCCAAGGTCCAAACCCGCCGCCCACTTCGCCACCAGGGAGGTCTTGCCGACGCCGCCCCAGGCGACGAGCGTCACGATGCGGACCTTCGGATCGGCCCAGGCGGCGTCCAGCCGCGCCAGCTCGGCTTCTCGGCCGAACAGCTCTTCGGCGACGTGGGTGAGGCGGGTCGGGGCGACCTTGGGCGGAGCCACGGCCGGCGGGGGCTCGGCGAGGTGGACGTGGATTCCGCCGTGGACATCCCTGCCGACCGCGATTCCGCCGTGCGTCGCCGTGACCGCGGTCCCGCCGTTCGCATGCGCTTCGGCGTTCGTCGGGGGTTGGTTCTCGGGCTCGCTCACGGTGTTCCCTTGCCGGTCAGTGCCAAGGATAACGCTACAATCTCGCCCCCGATGCTCGTTTCCGCCAAGCTTCCGCGCCGCCCCCTCCTTCGGTTGGTGTTTTCGTTCCTGATCCCGTTGCTCGCCGCCGGATGCCCGCGCGAAAAACCGCCGGAACGGCCGGCGCTTGCCGGGGCGGCGAAGGGGTGGAACGTATTGCTGTTGTCGGTCGACACGCTGCGCGCAGACCGGCTGGGCGCCTACGGCTACCGCCCGCAGAGGCAAGGCCCGCAGAATAGCCCACGGATGGACGAGCTGATCGCCCAGGGCGTGCGTTTCGACGGCGCGGACGCGCAGCGGGCCGCCACCTGGCCTTCGCTCGCGACGGTGCTTTCGGGGCTCTATCCGTCGGGGCATGGCGTGCTCGAAAACGGCTACGGCTTTCCCGACGGCCTGCCGACCCTGCCGATCGAGCTCAAGGCCGCGGGCTACCAGACCGGGGCGTTCCTCTCCAACATGTGCAAGGCGAACCATCAGGGGTGGGACGCGTTCGCCTGCACCGGCGGCGAGGACGGCAAGACCATCGAGCGGGCGATCGATTGGGGGCGCTCGCGCCGGGGGAAGCAGCCCTTCCTGCTCTGGGTCCACCTGTTCGGCGCCCACGGTCCTTATTACAACGGCGGCGATCTGGCGGCGCGGGTGCTCGACCCGGGCTATGAGGGGCCGCTCGGCACCAAGCGCTGGCAGCTTGACCGAGTCCATCTGGAGCGCCTGGCGCTCTCCCCTCGGGACCTCACCCATCTCGACGCGATCTATGACGCCGCGGTGATCGGCAGCGACCGTCACGTGGGGAACCTGCTCGATTCGCTGCGTCTGACGGGCAAGCTCGGGCACACTCTGATCGTCTTTCTCGCCGATCACGGCGAGGAGCTGTACCGGCACAACCGCTACCTCTACCACTCCTGCTCGGTCTACCAGGACACCCTCCACGTGCCGTTGGCAATCGTGGCGCCCGGCCTGGTGCCGGCCGGCGACAGCGTGCCGCAACGGGTCGAGCTGGCCGACGTGGCGCCCACGATCTATGCCCTGCTGGGGCTGGCCCCTCCCGTCGAGCACGGCCGCTCCCTCGTGCCCTACCTCGAACGGCCGGGAGAAGGGGGCGCCGGCAAACCGGCGTTTTCGGAGTACGGGCTCGGTCCCATCCGGACCATCCACGAGGGCCGCTTCAAGCTGATCTGGAACCCGCAAGGCTACGAGCCGATCTGCATTCCGAACGCCCCGCCCGGCCACTACCCGATCGCGCCGGCCGAGCTGTACGACCTGGAGAAAGACCCCGGCGAGCGGACCAACCTGGCTCTGGGAGATCCGACCCGGGTTCGCGAGCTCGCCCGGCATCTCGACCAGCGCTTCGCGGGACTCCCTGGAACCGGCAATGCGAAACCGCAGGAGATCTCGCCCGAGCAGAGGAAGAAGCTGGAAGCGCTCGGTTACGCGGTGCCGTAGGCCGGCCCGCGAATTGACCCCTCCCGGACCGGGTGCTAGCATCCGCCGGCTTTCGCCGCGGGAGGTTTTCGGCGCCCGCAAACGCCCAAGTTTTCGATTCGTTTCCTGATCTCAATCGGTTCGAGGGGGCCTCCCAAAATATGGATGCCAGGCACAAGATCGTCGTCGCGGGCGCCGGCGGGATGGGCAGCGCGGTCGGTTTGATGTTGCGCGAGTTGGGCGATTTCGAAGTCGACCTGTGGATCGGCGACGTCGATCTTCCGCGGGCAAAAGCGGCGGCCGCCTGGATCGCCGACGGGTCGAGCCGGCCGGGCGTGGTCGAGCCGTTCCTGCTGCCGGCAACCGGTTCGAGTGCGGAGCTGGAGACAATCCTCGACGACGGCGACGCATTGCTCGACTGCCTGCCCGGGGCGGAGGCGCCGCGGATGGCGCGCTTCGCGCGAGAGCGGCATCTGCATTACGCCAACCTGACCGAATACGTCCGCGAGACCGACCAGGTGGTGGAGATCGCCCGCGGCGCCGATACCGGCTTCGTCGTCCAGACCGGCATCGCCCCCGGCTACGTCAACGTCCTCGGCCACGGTCTGTTTCTCGATTTCTGCCGCGATCATGGCGTCTCTACGGTCGACGCGATCGAAATGCGGGTGGGAGCGCTCACCCCTCACGCCCCTTCCCCGCACTGCTACGGCTTCACCTGGAGCTCGATCGGCGTCGCCACCGAATACGTCAAACCGGCGATCGCGGTGCGCGACTTCGCAACCACCACGCTTCCTTCGCTGTCCGAGCGGCGGGACCTCCGGCTCGGCGGCATCGCCTACGAAGAGGCGCTCACCTCCGGCGGCGCCGCCGACCTGCCGCGCGCGCTCGCCGGCCGGGTGCGCAATCTGGACTACAAGACGCTCCGCTATCCGGGGCATTACGCCTGGGTCGAAGCGCAGCTCGCCCTCTGCCCGGCGGGGGAAGACCCGGCACAGTTCCTCCACCGCCGGATGCTCGAAGCGGTGCCCCACGTCGACGGCGACGATCTCGTCCTGGTCTACGCCGCCGTGCAGGGGAAGAACGCGCAAGGTGTCCTCCATCGGCGGGAGATCGCCTATCGGGTCGGCCCGATGCAGATCGGCGCCCGGCGCCTGAAGGCGATCCAGACCACGACCACCTCGGCGCTCGCCGAGTCGGTGCGTCTGCTGCTCTCGCCCGACGGCCCGCGCGGCGTCTGCTTCCAGAGCCAGATCGACCGCGCCACTTTCGCCGCCGGCCCGTTCATCGGCGCGGTCTACCGCGGCTCCGAGATCTGACCCGGCCGCGCGCGAGTGGCGGTTTCGTTTGCCTCCTCGCTCCTTCGGGCGCCTTCGGCAGCAGCCAGTCGCTGCGGGACAAACGAACCGCCACCCATCGTCCGGTCGTCCCAATGCCGGACCCGAGAGCGCCGCCAGGCTCTATACTGGGTTTTCCAGCGTCCGGACGGACGTTCGAGGAGCCCGCTATGCGCCGTCTCGCTCTCTCCCTCGCCCTTCTGCCCTTCCTGCTCTCCCTGGCGTCCGCGGCTTCCGCGACCAGCTACGTAATGGCGAGCGATGGCGATCTCGCCGCGCGCTCCGACGCGATCGCCCTGGTCCGCGTGGTGTCGATCGAACCGGCTCCGGTGGCCGGCCTGCCCGCGACCGATGCGCTGGTCGAGATCGAAAAGTTGGTGCAGGGAAGCGTACCGGGCAGCTCGATCGTCGTCCGCATCCCCGGCGGCACCCGGGAGCGCACCACCTGGAAGATCTGGGGCGCGCCGACTTTCAAGACGGGCGAACGGGCGCTCTTGTTCCTGGTCGCCCAGGACGACGGCACGTACCACATTCGCCATTTGATGCTCGGCGCCTTCCATGCGGTCTCCGTCCAGGGCCGCAAGCTCGCCCTGCGCGACCTCTCGGGCGCCCAGGAGGTGGTGGCGCCCGGGCAGGCCGCGGGCTCCGCGGCTTGGCAGCGTCCGCGCGATTTGGAGCGGTTCACCGCTTGGCTGGCCGATCGCGCCGCCGGCCGGACGCGCACCGCCGACTATTTTGTTCCGCCGTCCGAGATCTCGGCTGATTTCACGTTCCTGACCGACGAGGGGCTCAAAGTTCGCTGGTTCGAGTTCGACCAGGGGCAAAACATCTCCTGGCGGTCGCAGGCCTCCGGCCAACCGGGTCTCGCGGGGGGCGGCGCGAACGAATTCCAGCACGCTCTCTCGGCCTGGAACGCGGACGGGGCGACCAACGTCAACTACACCTACGCGGGCCAAGTCGGCGACGGCTCGCTCAACCGCCAGGACGGCACCAACACCCTGCTGTTCGAAAAGTCGATCGACGAGATTGATCCGTTCGACTGCGCCGCCGTCAGCGGCGTGCTCGCGGTCGGCGGGCCGTGGACGGATCAGGACGTCCGCGGCACCTATCGCGGCGAGACCTACCTGCGCGCGCTCGAAGCCGACATCTTCACCAATGTCAGCGTGAGCTGCTTCTTTACCAGCAGCGGCAGCCCCAGCTTGGCCGCCGAGGAGCTGTTCACCCACGAGCTGGGCCATACGCTCGGCCTCGGCCACTCCTGCGGCGACGGCGCAAGCGGCGGCTGCAATTCGGCGGCGAAGGTCGACGCGATCATGCGCGCGTTCATCCACGACGACGGCCGCGGCGCCCGCCTGGGCAGCGACGATCGCGCCGGCCTCGCGGTGCTCTACACCTCGGGCGGTGGCGGGGGTGGCGGAGGCGGGGGCGGCGGGAGCCCGCAGGCTCCGGCCTCGCTCGCCGCGGCGCTCTCGGGTCCCGCCGCGAATCTCACCTGGCAGGACCGTTCGAACAACGAGATCGGGTTTCACCTGTATCGCGGGGTGGACGGCGCGGCGCTCACGCTGCTCGCGTCGCCCGCGGCCGGCGCGGTCGCCTATTCCGACACCGGTCTCTTGCCCGGCCACCGTTACGACTACGAGGTGGCCGCGTTCAACAACCGCGGCGAAAGCGGCCGGAGCAACCACGTGACCGTGACGGTGCCCGCGGCTCTGCCGGTCACGGTGGCGTTGGTCCCCACGCCCGCGGGCCTCACCGGCGCGGTGACGCACCTCGCGGCGACGGTCACCGGCCCGGTCGTCCGCGCCGAATGGAAGCTCGGCGGGGTGGCCCGCGCGTTTTCCGCCGCGCCGTGCAGCCCGGGGCGGTTCTGCGCCGATCACCTGTACGACATCCCCGGCACCTACACCGTCGAGGTCAAGGCGTTCGGCGACCTCGGCCAGACCGCCCAGGCGACCGGCCAGGTGGTCATCGGCGGCAGCCCGGTCGTGTTGCCGGGCGAGGATTCGTTCCTCCAGAGCGTGATCTTCGGTCCGCGCGGCAATACCGGCGTGTTCAAGTCGGATCTCTGGCTGCACAACGACGGGCCGGCGGACACCCGCGTCGGCCTGGTCTATCTGCCGCGCGGCGCCGGCAACCCGAATCCCGATCGGCGCGAGATCACGCTGCTCGCGGGCACTTCGCTGTTCCTGGCCAACGTGCTCGGCGACCTGTTCGGCGAGACCGGCACCCAAGGCTCGCTCGGGCTCGAATACCGCCGGCCGGTGAGCGCCGCGGGAGCCCCCGGGCACACGTTCGCGTTCGCCCGCTCGTTCCTCGACGTGGCGGGCGGCAGCTTCGGCCAGCTCGTGCCCGAAGAGGGCGAGGCGACCTGGTCGGCGGAGGCCAAAGTGGTGGCGGGAGTGCTCGAAGGGGCGGGCTTTGCCAGCACGCTCTCCGTCGCCAACCTCGACGCGGCGGGCGGCCGGGTCGACGTCGAGCTGACCGACGCCCAGGGCATCGCGGTCGGTCCGCCCGCGAGCTTCACGCTCGGCGCCCGTACCACGCGCTCGCAGCCGATCGCGAACCTGTTCCCCGCGGCGAAAGATCATCCGGGGCCGTTGTCGGCCCGGTTCACCTCGACCGGAGTCCGTTTCACGGGCTCGGCGACGCTGCTCGAAACGGGCTCGCAGGATCAGATCTTCCTGCCCGCGGCACCGCCGCCGCCGGCCGAAAGCTCGCTCGATCCCCAGATCTCCGAAGGGGAGCTGCTGATTCCCCGGGTGGTCCGCGGCCAGGGCCAGTTCGGCACCCAGCTGACCACCAAGCTCGTGCTCTGGAACTCGACCGACCAGCCGCGCGACCTTTCGCTCTCGCTCTGGCTGCGCGGCCAGGACAACTCGGGCGCGCAGACGGTCGTCCGGTCGCTGCCGGCGCACGCCGCCCTGCTGATCGACGACGTGGCGAAAGACCTGTTCGGTCTCGACGATGCGACCGGCGCGCTGCGCATCCTCTGGCGCGGGCCGGTCGGCCCGGGGCCACGGATCCTGGCGCTTGGGCTGGCGACCACCGCCGGCCCACCCGCCCTCCGTTTCGGCATGTTGGTCGACGCGCGCCGTCCGGTCCACGAGGGGAGCCGTCACGCGGTCGACTTCGGCGCCGAGCAGCTGCCGATCTCGCGTTCGAGCTATGGCGTGGTCAACCTGAACAACGCGCCGACCACCGTGCGGCTGACTCTTCTGGACGCGGCCGGTACGGTGCTCGGCCAGACCACGGTTCCGCTCAAAGCGCGACAGCACTTCGAGCGCACCCTGCTCGGCGTGTTCCCAGGCCTCGCCAACGGCGCGAACTGGCACGTCACGACGGCAGTCGTCTCGGGCGGCGACGTGCTCACCTATCTCGCCAACATCAACGCGACCGGCGACGTCTTCTACGTTCCGGGGCGCCCGCTCGATTGAGCCGGTGAATGGATCTGCGTCCCGTGGTGGCAGGTTCTCCGCCGCCACGGGCTCGCAACTCCCAAAAACAAGATTCCGCCCATCTTTCGCCCTTGACATCCGGGCGCGGTTCGATATCCCCCATGAAGCGACCCCGCGGACGCTCCGGACCCCTCCGGAGGCGGTTACGAACCCGTGAACACCCGCGCGAAAAACTTTCAACTCATTGATTCCATTGATCTTCCCAAGATTGCACAACAACCTGTTCAATCCGGTCAAAAACGCAGTCACACCGCTGTTTTCTTGCCGTCACAGGCCGATTTCCCACAGGGTTTTCCACAGATTCTGCGGGAAACGCGGAAAGCCCTTTGGCGACCGCTATTTGGCCCGCCCGGTGCGCAAAATTGCCCGCTTCAAGGATACCCACCGAGCCGGCAGTCCACGCTCGCAAAGTACGCCGGGTAGGTGCCAGAGAGACGGGTGGCGGCAGGCATCTTCGGCGCGCGAGAAACCTCCGAACCGATCGGGACGCCGCCCAGGTAGGCGCCCCAAGGGAGGCGCCGGAACCAATGGAGCGAAAAGCTGCCGTCCGGGGTCTCCGCGCCGTAGGTGAGGAACGAGATCGGCCCCGCATCCGCCGGCTCGCGCGCCGCGGCGAGGACCAGCGCGCGGCGCCATCCGCGCTCGACGCCGGAGAGCCGCTCGATGCGCGCGACCGCCGCCCGGCGCAGATCGCGCCCCGGCCCGTCGACCGCTCGGAGCAAGAGCGGCTCGGCGAGCAGCGCGCGCGCGGCGACCGAGACGGCATCCGCGGGCTCCGGCACGGCCCGCAGCCGGAGCCAAGGCGCGATGCCGTCGAACGGCGCGGCACGGCAGGCGCGATCGAGCGCCGCGCCGGACCACGGCCGGCGCGCCTCGATCCCCAGCTCCCCGGCAAGCAGCCAGAGGGGGCCGACGTCACCCGCGTCGCGCGCCGCACGAAGCGCTTCCTCCGCGTCGATCTCGCCGCCGCGGGTCCGATACGCCGCGCGCCGCGCCCGGTAGAGCGGAAACGAGGGGTCTGAAGCGATCGCGGAATCGAGCGCGGCGATCGAGCCCGCGCGGTCGGTCCCGATCGCCCGGTCGTAGCCTCGATGGGCGAAGTCGAGCGGCGCGAGCAGCAGCAGGGCCGCAAAGGCGACGGCCCGGATCGAGATCCGGGTCGCCTTGCCCGGCGGCGATTCCGAGTTTCCAAGCCTCGGAGCGAGCGCGGCACCCGCCACGAGCAGCGCCGCGACCGGCAGGGCGGGCACCGACCAGGCGCCGGACGCGAGCGCGCCGACGCCCCCGCCGAGCAGGCCGAGCAGACCGGCGCGCCGGAGCGGGTCGGGCGCCTCGCGCTCCTCCTTGAAACGCCTGCGGCCGAAGACGAGGGCAACGGCGAGCCCAAGGATCAGGCCCACCGCGCCCAGCTCGTAGCCGAGGGTGAGCGGCAGGGCGTGCAGCTCCCCCACCGCTTCGCCGGGAGGATTCGCGCCCGGCACCGGCACCAGATGCGGCGCGAGCGTCCAAGGCGTCGATCCCGGCCCCCAGCCGAGCAGTGGACGCTGGGGCCACCCGGCGAGCCCCGCTTCGAGGTAGACCCGCCGCGCGGCGGCCGAGGGGTCGCGCCCGGAGAGGATCGACATCCCCCGCGGGGCGAGCAGGAGCGCGAATGCCAGGGCGGCGAGCGCCAGGGCGCGGCGCGAGCGCCGGCTGCTCATCCAGAACGCGGCGGCACCCGCCTCGACCGCGACCGCGGCGAGCCCGGCCGCTGAGCGCGTAGCGAGGAGCGCCGCCAGGCCCAAAGCCAGCGCAGCGATCCCGAGCCCGGCCCGAAAGCGGGAGCCCGAGCCTTCCCCCAGCGCGATCGCCGGCAGCGCGGCGAGCGGAAGAACGAGCGCGATCCACCAGGCGAGCAGGCAATGATGGCCGAGCGGCAGAGCCGGGCGCGGCGAGGCCCCGGCGAGCCAAGAGATCAGGGAGTAACCCGCAACCAGCGCCACGACGATCGAAACCGCGACCGTCGCCCGAGCGCGATCCGCGGCGAAACCACGCGCCACGACCGGTACCAACAGGACGAGCAGGAGCGCCACCACCATCCCCGCGCGCCCTGCCCGTGGCACGGGAGAAGCGAACAGGCTCGCAAGAGCAGAGACCGCAAGGACCCCGAGAAGGAAGCGCCCCCATCGCCCCAACCCGAGCGGATCGAACGGCCTCTCCGAGCGGCCGGCGAACGCGACCACCGCGAGCCCGAGCGCCAGATGGCCGAGGCTCGCCCCGCCTCCGGTGGCTGCACCGACGAACGTCCCGGCGTATCCGGCGAACAGAGCGAGCAGTAGCGCGGGAAGGAACGGCAGAAGACGGTCGCTGTTTTTACGGCCTGAAGGGCCGTCTCCCGTTAGCCCAGGCCATCGGCCTAGGGAGGTTGGCGCCCTCATCCCCTACCGCCCCCGGATCTGTTCGAGCACCAGGCGGCTCTTCAGCTCGTGCTGGAGAAAGCCGCAACGCACCTCGGCGCACAGCGCTTCGACCTGGCGCAGAACCTCGCGCGCGGGTTGGGGGTCGGCCGCGAGCGCCGGACCGACCCGGCCGATGCGGAGCAGGAATTCGATCGTCCCCGGCGCGAGGGTTCGCAGCGTACGCCCTTCCCGCCCGCCGCAATCGGCGCACAGCAGGCTGTCGCCGCCGCGCGGCAAGACCGCGCCCTTAATGGAGAGATCGCCGCCGCATTCCGGACAGTCGCGCGGCGCGGGGAAGATCCCCGCCAGGCGCAGCACCCAGGCCTCGAAATAGCGCGCGACCGCGTCGCGATCGACGCCCGCGAGCAACGCTTCGAGCGTCGCGTCGAGCAGCCGGTAGAGCGCCTCGCTCGCCTCGTCCTCTTGCGCGAACTCGACCAGGTGCTCGGCGAGGTAGGCGCCGAGCAGGATGTCGTCCAGATCTTCGAGCAGCTTGCCGGCCGGCCGGATCAGCTCGACCGAGGAGAGCCGCACCAGGTCGGCTCCGTCCTTTTGAAACCAGGTGATCGCGGCTTTGGCAAGCGGCTGGAGCTGCCCGGCGAATCGGCTGTGACGCGCCCGGGAGCCCTTCGCCACGCCTTTTTTCCTGCCATGCTCGCGGGTGAGGAATACGACGATCCGATCGCGATCGGAGAGATCGGAGACGGAGAGGATCAGGGCTTCGGCGGATTCGAGCGGCACGGCGGGTTGGAGTGTATCTTCCCACCGCTGCTAGGCTAGCGGGAATGATCGGGCGCAAGAAGAACGGCGAGGCGGGCGCGGTGCCTTCCGGGGTCACCAGGGCCGTCGACGCCGCCGGAGCACATGACCCGAACCGCGACCTCGGTTTCGGCGCGGTGGTCTCCCGCGAGAGCCGCCAGCGGCTGCTCAACCGGAACGGCAGTTTCAACGTCGTGCGCGAGGGCCTAGGGTTCTGGCGTTCGCTCTCTCCCTATCATTTCCTGCTCACCGCCAGCTGGCCGCGCTTCTTGGGGCTGGTGCTGGTCGCCTACCTCGGGATCAACGCGCTGTTCGGTGTCGCCTTCCTCGCCTGCGGCCCCAATGCGCTGATCGGCATCGATCACTCGGCAGGGGCGCTCGACTTGTACCTTCAAGATTTCTTCTTCAGCGTGCAGACCTTCGCCACGATCGGCTATGGCGCGACGAGCCCGCATTCTTTGATCGCGCACTGGCTCGTGACCTTCGAGTCGCTCGCCGGCCTGCTCAGCTTGACGCTCGTCACCGGCCTGGTCTTTTCGCGCTTCGCGCGGCCGGGGGCCTGCATTCTGTTCAGCGACCGGGCGATCGTGGCGCCCTTCCGCGACGGCACCGCGGTCATGTTCCGGATCGCCAACGGCCGCTCCAACCAGTTGATCCAGGTCGAAGCCAAAGTGATCCTGGGCCGCTTCCGGGAAGGTGGCGTCGAGGCCGGGCGCGAGTTCCTGCCGCTCAAGCTGGAGCGCGAAAAGGTCGAGTTCTTCCCGCTCTCCTGGACGCTGGTTCATCCGATCGACGCGGACAGCCCGCTGTGGGGGCTCTCCCGCGACCAGATCGAGGATGCGAGCACCGAGCTGCTGATCATGATCCAGGCCTTCGACGAGACGTTCTCGCAGACGGTCCAGGCCCGCTCCTCGTACACCTCGAACGAGATGATCTGGGGCGCCCGCTTCGCCAACCTGTTCAACCCGCCGATGCCCGACGGCACGATCTCGATCGACGTCTCAAAGCTAAACGACACCGAGCCCGCGGAGCTGCCGCCGATCCGGGCCGCGCTGCCGGAAGGCGAGTAAGCGCGCGACCGATGGCTTCCGAATACGATCCGCTGTTCGGGCGTGCCAAACCGGGAAGCGAAAGCGACGACCTTGAACCCGTCCGCGAGCGTTTCCTCGCCGCGTCGAAGCCGTACCTCCGGGCCTACTGGACTTGGGGCGCCTGGGCGCTGATCCTCCCCGCGACGGCGTTTCTCACCCCGGCGGCGTACTCGCTGCGCGGCCCGAGCGGCGTGCTGTTCCTCTGGTCGATCGCGATCCTGCTCGGCGGCGCGGTCGAATTCCTGGCGATCCGCAAAGCCGGCAAGAGCGCGCCTGCGAGCGGCCTCGCCCGCTGGGCGCTACGCGCGCAGGGTAACCTCTCCTTCGTCGCCGTCCTGCTCTCCGCCCTGCTGGTCTGGCAAGACGAAGCCTGGGCTCTACCGGGCCTCTGGCTCCTGCTCCTCGGCCACTCCTTCTACATCCTGGGCGGGATCTCATTCGTACCGTTCCGCCGCTACGGCCTGATCTACCAGATCGGCGGCTTCGCCGCCCTCTGGCCCGGCGGCGCCCCGCTCCCGGTGCTCGCCCTCACCCTATTCGCGGGTAATCTCTGGATGGCGTGGGCGGTGTGGCGGGAGCGCTCCTCCAGCGTCTGAAACTCTCGTGTCTCGGGGCCGGCGTATACTCTTGATCTATGTCGGTGGCGCTCCTAGATGAATCGCCGATGATCCCGCTCGTAGGGCTCGGTCCCTATCGGGCGAGCGACTATGCCACCCTGCCCGACGAGCCGCGGTGCGAGCTGATCTACGGGAGGATTTTTGTGACGCCGAGTCCCGCGCCTCCGCACCAAATGGCCGGCTTCTTGGTCGCGAAGCGCCTGGACCGGATCGCCGAGCGAGTCAATGGCCAGGTGTTCGTGGCACCGCTCGATGTCTGGCTCGCCGAGCATTCAGTCGTCCAACCGGACGTGATCTACATCTCGGCGGCGCACCGCTCGATCGTCGGCGAGCGAATCGAAGGGGCGCCCGACCTCCTGGTCGAGGTTCTCTCACCGCGCACGTCGCGCCGCGACAGGAACGAGAAACTCGCGCTCTACGCCGAAGCGGGCGTTGGCGAGTACTGGCTTCTCGACCTGGCCGCGCGACAGGTCACCTTCCTGGTCAACGAAGGCGGTCGCTTCGTCGTGGTCATCCCCGAGGGCGCCACTTATCGCTCCCCCAAGTTTCCCGAGATCGAGTTCGACGTCGAGGGCTTCTGGCAGGAATTCGATCGGCGCTCGAAGTAGTCGGCGACGCCATGAATTCTCGCGACGATAACGATGATGATGACGATGATGTTGTTGATGATGATGACGACCCTCCTCTCTCCGGTGAGTCGAGCAGCGAAGGTCTGAAGATCGGCCCTCGGCGGCCTTCGAAGGGGCCATCTCCTTCTTTTTCGCCCAGCGACCGCTTTCGCGTCTCTCAATCTCAAGCACCGGTCTCAGAGTCGCTCCCGTCGCCGCCTCCTGAGCTGGTGTCGACCGAAATCGAGAGGCCCGTCGTCTTCCTCGATTACCACCCGCAAACCGAGCTGGATGTTGGCCTTGCCACGGACCTGCGGAACCGACTGCTCAAAGCCGGATATCGGCCGGTAAGTGAGGTTCATCCTGAGGCAATCGCGAGCCAGAGCCTGGACCCGGCGATGCCGCAACCGGTTGCAGCCATCCGCATCCTCTCGGCCAGTGCGCTCACCGCCGGCTTCGTCGTCCGCGGGTTCGACGACCTTCCGGTGTTCACGATCGGTATCCGCGACGGCCAGCCGTCGCCCGAACCGTTCGCGGCGAATGCGGTGTGGACCCCCTCCATCCGTTCGGAGGGCGTGGAGACCGACTGGGAATACGTCCTTCGCGCGGCTCTGGAGTTCGTCGAGAAGGCGACCGCTTCATTCCGTGGTGTGAGCAAACAAGGGATCGGACGAGATTCCGAAACGGCTCTGGATCCAGGCACGGCGCCCGCTTCGGCCGAGCCCCAGCTCCCACCGCCGATCCACGACCCCACGCCGCTCCATCTCGACACGCCCGCCACCGTCGACCACCTCAATCGGCGCGGCTTCGCCCGTGCGCTCGCGGTGCGGCTGGAACGCATCTGGCGGGAAATGAACCCGAAGGGCAAGACGAAGGCCAATCCTAAACGCCATGCGCCGCAGGGGAGTTTTGTGCTCCACCTCCATGGCGAATGGGGTTCGGGGAAGAGCTCGCTGCTTGAAATGCTCCGCCGCGGGCTGCAGCCTCGCAAGGGTGCGCAAGGGCCGGCAGTAGCGATGCCCTGGGTGGTAGTCGATTTCAATGCCTGGCAGAACCAGCGGCTCGATCCTCCCTGGTGGCCGCTGCTCGACGGGATCTATCGGCAGTCGTTGGGCCAGATCCCCTGGTGGCGGACGATCTGGTGTTGGCTCAAAGAACGGATCTGGCGGTTCACGACCAAGCGCCGAGACATCGTGATCTTCGCGGTGCTGCTCCTGATCTGCGCCTTTCTCGGCTATCCCTTCCTGCGCCCCGCCCTGATCGCGATGATCGAGAAAGGAGTCGGCGAGGCGGGGGACACCGCGGCGCACATCGTCGACATCTCAACCCTCCTCACCCTGATCGGTAGCGGCCTCTGGCTCGGCAGCCGGTCGCTCGTGTCGGGAACCGCGCGCGCCGCGCAGAGCTTCGTTGAGTCGGTCGCCGATCCAATGGACCGTATCCAGAGACATTTCACCAAGATGGTCGGCGCGATCGATCGCCCGATCGCGGTGTTCGTCGACGACCTCGACCGCTGCCAAGCCGGCTACGTCGTACAGCTTCTCGAAGGGATACAAACCCTGTTCCGCGATCCGCGGGTGGTCTATGTCGTCGCGGCCGATCAGCGCTGGCTCCATACCTGCTTCGAGCAGATTTACGAACCGTTCGCGGACAGCGTGCGCGGTCCCGGACGAAGGCTCGGCTCGCTGTTCCTCGAAAAGGCGTTCGAGATCTCTGTCGAGGTGCCGCGGCTGTCGAAGAGCGTTCAGGCCGAGTATTGGCGTTTCCTCCTGGCCGGCGACCCGAGCCGCACAGAAGAGCGGATCGCCCAACTCGAACGTGAGGCGCGAACGGAATTCGCAAGCGCCGCGAGCGAGCAGCAGGTAATCTCTCGGTTGGAGAAGCCCGCGAGCGATTCCCGGCCCGACCCGGTGCGCGAGAACGTCCGCCGGCAAGTCGCGGTTGAGCGCCTCGCGAACGCCGAGGTCGAGCAGTCGGTCACCTACTTCCTCCAGCCGTTCGCGCCTCTCTTAGAACCGAACCCGCGCTCGATGAAGCGGTTCTTGAACACCTACGCGATCCAGCGCGACCTCGCGATCCTCGCCGGCCAAGATGTCCTGGCGGAAGAGCGGAGGCGCAAGAAGCTCGCGCTCTGGACCGTCCTTTCGCTCCGCTGGCCCGGGCTGGGCGAGCAACTGATCTCCGAAGCGGACGACGCGCAGTCCGACGAGGTGCGCGCACTCCGCGCTACCGACGAGGTTCGTGAGATCGTCACCTACCTCGGGCCGGACGATCCCCTGACTCTCGACGATGTCGCCGGGCTGCTCGGGCTGACGGTGCCTGCCCTGCTGTCACCGAATCGACCCTGATCTCGAAGAAGCCTCTCGTCCGCACCGTTTCGCCTCAAGCTCGGAGCCC
Source organism: Thermoanaerobaculia bacterium (assembly GCA_035995205.1). Taxonomy (GTDB): domain Bacteria; phylum Acidobacteriota; class Thermoanaerobaculia; order Multivoradales; family UBA5704; genus DASYKS01. The sequence goes on from DASYKS010000106.1 coordinate 133,230, forward strand.
CGGTGGAGCTGGCGGATTGGTCGGGATAAGGGTGAAACGGTCGCCGAATTCGAATTCGGGGCTCTCGAAATGGAATTCGGGAGGGAAAAAATGGAATTCGCGGCCCCCGAATTCGAATTCGCGAGCTGGAAAATGGAATTCGCGGCCCCCGAAATGGAATTCGGGACTCCCGAAATGGAATTCGCGGGCCAGAAAATGGAATTCGGGGTTCCCGAAATGGAATTCGCGAGTCCCGAAATCGAATTCGGGAGCTGGAAAATGGAATTCGGGAGCCGACTCGCCCATTTCGGCGGGCCGGATTTCAATGTCCACGGCCGGCATTTCCTGCCAGGAAGCCGGGCCGGACCCTGAATACTCCGGTCAGAACGGCCCAAATCATGGCGGAAGCGTCCCGCGTCGATGCGTCACCCGACCGGCGTCACCCGAAACGTCTTCTGGGTCTCCCCCGACTGGCCGAGGCCGGAACCGCCTGAGACCTCGACCGAGAAGCTGACGTAGAGGCGACCGCCCGCCCGGGCGAGGGTCCGCGTCTCGTGCTGGCTGACCTCGAAGGTGATCAGAAATTTGCTGAACTTGAGCTTGGCGGTCCGCTCCGTCGCGATCGGCTGACCCGAGGGGTCGAGCCAGATCTTGAGCACTTCGTCGCGGCTCTTCAGGCTCTTTCGGTCGCGGGCGTTCAGGCCGTCGCGCGGTTCGAGCACCAGAACCCGGGTCGGCCGGCCGTTTCTAGGCTCGGTCTTGTCCGCCGTCAACTTGGCTCCCTCGATCTCCAGCCGCAGCACCTCGGCCGGATCGAGCAGCTCGGTCGCCTTCTTGGCATCGAGCAGGCCGAGGCCGCCGTCCTTGTGCTCGGCGGCGTCGGGGGTCGCGGCGCGGCGCCAGTCGGCCTGACGGTCGGTGCGGATCTGCTGCGCCGTCCAGGTCAGGCGCAACCCCGCCGCGTCGTGCTCTCCGAGCACGGTTCCCTCTTCGGTCGTGCGCTGGCCGTCCCCTTCGTCGCTGCTCTTTCGGACGCTCATGATCGAGATCTGCGCGCGGATCGGCGGCCCGTTTTCGGCTTTGCGCAGGACGGCGCGCAGCTCGCCGAGCGGATCGGCCGCGAGCGCAGAGGCCGGCAGGAACGCGATGGCGAGAACGAGGAGAGCGAGGAGAACCAGGGGGACGGCACGCGCGAGAATCGCTTTTGGGTTCATGGGCATCTCCCATTATGTCTTTCTTAGCATCCCATCATCCGGATCTTCCTTCCCTGCGTAGTGCCCGATGAGGGTCGCAGGAATTACACCTCCAGGAGAAACCCACCATGAAGAAACTGACGCCCATCGCATTGGCGCTGCTCGGCATTCTCGCCGCCTTGCCCGCCACGGCCTCCAGTCATCGCGAGGCCCCCCTGATCACCGAAACTCCGAAAGTGGACGGTACCGACTTCTACATGTTCAACAGCTACGAGCCCGGCCGTGCCGGTTTCGTCACGCTGATCGCCAACTACCTCCCGCTTCAGGACGCTTACGGCGGTCCGAACTACTTCTCGCTCGATCCGGACGCGTTTTACCGCATCCACGTCGACCGCGGCGGTGACGGCGTCGAGGATATTTCGTTCCAGTTCAAGTTCAACACCGGCCTGCGCGACATCCAGCTGCCGGTCGGCGGCAAGCAGGTCTCGATCCCGCTCGAATTCGCCGGCGGGGTCACCACGCCCGGGGCGGCGACCTTGAACACGCCCGAGACCTACACCATGTGGGTCGTCCGCGGCGCCTTCTCCGACCCGGCGCGCACGACGCAGCCGATTACCAACGCCGTCACCCACAGCGCGCGGTTCGCCAAGCCGCTCGACAACGTCGGCAACAAGACGATCCCCAACTACGCCGCCTACGCGAGCCAGTTCATCCATTCGATCGACATCCCCGGCTGCGGTGCCGGCCGGGTCTTCGTCGGCCAGCGGAAGGAGTCGTTCGCGGTCAACCTCGGCGAGATCTTCGACCTGGTCAACCTCTCGAACCCGCTTGGACCGCGTGACGCGATCCCGAGCACTCTCGCCGACAAGAACATCACCACGATCGCGCTCGAAGTGCCGGCCTCCTGCCTGACTTCGCAGGCCAGCACCGTCATCGGTGGCTGGACCACCGCGGCGTTGCCGCGCAACCGCGCGCTCAAAGATGCCCCGAGCTTCGCCGAGCCGGAGACGCAGAGCGGCGAATTCGTCCAGGTGTCGCGCCTCGGCATGCCGCTGGTCAACGAGATCGTCATCGGCTTGAAGGACAAGAACAAATTCAACGCCAGCACCCCGAACCACGACGGCCAGTTCGCCGATTACGTGACCAACCCGACTCTGCCCGAGCTGCTGGAGATCCTGTTCGGCGCGGCCGGCGTGCGCGCCCCGAACAACTTCCCGCGCACCGATCTGGTGGCGGCTTTCCTGACCGGCGTCACGGGGCTCAACCAGCTCGGCGGCCCGGCCGAGATGCAGCGCTTGAACACCGCGATCGCGGCCACGCCGAAAGAGGGCCAGAACAATCTGGGCGTCCTCGGGGGTGACAACGCCGGCTTCCCGAACGGGCGGCGGCCGGGCGACGACGTCGTCGACGCCGAGCTCCGCGTCGCGATGGGCGTCCTCTGTCACGCGTTCCCCGGCGTGTTCTGCAGCCCGGCCGACGCGCCGTCCGGAACTCTCCCATTCACCGATGGCACGCTCCAGGACGCGAGCCAGTTCGACGCGACGTTCCCCTACCTCACCACCCCGATCCCCGGCTCGCCGCACGAGGTCTCGGGCCTCCAATAAACACCCGTCAATCGGTACACTCAACGGGGCGGGCGAACCAAAGTCGCCCGCCCCGTTTGTTTTTCCCGATCGAACGAAGGGATCTCCCGTCATGACCAAGACGCTCATACTCGGCCTTCTGCTGCTCGCCGCCCTTCCTGTCGCCGCGCACGACTTCTGGATCGAGCCGACGGCCCTGACTCCGGCGCCCGGCGCGCAATTGGGCGTCCGCCTCCGGGTGGGCGAAAACTTCGTCGGCGATCCGGTGCCGCGCGACCCCGCGCGGATCGAGCGTTTCGCGATCGTCGGCCCGAACGGCGAAAAACCCGTTCCGGGAGTGCGCGGGGGAGAGCCCGCCGGATATGCGACCGTCGGCCCGGCCGGGATCTATCAGATCGTCTACGACAGCAACCGCGCCTCGGTCTCCCTCGAACCGAAGAAGTTCGAGGACTATCTACGCCTGGAAGGGCTGGAGCGGATCATCGAACTGAGGAAGAAACACAGCGAAAGCGACAAACCCAGCCGCGAGGTCTACTCCCGTTGCGTCAAAGCACTGCTCGCGGTCGGCGGCACTTCGGGGACCGGCTTCGACAAGGCCCTAGGGCTGGAGCTGGAGCTGATCGCCGAGAAGAACCCGTTCGAGATCGAGCCGGGAGGCGATCTGCCGGTGCGCCTGCTCTACCGCGGCAAGCCTCTCGCAGGAGCGTTGGTCGTGGCGCTCCCCCATTCGCAACCCGAGACGGGAGCGCTCAATGCCCGCACCGACGCGCAGGGCCGGGTCCGCTTCAAGCTCCCCGCCGGTCCCGCCGGAGCGGAGATCTGGCTGATCAAAGCGGTCCACATGATCGAGGCTCCGAAAGACGCCCAGGACGCCGATTGGGAAAGCTTCTGGGCCTCGCTGGTGTTTCGCTCGGGGTAGTAGCCGCCGGGCAGGGCGGTCGCTGGTATGCTTTCCCCCGTCCTTCTTGCGACCCTCCCCGTGACCGACCCTCTCGCAGAGATCCGTTCCCGCGCGGCAACCGCTTCGGCCCGAATCGTCCTGCCCGAGGGGGACGACCGCCGGGTGATCGCAGCGGCGGTGCGCGCGGTCGAGCTTGGGATCTGTCGGCCGATCGTGATCGTGCCGCCGGGGACGATCCTCCCGTCTACCGCAATCGCCCTCGAACGGATCGATCCGGGAGCCGATCCCGATCTGCCGGCGCTCGAGGCGCTGCTCGCCGAGCGGCTCGCCGCGCGGGGATTGACCGTCGGCGCGATCCCTGAGTCGGCGAAACGGGTCCGCGACCCCCTCTATTACGCGAACCTCTTGGTCCTGTCCGGCCGGGCGGACGGCGCGGTGATGGGCGCCCGGGCGACCACCGCCGATACCTTGCGCGCTGCGTTGCGGACGATCGGCCCACGGGCGGGCCTTGCCACCGTCTCTTCCTGCTTCCTGATGGCGCTGCCCGACGGCCGATCGCTGATCTACAGCGATTGCGGCGTGGTCCCCGACCCCGATCCCGAACAGCTGGCCGACATCGCGGAGGCCGCGGCCGAAAGCTGCCGCGTCCTGCTGGGCGAGGAGCCCCGGGTCGCCCTGCTGTCGTTCTCGACCCACGGCAGCGCGAGCCACCCGCGGATCGAAAAAGTACGCCGGGCACTCGACATCCTGCGCTTGCGGCAAGTCGCTTTCGCGGTCGACGGCGAGCTGCAGGCCGACGCCGCGCTGGTCCCCGAGGTCGCCGCGAAAAAAGCGCCGGGCAGCGCCGTCGCGGGGCGGGCGAACGTATTGGTCTTCCCTGATCTCGACGCCGGCAACATCGCCTACAAGCTGACCGAACGGCTGGCTGGCGCCCGCGCGGTCGGGCCGCTGCTCCAAGGGCTCGCCCGGCCGGTCAACGACCTGTCGCGCGGCTGCTCGGTCGAGGACATCGTGGACGCGATGGCGGTCACGGCGCTCCAGGCCGCGGGAAGGGGCGGAGGGGCGAACGGATGAAAGTCCTGGTAGTGGGCGGCGGCGGTCGCGAGCACGCGCTCTGCTGGAAATTGGCGCGGAGCCCGCTTCTCTCCAAGCTCTATTGCGCACCGGGCAACCCAGGGATCGCCGAGATCGCCGAACGGGTGCCGATCGCGGTCGAAGAGATCTCACGCCTCGCCGATTTCGCCGCCGAACGGCTGATCGACCTCACCGTGGTCGGCCCGGAAGTGCCGCTCGCGCTCGGCCTCGCCGATGAGCTGCACGCCCGCGGCCTCGCCGTGTTCGGCCCGAGCCAGCTCGCCGCCGAGCTGGAAGGCTCGAAAGTGTTCGCCAAGCTGTTCATGGCGCGCCACGGCATCCCGACCGCCCGGTTCGCGCTCGCCCACACCGCGGAAGAAGCGCGCGCCGCCCAGCCGACGTTCGGGTTTCCCGTGGTGGTCAAAGCCGACGGGCTCGCCGCGGGCAAAGGGGTGTTCCTTCCCGCCGACGAAGGGGAATTCGAGCAGGCGCTGGAGGCGATCTTTGCCGAGCGGCGGTTCGGCGACGCGGGCGACCGGGTGGTGATCGAGGAATGCCTGGCCGGCGAAGAGGTCTCGTTCATGGGGCTGTCGGACGGCGAACGGGTGCTCCCCCTGGCGACCGCCAAGGACTACAAGCGGATCGGCGACGGCGACTTGGGGCCCAACACGGGCGGCATGGGCTGCCACAGCCCGTCGGGCATCCTGTCGGCACAACAGGCGGCCGAGGTGGTCGAGAGAGTGCTCAAACCCACCGTGGCGGGTATGGCCGCCGAGGGGAGGCGATTCGTCGGCGTGGTCTACGCCGGCCTGATGATCACCTCCGACGGCCCGCGGGTGCTCGAATTCAACGCCCGCTTCGGCGACCCCGAGGCGCAGGTCTTGATGATGCGCCTGGAAGACGACCTGCTCCCCGTGCTCGCCGCGGGGGCAGCTGGAAAGTTCGAGCAGGAGCGCCTGACGTTCCGTCCCGAGACGGCCGGGGCGCTCGTTCTTGCGAGCCCCGGCTATCCGGATCGGCCGACGACCGGCGAGCCGATCCGCGGCCTCGACCGGGCCGAAGCCCTGCCCGAGATCCGCATCTTCCACGCCGGAACCGCCACCCGGGAAACCGAAGACGGCCCTTCCCTGGTCAGCTCGGGCGGCCGGGTGCTGAACGTCTGCGCTCTCGGCGCGGATCTTTCCGAGGCGCTCGACCGGGCGTACGCCGCGGCATCGGAAATCGACTGGCCGGGCAAGGTGTTCCGTCGCGACATCGGCCGCCGGGTGCTCGAAGGCGCTCGATTCGAGCCGGCGTGATAGTTTCTTAGCGCTGACTTACTCCAGGCCGGAAACGCACCTCAGGCGGCGCCCGCTCGGGCCGGGGAGGTCAAATTGGCAGGTACCGCGATTACGCCATCCGGCTTCGCGGTACCCTGAAGCGGTCGCCCGTGAATCAGGCACCGAAGCGGCGGCTGGTATCCTTCCTGCAGTGCTCGCCGGGCGATGATGCCGAGCGCGAGAGTTTCGAAGGCGGACTTTCCATGAGCGGTTGTTCCGGATGCTCGTTCAAAGGCATGTCCACTGCGGTCGAAGACACCTTCGTCGGCGTCCGCTTTCGCGATGAAACGAATCTCACGCTCTGCGGCACCGGCGGTCGGATCTTCGCGCGCGGCGAACGGGTGGTCGTCGACCTCGAATCCGGCCCGGCGTTCGGCCACGTCGAACAGTCGCCGATGCCGGTGTTCAAACCGTGTCAGAAGTCCTCCGCGCGGCCGATCCTGCGCCCTGCCGACGAGGATGATTTCGCCGCGTTCGAGCGCCAGGCGGCGAGCCAGGTCGAAGGTAAGCACTTCGCGCAGGAGCGCTCGCGGGCGCTCAAGCTCGACCTCAAGATCTCGCGCGTCGATTTCGCGCTGTCAGGCAAGAAGGCGACGTTTTATTTCACCTCCGAAGGGCGGATCGACTTCCGCCAGTTGGTGCGCGACCTGTCCGCGCGCTTCTCGGTCAAGGTGAAGATGATCCAAGTCGGCGCGCGCGACGAGGCGGCTCTGCTCGGCGGCATTGGAGTTTGCGGTCGCACGCTCTGCTGCTCGACTTGGCTCAAGGACTTCCGCCCGATCTCGATCCAGATGGCAAAACGGCAGAATCTCTCGCTCAATCCGTCGAAGATCTCCGGCCAATGCGGACGGCTGCTCTGCTGCCTGGCCTACGAGGACGATCAGTACAAGACCCAACATCCGGAACGCCGCTCTCCTACGGTGCCGACGTACGACGACACCGGAGCCTGATCACCGATCACCTCCGCTTCGACGAGATTCGATTCCACAATCGATCCCACAACTATGGCCATTCGAAAACTGATTCGCCCCGACATGAACGAGATCAAGAAAGACACCCCGGCGCGCAGCTTGCGCCGCAAGACGAGCCCGCCGGAGCAGACCAACGCCGAGGAGTTCTACTACCTCAAGCAGATGGCGGCGAAGACGCCGATCGTGGTCATCCTCGACAACGACGAGGAGCTGCGCGGCTGGATCGAGTGGTACGACAAGGGGGCGATCAAGCTGAACCGCCACCAGGGGCCGAACCTGTTGATCCAGAAGCACCACATTCGCTACCTGTTCAAGGAAGAGGAGCTGCGCGAGCAACAGCGGGCCGGCCGGCGCAAGGCCGTCACGCTGCCCCGGATTCCCGCGGAGTGAGCGCCCCCGGCATTCCGGCGCCCATCCTCGCCATCACCCAGGGCGATCCCGCGGGCATCGGTCCCGAGATTCTCCTGAAGCTCCTTTCGGGGCCAGGCCCGCGCGGCTGGCAGCCACTCGTGATCGCGGAGCGCGCGGCGCTCGAAGCCTTGCGCCCCGCTCTTCCCGACGCGCCCTGGGAGCGGCTCACCTACCTCTCCTCCTCCCCCAGCCGCGAGGATCTCGCGGCTTACGCGGACCCCGCGGGCGCGATTGCCGTGCTCGATCCGATCGGCGATCCGAATCGGCAAATCGAATTTGGCCATTCCGGCGCGAAAGACGCCGCGGGGGCGATGGCCGCGCTCGATGCCGGAATCGAGCTCGCCCGTTTCGGAGCGGTCGATGCGCTGGTCACCGCGCCGATCGCCAAGAGCTCGATCGCCAAGCATCACCGCGCCGATTTCGTCGGCCACACCGATTACCTGGCCGAAGTCTGCGGGCTTGAACGCTACGGCCGCGATTACCTGATGGCCTTCCTGGCGCCTGACCTTCAGGTGGCCCTGCTGACGGTCCACATGCCTCTGCGCGAAGCGCTGGAAGCGATCACTCCCGAGGCGGTGCTCCTGGCATTCCAATGCCTCGATCGCCATGCCGGCGGACGAATCGCGCTCGCCGGATTGAATCCGCACGCGGGCGAAGGGGGCTTGCTCGGCGCGGAGGACGAATCGCTGCTCGCGCCGACCGTCGCCCAGGCGCGCAATCAGGGGCTCGACGTCTACGGCCCGGAGAGCGCGGATTCGCTGTTCGCCCGCGCCCGCCAAGGAGAGTTCGACTGGGTCCTCGCGCTCTACCACGACCAGGGGCTGATCGCGGTCAAGACCGCCTGCTTTGGTCTCGCGACCAACTGGACGCTCGGCCTGCCGTTCCTCCGCACCTCGGTCGACCATGGAACCGCTTTCGGCATCGCGGGTCAAGGCAAGGCCGACGCCGGCCCGCTCGAGAAGGTGATCGAGACGACGTTGGAGCTGATCGCGGGCAAGCTGCCGAGGAAAACGACGACCCCTTCACTCCCGTAGGATCCAAGAGTCACACCCTAGACGGTTCGACGTGTCTTTAGAGCTGCGGACCGGAATGTGGCGGAGCTCGCCACTTCAGCTCGATGGGGAAAGTGGCCCATGGATACGCCTCAACCCTCTTCCTTCGCTCAATTTGTCCCCCAGCTCTTTTATGACTTGATCGCTCGGATAGTCGCCGGAGCAGCACTGCTCCTGACAGCTTTGTTGGTTTGGCCTGATTGCCTCAACCAAGCGCTCCCCGCCTTTCTGACCGCCGAAAACTCAAGGCTCCAGGCGAGCCTAGCCTTCGTCTTGGCAGCCTACCTTCTCGCACTACTTCTCGAAGGAGCTTGGTGGCCGTCAGTCCACAAATTTTGGGCGAAAAAGGCGGATGAGAAGGGAGAGAAGGCGGCTGCCAAAAACGCGCTTGATGGAGTCGCGAGCTGCATCATCGGCTTTGACACCGCTAACTACAAGTTTCCAACCATCCCAGTAATCTATGACCTGATTCGCCTGCAAAATCCGGTGGCGGGGGCCAGGCTCGTTAAGCTTCGCGCGGAAGTACAGCTCTGCCGAACTTTGGCGCTTGGTTGGTTTCTCGCCTTCCTTCTCGAGCTTGTTCGGCTTGTCCGGGTTTTTACCGGTGGACACCTGACAGCTGCTCTCAGCCTTCTCGCCGCAGTCTTTCTCGTACTTCAACAATACGTCAAGAGGCGTCATCGGATGTGTTGGTCTCTCTACAACCACTGGCTTCTCCTGGTAAACCCAGGAATCGAAGCGTTCTTGGCCGGTCGTCCTAGAACTGAGCGAAAGGGGACTAAGCTCCCGCCTCCGGGCTCCGGTGCTCGACTGCCGACCTCCAAACCATGAGGTCAGAGGCTGGCTTCCGGCCCTCAGCATGCGCCATGGACGTCTCGCACCGCGCACAGGGCCGAAATCCGAGATAATCCCGGCATGGCTACCGAGACCCCGCAACACCGATTGGAAATCGACCTGCGCACCGCGCTCAAGGCGGGCGAGAAGGAGCGGCTGTCGACGCTCCGCATGCTGCTCACCGAGCTGAACAACGAGGCGATCAAGAGCGGCGAGGTCGACGAGGCAGGATTCGTCGTCCTGGTCCGGCGCGCGATCAAGCAGCGCGACGAGGCGGCCGAGCAGTACACCAAGGGGGACCGGCCGGAGCTGGCCGCCAAGGAGCTGCGCGAGAAGGAAATTCTCTCCTCCTATCTGCCGGCGCAAGTGGACGAAGCGACGATCCGCGCCGCGGCCGAGGAGATCGCGGCGGCCCAGGGGCTCGCTCCCGGTGCCGGCATGGGCGTGCTGATGAAGGCGCTACGCGAGAAGTTCGGCGCGAGCGCGGACGGAGCGACGCTCTCGCGAATCAGCAAAGAGATCCTCCAAGCCCGCTGATGCGCAGATTCGTGATCGGCACCGCCGGGCATATCGACCACGGCAAGACAACGCTCGTCAAGGCGCTGACCGGGATCGACTGCGATCGCTGGGCGGAAGAGAAGGCGCGGGGAATCACGATCGACCTCGGCTTCGCCCATCTCTCCCGCGGCGACCTGCAAATCGGTTTCGTCGACGTTCCCGGCCACGAGCGGTTTCTGCACAACGCGCTCGCCGGCCTCGGCGGCATCCGGGCGATGCTCCTGGTCGTCGCGGCCGACGAGGGGGTGAAACCGCAGACCCGCGAGCACTTGGCGGTCTGCTCGCTGCTCGGCATTCCGCACGGACTGGTGGCCCTCACCAAGATCGATCTGGTGGCGGAAGATCTTCGCGAGCTGGCGCAGCTCGAAGTGGAAGAGCTGCTCGCAACGACACCTTTCGCGGGCGCGCCGATCCTGCCGGTATCAAGCACGACGGGCGAAGGGATCGCCGAGCTGGAGGCGGCGATCCTCGCGCTCGCCGGGCGCACCGAGTACGAGCCTTCGGCGCCCGAGATCCCAGTCTCCGACGCGGGCGAAGCCGCCGGCTCGGCCGGGATGGCTCGCCCCCTGCCTCGTCTCCCTACCCGCCTGCCGATCGACCGCGCGTTTCACCTCAAAGGCCTCGGCGTGATCGTTACCGGAACGCTCACGAGCGGCGCGATCCGCACGGGCGACACTCTGGAGGTTCTTCCCGGCGGCGAGCGGGTGCGGGTGCGTAGCATCCAGGTTCACGGCGATCCGCGTGAGGTCTCCGAGGCGGGAGAGCGCACTTCGCTCCAGATCGCCGGTCTGCAGCTGGAATCTCTCGCGCGCGGGTTGACGCTGGTCGAGCCCGGGACCTTCGCCGCGAGCGCGCGGCTACTGGTCCGATTCGAGCTGCTGCCCGATGCGCCCGCTTCTCTTTCCGGTTTCGTGCCGATCCAGCTGCATCTGTTCGCGAGCGAGGTCTACGGCCGTCTCCGGCCGCTCGATCCGGCGGAGCTCAAGCCCGGAGAGCGTGGCCTGGCGGAGATCCGTCTCGCGGCGCCGGTCGTGGCACGGCGCGGAGATCGCTTCATCGTCCGCCGCCCGTCCCCCGCCGCGACACTCGGCGGCGGCGAGATTCTCGACCCCGCCTGGCGCCCTTACCGGGGCAAACTGCTCCCCCCCGCGCTCGCCGCGCTGGGACCCGCGCCCGACCTCGCCTCGGCTCTCGGTTTCTGGGTGCTGGAGGCGGGAGAGCGCGGCGCGGAGATCGACGACCTCGCGCGACGGCTCGGGGTGCGGTCGAGCGCGATTGAAGCGGATCTTCGCCGCTCGACCCATCAGGGCAAGCTCCTCGCCGTGCCGGCCGGACCCGGCCGCGGCCGGCGCTTTCTCGCCCCCGCAACCTACCAACGCCTCGCCGAGCGGGCAGGCAAAGTGCTCGCCGAGCATTTCAAACGCGACCGGCTGGCGATGGCGATCCCTAAAGCCGACGCGGTGCGGAAGATCGTGCGCGGGCGCGGCGCGGAGCTGGCGGACGTCTATCTCGATTGGCTGGCCAAACAGAAGATCCTCCAGGTTTCGGGCGATCAGGTGACGCTCCCCGGCCGCGGCTCGCAGCTCACCTCGGAAGAGTCGGACCTCTCGACCCAGGTGCTCGCCCGTTTCGATGCCGGCGGGCTCGCGCCCCCCTCGCCCGGCGATGTGGGGCAGGCCCTGTCCGCCAAGCCGCAGATCGTCGACGGGGTGATCCGCCATCTGGTGGCGAAAGGCGATCTGATCAAGCTCCCCTCCGGGCTGATCCTCGCCGCCTCCGCGGTCGCCAAGCTGAAGCGCAAACTGCTCGCCACGGGCTGGCCACGTTTCAACGTCGGGCAATTCAAGGACCATTTCGGCCTCTCGCGCAAATGGGCGATCCCGCTGCTCGAACACCTAGATTCGACCGCTTTCACACGCCGCCTCGGCGACGAGCGGATGATCGTGCGCCAGGAAGGCGCTTGAGGTTCCGCGCGTTCTAACCTCAGGAGGGAACTCGCCATGCCAACCATCGCAGTGCTCGGAGCCTCGTCGAACCGCCAAAAATTCGGCAACAAATGCGTCCGGGCCTACGCCCACGCGGGTTATCAGGTCTTTCCGATCAACCCGACGGAGAAAGAGATCGAAGGCTTCCCCGTGTTCGCGAAGCTCGCGGACGTCCCGCAAGCGCTCGACCGGATCAGCGTCTACCTGCCGCCCCCGGTCACATTCGACTACCTAGACGAGATCGAAGCCGCGAAAGCCGGCGAGGTCTGGCTCAACCCAGGAGCCTACGACGCCAAGGTTCTCGAGGAGGCCCGCCGCCGCGGGATCCCCATTCGTCCCGGTTGCAGCATCGTGGACATCGAGTTATCACCCGCGATGTTCGGAGCGTAGGGTGATACCGTAAAAAGCTCCGTGTCCACCTACTATTCGACCCAGTCGTTTCTCTCCTGGTGCTTGGGCCACTATTTCTATAGCGGCACCCACTGGGTATGGGCGGCGCGGCCGTTCTTTCCCTACCGGGAGGGGAATCCCAAATCTTCGAACCCATACCTGGCCTACGGGGATCTCTATCAACCCTGGAAGGATGGCGACAACTTCGACAAGTTCGTGTCGCAGATCCGGCTCAACCTGCTGCGCGGGGTAGCTGCCAAGAAAACCTCCGGGGCGCTCACCCCGGAGCACTGCCGAAAACTCAGGAGGATCTGCGAGAAGGTGGACATCCTCTTTTTCTACCCGTTGGTCTATAGCTTCGATCTCGATACGATTCCTGCGGAGCGACGGACCTTTGCCGGATCGGCTCTCGCCGGTTCGAACGAAGTGTTGGTGGAGGATCTCGCCGAGTCGGAGTTTACGATCTTGTTTTTCGACTTTGCTGCCGATCCGCACTTCAACTCTTTGGGGCGTGACGCGTCCCTCTCATCCGACGGCGCACTAGAATTGCTGCTCGGGAGGTGTTGATCATGATCGATCAAGGCTTCTATCTGCCGGCCCCCGTTCGCTTCCTCGAACCCAACGATCGCGACCTGGCGCAGCTACAAAGGGACGCAAAAGTGCGGAGCGCCTACATTGACGGCCTCTGCTGCCTTCATGGGCTGCTGATCGGATACGCGCCGGACTACGGGCCTCACGGTCCTGGTGAAGGCGCCTTTTCAGCCGAGACCCTCGATTCTTTGGTTGCGGGCGAGATGGGTACTGCTTCGGCCACCCTGATGGGACCGAACGTGCGGGCGGCGTTTCAACTGCGCGAACGCGCTCGGGGCGGCGTCGTTTCCGAGGCGCTGGCCAGGACCGAGCCCGTCGAGCGCTCGATCGCACGCTTTCTGGACGGCGTGATTTCGACCTTCAACTTGGTCCGCACGTTCGACGGAGGCTGGAGCGCCGAGTCGTAGGGATTGATGTCGCTCTCCCCCATGCGCAAAGTTTTCTTCGTCAAGTATTACGACAAGGGGTCGACCGTGATGGCCGGCGATCAGATCGCCGAGGCGTTGCGGGCTCGGGGGCACGAGGCGTGGTCGGTCTACCCGCAAGACGTGCGCGCGGTGCGCGATGCCATCCTGGTGTTCATCAAGACGTCGCGCTGGTGGCATCTCGCGCGGGCGAAGCGGAATGGCAACCGGACCGTGCTCGACGTTCAGGACACGGTGGTGTTCAAACGGCGGATCAAGAACCGGTTTCTATTCGACGGAATGATCTGGAAGAACCGGCGGCAGATCGAGGATTTCGGCCGCCCGGGGCAGGCGAATCGGATCATTCACCACCAGTGGGATCCGCGCTACGAGATCAACCGGTTGGACGGGACCGCGCTACGGATCGCCTACGTCGGGCTCGCCCGTTCGTTCCAGCTCTGGGGTCAGGTGCCGGGGGTCGATTGTTTCGACGATGATTATTTCCGCCGCGCGCTCGACTACAACTGCCATCTCTCGGTGCGCGAGTCGGGGCGCGAATTCCTGTACAAACCGAACTGCAAAGTATCGACCGCGGCGGCGTGCGCGGCCAACCTGATCACCACGCGCGACGAGAGCGCAGTCGAGCTGCTCGGCCCGGACTATCCGTACTATGTGGCATCCTCGGAGAGGCCGGACGTGCTCGCGGGGATCGAAAAAGCACGCGCCACGTTCGGCGGCCCCGAATGGCAGGCCGGCCTCGAAACCATGCGCGCGGTGCGCGAGAAAACCTCGATCGATCGGGTGATCGACGATTATCTGTCGTTTTTCACCGAGCTCGACTGAGACTCACGAACGAAATATTCTGAGGAGATTCGAATGGCCGTCGAGATCACGGGCAAATACCTCGGCAACTTGAAAACGGAGATGGTCCACGGCCCTTCGGGCGCGACCCTCCGCACCGCCGCGCCGGTCGACAACAAGGGGGACGGCAGCTCGTTTTCGCCCACCGACTTGGTCGCCGCCGCCCTCGGCTCATGCATGGTGACGACCATGGCGATCGTCGCCGAACGGGACGGGATCGCGGCGGAACAGTTCACCTTCCGGATCGAGAAGCACATGTCGGGCGACCCGCGCCGGATCGGCGCGATCCCGGTCGAGATCCACATGCCCGCAGGGCTCTCCGCCGACCAGCGGGCGAAGCTCGAACGGGCCGCGAACCACTGCCCGGTCCACCGGAGCCTGGCGCCCGAGATGGACCAGACGGTGACGTTCGTCTACCCGGACTGAAAGGTAACTCTCGCTCGCGTTTGTAGGGGCGGGGCTTGCCTCCGCCCGAGAATCGCGGCAACCGCGGGCGGAGACAAGCTCCGCCCCTACGAACGCGCCAGCTCCTCGGCCGCGCGTGCCAGATCTCGCGCGAGCCCGGTCTCTCCCCTGACTTGCCCTCGGGGGGGACCGGTCTTCCCGCGCCAGGCCGAGAGCTCGGCGAACAGTTGGTCGCGGCGCGCACGGTTCCTCCGGCCGAGATCGACGAGCCCGCTTTCGAGCGGGCGGCGACGAGCCGCGGTGAGGTCCCCGGGCGAAGCGGAATCGAGCGCGAGATCGAACAGCCGGTGGGCACGCTCCGCTCCGGCCTCCGACGCGGCCTCCGCGAGGGTCCGCTCCAGAACGTGGGCGTCGTGCAGCTCGCCCAAGACCTCCTGGAGCTGCTTCAGCCTCTTGACCGTGGCGCGCGCGGCGGAGCTTTCCTCGGCAAACGGCTCCAAGAGGTAGCGAATCCGCTTCGCGGTGATCCGCGCGCGATGGGCATTCTCCTCGTCCGCCGCCGAGTCGATCGTGGCCAGCTCTTTTTCAATCCGAGCCGCGAGGTCACTCAGTTCGGCGGCGGCCACCTCGCCGAGACGGCGCGGCACGGTCGTCGCGTCGAGCCGCACCTCCGCGCGATAGACCGACAGCCGTTCGCGCAATCGCTCGGCAATTGGTTCGAAATCCTCCTCGATCCGTTCGGCGATCTCGGCATAGGCGCGATCCCGTACGGCAGCGAGCCGGGAACGGAGCCATCGGTGGCCCGGCCGGGCGGAGGGCGCGGGTGGCTCCTCGGACTGCGCGACCGCATCGAGCCAGGCGAGCGCCACTTCGGCGTCGCGACCCTCGCCAGTCGAGTCCGCAAGCGCCTTGAGCCGCTTCGCGAGCTTTTTGCCGACGCTCTTGGCGAGAAGATCCTGATAGGTGCGGAGCGTGCTACGCAACCGGCGCAGGCCGACACGAAAATCGTGCAGCGCCTCGGTGTCTTCGCGGTCGGCCAGGCGAGCCTGTGCCGCCGTCGCCTGATCGAGAAAGCCGAGCGCGAGGCGGCGCGCCCCTTCGTCGGGGTCGCGTTCGGCCCAGACAATCGCGGGGGGTTCGGTCGGCTCGGACGGCGGGGATGAATCCGTGTCGTCGCTCATCGCGTCCCCGCCTTCTTGCCCGACCCGAGGTCGCGCAGCAACCCGGGGGGCAGCGCCCAGGAGAGCGTGCCCGCGCCCGCCTCGACCCGGCCCGGAAACGCGATGCACGCCGCCCCGCCTTTGCGGAAGCGGTGGAACGGTCTCTCCGCGCCCACCAACCGGGCCAACAACTCCGAGAGATCCGGCTCGTGGCCGACGAGCGCGATCGGATCGGCGCTCTGCTTGTCGAGCCAGGCGAGCAGCTCGTCCGACTCCGTACCGGGACGAAGCTCCTCGATCTCCCGCACGGCGGGGCGAATCCGAAGATCGGCGTAGGCCGCCTCCACGATCGCCCCGGTCGCAACCGCGCGGACGAGCGGGCTGGTTGCGAGCAGCTCGATCGAAGGTACGGCCGCGCGCAGACCCCGGGCGGCGCGCTGCATCTTCTTCTTCCCCTCTTCGGTCAGCGGACGCAGCTCGTCGCTCGTTCCGTCAAAACGGTCGGCGGCGATCGCGTGGCGGATCAGGAGGAGGTTCATGCGAGATTCAAGGCCGATAGGTCGCCGAGCAGTCGGGGCCTTCCCAGACCTCGACCTCGGCGAGCGGCGCGCCAGGAAGGGCCTCGGCGAGCCGGCCGAAGAACCAGGCCGCGAGGTGCTCGGTGGTCGGGCTGAGCCGATCGAACGGCGCCACCGTGTTGAGATCCCGATGATCGAGCTCGGCGCAGAGCGCGGAGAGCGCCGTCTTCACCTCGACGAAATCCCAGGCCATGCCGTCGCCGTCCAGGCGGTCGGTTTCGAGGTATGCCTCGACCCGCCACGAATGGCCGTGGACGGCTTCGACCGAACCGCGGTACGAGGTCAAATGGTGGGCGGCTTCGAAGCGGCCACGAACGCGCAGGCGGAAGCTCGGCATGGCGTCCATCATAGCCGGGCGGCGCCCGTCCTGGAGCCGGCCGGCCGTGCCGAAGGTGTTCGAGGCTAACGAAAACACTGCCCTGTGGAGCCCGGTGGGAGCCCGGTTTGCCCTCCGCGCCCCTCTAGGCGACAATCACGCGATCCGGTGGAGAGCACCCATCCCGAGGGATCTCCGATTTTGCCTGGGAGGACAACGTTTGCGTCGAGTCGGAATCTTCGGTTGGGGGATCGTCGCCCCCCGATCGCCAAACGTCGCCGCGTTCGCGGCCAATCTGGAATCCGCGGAGAGCTGGCTTACGCCGTTCCACGGCTTCGGCCCGGACACGTTTCTCGTCGGCACGCCGGAATTCTCGTTCGAGGAGTACCGGCCGTGGATCGTGGAGCGCTTCCCGCCCAGCCGGTTCCACACGCTGGAGGCGAAGATGGACCTGCCGACGCAATTTGCCATCGGCGGCTTCATCCAGGCGCTCGGCCAGAACCCGGGGATCGAACAGGAGCTGTCGCGGCTCG
Organism: Thermoanaerobaculia bacterium; assembly: GCA_035995205.1. Lineage (GTDB taxonomy): Bacteria > Acidobacteriota > Thermoanaerobaculia > Multivoradales > UBA5704 > DASYKS01. Next base: position 150,328 of record DASYKS010000106.1, read on the forward strand.
GCACCCGAACCCGGGTCTACGTCGGCACCGGGCTCGGCAATCTCGCGACGATCACGGAAGCGACCCTCTCACTGCGCCGCGGCCAGCGGCGCTGGGATCGCTTCTGGGCCGAGCGCCACCCTGACTTCGCGGCGGCGCAGGCAGGAACCGGTGGGGACGCCGAAGCCGGCCCCGCGCGCCCTCCTCATCCGGACACGGTCGGAATCGACGACCGCGACGAGGCGCAAGGCGCCTGGTGGCACTGGTGGGCGGAGCGCTCGCCCGAGCTGCCGCTCTACCTCGCAGAGCTCGCGGAGATCGAAGGGCACGGCATCCACGGCGACGTCGAGAAGGCGAAAATGTCGGTGATGAAGGAAAAGCAGCGCGGGCACGCCAAGCTCCACGAGAAATGGCAGTGCCCGGAGCCGCCCTGGCGCTCGGTTTCCGCGAATCTGCTGTGGAATATCCAGAACACGCCTTCCTCGCAGATCTCGATCCTGGGCAAGATCACCGGCCTGGCGTTCGCGCCGGTCGCCGCCTGCTCGACGTTCGGCGTCACGCTCAAGCTCGCGATGGACGCGATCCAGAGCGGCGAGGCCGACGCGGTCGTGCTCGGCGCGACCGACCCGCCGCCGCTGCCGATCACGGTCGCCGCGTTCTACGCCGGGCGGGTCATCTCGGCCGACGCCGCGGTGTCGAAACCGCTCACCACCCTGCGCGGCACGCACGTCGCGGGGGGTGCCGCGATCTGGATTCTCGGCGACTACGAGCACATGACCGCGCGAGGGTTCAAGCCGCTCGGCATGGAGCCGATCGGGGTCGGCGTCTCGTCGGACGCCGACCACATCATCACCCCGTCGATCGAAGGGCCGACCACCGCGATCCGCGAGGCGCTCGCCGCCTCGGGGGTCGACCCGGCGACCATCGGCTCCTGGGATCTGCACGCCACGGCCACGCCGGGCGACTGGAAAGAGATCGAAACGCTGCGCGGAATGGTGTCCAACCAAGTGCTGGTCACTGCGCGCAAGGGCACTTTCGGCCACGGCATGTCGGCGGGCGGCGGCTGGGAGCTGACCGCGCAATACCTAGGCTACGACCGCGGGAGTCTCTTCCCCACCCCGCTCACTCGGCTTGAGCTGAACGAGGAGATCGGCCGCCTCCACCCGCTCTACGTGTTCGACCAACCCTGCCCGGCCCCGAAAGGCCCGGTGGGCAAGCTCTCGATGGGCATCGGCGGCATCAACGCCTGCGTGATCTCCCGGCCCTGGGGCTGAGCTCCTATCGGTTTTCCTTCAGCTTTTAGAACCGCCACCGGGCGGAAGCCGACCAGACGGTCGCGCGGGCGGTGTAGCTGCCCGGGCTCGACTCCGAGGTCTCTTCGCCGTTCGGGCGGTTCCGGTCGTGCTCGTGGAGCGAGTAGCCGAGGTCGAACGAAATCTGCGGGAAGTTGTAGGTCGCCCCGACCGCGTAGACCATCGCGTCGCCGCGCGGAAAGCCGGGGGACACGGCGTCGCCGGAAACCGGCGACTCTTCGCGGGCGATGCCACCGAACAGGCTCACCTGATCGTTCAAGTCGCCTTCGACCCCGAGCCGGAGCGACAGTGAGTCGTCCCAATCACCGAAACGGTGGCTCTCCTCGGTCTCCGGCAAGAGGCCGCCGGGGCCGAATCGAACGGTCGACGCGCTCACGTCCGACCACTTCTGCCACTCGGCGTCGACCTCGATCCGCAGCTCCGGATAGGGCGCGAACCAGATGCCGGTGGCAAGCTCGGCGGGCAGCTCGAAGCTTTGCGACACCGAGCCGCTCGATCGGAAGCGCGCCTGATCGGCTGCGGGCAATTGGATGTCGCGAATGCGATACCTGGCGTCTCCCGAGCCGTCCAGATCGACCGCGCTGCGCACGACGCCGCCCCAGCCCCAGCGCTCGGACGCGTAGTGCAGAGCGAGATCCCAGCCGATGCCGTCGACGTCGGACTTGCCCCGGCGTTCCTGTTCCGCGAACCGGGTGAGGGCGATCAGCGGCAGCGGCGTGATCGCGAAGAGCCGGTTGTCGTCCTGTTCGAGCGAGCCCTTGAGGTAGCGGACGCCCCCGCCGACGCTCCACCCGTCGCTGAGACGAAACGCGACCACCGGATGGAGCTCGAAAACGGTCAGCTCGAATTTCTTCTGGTCGAACCGATTGGGGAAGAGCGCCGGCTTCCAGTCGAGCGTGGTCCAAAACGGCGCGTCGAGCCCGAGCCCCACGGCCCAGCGGGAGTCTTTCGAGCGGCGCCAGGTCGCGTAGGCGGCGGGCGGAAACTGGATCACGTGCCCGGCATCGAACGAGCCGGAACGGTTGCTAAAGGTGTCGGTGTCGTTGTCGAAATCGAGCCCGCCCTGGAACTGAAAGCCGTCGAGCCGCGCGATCGCGGCGGGATTGAACGTGAGCGCCGAAGGATCGGAGGCGCGGGCGACGAAAGCGCCCGCCTGACCGGTCGTCCGGCCACCGTGCTGGAATAGCCCGTAGCCCACGGCCCCAGCGGGACCGGTCGCGAGCAATGCGAGCAGGACGAGAACCAGCAAGACCACGGGCGCGCCGACCGGCGCGAGATGCGAGCGAAGGCGAAGGAGCGACGAGGAGTGGAGCACGCGAACCTCCTAAGGGATGTCAGACGTCTATTCGACGGCAAGAATTTCCGGCACGATGCGACCCTCGTCCAGGGTCAGGACGGCGAGCGTGAGCGGCAGGCGAAAGCGGCGCGCGCCGCAGGCGCCGGGATTGATCCACAGCGCCTCGCTCCGCCACTCCAGCTCTGGCCGATGGGAATGACCGAACGCGATCACGCGCATCGATCGCTGCCACCGGGGAGGGATGTCCTCGCGCCGATGGACCAAGCCGAGCGAGACACCCTCGATCTCGACGGTGGCCGTGTCGGGCAACCCTGCAAGCTCGCCGCCATCCGTATTGCCCCGAACCGCCGCGACCGGAACCCCAGGGGTAAGCGTGGCGAGCCGCGCCAAGATCTCCGGCGAACCCACGTCCCCCGCATGGAAAATCCGGTCGCACCCCGCGAGCAGCTAAAGCACACGGGGACGGAGCAGGCCGTGGGTATCGGAGAGCAGGCCGATGCGCATCGGGGTGGATTGTAGCGTTCTTAAGCTTTCGACCTCGGGAACGGCATGCTACTTTCCCCGCCGGAAGCCCTATGACCCCGGAGGCCCTTTCCCCCGCCCTTCACGTCGCGCTCGTCCATCCGGAGATTCACTGGAACACCGGCGCGGTCGGGCGGACGTGCCTGGCGACCGGGGCGCGGTTGCATCTGATTCGGCCGCTCGGGTTCTCGCTCGACGATAAACAGGTGCGGCGGGCGGGGCTCGACTACTGGCCGCGGGTGAATCCGCGGGTGTGGGAGAGCTGGCCGGAGTTCGAGGCCGAGCTTTCGGGCTTGGGCGCGGCGTTCTTCTTTTCCGCGGAGGCGGAGCGGAAGCTCTGGGAGATCGATTTTCCCGATCGCACCCTGCTCGTGTTCGGGCGCGAGAGCGTCGGACTCTCGGCCGAGATCCGCAACCGCTACCGCGAGCGCCTGGTGAAGATTCCGATGGCCGATCCGGAGCTGCGCTCGCTGAACCTATCCAATTCGGTCGCGATTTCGTCGTACGAGGCGCTACGGCAACGGGCGGTCAGGTCGAGACATCCCGCTGCACCTTGACCCGTGTGTAGGCGACGCGGAATCCGGCGCGCTCGAAGTTGCGTTGCGAGCCGCTGCCCGGCAGTGTCATCGCGGCCGCCAAGTCGGCGCCGCAGGTTTGCGCGTATTCGAGGCCGCTCTGGATCAACGCGGCTTGGACTCCGCGGCCGCGGAACGCCGGGAGCGTGCTCTGGCCAGCGAAGAGCACCACGTTGCCGGCCAACTGTACTCCGCCCCCTCCGGCCGAGATTCCGTCGCAGCGGGCGAGCCAGGACGAGGTGGATTCGGCGACCGCCATCGCCGCCATGATCCGGATCACGTCGGCCGGTGCGTCTCCTCCTTCGAAGAAACCGCTCGCCACGATCTCCGACCAATGGAGCGCCTCTTCCGGCGCCGCTCGCGCGACTTCGATTCCGGCCGGAGCGGGGCTCGGCGCGAAGTCTTCGATCGACCGGAAGAGCACCTGGGACAGCTCGGTCATTCGATAGTTGCGCTCGGCGAGCAGGGGGAGCAAAGAGGCGTCGGAGAACGGGCAGATCTCGTAGATCGCGGGCTCTCCGCGGTCGAAAAAGAATTTCTCCAGCGCTTCGAACCCTCCCGCCTCGACCGGCCCGTCGAGACCAATCCCGAGCGCCTGGTTAACCGGCGAGCCCGCTCCCGAATAGAGCGCCCAGCCGCCGCAGTGCGGTTCGGCGGCGGCGCCACCGGCCGGGCTTGCGGTCCGAGCCGCTTCCGCGAACGCCCGGCCGGCGACCGCCTCGGCCATCTCGATCCGGCGTGCGAGGGCGTGATCGATCATCCGGCTTCCTTCCCTTCCGCCAAAGATCCGAAGCCGCCGCCGCCCGGAGTTTCGAGCAGCAGCCGGTCGCCTGGGCCGACCTCGCGCGCGGCCGACGGCGGCAGTTGCTCGCGCTCGCCGTTGGTTCGAATCAGCGTCTGCCGGCCGCGCTCGCCCGGCTCTCCGCCGAACAGACCGTACGGCGCCTCGACCCGGTGTTGGGTGAGCAGGGAGAGCGACACGGGCGCCAGGAATTCGATTTCGCGAATCGCACCGTCGCCGCCCCGAAACCGCCCGGCGCCGCCCGAGCCGCGGCGGATCGCGAAACGGTGCAGGCGCACCGGATAGCGATGTTCGAGAATCTCCGGGTCGGTAATCCGCGTGTTGGTCATGTGGGTATGGACCGCGCTCGCGCCGTGATGCCCTGAACAGGCCCCGGCGCCGCCGCAGACCGTCTCGTAGTAGCCGAAGCTCGGGTTGCCGAACAGGGTGTTGTTCATCGTCCCCTGCCCTCCCGCCACGAGACCGAGCGCGTGGAGCAGCGCGTCGACCAGCCGCTGGCTGGTCTCGACGTTGCCGCCGACCACCGCGGGGGCGTTTTCCGGATCGGCCGGGTCGGCGGGCGGATCGAGCAGGCAGCCGGGCGGAACGCGGATCTCGATCGGCCGCAGCAGCCCTTCGTTCAACGGCATCGGCTCGGCCACCAGCAGGCGCAGAACGTAGAGGATCGCGCTCCGCACCACGGCGGGCGGCGCGTTCAGGTTGCCGGGATGAACGTCCGCGGTACCGGCAAAATCGATCGTCGCCCGCCCGGCCGCTTCTCCTCCCGCCACTTCGATCGTGACCGCGATCGGCGAGCCGTCGTCGAGCCGTTCGACCGCGGAGTAGGTCCCGGGAGCGAGCCGGGCCAGTGCTTCGCGCATGCGCGCTTCGGCCCGGTCGGCGAGCGCCGCCATATAGCGATGGAGCGCCTCGCGGCCGTGGCGGCACCCAAGCGCGCGGAGCGCCTGTTCGCCGCAGCGGTTCGCCGCGAGCGCGGCTTCGAGATCGGCCAGGTTTTCGCGCACTGCCCGCGTGGGGTACGGCCCCGAAAGCAGCAGACGCTCGATCTCGCCCCAGCGCGGCACTCCCCCTTGCACCAGGTAGGTCGGGGGGATCACCACTCCCTCTTCGATCAGGCGGGTGGCGTCGGGCGGCATCGAGCCCGGGCGGGTGCCGCCGATCTCGGCGTGATGGGCTCGATTCGCGACGTAGCCGAGAACCTGCTCCTCGTCGTCGAACACCGCGGAGACCAGCGTCACGTCGGGCAGATGCGAGCCGCCGAAGGCGGGGTGGTTGGTGACCACCGCGTCGCCCGGTCCGATCGGAATCGCCTGGAGCAGGCGGCGGACGCACAGCCCGAGGGCTCCCAAGTGGACCGGGATGTGCGGCGCGTTTGCGACCAGGACGCCGGCCGGATCGAGCAGCGCGCAGGAGAAGTCCAGACGCTCCTTCACGTTGGTCGAGACCGCCGTGCGCCGGATCTGTTCGCCCATGTCGCGCGCGACCGCCGCGAACCTCTGGGTGAACAGCTCCAGCTCGACCGCCTCCGGCCGGGGTTGGGTTTGAGGGCGCAGCATGCTGCGCCCCTACCGGCCTGTCAGCTCCGCTACCAGGCGATCCGCGCCGTACACCGTGCGCAGCGCTTCGAGCATGCCGCCGGAATCGACCGCGACGGTCCGGTTCTTCGTCGGATCGAACCAGAAGCTGCCGCCGATCGAATGGATGTTGCCGTCGAAGCAGAGGCCCACGAGCTGGCCGTTCTTGTCGACCATCGGGCTGCCCGAGTTGCCGCCCGTGATGTCGGTCGTCGCGACGAAGTTGATCGTCGTGCCGGGCTGAAGCTTCGATTTCGCCGCGAGCCAGCTCGCCGGCAACGCGAACGGGTCCTTGCCGGTCACTCTGGGGTAGAGGGCGCCGAACGTGGCAAAGGGTCCGACCTTCTTGCCCGCTTCGTCCCACCCCTCGACCGCGCCGTAGGTCATGCGCAGGGTAAACGTCGCATCCGGATAAACGCTCGCCCCTTCGATGAGAAAACGGGCGCGGGAGATCCGCTCCGTGGCGCTCGTCTCGACCGCTTCGACTTCCTTTTTGTAGCGATCGAGCACCGCCCGCGCGTCCGGCTCGACCAGCCGTGCCAAGCGGATCATCGGATCGTTCGAGGCTTCGATGGCGGCTTTGCCGCCCGCCCACAGTTGCTTGCGGTATTCCGGATCGACGAGCTTGGTCCCGCTGACCACGGCGTGGGCGAGATCGCCCGGCGACTGGTCGCCGAGCACCTTCTTCACCAACAGATCGTCCGGCCCCAGCCACTCGCGCAGCTTTTCCAAACTGAAGCCGAGCTTGAGCTCCTCCAGATCGAGCGCGATCGGCGCCTTCGAGCCGATGCCCAACTCCAGCGAGGGGAGCTGGGTGTCGTTGTACTCGCGAAGCCGTTCGGTGTTCGGCAAAGTCCGCTGGTCCGCGGCGCGCACCAGCGTCCGGGCGTGCTCGAACAGATCGCCGAGCAGTCCTTGACGCCCTTCGACCAGGATGTAGCGCGGGTAGATCGCGCGATAGATCTGGTGCGCGCCGGAAATCTCGTCCCAGGCCCCGGCGGCGGCCTTCACTTGCGGGTCGGCCGAGGCCGAAACCAGCTTGCGAAACGCCGCTTCTTGCTCGGCTTTCCGCCGGACGAAATCCGCGTCGTCGAGCGCCGCGAGCTGGCCGCGCCAGACCTTCAGGCTGTTCTCGATCCGCAGCAGATCGTCGAGCATCACTCGATACGGCTCGGCCCCGAGCTTGCCGAACTGGATCAACCGGCCGCGCAGCTCGGACGCTACATAGAGGCGAAACGGGAGGAGCGCCGTGCGCCGGCTCTGCAGCTGGTCGACCGTGAGCTGCCGGTTGGTCGAACCGGGATGCCCCGTCACGAACACCGGCTCTCCGGCCTTGGCGCCCGCGGGATTCCAGGTCAGGTGATGCTCCGGCCGGAGCGGCTTGCCGTCCTCGTAGACCCGGACGATCGACATGTCGAGGTCGTAGCGCGGAAAGTTGAAGTTGTCCGGGTCGCCGCCGAAATTCGCGATCGCGATCTCCGGCGCGAACACCAGCCGGACGTCCTGATAACGGCGGTAGGTGTAGAGCCAGTTCTGGCCGCCATTGTAGAGGTCGACGATCTCGCAGCGGATCTCTTTGCTCCCCGACGCCTTCTCGCACTCCGCTTCGAGCCGGGTCTTTTCGGCCTCGCGGACGGGGTAGGCCGCCGCGCTGTCGAGGCCGCGAATCGCCGCGGCGATCTTGCCCGTCACGTTCTCCAACTTGATCAGGCTCGACGCCTCGAACGCCTCGCAGCGCCGCTCGTCCGCCTCGGTCTTGGCGTAGAAACCGTCCGCGATGAGATCCTTGCCCGCCGACGACAGCTCCTGAAGGCAGGAATCGACGCAGTGATGGTTGGTCAGCACCAGACCGTCGCCCGAGACGAACGAGCCCGAGCATCCCCCTTCGAGCCGGACCGAAGAGAGGCGCAGGTGATCGAGCAAGGGGTCGGTGATCGCGACGCCGTACTTGGCTTCGATCGCCGCGCGCGGCACGTTGTCGAAGGTCCACATCCCCTCGTCGGCACGGGCCGCCGAACCGAGACAGAAAGCGAGAGCTGCGAAGGCGAGAGCAAGTTGGCGGGACATGAATCCTCCGTATTGCGGATGGGGAAGAAACGATCGGGTCAGCGCGCCAGGCGGTCCAGCTCGGGAAGCCTCGGCCAGCGCACGGCCATTCCGAGGATCGCCACCACGATCAGAACCAGGGCGTAACGGACCGAGCCGGTGAGCGGAACCATGGCGACGCCGAGCCACGCGACCATTTCGAGCAGGATGAAATCGACCCAAATCGCGCGCCGGTAGGCCGCGATCAAGTCGGGCAGCGAAGAGGAGGAGAACTTTGCCTGGCGCCGCGCCGCATTGAGCAACATGCCACGGAGGCGGGAAGCGGCGAGGATGAAAATCATGGCGAGGAACGGCAGCGCCGTGCCCGCCGCGCGGAACGCTTCGGGCGGCTCTTTCGCCCGCGCCGCGGGGAAGGCGAAAAGCGCGAAACCCGCGGCGATCGCGCAGCCGGAGAGAGCGCCGAGCGCCAGCCGCTCGAGGCCGGTCACCGCGCGCGTTCGCTCCCGCGCCGCTGTTCCGGGTGCGGTGTTCGCGACGTTCGCGCCCTCCGCAGCCTCCAGACGTTGAGTCACACCTTCCATGGCGGCCGAATCATAGGGCACTACCCCTTTCGAGGACGAGCGCCTCGGCCCCATCTTTCCCGCCCGCCCAACCCGGCTCGACCACGGTCGCCGAGAGCGCCTCGACGATCAGGCAGGGGCCGGCGAACCGGTCGCCGGGCAAGAGCGCGCTTCGCTCGAAGACCTCGACCTCGCGCCAGGCGCCGGCGAAACGCGCGCGCCGCACGCCGGCCGGCCGTGCCTCGGCCGTTCGCGACGGCCTCGCGGCCGGCTGGAGATCGCCGCTTCGTTCCGCCGAGGCGACCACCCGCAGCGCTTCGACTTCGAGTTTGCGCCCCTCGGGCGCATAGCCGTAGATCTCGCGATAGGCGGCGAGGAACCGCGCGCGTAGCTCGGGGCCCAGATCGCGTCCGGACCCTTGCGGCTCGATCGCGAGCGCGGTCTCTTGGCCCGCGAAACGCAACTGCACGATCCGTCGCCGAACCGCGATCTCTCCCCCTTCCGGAACTCCCTCCGCCACGTCCTCGGTCAGCTCAGCCATCGCTTCGGCGGCCAGCCGGTCGAGCCGGTCGGCCAGCTCGCCCTCGATCTCGTCGAGCGGCCGAAGCACCTGGGCGACCGCGATGCGCTCGATCGCCGCGATCCCCAACCCGCGCGCAGAAAGCAGGCTCGCGTCCTCCGGCACCAGGACGGTCGAGATGCCGAGCAGCTCGGCCACCGCGCAGGCGTGCTGCGCCCCCGCGCCGCCGAACGCGACGAGGGCATACTCGGCCGGATCGTAACCGCGGCCGATCGAGATCCGGCGGATCGCGTCGGCCATCCGTTCGTTCGCGATCTCCAGGAATCCTTCGAGCAGTGGCTCCGGCTCGGACTCCAACCGGCGCGCGATCTCGGCGATCCGCCGCTCCGCCGCGGCCGGATCGATCGGAATGCCGAAACGCTCCGGGTCGAGCCTTCCGAGCAGCAGATTGACGTCGGTGATCGTGAGCGGCCCGCCCGCGCCGTAGGCGGCCGGCCCGGGGGACGCGCCCGCGCTCCCCGGCCCCACCGCGAGCTGCCGGTCGACGAGCGAGCAGATCGAGCCGCCCCCGGCCGCCACGGTCTCGACCGCGAGCGCCGGGGCGACCAGGTGCGCGTCGCCCACCCGGTGCTCGAAGCGCAGCTCGAAGTCGCCGCCGTAGCGCGCCACGTCGGTCGAGGTGCCCCCCATGTCGAACGACAGCACGCGCGAGAACCCGGACCGCCGCCCCGCCGCGGCGGCGCCGAGCACGCCTCCCGCCGGACCCGAGAGCAGGCCGTCCTTGGCGCGAAAGCCCGCCGCCCGGGCGAGCCCTCCGGCGCTCGTCATCACGAGTAGCGAACCCTCTCCGGAATCCCCGAGGGCGCCGGCCACCCGTTCCAGGTAGCCGCCGAGGATCGGCGCCAGGTACGCCTCGACCACCGCGGTCGCCGCGCGCGGCACGAAGCCGATCTCGGGCGCGAGATCGCTCGAAACCGCGACCCGCGCAAATCCCGCTTCGCGGAGGATCGCCGCGAACTGCCGCTCATGAAGCGGCTCGCGATAGGCGTGCAGAAGAGCCACGGCCGCCGAGGTCGCCCCCCCGGCGAGCGCGGTGCAGGCGTCCGAGAGAGCCGCCTCGCGGTCGAGCGGCCGGAGCACCGTGCCGTCGGCGGCCAGCCGCTCCGCCACTTCGATCGCCTGGGCGTAGAGCGGCTCCGGCTTTTCGATCGCGAGCGCGAACAGATCGGGCCGTTGTTGGGTGCCGATCGCGAGCAGATCGGCGAATCCCTCGGTGACGAAGAAGGCGACCGGCGCGCCCTTGCGTTCCAGCAGCGCGTTCGTGCCCCGGGTGGTGGCGAGCCGCATCGAGAGCTGCGGCAGCGGCCGGTCCGGCGGAGTGCCGGTGGCGATCCGGGCCGCGAGGATCGGCGCTTCCTCCGGACACAAAAGCTCGCAGGCCGCCCCCTCGGTCAAGCCGACGAGAGCCGCAACGGCGGAGGCTCGATCTAGGGCGAGATCGAGCCTTTTTTCGCTCGGGTCCCAATCCACCGCGAGGATCCCTTCGGTCTCTGCCGCCGAGCGGAGCAGAGGACGAAAGGCGAAGCCGCGAAAGAATCCGGCCGGCAGCTCCGGCAGCCCCTCGATGCGCAACCCGCGGCCCCCGAGCCGCGCCGCGAACCGGCCGCGCAGGGCGCTCGACGACAGCACCTTGACTCGGCGGATCTCGCCTGCGGGGGAGACCGCGATGCAATCGGTGAACGTGCCGCCGGTGTCCACCCAGAGCTGCCAGCGCGGCGAGGTCATGGCGTCTCGGGCCTCTTTCGGGCGGCCCGCGTCATCCGGAGACGCCTCCAAGTCATTGCGCCGCGGTCGGAGGAGCCGGCATGGAGAGCCGCCGCTCCAGGCGTTCGACCCGATCGTTTTCGGGCTCGATCGCGCGCGCCTTCTTCAGCCACTTCTTCGCCTCGTCGCGATTGCCCTTGGCGAACGCCCATTGGCCCATCGCGGCGTACGGCTCGGCGTTCTCCCGGTAGAGGCCGAGCGCGCGGCGGTAGAAACGCCGCGCCTCATCGAGCCGGCCGCGCGCGAGCGCCAGATCGCCCAGACTCAAGAAGCTGTAGGGGTTCTTCGTCCCCTGGTGCTCCGAGATCCGAAGCAGCTCCTCGGCCTCGCCCGCGTCGCCGCGCTGGCGCAGCAGGGCGGCCAGGTTCTGGTACGCCGAGGAGGCCTGCGGGTCCGCTTCGAGCGCCGCCCGGTACTCTGCCTCGGCGCCGGCCTGATCGCCCCGGCGGCGGAGAGTCACGCCCAGGTTGATCCGCGCTCCCGAGATGTCCGGGGCGAGCGCGACGGAAGTCCGCAAGAGCTCGATCGCCGCATCGAGGTCGCCGGTGCGGAGCTTCTCGGCGCCCAGGTTCGAATAGTAGAGGCCGACCGCGGAGAGGTCGTCGAGCGCCCGCGCGTCGCGATAGCTGGTGACCGGCGCGACCGAGAAATCGAGCACGCGGGTCTGCGCCCCGGTGTTGAACGCCGCGCTCACGTGGTTCGAGATCACGACCAGATCGCCGTCGCGCGAGAAGCGCTCGATGTCGTCGATCGCGAGGTAAAAGGTCGGGATGCCGATCGAACGCGCCAGACCGACCAGGAGGCTGGTGAAACCGAGGCAATTGGCCTGCCGCTCGGCGAAGACCACCGGCGCCGTCGTCGTCCTCCCGCCGACGTAGGCCGGCTTCAAGTCGAGCAGCACGGCATTGAACAACCGGTCGAGCCGGATCTCCAGCGGCAGCCCCTCGGGCGCCGCCTTCAAGGCCCAGTCCTTCATCTCGGGCGTGACCTCGAACGGGATCACCACCCGTTCCGGATCGAGCCCGCGGTCGCGGATCTTCCGGACCAAGTCGGTGCGGTCGAAACTGCCCGTGGTCGCGCAGCCCGAAAGCGAAAGACACCCGAGGACAAACAGCCCGAATGCGGCACGGCGGCCCGCGGCGAGAACCGACCCGGCGCGCGTTCCTCCGGCGGCTTCGGTCGGGGCTCGCCTCATCGCCGTGGCGCTCCGGCCCTTCAGGCTCGAACGGTCGCGCGGCGAAACAGCAGGCGCCGCGACACGAACGTGAGCAGCAGGATGATCGCCAACAGGGCGACGAACGGCAAGATGATCGCAACCACCGAGAGCAATGCGGAGCCGCCCGCTTCGACCGTGGCGACGACCGGATTGCCGAGCCCCCCGGTGGTCACCGTGGACAGGCCGCGCACGGTGGCGGTCAACCCCTGGAACACCGCGGCGGTTCCGCCTCCGGCGACCAGCGCGAGCGTCCAGCGTAGGAACGGGTCCATCCCTTGGGTCAGGGCTCCCGCGGTGAGGATCACGCCGGCGACCACCGCGGTCGGCGTGGCGATCGCGTCCAGCAGGTGGTCCACCCAGGGGATGTAGTAGCCGGCGATCTCCAGCGCGGTCGCTACCGCGAAGGCGATCAAAGCCGGGGTCGAGCCGATCCAGTCGAGGCCCGACCAGATTTGGAGATGGCCGCTCCGCGCCGCGAGGCTCGCAATCAGCATCGGGACGAAGACGCGAAACCCGCAGGCGGCAGAGAGTCCGAGACCGATCAGGACGCTGAGCAAGGTTTCCATGGCAGAAGCTTACACCTCCTCAAGGGACTGTACGTCTCTTGTGCCGGTCAAGTTTCCGCACCGCGGCAAAGAGGGGCGGTTGGGGCCGCCCCTCCCGCCCACCCAAAAAAAAGACTTAAAGGACTGCAACGACACCAAGGACGGCCCGCCTCCGTCAGTTTCGTCTTGCAGTCCTTGGAGTCCTTTGGGTCCTTTCCACGCCACGCCTCAGCCCCCTACTCCCAGGCCGCCGCCCCACCCCGCTCGGGAACCCAGACGAGGGTGAGCAGGCGGACGTCGACGTCGCTCTTCTTCGGCTTGACCGGCACCGCGGTGAGCGCCTCGGTCGCCGGATCGAAGCGCTGGGCGAGAGCGGCCACCTCCGCCTCCAGCTGGGAGGAGACGTCGTGCAGCCTTGCTTGCAGCTGCTCCAGGCTTTCTTCGGCCGCGTCCACGTCTTTGCCCTCCTTGTAGATCCGGCTCGCGCTCTTGGCCGCCGTCGTCATCTTGGAGACCGACATCTTGCGCCCGCCGAACAGCGCGCCCAGAAGCGTCCCGCCGACCGACAACCCCGCCTGGAGCCATTGGCCGTGCGACTGCGCGGCCTCCCGCTCCTTCTTCTCGGTGGCGCGCCGGATCTGCTCTTGAATCCGCGCCGCCTGCACGCCGTACTTCTCGTTCAGCTTCGCCTTCTCGGCGTCCCGCCGCTCGCGCGCAAGGTCGCCCAGCCGAATGCGGAAATCGCGCTCGCTCTCCCCCGGCTTCGAGGTCTCGCCGAGCGCGCTCTGCCAAAGGCTCACCTGCCGGGTGCGGAACAGGCAATCGGCCAAGTCCTTCTCCCACCCGGCATAGCTCTTCGCCTTCGCGGCATCGCCCGGCAGGCTCGCGAAGCTCGCTCCGGCGACGGCTTCGTGCTCCAGCTCGTCGGCGCCGACCGCGATGTCTTTCCCCGCGTCCCAATCGACCCAAGGCGCCTGCGCCGCGAACGGCGTGAGCAACCCTACCTCTTCCGTCGATTCGACGCCGCTCTTGGCATTCGAATAATGGATCTTCGCCAAGCCGAAAAGCGCCGGCCGGTAGGAGATTCCTTCGAGCTTCCCGCGCACGGGCAGGAAGGCCACCGGCACGCCGTCCGGCAGAACGGGAGCCATCGAGGCCACAGAGGCCGATCCGGCGCCCGGATGCGTGATCGGGGCTACCGAGCCAGCGCCAGCCGAGCCCGCCGCAGCCTTCATCGGGTCCATCAGGCGCTTGATCTCTTGCCGGGTGAGAGGACCGCGGAGATAGGACATCGCCCACCGGGTCTCGAACACCTCCGGAGCGCCCTGGTGGACGTCGTGGAGCAGGAAGTTCCGCTTCTCCAGCCCCGAGAGCAGCGCGTCGAAATGCGCGCGGTCGAAGCCCGATCCGACCGCTCCCGCCAGGCCGTCGAGAATGCGCTGCTTGTCCTGATCGGTCTGCATCCGGCCCAGGAACCAGGTGCCGATGTTCGCAAGACCGCGGTAATCGAGATCGACCGGGTTCTGGGTGGCGAGCACGACGCCGACCCCGAATGCTCGCGCCTGTTTGAGGAGGGTGAGCAGCGGCTTCTTCGAAGGCGGCGCCGCCACGGGAGGAAAGAACCCGAAGATCTCGTCCATGTAGATCAGCGCGCGCAGAGAAGAGGTGCCCGGCCGGGTGCGCATCCACGCCACGGTCTGCGACAGGAGGAGGGCAACGAACGACATCCGCTCCGCGTCGCCGAGATGCGCGATCGACAGGATCGCGACCCTCGGCTTGCCGGCCTCGGTGTAGAGCAGGCGGCCGACATCGAGCGGATCGCCCTCCCGCCAAGCCGAGAAGCCCGGGGCGGCGAGCAGGTTGTTGACCGCCATCGCCAGCTCGAAGCGCTCCTTTTCGGGGTAGAACGATTCGACCGGGAGCGCGCCGATCATCTCGAACGGGGGGTGCTGGATCTGCGGGACCAACCCCGCGATGTCGATCTCTTTCCCGTTCCGCCAGGTCTGGTCCAGGATCGTAGAGATCAGGATGTGCTCCCGGCTCTTGACCGGATCGGCGTCGATTCCCAAGAGGCCCAGAAGGCTTCCCACTAGCGTGCCGATATGGTCGCGCAGAAGCTCGTCGTCTTCACGAACCTCGTCCGGAGGCGCGGCGAACGTCGAGAGCATGGAGACCGGCCATCCGGCCGAGCTGCCCGGCGTATAGATCCGAAAATCCGCCGCCTGCTTGAGCCGCGCGATCCGCTCGCCGTTCTGGCCCCACTTCGCGAGTCCGTTCTTCCAGCTCTCAGCCTCTTTCGCCGCGAGCTGGTCGACCGTGATTCCCTCGCGCGCCGCCCGGTCGGGATCGACCCAGGGCGCGAAGTCCGCCGGCGCCAGATTCGGGAACGTCAGCATCAGGTTCGCCAGATCGCCCTTCGGGTCGATCACCAGAGCTGGAACGCCATCGATCGCCGCCTCTTCCAGCAGCGACAGGCAAAGCCCGGTCTTGCCCGACCCGGTCATGCCGACGCACAGAGCGTGGGTCAGAAGATCCTGAGAGTCATAGAGCAGCGGCTCCTCGCTCGGCTGCCCCGCCGCATCCCGCCGCCGCCCCAAGTAAAACGCTCCCAACTTCTCGTACGTCGCGGCATCCATCGGCATGGTGAGGCTCCTCCCCGGGTGTTCGAGGGGGCGATCCTATCGCGAAGCGAGAGGCCGGAAGCCTTCTTTGTGATCTCCCCAAAACACCTATCCCAAACTAGAAGGCTCATCGATTCGCCTGATTGGATGCGGAACCCTGCCGATCGCGTCCGTCTACCACCTTGGGCAATCCCGAGTTGGCTTCGACTGAGAGAAAAGGAAGGTCATGACGACGAGTTGGATCTCGGATTGGTTCCGAAAAAGCGCAGCTCTCCTGGCCCAAATGGACAGATCTGAACTAAAGATACGGGGAAGAATGCCGACCTTTCTTGCGGCACTCCTGATCGGAGCCTGGACCTCGTCGGCGATCGGGCAGAAGCCAGAAGAAGAAACTCACTGCCTCTATTCCGGCCGCCTCTTGAAAGATTGTAAGGTTCGATTCCAAAACCTCGATCTACCCAAAGGCTTCCGCCTCGTACTTAACGGGTACGATTTAAAAGTCAAAATTGAAGGCGATCTTACTATCGGCGATGACGCAACAATCATGTCTTTTGATCCGCGTCCATCTTTGCCCCCCGCCGCATTGAGGACCGCGGCCAAGCGCGGTGCCAACGGCCGCAATGCCGGGCGAGTGTCTTTCGAAGTGGAGGGCGCGGCCCGAGGAACTCTTCGGATTATTAACCGAGGCGAAGACGGGCAAAACGGGCAAAACGGAGCCAAAGGTGACGACGGACGCCCTGGGAGCCCAGGAATCGATTCTGAAAGCAGTGTTCTCTTCTGCCGAAAAGGAGGCTTCCCCGGCGGACGAGGCGGTGACGGAGGTAACGGAGGAGCTGGAGGCAGCGGTGGAAATGCCGGACTCCCGGGCATGCTAAGCGTCGAGATTGAAGGCGATCGCAAGGGTTTTCAGCTACTTTATGATCTCCGTGCGGGAATACCCGGCCTAGGCGGTCAAGGAGGAATGGGCGGCGCGGGGGGGGCTGCAGGTACAGGGGGTCGCGACAGTCTTTTTTGTGCAGCAGCCGAGCCAGGCGCTGTCGGAAGGGCGGGACAAAACGGGAGACCCGGCAAGAAAGGCCTTGGGTTCCCCTGGCTCGAGCTAGAGCCGATTCTCAACCCTTGGGACATCAAGGCCGTCGACCTTGAAAAGGTCAACCCCGACGACAAGAATGGGAGTAAAAAGTAATGCGCCGGGGAACTCTTCAACTCTGGACTCTGACAACATGGTTCTTGGGTCTCATCTCGCTCGAAAGCGTAGTTCTATTTGCTCAGCTACGCCATGTCGACGCATTCACGATCACGCGCGACGCGGTAGCGGGCTTTAGTGAGAAGGTCGGACAATTTCCGCGCGACCCTGGATACTTGGAGCGAGCCGAGAAAGCACTGAAATATCTAAAATCGATAATGGATGTTCCTTTGGATGTTCGAACCCCACGCGAGATGTCGGCATTTCTCCAAAAGGAAATACCGGACATCGACAAGGGCCTGCTGGAATACCTGTCGCAAAGAACCAAGGGTGATCAGGTTGGAAAGTATTACCTCAAACTACTTTCGGTCTATTTGCCGTGGCTTTCAATCATGCTTGCAGGTCTCTTTACCGACTCAACTCTTGGCCAGCAGGTACGAAGAGATCGAGCCATAGTTTCAATCGCCCTCTCGGTCCTTCTCCAGGTCGTCTACATCATAGTCTTGGTCTTTAGTCTCTTCGTTGGCCAAATTGATGCAACAGTGAATCTACAACCGGTTACCGTAGCGGTTGCGTCTTTTGTGGGTGTATGGGTGCAGTTTGTATTTCCAACCGGCAAGAAGTCGTGATTGAAGTCTAACCTGAGGGCCGAGAAGTCCGTCTTCTCCCGATCGCCCTTCGGCTTCTCCGGCCCGCATTCGGGGTCCGTCATCCACAAAGGAGGTTTCCCGTCTTGCGGGCAAGATTAGTCAGTGCGAGGGTCACTGTGCAGAGCCTCGCGAGAGAGCTGTCCGGTATCCCGGAGGCCTCTCGCGCCAGCTCAGGCCCTGAAGGGAGGCAGGCAACTTCCGTGCGCTCCACGTCCTCGATGTTCCGAGTGACCCGACCATGGCGCGCCGCGCGCACACGCAACTCGCGGACAACCCCCTCTTCGAAGTTCCGGACAATCAGCTGGGCTTTGGGTGATTGGGCGCAACTTGAGCCGTGTTTGGGCGCTCTTTCCAGGGTGGCGAAGCTGACCCGAATATCGCGGCATCCATCGGCATGGCGAGGCTCCTCCCCGGGTGATCGAAGGGGGAGATCCTATCGTGGTGGGGGTGAGTGTATTGTCTTACCTGAAGATCTGCGCTCGCTCCGGCTTCACTCCAAGCACGAGGGAACGAACCATGCGTCGACGGCTGAAAATCTCTTGCGGCCCACCGATTGTATTGCTCCTCAGCCTCACGGCTTGTTCGACGTTTACGCCGACCCGGCCGGCACTCTCCAATGACCCGTTCGAGACCGCGAACCGGATGCTTCTGTCGGCGGCGGTTTGAAACGGCGCGATTCCGGCGGTTAGAAAAGGCGAGGTGACCTGAAGCAGCATCATCCGCGCGCCGCAGGCGCGCGTCGGTGGGTGGTGAGGCGGGTGAGAATAGGGGGCGAAAGGAGCCCGGCCG
>DASYKS010000107.1:0-98313 GCA_035995205.1 Thermoanaerobaculia bacterium
CGCGGTGCGCGGCACCGTGCCGTTGAAGATGTCGCGGATGCTGATGCTCTGCACGTCATACCCGGTCAGGTAGACGTTGAAGTCGAACGTCGGGACCGACAGGTCCGACCACAGAACGACGTGGGCGAGCACCGCGGTCGCCGACGCGTTGTTGATCGAAAACAGGGTGTTGATCCCGTTCGGGTTGCTCAGATCGACTTCGAAGTACGGCAGCAACAGGGTTGCGGCCGGCACGTCGTCGATCGTGCAGATGACTCCTCGCGCTCCCGACGGCACCAACAGCGCCGCGAGGCCGAGGAGCATGCACAAGACGGCTGCTCTCTTCATTCGTTACCCTCCTTTTTCCAAAGTTTCCGTTTCCCCACGAACCTGCATCGACCCGGAACGACCCCAAGTTTCCTCAGGCATCCGGGCAATACAAATCCGTGAGCTTGGACCGAATACTAGCACAACCATCAGGGGCCGAGCACGCGCCGCTCATCGGGTGGTCGTGGTTTCGTTTGCCCGAGAGCGACCGGCTGCTGCCGAAGGCGCCCGAAGGAGCGAGGAGGCAAACGAAATCACGACCCATCGGAGAGAGCTGTGATTGACTCGCCGCCCCTTGACCTGGTAGAAGCGCACGTTAGAACCGCACGCGAACCGTTCGATCCACGTCGATAGGGGAAGTTGATGAAAAGAAACATCTTGAATACGGTCGGGCTTGCCGCCTGCTTGGCGCTGCTCGCGACCGTCGCGCCGGCCCAGATGATGCAGAGTCACGATCCCGGCCCGCTCGGGCGCCTGGCAACGATCCAAGAAGCCCTGAACCCACCGGCCGCCGTCGCCCTGCTCGACGAAGCCCCGGACGGGATCGCCGCCAACGTCACCGATGCCTGGGGCCGCTTTCAGGCCGAGGCCGGAGGCAGCTGGGCCGGCTACGTCGACCGGCGCAGCGGTTACCTCGAATTTGCCGAGGGCTCCGGCTGGCCCTGGATTCCGGGCGCCGGCAACAACCTGGCCAAGGCCGACGTCGCGCCCTTCCTCGGCGCCTCCGGCAAGGTCGACCTGGCCGCGATGGACCGGATCGCACGGGCGTTCCTTCCCCAGGTCGATACGCTGCTCGGCGTCAAGGCCGAGGAGCTCAAGCTCTCGGCCGGGCGTTCGGGTCCGATGTCCGACTACCTCTGGTACGTCGATTACGACGTCTACCGCGGCGGCTGGAAGATCGAAGGCGCCCGGGTCATGTTCCGGATCAACCACGGCAACCTGGTCCAGTTCGGCAGCGAAGGCGTGCCGCCGCCGGATGCCGCCATTGCCTTCCCGCGCCTTTCGCGCGAGGAAGCCGCACAGGCCGTCGCGAGCTACATCGGCGGCTTCACCGACCTCGATACGCTGGTCGACGCGGGCACTCTCCAGATGATGGTCCGCGCCAAGATCGACCCGGCCATGGTCGACCGCTTCCGTCCCGGCGACGGCTACGGCCTGCTGCCGGTCTGGCAGCTCTCGTTCCGGCGCAAGGGGACGATCGGCACTTGGCGCGCGCGGGTCGATGCGACCGACGGCAGAATCGTCGAGTTCGCCGACGTCAACGACTACGCTCAGGCCAAGGAAGGCGTCGTGCTCGTCCAGCCTTCGCTCGGCGAGACCAGCAAACCGATGCCGTTCACCGACATCTCGACCGGCGGCTTCACCACCTCGGGCGGCGTCTATACCCCCGCCGGGCCGGCGACCTCGAGCATGAACGGCCAGTTCGTCCGGCCGGTCGACCTCTGCGGCCCGATCTCGCTCGCCGCCGACGGCTCGGGCAATTTCGATTTCGGCACCTCCGCGGCGAGCGACTGCTCGACCCCGGGCTTCGGCGGCCTCGGCAACACCCGCTCCTCGCGCACCCAGTTCTATTGGGTCAACCGGGTGAAGGAAGTCGGCCGCGGCTGGCTCCCCGGAGTCGCCTGGCTTTCCACCCAGCTGACCGCGAACGTCAACCTGAACCAGACCTGCAACGCGTATTGGAACGGCTCGACGCTCAACTTCTTCAAGTCGGGCGGGGGTTGCAACAACACCGGCGAGCTGCCGGGCGTCTCGCTGCATGAGTACGGCCACGGACTGGACAGCAACGACGGCACCGGCTCGCCGCCGGACAAAGGCAGCGGCGAGACGGTCGGCGACTGGACCGCTTCGCTCGCCACCCACCTCTCCTGCATCGGACCCGGCTTCTTGGGCGGCAACTGCGGCGGCTACGGCAATACCTGCACGGCCTGCACGGGAGTGCGCGACATCGACTGGGCGAAGCACACCGCGAACACCCCGTCGACGCCGGCGAACTTCACCCAGACCACCTGCCCGCAGCCCAGCGTGAACAACCCGCTCTACGTCGGGCCCTGCGGCCAGAACGCGATTGCCAACAATACCTTGACGAAAAAGCGTGAAGGGCATTGCGAGTCGTACATCTCGTCGCAGTCGCTGTGGGACCTGGCGAACCGCGATCTGCCGAGCCCCGGCACCGGCGGCGCCTGGTCGATCTCCGACCGGCTCTGGTACTTGACCCGGGCGACCACCACCAGCTTCTTCACCTGCAACACGGCGCCCGCGGTCTGGACCTCCGACGGCTGCGCGGCCGGCACCCTGTTCCGCACCTTCCGGGTGGCGGACGACGACGACGGCAACCTGGCCAACGGCACGCCGCACGGCGGCGCGATCTTCGCCGCGTTCAACCGCCACAACATCGCCTGCGCCTCCGACCTGGGGGCGAGCCAGACGTATGCGGCCTGCACGATCCCCACGCCGCCGACGCTGTCGCTCGTCCCGTCGCAAAACACGATGCTGCTCTCCTGGAGCTCGTCGGGCCCCAACGTCGTCTACGACGTCTATCGTAACGAGCTCGACTGCAACGCCGGCTTCGTCAAGATCGCCAACGACGTCGAGAATAACTTCCTGGTCGACGGCAACGTCGCGAACACCTTCAACTACAACTACCAAGTCATCGCCCACCCGGCCGGCAGCGAGGCTTGCGGCGCGCCGCCGTCGAACTGCGCGAGCGCCGTGCCGGTCCCCTGCACCGCGCCCGGCTCGCCGACGATCGGCACCGCGACCCCCGCGGGGCCCAACCAGATCCAGGTGACCTGGACCAACGGCGCTCCGCCCGCCACCCACTTCAAGATCTTTCGCGCGCGGGGCACCTGCGCCGCCAACAACGGCTTCTCCCTCATCACGCCAGGGGCGGCCGGCACGACAACCGGCACGTCCTATCTGGACACCACGGTCTCGGGCGGCATCACCTACGCCTACAAGATCACGGGCTCCGAATCGACCGGCGTGTGCCAATCGGCGCAGACGACCTGCGTCGAGGCGACCGCCACGGGACCCTGCTTCGAGAAGCCGATCTTCGCCGGGGCGACCAGCGTCACCAGCAACAACACGGCCACTTGCGGCCTTACGGTCTCCTGGTCGGCCGGCTCGCCGGTCTGCCCGGGACCTCTCAACTACGACGTCTATCGCTCGACCAACCCCCTCTTCACTCCCAGCGCCGCCAACCTGCTGGCCTCCGCCGTTACCGGCACCTCCTACGTGGATTCGAGCCCGCTCGCCTTGGGCACGACGTACTACTACGTCGTCCGCGCCCGAGACACCAGCAACAGCGCCGTGGAAACCAACGTCGTGCGCCGGAGCGGCACGGCGACCGGCCCGGTTCCGGTCTCGAACCTCTCCGACACTTTCGAAGCGGCCGGAGGCTTCGATCTTCCCGGCTGGACACACTCCGCGGTCTTGGGCACCGTCGATTGGGTGCTCTCCACGGCCCAGTCGCAGACCCCCACCCACTCCTGGTTCTCCGCCGGTACGGGATCCCCTTCCGTACGGGTTCTGATCTCGCCCTCGTTCCAGGCGCAGCCGACCACGACCCTGAGCTTCTTCCACACGTTCAAGTTCGAGTTCAGCACGGGCACCTGTTGGGACGGCGGAACGGTCGAATACACGAACAACGGCGGGGCGACCTGGAACACGATTCCGGACGCCGCCTTCACCGCCGGCCTGTTCAACGGCACGATCAACGGCGGCAATCCGATCGGCGCCGTACGCGGCTATTGCGACGGCACGATCGGCGCGCTGACCCAGGTGTCGATCAACCTCGGCTCGTTCGCCGGCCAGCAGCTCCGGATTCGCTGGCGCGAGGGCGATGACGACAACACGAACGAACTGGGCTGGTTCATCGACTCGGTCACCATCAACAACGCCGGCCAACCGACTCCCTGCTCGCCGTCGGGTCTGATCGAGTCCGACTACTTCACGCTCAACCCGTGCCGGATCCTCGACACCCGCAACTCCGCGGGTCCGCTCGGCGGTCCGACCATCGCTCCATCGGCGACCCGCACGTTCGTCGCCGCCGGCAGTTGCGGCATTCCGGCGACCGCCAAGGCGCTGGCGATCAACCTGACGGTGGTCTCGCCGACCGCCGCCGGAGATCTCCGGGTCTACCCGTCGGACGCCGCCGTGCCTCTCACCAGCGCAATCAACTTCGGCGCGAATCAAACCCGCACGAACAACGGGATCGTGACACTGCCGGCCGACGGCTCGCAGGGGATCTCGATCTTCAACGAGTCGACCGGTTCAACCGACGTCATCCTCGACGTCTTCGGTTACTTCCAGCAGTAGCGCCAAGACGGGCAACGGGGCGGCGAGCCCCGTTGCCTTTCAGGTTCCGACAAAAAGGGCGGCCCCGACTACGGGCCGCCCTTTTTTAATGGGGAGCACCATGCGACGAGCGACGTGGCTTCCGTACTTCCGAACGGCCTTTCTGATTTTGGCGTTCTTGCTCTCCGGCCGGAGTGCCGGAGCGGTGATCTGCTCGACCGACGCGACGCCGGCCGCGACCCTGCTGTTGCCCTATTTCGAGGTCGACCTCGGCGACCCGCAGGGGATCGACACCCTGTTTTCGATCAACAACGCCTCCGCGCTCGGGGTGCTCGCGCACGTCGTCCTATGGACCGACGTGTCAGTGCCGACGCTCGATTTCAACGTCTACCTGACCGGCTACGACGCCCAGACGATCAGCCTGCGCGACATCTTCTCCGGTACCGCGCCGCGCACCGCGTCGGCCGGCCAGGACCCGGGCGATACGATCAGCCCGCGCGGCCCTCTGTCCCAAGACGTCGACTTCGCGAGCTGCACGGGCCAACTGCCGCCGCCGCCGATTCCGCCCTCGTTTCTCACCCACCTGCGCGCGGCGCACACGGGCAAGTTCTCGGCGTTCTTCTCCGGCTGCTCGGGGCTCGCGTTCGGCGACGCCATCGCCCGGGGCTACGTGACGGTCGACGTGGTGAACAACTGCACCCTGCGCTTCCCGGGCGACGCCGGCTACTTCGCCTCCGGCGGCACCGGCGATGCGACGGATCAAAACGTGCTCTGGGGCGATTACTTCATGGTGACCGGGAGCGAGAATTCGGCCCAAGGAGACAACCTGGTCCACATCGAAGCGTCGGCGACGAATCCGGAAACCTCGACGCCCGGCCAGTACACCTTCTACGGCCGTTACGTGAACTGGACCGCGGCGGACAACCGCGAGCCGCTGGCGACCAACTTCGCGGTCCGCTACCAAAACGGCGGTGCGTTTTCCGGCGGCACCGATCTGCTCGTCTGGCGCGATTCGAAGGTCGACCAGAACGCGTTCAAGTGCGGCACGCTGCCGTCGTGGTATCCGCTGGGGGCCGAGATGATCCTGCTGTTCGACGAGGAGGAGAACCTGACCTCGTTCCCGATCTCGTCGTTCTCGCCGCAACCGCCGCCGTTCGACATCATTCCGTTCCCGGCCGAAACGGGGCGCATCCGGATCAAGGACGAGGAAAGCCCGACCGGCCCTTATTTCGTCCTGCCGGTCAACGCCGATTTCGGTTGGACCTATCTCAACCTGAACACGACGGTGGGACCCGCGGGCAACAACCCGCCGGAAGATTCGAGTGCGGCGCAAGCCTGGGTGAGCGTGATCTCCCGCGCCGAGGGGCGCTTCAGCGTCGGCTATCCGGCCGCGAGGCTCGACGACGCCTGCGATGCGACCCACGTCGTGTTTTTGCCTACCGGTCCGGTCATCGAATGATCGGTTCGCGACGCGAGTTATACTCGCCCCAGTATTTCTTGATCATCAAGCCGCCGCGCGGGCTCGCTCGGCGGCTTTCGTTCAATCGATAGGAGGCTCCATGAACAAGACCCGTCTGGCGGCGAGCATGCTCGCCATGGTTCTGCTCGCCGGCACGTCGGCCGCCCGCGCGACGATCTGCACGATCGACGACGTGCCCGCGGCGACGCTGCTCCTGCCTTACTTCGAGGTCGACCTCGACAACCTCTGGGGCGCCAACACCCTGTTTTCGATCAACAACGCGTCGGCGTCCGCGGTGCTCGCCCATGTGGTGCTCTGGTCAGATCTGTCGGTGCCGACATTCGACTTCAACATCTACCTCACCGGCTACGACGTCCAGACGATCAGCGTCCGCGACATCTTCAACGGCACGGTGCCGCGCACCGCGTCGGACGGGCAGGATCCTGACGATTCAATCAGCCCGCAGGGCGCGTTCTCCCAGGACATCAACTTCGCGAGCTGCACCGGCCAGCTGCCGCCGCCGGCCGTGCCCCCCTCGTTCGTCACCCACCTGCGGGCGGCGCATACGGGGCAGTTCTCGGCGATCTTGAACGGCTGCGCCGGCCGCGACCTCGGCGACCGCATCGCCCGCGGCTACATCACGGTCGACACGGTCAACAACTGCACGCTCCGCTTCCCGGGCGACGCCGGCTATTTCGCGTCCGGCGGTACGGGCGACGCGACGAACCAGAACGTGCTCTGGGGCGATTACTTCTTCGTCTTCGACATGCACAACACCGCCCAGGGCGAGACGCTGGTCCACGTCGAGGCGTCCTCGACCAACCCCGAGACGTCGGTCGCCGGTCAATACACGTTCTACGGCCGTTACGTGAACTGGACCGCGGCGGACAACCGCGAGCCGCTGTCGACCAATTTCGCCGCGCGCTACGTCAACGGCGGTGCGTTCACCGGCGGCACGGACGATCTGGTCTGGCGCGATTCGAAGGTCGATCAGAACGCGTTCAAGTGCGGCACGCTGCCGGCCTGGTATCCCCTGTCGCAGGAGGGGATCGTGGTGTTCGACGAGATCGAGACGCCGGAAGTGCAACAAGTGCCCCCGTTCTCGCCGCCGCCGCCCGGCGACTTCCTGATCCCGTTCCCGGCCGAGGCGCAGCGCACCGAGGTCGACGGCGAGGATTTCCCGGTGTCGTTCGAGTTCGGCTGGACCTACTTGAACCTGAACACCACGGTGGCCGCGGCGGGGTCGAACCCGCCGGAAGATCCGGCGGCGGCGCAAGCTTGGGTGACGGTGGTGATGGAGGCGTCGGGCCGTTTCAGCGTCGGCTTCGACGCGATCCAGCTCGACGACGCCTGTAGCGCCAACCACACGAGCCCCGGCTCGGGGGGTTGATCTCCCCTCATCGCCGAATCGGGATAGGGGACGGGGAACGGCGGGTCAGCCCCGCCGCTCCCCTCCCTCCCGCTACTTCCGGCGGTTGGCCTGGAGGATGCGCTTCCGCAGGCGGAACGCCTTCGGCGTCACCTCGACCAGCTCGTCCTCGCGGATGAACTCCAGCGCCTGTTCCAAGTTCATCAGCCGGGGCGGCACCAGGCGCACCAGATCTTCCGAGCCCGAGGCGCGCATGTTGGTGAGCTTCTTTTCGCGCACGACATTGACGTCCAGGTCGTTGTCGCGGCTGTGCTCCCCGACGATCATTCCCTCGTACACCTCGTCGGTCGGCGCCACGAACAGCTCGCCGCGCGGCTGAAGGTGCTCGATCGCGTAAGCGGTCGCCTTGCCGTTGCGGTCGGAAATCAACACGCCCGTCGCCCGGTGCTCGATCTCACCCTGCCAGGGCGCGAAGCCGTCGAACAGGTGGTTCATGATGCCGGCACCCTTGGTGTCGGTCAGGAACACCGAGCGGAAGCCGATCAACCCGCGCGACGGCAGGCGGAACTCGATCCGCACCCGCCCCGAGCCGTGGTTGACCAAATTCATCATCCGTCCTTTGCGCTCGCCGAGCTTCTGGGTGACGACACCGATCGAGATCTCCGGGCAGTCGATCACCAGGTGCTCCATCGGTTCGTGCAGCACGCCGTCGATGTGCCGGGTCAAAACTTCCGGCTTGCCGACCGCCAGCTCGAACCCTTCGCGGCGCATCATTTCGATCAGGATCGCGAGTTGCAGCTCGCCGCGCCCCGCGACCTTGAACACGTCGGGGGTGTCGCCCGGCTCGACCTGGATCGAGACGTTGGTGAGAATCTCTTTTTCCAGCCGCTCTTTGAGCTTCCGCGAGGTGACGTGCTTGCCTTCGAGTCCCGCGAACGGCGAGTCGTTGATCGAGAAGACCATCGCGATCGTCGGCTCGTCGACGTGGATCGCGGGCAGCGGCCGCGGGTCGTCGCGCACCGTGACGGTCTCGCCGATCGACACCGGATCAAGCCCGGCGATCGCCACGATGTCGCCCGGCCCGGCCTCCGCGATGTCGATCCGCTTCAAACCCTCGTAGCCGTAGAGCTGCGCGACTTTGCCCGGGCTGATCTTGCCATTGAGCTCGCACAGCGCCACTTCCTGTGCCTTCTTGATCGTGCCGTTGAACACCCGGCCGATCGCCAAGCGCCCCACGTAGTCGTCGTAGTCGAGGGTGACCACCAGCATCTGGAGCGGAGCGTCCGGGTCGTAGGTCGGAGCGGGCACCGACTTGATGATCTGTTCGAACAACGGCTGAAGATTGCTCTCCGGCCCCTCGGGCTCGGTCCGGCACCGCCCGGCGCGGGCGTTGGCGTAGAGCACCGGAAAGTCGAGCTGATCCTCAGTCGCGTCGAGGTCGATGAACAGGTCGTAGACCTCGTTCACCACCTCGGACACGCGGGCGTCCTGCCGGTCGATCTTGTTGATCACGACGATCGGCGCAAGGTTCGCTTCGAGCGCCTTCTTGAGCACGAAGCGGGTCTGCGGCAGCGGGCCTTCGGACGCATCGACCAGGAGCATTACGCCGTCGACCATCTTGAGCGTCCGCTCGACCTCGACGCCGAAATCGGCGTGGCCCGGGGTGTCGACGATGTTGATCTTGGTGCCGCGGAACATTACCGCGGTGTTCTTGGCGAGGATGGTGATCCCCCGCTCGCGTTCCAAATCGTTCGAGTCCATGACCCGTTCGACGATGTGCTCATGGGCGCCGAAAATGCCGCTCTGCCAGAGCATGGCATCGACCAGAGTGGTCTTGCCATGGTCGACGTGGGCGATGATCGCGAGGTTCCGGACATCCTCGCGGCGGGCGGTATTCTTATGTTCGCGGGTCACAGGTACTCCTTCGGAGAGAGCTTCCCGCTCTCCCTGTTCGAGGCTCGGACCTCAACCGCTTGAGCGACGCGGCCCGGCTCGATCTCACAAATTGAACTGTCGCGCGGAATTCCCGGCGGATGGACGCCGCAACGCGGCGCGGGCGGGGAGGATACCACGGGGAGGGGGCTCGGGCGAGGCGGAGGAGGTCCGGAACAGTGGTGTTCTGGTCGAGAACAGTGGTGATCTGGCTCAGATCAGTGGTGTTCTGGTCGAGAACAGTAGTGTTCTGGGCCAGATCACCGGTGTTCTGGCTCAGATCAGTGGTGATCTGGGTCAGAACAGTGGTGTTTTGGTCCAGATCAGTGGTGTTCTGGAGTAGAACAGTGGTGTTCTTGCCCAGAACAGTGGTGATCTGGAGTAGAACAGTGGTGTTTTGGTCCAGATCAGTGGTGATCTGGACGAGATCACTGGTGTTCTGGCTCAGATCAGTGGTGTTCTGGCTCAGATCACTAGTGCTCTGGCCCAGATCACTGGTGAGCTGGACTTAAATACCACCTCGCCGGAGGGCCTCGACGGCGGCCGCCCGCTCGCAACCCTACCAGATCTCGCCGCTTCGGGTGCCGAGCTGGTGCTCGGCGGTCCCGGGGAAAAGCGTCT
This sequence comes from Thermoanaerobaculia bacterium, assembly GCA_035995205.1. Classification (GTDB taxonomy): domain Bacteria; phylum Acidobacteriota; class Thermoanaerobaculia; order Multivoradales; family UBA5704; genus DASYKS01. The sequence goes on from DASYKS010000107.1 coordinate 9,987, forward strand.
GCGCGGGCCGCGAAGACCAATTCTTGGACAAGGAGATCACTATGCCGAAGGTTCCTGAGAAGTCGCAGGAAGCGACCACCGGCGAGGAGCTTGGGGCCCAGCTGTTGCAATCGGTTCGCGAAATGAAAGCTGGTTTGCGTGGACGGGTATATGTGCCCGGCGGCGGCGATCCTAAGAAAAGCAACGTCCCGGAGGGATGTCGTACATCGAGCGAGTGATTTCAGTCACTCGCGGGACCGCTCGGGCTCACCCGACGCTCCAAAAACGCCGGCGAGACGCAGGCGGTCCCAGGACAAGCCTCTGCCTGCCATTCTCATTGCCGCCTCTGCATCCGCCAGCTCCTCCCAAACCCTCAAACCCCACGGCTCCGACCGCGCAACGCATCCAAGTCTCCCTCCCAGTGCATCTTGCCCTCGAATTCCACAAACTCCTGAAGTCGGCTACGGCGGGCGAATTGTCGCAGCGTCTCGTTGATCACGTCGGTTTTGGTCTTGCCAGGGGCGGCCTTCATCGCGGTCGCGAGCGCTTCATCGTCGAGATTGAGGGTGGTTCTCATGACAGCACCTCTATGCAGAGGATAAGGGGCAATCCTCTGCATCGCAAAGGACGTCGTCCCCGGAAGAACAGGCCGCATTCTGCTCGGTACCCCCATGGTTCCGCTTGAGATCCACACGGGTTATTCTCAAGATGTCCAGAAAGTTCTCATCCCGGAGAATTTTTCCACGTCGCTGGAGTTACTTCATGATCAAACACACTTGGCTCGTCCTCGCCGTTGTTGGTCAGGTCACCTCCATAGTGCCGGCAATCGCGCAAGTCACCGCGCGTCAAGCTTGGAGAACTCCATGATTACCCTCTCCTTGATAGCTGGAACCGCACTCACTTTCCTTCAGGTCTCGGCTGGCACTGCAGCCGGAAGTGCTGGGCGGACCGAAGTTCCGGACCCCATGCAGATCGAGGTCTCGCTCGGGGCTGACATCGATCCGAAGGGGCAACCGCGAGAACCTTTCGATCGACAGCCACTCGGGAAGGCAAGGGCATATCCGGAGACGGATCGGTTCGTCTGCGACCAGGCTCGCGTACGGATGTTGACCGTCAAGAAAGTCGCCGAGACATCGGACGAGGTCGGCGTCGAAGCGGCTCTCACCTTGGTCAGCGATTGGCCTCTTCAGGATGTCAATTTGACGGTGGAACTGGTCAGCAAGTCGGGAGAAGTGATCGGGCGCCAGTTCTGGAAGGCGATCACACTCGGCGCCTGGTCTCGCAGCTACAAGCCACCGAAGGCCGAGTTCAGAATTCCCGCTGAGCGATGGCGCGAGCTATTCTCGGAAGGGGCGGCGCCTCACCTCCGCATAACGGTGGACATCCAGGAGTAAGATCCCCCTTGGGCTCTTGGGAATAATGACGCCCTCGCCGGTACCTCCATCCTAACCCTGGCCTCGGCAGGGGTTGGTCGTTCAGCCGAAAGCGGCCGAGCTGGTGCTCGGCGGTCCCGGGGCAAACTTCCAGCGGGAAACGTCCCGGCAGGGACGTCGTTACGTAGCAAGTGATTTCAATCACTTGCGGGGCCGCGGCGGGCTCACCCGCCTCAGCCAAAAACGCCGGCGAGACGCCGGCGGTCCCAGGACGAGCCTCAGCCTACGGGCACTAATCCCGGAACCGCACCCGCATCTCGGGCGGCATCAGCGGGCAGGCGGTCTCGGGCTTCTTGAACCAGCGGTGGCGGGCTCTGGCGATGGCGTCGTAGAGGCGGTCGCGGAGGGCGGCGGGGATCAGCCGGCCGAGCTTGGCCTCGAAGGTCCAGATGCCGCCGATCTCTTCGAGGGCGCGGAGCACGGCGTTCGAGCGGACGTGGAGGTTGCCGTCGGGGGTGGAGAGCACGAGGCTGTCCGGCAGGCCGGCTCGGGACTCCGGGGCGACGCGCTGTTCGAACAGTTCTCCCCCGAGCGGAGCGAAGATCAGCTTGGCCTTCCGGTCGAGGGCGATCAGGATGCGCACGCTGTTGTGACAGAGGCCGCAGCCGCCGTCGAAGAACAGCACGGTTCCGGGGACGTCAGGCACCTTCTTCCAGGCCGACCGAGAACATCCGCTCCAGGTTGTAGCGGGAGAAGGCGCGGAACGCCATTAGGGTCTCGGACCGGTTGATGCCTTCGATCTTGAGCATCTGGCGGGTCACCGCCTCGGCGATCTGCTCGTTGTCGCGCACCCGGGCGATCGCCACCAGGTCGTACTGGCCGGCGACCGAATAGACCTCGGTGATTCCCTCGAGCTCGACCAGGCGCTCGGCCACTTCGTTGATTTTGCTTTTCTCCACCACCAGCAGGATCACGGCACTGACCATTGCGATTCCTCCTCCGCCAGAGGGGAACTCTATGCGATCGGTCACCGCGATCCGAAATCCGGCTCGCCCTGGGAAAGCTCCTCGACCAGTTTCGCGACCGAAAGCGGCGCGCACCCCTCGGCCGTGTTGTTGATCGTGATGATCGCCTCTCTCCCCTCTTCGACCGCCTCGGAGACGAGCGCGGCGACCGCTCTCCTCTCCTCCGGATCCTCGCGCTGCAGGCGATCGAAGGGCTGGAAACCGGTCCCCGCCTCTTCGTAGGAGAGGCCGCGCGCGACGATCCAGCGGAGGATCGTCTTCGGCCCGGGCGGCACGAGCGCCCGCTGCGCCGGAAGGTCCGGCATGCGCGGATGGACGTTGTAGCAGTGGCAGGCGCCGGAGGCGGCGAGCGCCGCGGCGTACTCGGAACCGAGCTGCTCGCGGTTGCGTAGCTCGACCGCGTAGCAGACCTCTTGCGGCAACTCGGAGAGGAAGGCCTGGAGATCCGCCGCGAAATACTCCGGCTTGCCGAGATCCTGCGGTGCGAACTCGAACAGGATCGCGCCCAGCTTGGCTCCGAGCCCCGCGGCGGTCGGACCGACCACCCGTTCGGCGGCGTAGGCGGGATCGAGAAACAGCGGGTTTCCCTGGCCACGCCGCGCGCCGTAGCGCGGCCGGTCGGGAAAGCGCCAGAGGGTACAGTCCTCGTGAGCCTTCACCAGAAAGCGGAAATCGTCCGGAACCTGCGCCGCGTACGCCGCGAAATCTTCTTCCGGCAGCGGCTGGTAGTGGGTCCGGTCGATCCCGATCGCCTTGAGCAACGGGTGCTTCGAGTAGGCGGCCAGCCCCTCGCGGGCGAGCTTCGATTCGGCGTACTTGCGTTCGTAGACCAGCCCCGCCCAGCCCGGGTACGACCAAGTGGAACCACCGAGATAGACCCCGGGGGGCACCTTCTCAGCGAGCGCGAGGAGGGCGGGATCGGGCGGCTGCGGTGCGACGCCGGAGGAAGGCGCTTCGGCGGGCGGATCGCCAAACAGATTGAGCTGCGGAGAGGGCGAGCGCGGCATAACGCCTCTAGCCTACCTCCGTAGCGGAATGTCGCTACAACCGCGGGCGGGTGGCGACAAAGATCGCGGCCAGGGAACCGGCCTCGCGCGCCCGGGCGAGCGGGATCTCTTCGGTGCGAAAATCGGCGGCGGCGAGCCGCGAGGGGGAGGAGTCGGAAAGATCGATCGTCGCCCCCGGCGGCGCCTCCAGACGGAACAGGGTCAGCTCGCCGAAGCGCCGCTTGAGCTCCGTCTCCCAGTCCCAGAGATAGAGGCTCGAACGTTCCGTGCCCGCCGCGCGGTGCGCCTCCATCGTTCGGTCGTCGGCGATCGGCGGCACCGAGGCGACCAGCGCGCCCTCCGGCTGCAAATGGCGCGACGCCTGTTCGATCGCGACCGCCGGTTTTTCCAGGTGCGGCAGGACGTTGGCCGCGACCACCGTGTCGAACAGACCAAGATCCCCGGGGAGGGCTTCGGCGCGCGCCACGACGAAACGCACCGAAGGGCCGGCGAACCGTTTGCGCGCGTAGCCAATCAGCCGTTCGTCGGGATCGAGCCCGACCACCGATGCCGCCGGTGCTCCCGATGTTGCGCCGGACGCCACCAAACGCGCCGCGCCGTAGCCCGTGCCGCAGCCGAGGTCGAGCACCCGCCGCCCTCCGGCGTAGCGGGCGGCGAACAGGTAGAACGCGAGATGCGCCTGGAACAGATCGTCCGGGACCTCGGGCGAGACGACGCCGCGCGCCGGAAGCCCAGCGGCGAGGCGAGAAAAGGCATTGAGGGCGCGACGAACAGGCGAGGCGGGCATCGGCCGAGGCTATAGATTTCACACCGCCGGCTCAAGCGGAGCGGTGCGGTGGTTAGTGGTTTCGTTTACCTCCTCGCTCCTTCCGGCGCCTTCGGCAGCAGCCAGTCGCTGCGGGGCAAAGGAAACCACTACCGGCCGCAGCCTGCTAGACTCCGCGCGCCGCTCCGAGGGCATCGGGCGGCCTTTTTCTTGGGAGTGTAACCGGTTGCGTGAATTGGCAGAGGCAACGCTCGACGAGCTGATCGTCGACGAAGAAACGAGCCCGGGAACCGATCTCCTAGGAGCGCTCGCGCCGCTCGCGCCGAAGGCCCTACCCACCGCTCCCGGCGCCGACGACTGGCCGGAGCTGACCCCCGGCAAGATCCAGGTGCTCGGCCCGTTCGCCACGCCGGGGCTCGTAGCGCGGCGCGTGCGCCTCTACCTGCCGGCCGACTTCAAACCGGACGTCCCCCGTTTCACTCTCTTCCTGTTCGACGGCCAGAACGTGTTCGACGACGGCCCGTCGTACGCCGGCGGCTGGTATGCGCACGAAGCCGCGGAACGGCTCGCCCGGGCGGGCAAGCTGGCGCCGATCCTGGTCGGCGTCGACCACGGCGGCCCGGAGCGGATCCGCGAGCTGTCGCCCTTCCCGGTCCAGGGCGCCAAGGGTCAGCTCGACCTGCTGCTCGACTGGCTGCTCGGTACGCTCCAGCCCGCCCTCGCGGAGCGGCTGCCGTTGATCGAGGGACCCGCCGGGTCGGCGGTCGCCGGCTCCTCGATGGGCGGGCTCGCCGCGATCTACGCCCACTTCCGGCGGCCCCAGGAACTGGGCGGCGCCCTCGCCATGTCGCCCTCGTTCTGGGTCGGCGACGGCGCGATCCTCGATTGGGTCGACGACCAGCCGCGCCCGCCGTTTTCGCGCGTCTATCTCGACTGCGGCATGCGCGAGGGGCGCGGCATGCTCCTACCCCTGGTCGCCCGCTTGGCCGGCCACCTCGCGTCCCGTGGCTACGGAGACTTGAATCTGCGCTTCCGCACCGACCCCAAGGGCCTTCACAGCGAACAGTGCTGGCGCAGGCGGCTGCCGGCGGCGCTACGGTTTCTCTATCGCTAAGGGTCCGTGCAGATTGATTTTTGAAAACGCAATCTGCACGGGTGGTTCAACTCCAGCCATCCGCCTTCGCAAATCGCCGTCTCTGCAGGTTCAAGCCCTGAGGATTTCGACTGGGTAGTCTTCAAACTCTCGATCGCGGGTCACGAGTACAAGGCTCTCGGCGCGAGCCTGAGCGATCAACAGCCGATCGAACGGATCGCGATGGTGGAATGGCAAGTCGGCTACCCCCGCGGCATGGGAAAAAGTGACCGGCAGCATCTCAAAGCCACTATTCCCAAAACCCTCATGGACCGGGGCGGGCAGTCTGAGCTTTCCGATACTCGACTTGATCGCCGCCTCCCATACCGACGCGGCACTGACAAAAACGAGTTCGGCTTCGAGAATCGACTGCCGTGTCTCCGGTTTGATTCGAACCGACTCGCTTTGCCACCAGAGAAATACGTGAGTGTCGAGGAGCAGACGGCCTGATGCCATCAGGACCGCCCCTCAAAGGCGGCAAGGAGATCCTCGGGCAGCGGATCGTCGAAATCATCCGCTATCCACACCTGCCCCGCCCAGGTGTCAGGCTGCCGGAGCGGCGGGTTCTTACGGAAAGGCACCAACTTCGCCAAGGGCTTGCCTGCCTTCGCGATCACGATCTCTTCGCCTTCCGCAGCTCGATCGACCAGGCTTGAGAGGCCGGTCTTCGCTTCGTAGAGGTTGTAGACAGCTGCAGCCATGAGCTGCTCCTCCTCATTGGTCAACCTTGACCAAGCTTAAGCCTTGGCGCCCTTCTGCGCAAGCCGGCTCCCTGCCTACTCCACCGGCGGATGGAGCGCGATGCTCGCGCCGACCCAGGTCTTGTCCTTGTTGAAATCGACCCCGACCATCGCGCCTTTGGTCATGCGGACGAGATTGTTGACCAAGCGCGGACCTTCAGGGAGCCAGAGGTACATCATGCGGACTTCGCAGCGGGCCGGGACGTCGGGGGTCTCGACGATGCCGGCGTACTCGACCTTCTTCTGGAGAATGTAGTCCTCCGGACGGTCGAGCCGCGCCAGGCGCTCGCGCGTGACGTTTAGCTCCACTCCGAGCCCGGCGAAGGAGCGGAGCGGCTTCAGGACGTAGTTTTCGAGGTCGGCCGGCGGCTCGGGAAAGTCGGAGACGAAGCCGCAGTGAGGGGAGTACTCGCTCTTCAAGAAGGGCAGCGAGAACTTGCTGATCCGGAAGAACCAGTCGGGATGCCCGAGCCACTCGACGTCGAGCGGCTGAGTGAACACGGGCGGCAGGTCGAGCCCGAGCCGTTCCGCCTCGTCGAAGATCGCACGGTTGTAGATCCGCCGGATCGGTGTCTCGCGCCCGCCCTGTCGGGTATCCCGGTAGTAGGCGCGGTCGCCGCGGACGATCACGTCGGCCACGTCGACGGTGGCCACCCCGGTGAGTTTCTCGGTCCAGACGAAATCGACCCGGGTCTTCTGGTTCTCCGGCTCGATCTCCAGCAAAACCGTCTCGGCCGGATCGCCGTCGCCGATCAGCACGCGGGTAAGGAGCGCAGCGTAGCTCTCTTCGTCGAGACCGCCGAAGTAGGGCACCCAACCGTCGGGCAGCTCCAGCTCCTGGCGGTAGACCCGGGCGAGCAGCGACTGGAAGCCGTAGAGCGAGGGGAATCCCTGCAGCTCGATCAACCGCGGCACGATCGAGCCGTCCTCGGCGCGGACCAGCGCGAAGTCGAACTGGAGAAAGACGGGCGGACCGGCAAAGCCGGGCACCGACGACCCTTCGGGCACCGCGCGGGCCGAGGCGGCGACGTACTCGGGGGTGCTCACCTGCGCCAGGATCTCGCGGCTCGCATGGGCCAGCTCGCGGGCAGTCTCCTCCGACAGGAACAGCGGGGTCTCACAGATGCGGAACGGGATGTGATGGCCGGCGGCTTCGTCGAGCGCGGCGCAAACGCGGGCGTAGCGCTGGTCGGTGAACCGCGCGTTGTAGGCGCGCCTGATTTCGGGAACCATGGTGGCGCGGGATTGTAGCCCAAGCGGGCGGTACAATCCGGGTCCGATGAGACGCACGAGCGAACGAGGCGAGGCACAAAAGCCGGTCGATTTCGAGGAGGTCTACGCCTCGCTTCCCCTGCTGCATGCTACCCCGCGCTCGTGGGCGGAGATCGCGGCGGCGAACCTGCCCGAGCTGCTCGCCGATCACGCGGTCTGCGAGCAGCAGGTCGCGATGTACGCGCTCTCGCTCGCCGCCTACTACCCGCAAGACGCCGAGCTGGTCGAGCAGGCCGCGGCTTTGGCGGCCGAAGAGGTGCAGCATTTCCGGCGCGTGATCGCAATTCTCACCCGCAGGGGCTGGCCGCTCGGGGGGCGGCGCAAGAACCGCTGGGCGCAGAGTCTGCGCGAACGGATCGTGGTCGGCCGCGAGCCCTGGACGAAAGTGGATCGCCTGCTGTTTGGCGCCCTGGTCGAGGCGCGCAGCTGCGAGCGCTTCACCCGCCTCGCCGAAGTGGTCGAAGACCGCGAGGTCATCCGCCTGCTCGCCGATCTCGGCCCCGCCGAGCGCCGCCATTGGGAGCTGTTCTACCGGCTGGCCGAGCGCGGCGTCGACCCGCAGGCGCTCGCCGACCGGTTTATGGGCTGGCGCGAGTTCGAGGCGGAGCTTGCCCGCGGTTTAGGCGTTGCCCCGGCGATTCACGGGTGAGCTCCCCACGTCTGTCGTCGGCCCCGTAGAATGAAACAGGACGGGGCAAGCGTAGGGGCAGGCCTGCGTGCCTGCCCTCGATTTGGCAGGGTCTGCCGCGGAGGGCGGACACGCAGGTCCGCCCCTACTCGTTTGCCGTGCATTTTCACCGGTGTTTCCTACGCCCGGTGAACGGTACTCTACGCGCGCACGACCCGGAACGCCTCGATCTTCTGGCGCAGGCCTTTGAGCTGGACCTCGCCGAGGGAGTCCATGGGAACCGCGCCGTCGAGCTGGCGCGCGGTTTCGGGACCGAAGACGACGTCGCCCGGCTGGGCGACCAGCGCTTCGAGCCGGGCCGCCACGTTCACCGTATTGCCGAGCACGGTGTAGTCCACGCGCCGGCGGCTGCCGATGTCGCCAACCAGGACGGTGCCGCTGTTGACCGCGATGCGGACCGCGAGCGTCGGTAAAGCCGAGCGGGTGCGCTCGGCGTTCCACTCGGCGAGCCGGCGTTGGATGTCGATTCCCGCCCGCACCGCGCGCAGGGCGTGATCCTCCTGCTCGACCGGCGCGCCGAAGAACGCCATCACGCAGTCGCCGATGAACTTGTCGAGCGTGCCCCCGGCGTCGAACACCGACTCGACCGCAAGATCCAGGAACGCGTCGAGCAGGTAGACCACCTCTTCCGGCGGCGAGCTTTCAGCGATCGGCGTGAAACCGACCAGATCGGCGAACAGCACCGAGGCCTCGACCGCGCGGACGCGGCGCCCGGCGCCTTCTTCGGCGCGCAGCACCTCTTCGATCACGCTCGGGCTGTGGTAGCGCTCCAGCCGGTTGCGCATCGAGCGCTCGTGCTGGGCGCGCTCGGCGTTTCGCGCGCTCTCGATCGCCACCGCGGCGAAATTTGCCAGCGTGGTCAAGAAATCGAGGTCGCGCTCGGCAAACGAGCCGACCGAAAACGGCGAGTCGACCTGCATCACCCCGACGATCCGCTCGGAGGACCAGAGCGGCGCGCACATCGCGGCGCGGATCTGATGCATGCGGATCGACTCGCCCCCCGCCAAGCGGCCGTCCGCCATCGCGTCGTAAGTGACCAGGGCGACCCGCTCGCGCATGACCGCTTCGAGCATGGTCTTCGACACCGGCACTTCCGTGCTCGGCCGCAGCTCCACCCGGTCGCCGAAGCGCGCGATCTCGCACGCCAGATGCCCCCCCTCGTCGGACAACAGGAGGAAACCGCGGTCGATCGGCAGCGCATCGAACGCGATCGCGACCACCCGTTCGAGCACCTGATCGACGGACTCGGCCGAGATCAGCTCGCGGGCGAGGCGGGCGAGCGAGCCGAACATCGCCTTGGCGAAGCGTCCCTCGCCGTCGGTGACGCCGGGGTGGCGGTCGGCTCCGATCCCGAAATCGGCGGCGAAATCTGAGATCGGCCGCAGGATCGTCGCGTCCGGCAGCCTGCCCATCTGACCGGAGGGAAGCTCAGGCTCCGGCGGGGGACCTTCGACGACGATCTCGAACGCTCCGATCGTCAAGCGGTCCCCCGCTTGCAGCCGGGCTTCGAGCACCGGCGTGCGGTTGAGCTGAATGCCGTTCGTGCTTTTCAGGTCGCGGGCAATCCAGACCCCCGCCTGGTGGACCAGCTCGGCGTGCTGGCGCGACACCGAAGGATCGGGCAGGACGATGTCGTTGTCGGTCTCCCGCCCGATGCGCAAGCGCGTGCCGGACAACGGCAAAGTCCGTTCTTGATCCTGGATCGAATAGCGCAGTCGCAGCATCGCCCTAGCTCCCGCCGCATGATACCCCGGGGCGTTTTGGGACGTTGGGCTGCGGCTGGAGCACCGGCTCAACTTGCCCCGCAGCGACTGGCTGCTGCCGAAGGCGCCCGAAGGAGCGAGGAGGCAAGTCGAGTCGGTGCTCCGGGCGACAGGCGCCCAGGCGAGCTTACTCGGCGTGGTCGGGGAACTTCAGGGCGACCAGATCGAGCGCCCGGTCGAGGTGGAACTCGTCGCGGTGGTACAGGGCGAGGAACGCCGCCACGACCTGCGGGCAGAACTGCGTTCCTGCCCCCGCTTCGAGCTCGGCCGCGGCGCGCGTCGAATCGTGGGCCTCGCGGTAGGGGCGCGAGGTGGTGATCGCGTCGAACGTGTCGGCCACCGCGATGATTCGGGCGACGCGCGCGATCTCGTCGCCCGCGAGGCCGTCCGGGTAGCCGAGACCGTCGAGCCGCTCGTGATGGTGGCGCACCCCCGGCAGCACGAGGCGCAGCTCGCGAATCCGCCCCACGATGTCGGCGCCGTCCGCGGCGTGACGGCGCATCACAGCGGCCTCTTGGTCGTCGAGCGGCGCGGGCTTCCGGAGCACCGCGTCCGGGGTCGCGATCTTGCCCACGTCGTGGAGCGTCGCGGCCAGGTAGATCTCTTCGAGCTCGGCGGGATCGAGCCCCATCTCGGTGCCGAGCAGGACCGAGTAGGCGACCACCCGGCGGACGTGGCCGCCGGTGTAGGGATCGCGCTTCTCGATCGCCTCGGCGATCGCGGTCACCGTGTCCAGGAACTGGCGTCGCTGGAGAGCATAGAGGCGCGCGTTCTCGATCGCGGGCGCGAGCACGCCGGCGAACTGCTCCATCCGGCGCAGATCCTCCTCCGAGAAGCGCGGGCCGTCGAGCGGGTTCAACAGTTGGAGGACGCCGACCACCCGGCCGTGCGCCCGGAGCGGCACGGCGAGGATCGCCCGGGTGTGGAACGAGTCGTTGGCGTCCCCCTTCCAGCGCGGATCGGCGAATACGTCGTTGACCACCTCGGCGCGTCCCGAGGCGGCGACGCTGCCCGCGATCCCCTCCCCCACCGCCACCCGCAGATCGCGAATCTTCCTCGCGGCCGAGCCCCGGACGACGCGGAAGAACAGCTCGTTGCGCACTTCGTCGAGCTCCCAGATCGAGCTGGTCTCGGCGCTGCAAATCGCTTCGGCCTGGACCAGGGCGAGGTCGAGCACCCGGGCGAGATCGAGCGTAGACGACAGCGCGTGGGAGATGCCGAGCAGGGTCTCGTACTCGCCGAGCCGGCGCAGCAGGCCGGTAATCGGCTCCGCTACCGGCTCGGCTGCTGGCTCCACGGGCGGCTCGTCCGCGACGGTCTGGACCGACGGGTCGAACGCTGCGCCGACGGGCATGCTCACGCCGTGAGCCCCTCCAGCTCGCGCGCCAGGGCGTCGACGCTTGGGAAGCGGTCGGCCGGATCCTTTTTCAGGCAGCGCAGCAGAGCCGCCGCCAGCCGCGGGTCCAGCGGTCCGTTCGGGCCGACCGGGGCGGGGGGATCGTCCTTGATGTGCTTGAACATGATTTCTACCGGCGTCGGACCCGAAAACGGCGGCTTTCCGGTGAAAATTTCGTAGAAGAGGACGCCCACGGCATAGATGTCGGCGCGCACGTCGGCCTCGCGCCCTTGCAGCAGCTCGGGCGACATGTATTGCGGCGTGCCGACCACCCAGCCCGCTTGCGTCTCGCCCGCGGTCAGGCGTTCGATCGGCCTGGCGATGCCGAAATCCATCAGCTTGGCATTGCCGTTCGCTTCGATGATCAGGTTCTCCGGCTTGATGTCGCGATGCAGAACGCCCTGGGCGTGCGCGGCGCCAAGCCCCGCGCACAGCTGCTTGGCCAGGCGCAGACCGGCCGAGTAGGGCAATGTCTGCGTCTGGTCGAGAAGATAGCGCAGCGTGACGCCGCGGACGAACTCCATCGAGATGTAAGGCACGCCGTCGATCTCGCCGAAATCGTGCGTGCGCAAGACGTTGGAATGGGTGATCTTCCTCGCCAGCTTGATCTCGCTCTTCAGCCGTTCGAGCTGCGACCGATCGCCCCACAGCTCCCGTTTCAGCATCTTGAGCGCGACCAGATCGTCCAGCTCGCGGTCGCGCGCCTTGTAGACCACGCCCATGCCGCCGGCGCCGAGCACCGCGAGGATCTCGAACCGCTGGCCGAGGAGGCTGCCCGGCGCGATCCCCGAGAGTGTCGGCGCCCCGGACACGAAGGGCCCCGCTTCGGTCGCCCCCGCTTCGACCAGGGCGATGCCGCGGGCTCCGGTGACCCGCGCCGCAACCGTCGCGTTGAGCGCGTAGAACGGCTGGCTCGCGAGCAACCCCTTCTGCGGCGCGAGGCGGTAGCCCGCCGATTCGAGCGTCCCCGCAAGCTCGTCGTGGACTTCGCGGGTGAGCAGCAGATCGCCCGGCGCCGCCTCGCGCAGCAGGCCGTCCAGCCGCTGCACCGGCAGGCCGACCAGGGCGGTCTCCATCCCTTCGCGCCAGGAAATCGGGCCGGTGACCGCCGCGCCAGAGGTGAGCGCCACGGAAGGAGCGTCGGAGCTGCCGTCCGGCTCCAGCCCGAGAACCTCCGCCGCGACCGCGAGCGCGCGCTGAGCGCGGCCGTCGCCGTCGAAGCGCGCGAGCAGGCGGTGGCCGGAGACCGACTCGACCGTGCCGCGGCGGGCGGAGATCGCCCCGGCGATCCGCTTCCAGTCCGAGGCGAGCCGGTTCAGCACCTCATCGGGATCGCCCTCCGCGGCGGTGCGCGCGTAGCGCTTCAGCTCCAGCCCCAGGACGATCAGGTCGCGCGCCTTCGCCGCGCCGGCCATCGCGCGCGCCCCCGCCGGCTCCGGCAGGCTGCGCGACAGGTCGCTCACGTAGGCCTCCATGTCGCGTTTTTCGCGCAGGTCGGCGAGCAGCTGATCGAACGAGCGCGCGAGCTGGCCGACCTCGTCGCCGCGCCCGGTATCGATCTTCAAGTCGTAATTGCCCTGGCGCGCCGCCTCGGACGCCTTGGCCAACTGGCGCACCGGCGCGAGCATGCGGCGCGCGATGGCGAACGACAGGAACAGGGAGATCAACCCGGCGGCGAGACCCGAGGCGATCAGGGCGCCCTGGATCTGCCGGTAGCTGGACAGCTCGCGCGCGAGCGACGCGACCCCGACCGTGGCGCCGACCGCCTTGCCCGCGGCGTCTTTGAGCGGCACCACCGAGGCGATCCAGGGCTCGCCGCGAAGCGACAGCTCCACTCGGTTCACCTCGCGCCCCTCCTCCATCACCTCGCCCATCGTGCGCGACGAAGCGGCGAGAGCCTGGGCGAGGCTCGGCGCAAGCTCCGGACTGGTCGAGGCGACCACCACCGGTCCGTTCTTCCCCGCCGCGACGTAGGCGACGTCGCTGCCGCTCACCTTCTGCACTTCGAGGGCCGAAGCGTCGGTGATCGCGAAGCCGGCGACGAAGAAGCCGAGCAGGTTGAACTCGCGTTGCAGCGGGACCGCGACCGCATCGTAGAGCCGCCCCTCTTCGATCCACACGCCGGCCGCCTCGAAATCGGTGAGCGCTTTGGCGACCAGCGGCCGGTTCGCCAGATCCTCGCCGGCGCCGTTCGGCCGATCGGTGCGCGCCAGGACCTTGCCGGTCGAATCGAGGATGATCGCGAAGTCGAAGCCGACGTCCTTTTGCCGTTCGTTGAGCAGGTCGAGGATCGACGAGCTGTCGCGCGAGGCCGCCGCCTCGGCGACATAGGCGTTGAGCGACGGATCGCTCGCGAACAGGCGCGCGGTGAGCAGCAGCCGCTTGCCGCGCTCGTCTTGAAACGCGGTCTGCGCCGCGGAGGTCTGCGCGAGCGTCTCGTCGATCGCCTGGAGCGCGATCCGCCGCACCAGCAGCGAGGTCACGGCGACCGCGGCGCCCACCGCGAGCGCGATCAACAACGAGGTCGCAAGGAAGATCTTGACCCCGAGCGGCAGGCCTTTCAGCCTATCCCCCGTATTTTTCACGGCTGTTGCGGAAGTAGGAGCGCCCGGTCTTGTCGACGTGGGGCGGGATGCGCGGCCGGGTGATTTCGAGCCGGGCGGCAACGACGCCGGGAGTCGGCACCGAGAGGTCGATCGTCCAGGGCTCCGCCTGCTCGTGCCAGACGGTCAGCTTGCCGGGACCTTTGGGCACGCCGGAGAGAACGAACTCGCCGTCGGCCGAGGGGGAGGTCGAAAACGGGGTGGCGAGCACCCAGATGTAGGCCACCATCGAGTGGTGGACGTTACAGAACACCCGCACCAGGCCGGGAGCGTCGAACCGGCGCGTCTGGCCCGGCCCTTTCCGCGCAAGGCCGAAGTCGAAGCTGTTCGCGCCCGAGACCGAAAAGGCGTTGTGCAGGATCGGATCGGAGTTCGGGAAGCGGACCTTACTGCCGCGCGGGATCGCGAGCACGCGGGGCAGGAACTCCTTGTCCTCGGTGACGATTTGGAACGGCGTCTCCGGCGCCCGGGTCGGCCGCGGTTCCTTGGGCTCGAAGAAGACCACCGCCTGGCGCACGTCGCTCCCCTTGGCCAACCCCTTGCCGCCGCGGGCGAGCAGCTCGATCTTGCCGCGCAGGTCTTCCGCCGCGGCGCCGCTCGCGCAGACGAGAAGCCCGGCGAGCAGCGGCCCCCAAGCGCCGCGTCGGCCGACGCGGATCAAATCCGCCACCGCAACGTGACCAACGTCTCGTCGTTGTTGCGTTTGGCGCCGGAGCCGAGGATGAAATCGTTCTTCGCGTGCTCGGCGGTCAAGTCGAGTCCGGCGAGGATCGTCACGCGGACCCCGAGATCCCATTTCTCCCATTGCCAAGCGAAGCTCGGGCTCGGCGAACGGGGTGCCGCGCGATAATCGGGATCGAGCTTCGAATAGCGAATCGCCGGCTGGATCGAGGGGAACAGCTGGCGTCCGTCGAGCGACGCGGCGAGCGGCAGATCGAACCGCCAGGAAAGCTCCGCCTCGTAGCCGATCCGTCCCAGGCCGCCGAGATCCTGATCGACGTACTGGCCGAAGAACGAGCCGCCGCCGAGATAGACCCATAGATCGCCGCCGACCTCGCGCTTGCGATCCGAGGTGAGCGGGAACGTGACGTCCGCCCGGGTCAGGAAAGGAACCTCCGGGCCGTTCAACAGGTCGATGTCGGCGCCGTAGAAGCTCCCTTTGAAATCGACGCGCTCCGCCAGCGTCCGCTCGCGCCCGAAGGCCAGCAGGTCGACGCCGTTCGCGCCGTCCTCGCTCGCGAAGCGGATTCCCAGCCCCAGCCCCTTCTGCAGATTGCCGTCGACGTCGACGTCCTGGGTCGCCGCGTCGTACGGAATGACGATGCCGTTCTTGAGGTCCGGATTCGGGTCTTCCTTGCGGAACTCCGGGGTGCCGTTGTCGCCCGCCAGAGCGTTCGGATCGCGCAGGAACACCGGGTTGCCCTGGGTGAGCGAGCCCTTCAGATAGAGGTGGCGGCCGAGGTCGAACCCCAGCTCCAAGCCGACGTCCTCGATCCGGTTGAAGGCGGTCGAGGCGAGGCCGTAGCTTTCCAGGTGGCGGTCGTTCTGGCGCTCGAACTTGGCAAATTTGCCGACCTTCGCGTAGGCGCCCCAGCCGGCGGGCAATGCCGCGGGCTGCGAGTCGTGGCCGAGCCGCAGCCACAGCTCATCGACGTCTACCTTGTCGGCCGTGGAGGTCGGGTTGCGCTCGTAGAGATCGATGAAATCGATCTTCGCGTGGGCGACCAGATGCTCGCTCCAGGTGGCGTCCGCTAGCAACGTCAGAGTGGACAGCTCGAGATGGGTGCCGGAATCGACGGTCTCCAAGAAACGCTGCTTCATCGGCGGCAGAAAGGTCCGGATCGGAAACCGATTCTCGTCGCTCTGGCGGTAGTGGGCCTTGGCCTCTAGCCCAAATTCGAGCTTCGGGCGTAAGGAAGAAACCTCGTCGACCGGCTCACCTTCCGGATTGGCAACCGGCTCGCCGCCCTGGCCGCGGAGCGGCAGAGCACAGAAGGCGATGCCGAGCAGGGTTCCCGCCCACGCGCGACCTCGTCTGGTCATCGTTCGAAAATCCTCCCCGGGGCTTCAAGTCGGCAGGGGAAGAGTAGATGAGAACGCCGCCTCGTGTAAACGGCGCCCGGGGCTCGCTTTTTCCCCTTCTTTTCACCCGTCTTGGTACGATCTGTCCATTCGCGCAACGGCGCCCCAGGAGATCTCATGCCAGTCAGTTCCGAGCAGTTCCGCCTGGCCCTCGCCCATTTCCCCGCCGGAGTGACGATCGTGACCGTCCGCTCGGGGGACCGGGTCCATGGGCTCACCGTCTCCGCGTTCAACTCGGTCTCGACCGATCCGCCGCTGGTCGCCGTGATCATCGACCAGCGGCACCGTGCGGCGGAGATGTTCAATGCCGAGGACGCGAGCTTCGCGGTCAACATCCTGTCCGAAGACCAGTCGGAGCTGTCGAACCGCTTCGCATGGGTCAAAGACGAGGACCGCTTCGCCCAGGGCCAATGGAGCACGGCGGTAACCGGAGCGCCGGTCCTCGAAAACGCCCTCTCCTGGCTTGACTGCTCGATCTTTGCCCGCCACGAAGCAGGAACCCACCGCATCTACCTCGGCCTGGTCCAGGCCAGCGGTGTCCCTAACGCGGCGACCCCCCCGCTCATCTACTGGCACCGCGGCTACCGCAAGCTGCGGCTGCACGAGGAGGGGGAGGAGTAGGGATCTAGCCTCGCGCCATCCGCCGCGCGAGCCCTTCGAAGCCGAGCCAGAGGAGGACGCCCGCGACGCCGCAGGCATACCAGAGGATCGCCGGGCCGAAGCGTTCGAAGACCCAGGCTCCTACCAGCGGACCGCTCATGTAGGCGATCGAGAACGCGAAGCTGAGCAGGCCGAGGTAGGTTCCCCGCCGCTTCGCGTCGGCGCGTTCGGCGACCACCCCTTGGAGAAACGGCAGCGACAACATCTCGCCGAGCGTCCAGACGACGATCGTCAGACAGACGTAGGCGAAGCTCCTCCCCAGCGGCAGGAGCGCGAGCCCGACTCCGAACAGGAGCGAGCCCCAGGCGACGATACGCAAGTGGGGCGCGTTGCGTAGCGCATGAGCGAGCACCATCTCGAACAGCACGATGATCACCGTGTTGACCGCGAGCGCCAGACCGATCGCCGCCTCGGAGAACCCGTAGACCCGGTTGAGCGCGAGCGGGTAGGTGCTCTGAATCTGAAAGAACACCATCGCGAGCAGCATGCCAAGTCCGAGCAGGGCGACGAACGGCCCGTCGCGCCAGGGCGAGCGGCCGGCCCTGGCGGCCGAATCCGAGGCATCGGCCGTGCCGTGCTCCACCGGATCATGGAACCAGATCGTAAGCATTAACGCCGCCGCGAGGCAGGTTGCGCCGTCGACCCGGAACAACCAGCGATAGTCATGCTCGGCGAGAAATCCACCGAGCACCGGGCCGATGCTCATCCCGAGGTTGATCGCGAGGCGATAGAGGGTGAAGGCGCGCACCCTGTTCGCCGGCCCGGCGATCGCGGAGAGAGCCGTCGCGTTGGCCGGGCGGAACGCCTCTGAAAACGTGCCGAGGGCGACCAAAAACCAGTAGATCGCGCTACGCGACTGCAGGTGCTCAAGCGTCAGGAAGCCGATGCCGTTGAGCACCAGGCTGGTCACCAAGACGAGCGATACCGAAATCCGGTCGGCGAGCCAACCGCCGGAAAATGAGCCGATCATCGCCCCCGCGCCATAGAAGGAGAGCGCGAGCCCCGCCTCGGGCACCGTCCACCCCATCTCCTTGGTCAGATAGAGGGTGGCGAACGGCAGCACCATCGTGCCGCTGCGGTTGATCAGCGACGAGATCGCGAGCAGCCAGATCGGCCGCGGCAGGCCGGCGAAGGCGGCGCGGTAGACGGCGAACAGACGGCGGGGCATGGCCGGCGGATGGTATGACGATTCAAGGACCAAGGAGGCAAAACCGAGTCACTACGCCGTGGCATACTCCGCGCCTCGAAAAACGACCGAAGGAGGCGCCCCCGCCATGGACACCCCCGGACCCCGAGAGAAAATCGCCGTTTTGGGCGGCGGCATCGGCTCGCTCGCCGCCGTCTACTCGCTGACCTCCCGGCCGGACTGGCAGGAGCGCTACGAGATCACCGTCTACCAGCTCGGTTTCCGCCTCGGCGGCAAAGGGGCGAGCGGGCGCAACCGCCACCTCGCCGACCGCATCGAGGAGCACGGCATCCACGTCTTCTTCGGCTTCTATGACAACGCCTTCCGGGTGATGAAGGGGTGTTACGAGGAGCTCGACCGGCCGCTTGATGCACCGCTTGCGCGGGTGACCGACGCCTGGAAGCCGTACCCCGAGATCACCTTCACCGAAAAGCACGAAGGCGAGTGGTCGGTCTGGGCCTGGCAGTTCGCGCCGAACGACGCGCGCCTGGGCGAAGGTGGTGCGATCCCCACTCCCTGGGGCTACGTACAGCAGCTCCTTTCGAGCATGATCACATGGTACGACCAGGTAATGGCCGGCACTCCGGCCGACCTGGCCGCGCGGCTCACCCTGCGGCTAGCGGGAGCGGATCTCGGACTCGTCCCGGTGCTCGTCGACCGCCTCTGGCGCTTCGGCCGGCCCTCCGCCCTCGCCGCGGTCAAGGAGGTCATCGAGGCGCTCCAACAGACCGCCCGGGAAATCGCGGGCGAGCCCGACCGCGCACGACGGGCGGATCGCGCGACGCTGCGCCGTCTGATCCGCCGCACCTGCACGGTGCGCGACAGCGCCCGCTGGCTCGGGAGCTGTCTCAACCACATCCCGTCGCTCCGCCGCGCGCTCGTGCTGCTCGATTTCGCGACCACCACGATCCTCGGCCTGGTCGAGGACGAGGTCGTCTACCCGCCCGAGGACTGGCGGAAGATCGACGGCGTCGACCTGCGGAAATGGCTGATCGGTCACGGCGCCGCCCCCGAGACCGCGCACTGTGCGCTGATCGACGGGATGTACGCCGGGATCTTCAGCACCGAGCACGAGGTGGGTGCCGGGACGATGCTCCAATACACCCTGCGCATGCTGTTCACCTACCGCGGCGCGGTGCTCTACAAAATGCAGGCGGGCATGGGCGACGTGGTGTTCGCGCCGCTTTATCAGGTGCTCGCGAAGCGCGGCGTGAAGTTCGAGTTCTTCCATCGGGTCGAAGCCCTGGAGCTCGGTCCGACGCGCGGCAAGATCGCGCGCATCCGGATCGGGCGGCAGATCGAAGTGCGCGGCGGCACCTACGAGCCGCTCTACGACGTCAAGGGCCTCCCCTGCTGGCCGAACGAGCCGCTCTACGAGCAGTTGGTCCAGGGCGAAGCGCTCCGCGCGAGCGGCGAAAGCCTGGAGGACGCCTGGACCCGCTGGCCGGACGCGCTGCCGCCGCTGGTGCTCGAAGCGGGGAAGGATTTCGACCGCGTGCTGCTCGGCATCTCGCTCGGCGCGCTCCCCTCGATCTGCGCCGAGCTGGTCGCCGATCCGACCAACCCGCGCTTCCGCCGCATGCTCGGCGCACTCCGAACCGTCGGCATCCAGGCCATGCAGCTCTGGCAGAAGCCCGACCGGGCGGGGCTCGGCTGGACGCACGGCAACTCAATCTCGATCCCCTATGAAGAACCGTTCGACACTTGGACCGACATGGACCATCTGATCCCGCGCGAGAGCTGGGCGCCGGGCGAGGTCGGCGCGATCGCCTATCTCTGCTCGCCGATGCCCGAGGTCGAGCCGATCCCCACGCCGGGAGATGCGGGTGGCCAGGGCTACGGCCGGCGCCAGTACGCGCGGGTGCGGGAGAACGCCCAGGCTTGGCTCGAACGCCACACCGGCTGGCTCTGGCCGAGCGCGACGACAAGCCCCGGCGCGCCCGGGCTCGACTGGAAGACCCTGGTCGATCGCGCGGAAGGTTCAGGAACCGCGCGGCTCGACGCCCAGCACTTCGCGGCGCCGTCGAACCTTTCCGACCGTTACAACCTATCGCTCCCGGGGTCCGCCGCGTCGCGCCTTTCCGCCCTCGGCTCGGGCTATTCGAACCTGGTGCTCGCAGGCGACTGGACGCTCAATCCGATCAACGCCGGTTGCGTCGAAGCCGCCACCATGTCCGGGCTGCTTGCCGCCCGCGCCATCTCGGGGGAGGTGACCGCAATCCCGGGCGATTGGCTGAGCGGCCTGCTCCCGGCGGAGTCTCCGGCCGGCGAAAAAGCTCCGCGTCCCCTCTACGTCGTGCGAGAGCTGAACGAAACCCCGGCACCGCCGTTCGTCGCCCGCGGCACCAAGATGATGGTCTTCCCCGTCACGGCCAAGCGCGCGAGCCTCCAGGCGTTGTGCGACCGCCAGCTCCATCTGGGAGGACCGACCCGCTACCGGCCGCTCCTGCCGCTCGCCTTGTTCTATGCCCAAGACAACGCGACGATCGAAGCCTCGGAGCCGCACGCCTCCGTCCGCGAGCTGGATTTCGGTTTCCTCGTGCCGCTGCTCGCGACCGAGCCCGACGGCACGGCGCGGATCGTCACCTTCACCCCCTATCTCTGGGTCGACACGGAGCTGGCCTGCCGCGCCGGCCGCGAGATTTACGGCTATCCCAAAGGAGAGGCGAAGCTCGTCCTGCCGACCGACCGCGAAGGCGCCTATTCGGTCGACGGGTGGGTGGCGGATGCCGCACGCTTCGAGATGCGCCGCCTGGTCGAGGCGCGGCCGACCGACGGCAAGGGGAGCCTGTTCGATCTCAGCGCAGGAATCGGCCCGGTCGGCGCGCTCGCCGAGCTGGCCGCCTTGTTCGCCACCGTCGGGCTCGGCGACGCGGTCTGGGCGCTCGCGAAAACCTCGTTCGACGACTTGGCCTCAGGGATCGTGCCGATGGTCTTCCTCAAACAATTCCGCGACCTCGCCGAGCCGCAACGCGCCTGCTACCAGGCGATCCTCGAAGCCGACGCGAGGAAGTTGGGAGACTTCCGCCACGGCGGCCGGCTCCACCGCTCCTACGTGCTAGAGGTAGCCGACGCGCCGGGCTACCCGCTCGCGAGCCAGCTTGGCTTGGAAGGAGAACGGACCGCGGGCGGCTCGGTGCTCGCGCCGGTTCGCTGCCCGATTTGGCTGGAGTTCGACTTTCTCCTCGGCGATGGGCGGGAGGTCTGGCGTGCCTAAGCAAGTTGAGGTCACGAACGTCTCGAAGCATGGGTTCTGGATCTTCTTGGACGACGAAGAGATGTTCCTGCCGTTCGTTGAGTTCCCCTGGTTCGAGGTTGAGGCTTATACATCGCCGACTGCCTCGGACCTCATTCCGGGCCGTTGAGAACTAGGTCCGAACGATCCAGACCTAGGTCCGGAGGATTGCGACCTGAGTCTGGAGGACCGGGACCCAGTCCGAGAAGTCGGGACCCAGGTTCGGGGAGTCGGGACCCAGGTCTGAGAGGTCCAGATTTAGGTCCGGATAGCTGCGACCTAGGTCCGGACAATCGGGACAAAGGTCCGGGAAGTCGGGACCCAGGTCTGAGAGGTGCAGACCTAGGTCCGGAAGGCTGCGACCCAGGTCCGAACGACCGGGACCGGGGTCTGAACGACCGGGACTCAGGTCCGGGGACTCGGGACCCAGGTCCGGAGGGCTGGTCAAGGCCGAAAGGCGGGCCGCCTCAAGGCCCTGCCGGCAGATCCTTCAAATGCTCCTTCTTCCACTTCATCGCCATCAGAATCCGGCTCCGGCCGCTCGGATGGTCGAAGAAGATCCACTCTTCGAGCGGCGAGGGTTCTAGCTTCCGGTACTCGCCGAGCAACAGGGCGACCTCGGCGAAGCCGTCGGGCTGGCGGCTCGCGTTCAAGCCGAAGATGTCGGCTTCCGCCTCGTTCGAACGGATGGAGGTGTTCAGGATCGGAGTGAGGACGAAGAAGTAGACCGACAAGATCGCCGCCAAGAGCGGCAGTCCCGCCGGATCGGCGATGCCGCGTATGCCCCAGCGCGCGCCGTAGCGGGAGAGGATGCGATCGAAGCTCCAGCGCAGGAACCCGAAGCCGACCAGGATCACGATCGCGAAAAAGGGGATGAACTCGTAGACGTGGTTGAGCACGTAATGCCCCATCTCGTGCCCCATCACGGCCTGAATGCTGGCCGGTGTCGCTCGCTTGAGAAGATTGTCGTTGAGCGTGATGCGGAGCGTCGAGCCGAGGCCGCTGACGTTGGCGCTGACCCGTTTCGACTGCTTGCTGGCGTCGACCTCGTAGACGTTGTCGGCGGGAATCCCGTTCGCCCGCGCGAGCGAGAGGATGTTTGATTTAAGCGCCCCTTCGCCGAGCGGCTTGTACGTGTTGAACAGGGGCGCAATGTAGACCGGAGCGATCAGCGCGACGAACAGCAGTCCGACCAATGCCGCGGCGGTCCCCCAGATCCACCAGGTGCGCGGCGCTTTGCGGAAGACCCAATAGAGCAACACCACGAACAGACTGCCGAGGATCACCGAGACGCCGAGGCCGACCGCGGCGTCGCGGAACCAACTGCCGAACGTCATGTTCGACAGACCGTAGGAGTGCTCGCGCCAGAAATCCTGGTAGATCGTGAGCGGCAGCGTGAGCAGAGCCGCGGCGATGAAATAGCCCACGGAGTAGAGAAAGGTCTGAACCGCTCGGACGCGGCTGGCGCTTTCCACCGCATCGCGCAAACGGGCAGATATCCCCCGCGAGAGCAGGAGCCAGGCGACGCCGAGGCCGTAGAGGAAGCTCCAGAGCTGCAGCCAGTAGCCTCCCTCGAAGTAGGAGTCGGAACTCTCCTTGTCGGCGGGAGAGACGCGCGAAAGATAAGCCCGGGTGGCCGCCTCGACGTCGAAATCCGCGGGCGCCGAGATCGGGTCCGCGACGACGACCGCCGGAACGCTCGTCTCAGGAGTTGCGGCCGGCGCCTGTGCCTCGACCGAGCCAGCCGCGCCCCAGAACAAGATCAGTACCCCAACCAGCCATAACGTCGAGCGGAGCGTGCGCATCGGCCGAACCTCCTCCTAAATTCCCGGTCGCGAGAGATTCGACTCGCGCCGGGGGATTGCTACCTCTGAACGAAACGAGGGGGGAAAGGTTTCACCTTCGCGCTTCGGGGGCAAGCCCTGCGCCGGCTCGACTCAAAAACACCCCCGTGTTTCGCGTCAAGTCGTGGTGAAACAAGAGGGTGTTTCGCTCCAACCGAGACGAAACAGGGGGGTGTTTTCACTTCCCGATCCGGTTCACCAGCGCTTGAAGGTCGTCCGTAAGTGGTGCTTCAAGCGCCATAGGAACCCTCGTGGCGGGGTGGACGAAGCGCAGGCGAAACGCGTGGAGCGCCTGCCGCGGCAGGTCGCGGCAGAGCGCCGAGAGATCCGGATCGCGCAGATTCTCCCAGCCGGGTTTGCCGTATAGCGGATCGCCGACGATCGGCACCCTGAGCGCCGCGAGATGAACCCGGATCTGGTGCGTCCGGCCGGTGCGCAGGACGCAACGCACGACGGAGAGACCCGCTCCCCGCGAAACCGTGTCGAAAAGCGTGAGGCTCTCCTGACCTACATCCGAATCGGCTGGATGTGCGACGCGGAGACCGCGGACGGTCGGGTGGCGATCGATTCGCAGGTTGATCTTGCCCGCCGTTCGCGGCGGACCGCCGTAGCAAATCGCCAGGTACTCCTTCTCCGCACCCTCCGCGCGCAAAGCTTTGGCGAGCGAAGCGTGCATCGCCGGGCGTTTGGCGACCAGCAGCAGGCCGGAAGTGCCGCGGTCGAGCCGCTGCACCAGATGCGGGTTTCCTGGCTCTCCCGCCGCCCGAAAGCGCCAGATCAGGGCGTTGAGCAAAGTGCCTTTCTCATGGCTGCGGGCGGGATGCACCACCACCCCCGGCGGTTTGTTGAGCGCCAGGAAATACTCGTCCTCATAGAGGACATCGAGGGCGATCTCCTCCCCCTCCGGCATGTGCCGCGGAGCGAGGATCGGCAGGAGCACCGACACCTCCGCCCCAGAAGGCATCCGATCGGACGGCTTGCCCGCGCGGTTCCCGTCGATCGCGACCCGACCGGCCTCGATCCAATGTTGGATCTGGTTGCGCGAGATCTCGGGCCGATCGGCCAAGTGGCGAACCAGGACGAGGTCGACCCGCCGGCCGGCATCGCCGCGATCGGTGCGAAACGTACGGGTTTCGAGCAGGAGCGTCAGTATCCTTCCCCTTCCGCGGGCGACTGCACCTTCCCCCGGTGGAGATGGAATAGCAGCGCCAGATAACCGAGCGCAAGGACGAAACCGAACGGCCACCAGAGGAGGCCCGTGCGCAGGCTTTCCGCGCTCGACGCCGCGTTCAGCGCGGTGAGGGAAAGGGCGGGATTGAGCGTCGAGGGGATCATCACCGGGTAGGACGAGGCGGCGCTGGCGCCAAGGATGCCGAGCAGGAAGGCCGACGAGCCGACGAACGCGAAGAGGGGGCGCCCGCGGCGACGGCCGAGGGCGGCTCCGAGGAGGCCCGCTACGCCGAGCAGGGCGGCGATCAATGCCAGCGGCCGGGTCGCGAGCTGTTGGAACAGGTCGGGGCGGAGCGCATAGGTTGCTCCTGTCGCCGCGAGCCAGAGGGCGACGAGTGGGAAGAACAGCCGCTTCGCCGCGCGGAGCGACTTCTCGTGAACCTGCCCCTCGGTCTTCCAGGCGAGGAACAGGGCACCGTGGTGGGCGAGAGCGACCAGCGCGAGCACGCCCGCGAGCGTCGTGTAGCCGTCGAGCACGCCGAACGGCGCCGTGATGCTGAAATCGGTCCAGAGCGGCAGCGCGAAATAGCCCGAGGCGTCGAGCGGCACTCCGCGTAGCAGGTTGCCTAAGGCTGCCCCCAACAGCACCGGCGGCAGCGCGCTCGCCAGGCAGAAGATGGCATCCCAGAACCGCCGCCACATCGGGTCCTCGACGTGCGAACGGAACTCGATCGCGATGCCGCGCAGGATCAGAGCCCAAAGCAGAAAGAAGACCGGCAGGTAGAGGCCGGAGAGACCCGAGCCGAGCACCTTCGGGAAAGCGAGGAACAGGACACCGCCCGCAGCGAGCAGCCAGACCTCGTTGCCGTCCCAGAACGGGCCGATCGCGGCCAGCACCTCGCGGCGCTCGCGGTCGGTTTTCGCCACCATCAGGTGGAGCGCGCCGGCGCCGAAATCGAAACCGTCGAGGATCACGTATCCGGCCAGCAGGACCGAGGCGAGGGCGAACCAGAGCGCGTTCATCGGAGTCTCCGGATGCCTCTAGAGGACGATCGGGGCTCCGGCCCGGTCGAGAGAGCGCGGCCCGTGCCCGACCTCGCGGGCGATCAGGAACAGGAACAGCAGCCCGAGGACAAAGTAGAGACCGGCAAAACCGATCAGCGTGAACAGCGCCGAGCCGCCGTGGACGGTGGGCGATGCGCCGTCCGCCGTACGCAGAAGGTTGTAGACCAGCCAGGGCTGGCGTCCGAGCTCCACCGTCATCCAGCCCGCTGTGGTCGCGATGTACGGGAATGGAAACGCGAGCATCAGCATCCAGAGCAGCGGCCGGCTCGTCTCCAGCCTGCCCCTCGCGAGTTGCAATCCGGCGAGCGCGGCAAGCGCGATCAGTAGCGTGCCGAGCCCGACCATGATGTGGAACGCGTAGTAGAGCAGCTCGACGTTCGTGGGCCGGAGGTCGGTGGGAAAGTCGCACAGTCCCTGGACGTTTTTCGAGAAATCGCCGTAGGCGATGTAGGAGAGCACGCCCGGAATCTCGATCGGATTATCGAGTCGGCACTCCGCCACGTTCGGCTGACCGATCATCGCGATCGGCGCCATGGGACCGCTCTTGAACCGGCCCTCCATCGCGGCGAGCGCCACCGGCTGCTTTTCCGCCACCAACTGGCCCTGGAGATGGCCGGTTGGCATCGCGACCAGCAGCGAGGCGAGCAATCCCGCGACCACCCCGGTACGAAGCGACACCCGCGCCGCGCCGGCGTGCTCGCCACGCAGCTGCCAATAGGCACCCACCGCCGCCATGACGAACGAAGCGGTGACTACGGCGGCCATCATGGTGTGGGCGTATTGCGCGAGCGCCCAGGGGTTGCCCAGGTAGGCCGCGAGGTCGGCGATTTGCAGCGTACCGTCGGACGCGGTCGAATACCCCACCGGATTCTGCATGAACGCGTTGGTCGTGACGATGAAGTAGCCGGAGAGCCAGCTGCCCACGAACAGCGCAACCGCCGCCGCGAGATGGCGCTTCGGCCCCAGGCGCCGCTCGCCGAAGATCAGGAGCGCGAGGACGCTCGACTCCAAGAAGAACGCGAAGATCCCTTCCATCGCGAGCGTCTGGCCGATCACGCCTCCCGCGTAGTGCGAAAAGCGCGCCCAGTTGGTGCCGAACTGAAACTCCATCGGCACGCCGGTCGCCACTCCCATCGCGAAATTGAGGCCGAAGACGCGAATCCAGAAACGTGCCGCCTCGGCCCAGTGCGCCTCGCCCGTGCGCAACGCCTGGACCTTCAACACCACGATCAGCAGCGCGAGCCCCATCGTGAGCTGCGGAAACAGGTAGTGATAGGCGATCGTGAAGCCGAATTGGACGCGATGCCAGAACAACGGGTCGCTCATGCGCGGGATCTCCGGGGCGGAATCATAGGGGGATGAGCGGGGTTCCTCTACCTCTCCTCCCGTCATAGGCTGATCCCCTATGCGCGCCCTCGCTTTCCCCCTCCGCGCCGTCCTTGCGGGCCTCGCCGTCCTTTCCGTCCTTTCGGCCCCGCTCGCCGCCGCTCCCACGATCGTCCAAATCCCTACCGGCGAGCTGGTCGCTTCGGTCCCCGCCAAGGCGTTTCCCGGCCAGTCGTACGCTCTCTATCTGCCCGCGAGCTACTCGCCCGACCGAGCCTATCCGGCGCTGTTCCTGTTCGACGCGAGGAGGGGCGGGGCGGCGGCCGCGAAGCGGTTCGTCCCGGCGGCCGAGGCCTACGGCTGGATCGTGGTCAGCTCGAACAACTCCGAAAGCGACGGTTCGATGGACGTCAACCTCGCGGCAATGAAAGCGATGCACGAGGATGCCCTCGGCCGTTTCGCGATCGACCGCGGCAGGCTCTATGCCGGAGGCTTCTCGGGCGGAGCCCGCGCCGCCTGCCTGATGGCCATCGTCTACCCTGAAGAGGTCCGAGGGGTGATCGGCGCCGGGGGCGGCTTCCCGTTCGATCGGCTCCCTTCGAAGGCGACCTCGTTCGCGTTCTTCGCCTCGGCGGGCGACAAGGACTTCAACTGGTACGAGCTGCACGGCCTCGACGCAACGCTCGCCAGCCTCGGCCTCCCCCACCGGCTCGCGACCTTCGACGGCGTCCATCAATGGCCGCCGGAAGCCGTCGCGACGCAGGCGATCGAGTGGTTCGAGCTGCGGCCGATGAAGGAGGGGCGGCGCGGGAAGGACGCAGCTCTGCTGGCCCAGTGGCTCGGAGCGCGTGCGGACCGGGCGCGCACGCTCGAAGCCGACGGAACGGCGGCCGGACGGGCCGACGCCTACCTCGCCTGGAGCGAAGTCGCCGAGGATTTCGCCGGCCTCGCGGACACGACGGAGGCGGCGGCGCGCGCCAAAGCGCTCGGAGCCGAAGCGGGGGTTCGCGCGGAGCTGGCCGAGCGTACGGCGCGCGACCGGCGCGACCGCGACTCGATCGAGCGCGCACGGCTCACCCTCGCCGCGGTGCCGCCGGAGGAGGCGTCAGGAAGCCTCGGGCGGCTGCTCGTGGCACTCCGCGTCAAGGAGCTGCAGAAAAAAGCCGCCGGGACGGATCGGGCCGAAGCTCTGTCGGCCGAACGGCTGCTCGCCCAGCTTCAGGTGCAGACCGGGTTTTACCTGCCGCGCGCCCTGATGGAGAAGAAAGACTGGGCGCGCGCGGCACTCTTCCTGGAAATCGCGACGACCATCCGGCCGAAGAATTACGACGCCTGGTACACCCTCGCCCAGGCGCGCGCCCAGGGGGGAAATCACAAACGGGCGGTCGAGGCGCTCCTTCGAGCCGTCGAAGAAGGTTTCGACGACCGGCCGGCGGTCGAGGGCGATCCTCTGCTCGCCCCGTTGCGCGCAGAGCCGGGTTTTCGCGCCGCGATCGAGTCGGTCGGCAAGAGCCTGAAGCATTCAAGCGGCAGTTCCGGTTAAAATCTCTGAATGTCGCCACCCGCCCGCTCTCCGCACCGACTTCCGCGCCCCCTGATGCCGCTGCCCGGCGCGAGATCCTGAGTGCGCGATACGACCTTCCGCCTCGATCACTACCTGGAGATCGAACCCGGCTATTACGACAAGGTCTATCGTCGCGGCCGCGGCATCCAGTGGTTCTGGCATCACTACCGTCTGCGGCGAGTCGAATCGACGCTGCCCGCGGACACCAAGAGCCTGCTCGATCTCGGCTGCGGCCCGGGCACGTTTCTCGGCACGCTTTCGCGCCCGGTGGAGCGGGCGCTCGGCATCGACCTCGCCGAGCCGCAGATCGCCTACGCGCGGGAGCACTACTCCCGGCCCGGCTTCGAGTTCCGCGTCGCCGACGTGCGCGACGCCGCGCTCGAAGGGGGATTCGACACGGCGGTGAGCATCGAGGTGATCGAGCACCTGCCGCCGGACGAGGTCCACGGCTTCTTGCGCGACGCCTTCGCCGTGCTTCGCCCCGGCGGGCATCTGATCCTCACCACCCCGAACGCCAAGAGCCTCTGGCCGCTGCTCGAGTGGCTGGTGAGCCTCGTCGGTCCGGTCGACTACCGGCAACAACACCTCGGACTGTTCGATCGAAAGGGCCTGGTCCGAGCGGTTGCCGCCGCGGGTTTCGAAGCCGTCCGCGCCGAGACCTTTTTCGTCGTGGCCCCGTTCGTCGCACCGCTTTCGCGCCGGCTCGCGGCCGGGTTGCTCGGCTTCGAGCGCCGCGTTCTGCCCGCCCTCGGCGCCGAGATCCTGCTCGTCGCGCGTCGTCCGGCATGAGCGCGGCATGAAGCGGCCGTCGTCGCTCTCCGGGGTGACCCTCGCGACCGCGGCATTGTTCTCCGGGCTCGCCGCGGGGGTCGCCCTGCGCTATGTCACGCTGTTCCCGGTCACCAAGTTCCAGGCCGACGCCGACTGCATCCAGACCGGCCTGTGCGCCCTGCGCATCCTGGCCGGGGACTTCCGGGTCTTTTACAACGGCGTGCGGATCGGCGCGATCGAGTCCTACCTTCACGCGCTCGCGTTCATGATCCTCGGCCCAACGCGCCAGGCGATGGGCTATGCGCCGTGGATCGCCAGCTCCCTCGGAATGCTTTTCACCTGGCTGTTCGTCCGCCGCCTCGCGGGCGGGAAGGCCGCCGTCTGGGGTCTGTTCGCGATCGCGCTGCCCGCACCCGCGTTTCTCTATTGGACCGTGCAGCCGAACGGCTATTCGGTGACCTTGGCGCTGGCCGCGGCAACGCTCTGGCTCGGAGCCTGGGTGGCGGACGAGCCCGAGCGGCGGGTCCTCTGGCTGGCATTCGGCCTCGTCGTCGGGCTCTCCTGGTGGGCCTCGCTGCAAACCCTCAGCGTCTCGCTGCCCGTGATCGCCTGGCTCGTCCTCCGCAAGGCACCGTTCGGGCTCGCCACGGGGCGCGCCCGGCTCGCGCATTGCGCCCGGGTCGGCGCTCTTGCCGCCGCGGGTTTCCTCGTCGGCGCGGCGCCATGGATCGTCTACAACGTCCGCTATCCGTTCGCCTCGTTCACCGGCACCAACTCGGTCGCCCGCCCGACGCTCGGCCCCGCCGTGGTGGCCGACAACCTGCGGTTCCTGACCGCCGACAGCTTGCCCGAGCTGTTCGTCTCGACCGATCCGGAAGGGGGGCCGAACCCTCCCCGCCCGCTCGCCCGCGCGCTCCGATTCCCCGCCGCGGCGGTCTACTGCCTCGCGTTCGGTTGGTTCTTCTCCCGCGGCGATCGCGACTCCCCCGCCGAACCCAAAAGGAGTCGTGCCCTCGCCCTGCTCCTGATCGGCGCCACGGTCGCGATCAACGTTTTTTCCACCGCCGGCAGCACCCGCGGCCTCAACGTTCGCTACGTGCTGCCGATCTATCTCCTCGCGCCTCTCGCCCTGGGTCTGTTCCTGGTCATGGTCGCCGAACGGAGGCGGCTCTGGGGACCGGCCCTGGCCGCGGCGCTCGTGGCTCTCCTGATCGCCTTCTCCGCCAGCGTCTACTTCTGGCCGACCACCGTAATGCGCCAGCGCCTGCACGCCGCGGCTTCCGGAGAGTGGCAGGTGCTCGCGCTGCTGCGGCGCCAGGGGGTCGACCTCGCGGTGGGCGAATATTGGCTGGTCTATCCGCTCAATTTCGCCTCGCGCGAGTGGATTCGCGCGGTTCCTTGCGACACCCGCGCCGACCTCTACGGCTATGGCGCGGCGCTGCGCCAGGTCCCGGAACGGTTCGCACTGATGGACTATTCGACCGAGAAAGTGAAAGCCGAGGCGGCGCGCGCGGGTGTCACGGGCGAGATCACCTGGCTGCCACCGAGCTATGCGGTGCTGATCGGCGAATCTCCCGCCGCTTCGACGCCCGCCGCATTCCTCGATCGGCTCTGCGGCCGATAAGCGCGCGACGCCACCTGGTAGAATCACCCCGAATTTCAGGATCTCTTCCCCAGCCCCGCGAAAGGAGCCGTCCATGTTCTGCCCGAGCTGCCGTACCGAGTACCGCGAGGGATTTGTCACCTGCACCGATTGCGGCATCGGGCTACTCCCCGAGCTTCCGCCGAACGACGAGGCGCCCGACTCCGAGCTCGACGTCGCGTTCGAGACAACCGACCCCAACGCGGTCGCCGCGGCCGAGGAGATGCTCACCGAAGCGGGCATTCCATTCGCGACCGACGGCGAGGACGGCAGCGACCTGTTCGCCTTCGCGCCGGGTTTCAACCCGATGGCGTCGACCCAGATCGAAGTGCCGGCCGAACGGGCCGATGAGGCGCGCAAGCTGCTGGAAGAAGGGCTCACCGCGGCACCGCTCGCCGAGGATGCGGACGTCGGCCCGGAAGCCGCCCCGGGGATTGAGAACGAGCCGTAAGCCTGGCAGTGCCGCCAATGAGCTGAGGACGGAGGCGGGCGCCTCCCTTCCTCGGCTTCAGGTCATAACAGACCCGCTTGCTCCCGCAGGTGGTTGAAGTTGACGGCTGGAAGACCAAGCTCCAACCGACGATTGACCAAGACGGCATCGGTCGAGAGGAGGGTATCGCGAGCTCGACCGCCTTCGAGGAGGGTGCAGTCCGCCAGATCGAGCCACGCGAATTCCACGCGCGCTGCCGCCGCCCGCGACGGAACGTTTCGCTCTCGGATCCACTGGAGCAGCTCGACAAACTTCGCCACGACCCGATTTCCGCTCGTTCCGCCAATCTTCTTGAGGAAGTAGGAGGTCTCGGTCGCTACGTGAGGCGTGATCGTGATGGAACGGAATCGCGAGACGAAGCTCTCCAGTACGAGCAAAGACTCCGGCTCATATTGCTTCAAGTGCTGCGCAGAGCCGAGGAGGTCGGGATCGACGGACCCGACGACCAGTACCACGAACGGCCCTGTATCCAATAGGAGATTGTGACTACTCACGATTCCTTACGGCCAGGGTTTCGCCGTTGGAATCGTTGATGGTGACGACTTTCATGTCGCGGAATCTTCTCCTGTTGCCCTCAATGAACTCCGTGATGGAAGGAAATCCGGACTCATCCACCCGATTCCACGGCCGCAGGAAACCGACGGTAACGCCCCAGGTCTTCGTGTTGGGGTCGAATTCGATCTCTTCCAGACCGATGTTCTGCGCACCTTCCTCGGCGAACAGGTCCGCGATGTGCTGCTTGGCCAAGTTTGCCGCCTCTTTGACTTTCATCGTGGCTCCATGCGCGGCGATTCGTGCCGTGGCGAAAGCATAAGCTACTCCACGCGCAACCGCCGAATCGACTTTCGAGGCCTAGGCGAGTCGTCGGCCCCCCCTGGCCGGATCGGCCGCCGTGCGCTAGCCTTGTCTCCGGTTTTTGGAGGAACCCCTCGGCCCATGTCCGACGTCGCGCGCAAGATCTTCGTTCTCGATACCTCCGTCGTCCTCTACGATTTCACCGCCCTGCAGAACTTTCAGGAGCACGACGTCGCGTTGCCGATCGCCGTGCTCGAAGAGCTGGACAGCTTCAAGAAGGGCAATTCGGTCCTGAATCTACAGGCGCGCGAGTTCATCCGCGAGCTGGACCGACTCTCCGAGCACAACCTGCTGCAGGCTTGGATCCCGCTCAACGGCACCGCCAGCGGCCGGTTCCGCGTGATCACCGAAGAGGACGCCGAGGTCGACGCAGGCGCCGTGTTCGGCTCGCGCAAGGCCGACCACCGGATCTTGAACACGGTGCTCGCGCTGTCGAAGAGCGAGCTCGGCCGGCGGGTGATCCTGGTCAGCAAGGACATCAAC
Source organism: Thermoanaerobaculia bacterium (assembly GCA_035995205.1). Lineage (GTDB taxonomy): Bacteria > Acidobacteriota > Thermoanaerobaculia > Multivoradales > UBA5704 > DASYKS01. The sequence continues at coordinate 42,104 of DASYKS010000107.1, forward strand.
CTGCGCCTGAAAGCCCGGGCGCTCAATCTCGAAGCCGAAGACTACGAGACGGTCCGGATCAAGGACCTTGCCCGCCTTTACACCGGCAAGGAGGAGGTCGAGGTCGGCGACTCCGGCCTGATCGACCGGCTCTATCAGACCGATTCGCTCCCCGTGCGCGAGGTGCTCGCCAAGACCCCCGTCGCCCACCAGTATTTCATCCTCCGGTCGACCTCGAACTCTGCCCTCGCGACGTATAACCCGAAGACCGACCGCCTGGAGCGGGTCCACAAGACACAGGCTTACGGCGTCTCGCCGCGGAACGCCGAGCAGACCTTCGCGCTTCACGCCGTTCTCAATCCCGACGTGCCGCTGGTAACGATCAGCGGCCCGGCCGGCACCGGCAAGACCCTGATCGCTCTGGCGGGCGCTCTCGAACAGCGGCGCCAGTTCCGCCAGATCTACGTCGCGCGGCCGGTCGTGCCGCTGTCCAATCGCGACCTCGGCTTCCTGCCCGGCGACATCAAGTCGAAGATCGATCCCTACATGCAGCCGCTGTGGGACAACCTGGGGATCATCAAGAACCAGTTCGGCGAGCGCGAGCGGGATTTCAAACGGGTGGACGAGTTGGTCGAGCAGGAGAAGCTCCACGTGGTACCGCTCGCCTACATCCGCGGGCGCAGCTTCTCGAACGTGATCTTCGTCGTCGACGAGGCGCAGAACCTGACCCCGCACGAGATCAAGACGATTATCACCCGCGCGGGCGAGAACACCAAGATCGTGCTCACCGGCGACATCTACCAGATCGACACGCCCTATCTCGACGCGCACTCGAACGGCCTCTCCTACCTGATCGACCGGATCAAAGGCCAGGCGCTCTACGCCCACATCAATCTGGACAAAGGCGAGCGCTCGGAGCTGGCCAACCTGGCGAGCAAGATGCTGTAGGGGCGGACCTGCGTGTCCGCCCTCGCTGGCGGGCCAAACCTCACGAGCCGCCTTCCCACGTTGGCCGATCGTTCCAGGGCGGACACGCAGGTCCGTTCCGGGGCGGACACGCAGGTCCGCCCCTACTCCATCGGTTGCTCGCCCAGGAACCAGCGCCGGCGGGGTGCCTTCTTCTTCGCGTAGAACAGGCCGAATTCGCCGGTCCCGGCTTTTTCGATCTCGGCGATCGCGTCGTCCACCGAATCGGTGACCGTGATGCGATCCAGGTCTTCGAGCGCGATCGTCCCGGCGGGCAGCATCGTGCCGCGGAGGAAATCGATCAACGGCCGCCAGTAGTCGACACCGATCAGGACCACCGGAAAATCGCGGATCTTGCCGGTCTGAATCAACGTCAGGCACTCGAACATCTCGTCCATCGTGCCGAAGCCGCCGGGCAGCGCCACGAACGCGTAGGAGTACTTGACCAGCATGACCTTGCGGACGAAGAAGTAGCGGAATTCGAGGAAGCGGTCGAGGTAGGGGTTCGGCTTCTGCTCGTGCGGCAGGACGATGTTGCAGCCGATCGACCGGCCACCCACCTCCTTGGCGCCCCGGTTCGCCGCCTCCATGATCCCCGGACCGCCTCCCGTCATCACGGTGAAACCGGCCCGCGCGAGGCGGGCTCCGATCTCTCGCCCTAAGGCGTACAAGGGATGCGTTTCCGGAAAGCGCGCCGAGCCGAAGACGGTGACGCACGGTCCAACGAAGTGGAGTCCGCGGAAACCGCGGATCAGCTCGGCCATGATGCGAAAGATCCGCGCGAGCTCCCAGCTGCGCGAGCGCGGCCCTTCGAGAAACCGGATCTCTTCCCGATCGCCGCTGGCTTTGCCCCACTTGGCATCCGCCTGCGAGCCTTGCCTGCCTGAGTCGACCGCGCCGCGGGCAAGGCTCTGGGGGGAGTTGATCGGATCCTTTGGCATTTCGGCAGTGTAACGTAAGGGTGTGACCCGAAAACTGTGCGGACCTCTCGCAGCGGCCTTGCTTTGGCTCGTCGCTCCAGGCGCGCTTTCGGCGCAGCCGGCGCGACCTCCGGCGCAACGCCTGCCGAACGTCCTGGTCGTGAGCATCGACACCCTTCGCGCCGATCGCCTCTCGGCGTACGGCTACCGGCGGCCGACCAGCCCGGCGATCGACCGGCTGCTCGCTTCCGGCGTCCGCTTCGATCAGGCGCGCACGGTCGAACCGCTCACCAACCCCTCGCTCTGCTCGCTCTGGACGTCGCTCTATCCGCACCAGCACGGCGCGACGAGGAACGGCCTGCGCCTGCGCCCGGGGCTCGCCTCGCTCTCGGGGGTGCTTCGCCGGCGCGGCTACAAGACCGCGGGGATCGTCGGCAGCTGGCCGCTGCGGGACCGGATTTCGGGACTCGGCGAGCATTTCCAGGATTATCGCGAGATTCTCAACCGCAAGCGCTGGTTCGGTATGTTTCGCGGCGAATCGACCGCCGAGGATCTCACCGACGAGGCGCTTGCGTGGCTCTCCGAGCAGAAGCGCGGCCAGCCGTTCCTGCTCTGGGTGCACTACGTCGAGCCGCACGCGCCTTACCGCCTGCAGAAGGAGTTTCTGGCTCGCTTGGGCCTCTCCGGCCTCGCGCGCCACGGCGAGATCGGGAAGAGCGACCGCTACGACACCGAGATCGCATTCGCCGACCACCACGTCGGGCGCCTCTTGGCGGCGATCGAGCGCGACCCGCAACTCGCGGCCGAGACGCTGATCGTCTTCCTCTCCGACCACGGCGAGAGCCTCGGCGAGCACGGCACCTGGGGCCACGGCCGCGATCTCTACGAGCCAACGCTCAGGATTCCAATGGGGATCGCCTGGCCGGGCAAGATCGCCTCGGGCGGCAAGCGCCCGCGGACGATTTCCACGCCCGCCACCCAGCTTGACCTCGCCCCCACCGTGCTCGGTCTGATCGGATTGCCGATCCCTCCGGCCTTTCAAGGCTTCGACTGGTCCGGCGTCCTTCTCCGCGGCGAGCCCGCGCCACACCGAAAGACCTGGCATCAGGCGCACCGGGGATTGGTCTTCTCGGGCGATGAAGCTCACAACGCCCGACGGCGCGGCCTGCTCGAAGTGGCCGTGTTCGACGGCACGTCGAAAGAGATTCTGCGCGTGGAGCGACCGGAAAGCCCGGAGGTCCGGACGTTCGATCTCGCCACCGACCCGGGCGAGGTCAGATCCGGCCAGGGCCGAAAGAAAGCGCGGGCAAAGAAACCCAGCCCCGAGCTCGAACGTTGGCTCGCCGAGGTCCGCGCCGGCCTGACAGCGAGCGATGACCTGCCCGCCGACGTCGACCCCGAGAGCATCGAGCGGTTACGGGCGCTGGGGTATGTGCAGGGAACCGGAGCGCCGTGAAGGCCTGCGATTGAGCCGGGCGGATGGGTGCTGACACCGAATCTGGCCGAATTGCAAGAGTCAGGGGGTGTTTTGCGTCTTTTAAGCGGCAGGAGGTACGTGCCGCCATGCCCCGTCACGATCAGCTGTTCAAAGACCTGCTCAGAGCCCTCTTCCCCAACCTGCTGGATCTTGCCGATGCCGAGCTCGCGGCCCAGGTCGCCGCTGACCGCAGCTCGGGCATTACGTTCTTGGACAAGGAGGTGTTTGTTGATTTTCCAGAAGGACGGCGCCGCGAGGCCGACCTGGTCGCCGAGCTTTCCTGTCGCTGGCCTCTGGGCAAGCTCCTGGTCCACGTCGAGATCGAGCGCCGATACAGCAGCACCATGGGCCAAAGGCTGTGGCGCTACTCGTACCAGCTTTCCCAGCGCTATGCCCTGCCAGTGGTTTCGATCGTCGTCTTCCTGCGCGGCGGCCCACCTGGAGGCCAAAGGATCGACTACGTCGAACAGGCGAACGATTGGGAAATCCTCCGCTTCCGCTACCTGTCGCTGGGGCTTTCCCGGCTCTCGGCAGAGGCTCTGCTCGACCGGCGGGAACCCCTCGCCTGGGCGCTTGCCGCCCTCGCCAAACCGAGTAAGACCGGCCGCGCTCGGCTCAAACTCGACCTGCTGCGGAAGATCGCCAAGGGCTCGGTCAGCGAAGCCCAGCGATTCCTCTTGACGAACTGCGTGGAAACGTACCTACAATTGGCAGGACGCGACGTGGAGGAATATGCTGCTTTGCGTCCTGCCCAGGCGAACCCGGAGATCGAAGCGATGGAACTGACATGGGCCGATCGGATGGCGGCACAATACGAGCAACAAGGCGTTCGGAAGGGGCGTGAGCAGGGCGTCCGCGAGACCTTACTGCGTCTTCTCGGGAAACGTTTCGGGAAGATCTCTCCGGCGATTCGACGGCGGGTGGACGCGATCGACTCGCTCGAAGATCTGAGCGGACTCGTCGACCGGATCCTGGAAGTCAAGTCGATCGAGGAGCTGGGTCTCGGAAAGTAGCCCTTGGCCAGGGCTCAAAGTACCTCGGTGCTCAAGACATCGACCACCACGAGCGTCAGATCGTCCTCCAGGGCTAGCTCTCCGCGGCCCGCGGTGAACCGGCGCAGCTCGTCGAGCAGGGCGTCACAAAACGTCTCGGCCGCCAGCTGCGTGTGACCGCGGACGAACGCTTCGAGCCGCGCCTCGCCGAACATTTCCTCCGTCGTGTCCAGCGCCTCGGTCAGACCGTCGGTATAGAGCACGAGGCGATCTCCGGGAGTGAGGTCTAAACTCTCTGCTTGGAACCGCGCCGAGGCGAAACGGCCGAGGATCGGCCCGCGGCCGCCGATTTCTCGCAGCTCGCCGGAGGCGCGCAGAAGGATCGGCGCGGGGTGGCCCGCGTTCGCCGCGACCAGCTTGCCGCGCGCGGGATCGAGAAAGAGATAGGTCGCGGTGACGAATCCGCTTTCGAAGCTGCCGCAGAGCGTGCGGTTGACCTGGGTTAAAAGCCGGGCCGGATCATCGGCGCAATCGGATCGCGAGCTGACGGCAACCTTGACCATCGAGGCGATCAGCGCCGCCGGGACACCGTGCCCGCTCACGTCGGCCACTACCAGGCCGAGCCGCTCGGCGTCGACGGCCAGGAAGTCGTAGAGGTCGCCGGCCACCGCGGACGATGGGCGGAAGCGCGCGGCGACTTTCAGTCCGGGAATCTCAGGCAATCGACGCGGCAGGATCGATGTCTGGATTCGCCGCGCGGCTTCCAGCTCGCCTTCGAGCGCGGCGAGCTGCCGCTCTCCGGCGAATGCCCGCCGCGCCGCGATCGTGCCCAGGAAACCGAGGAAGATGATGAACCCGATCGCCTCTTCGTGCCAGGTCCAGGGCAGGATCCCGAAGGACATCAGATTGTCGTTGAGGGCGAACGCGCCGAAGATCAGGAATCCCACCGCGAGCAGCTTCTGATCCGACGTCATGCGACCGCGCAGTCGAAATTGGGCCGCGATCGCAAGGCAGAAACCGGCGATCACCAGGAGGTTGTTCGGAGCGCCGGTGAGCGACTGTGGAGCGCCGCGGACGAGATCGGTCCCGACCCCGACCACGGCGAAAGCGCTGACGACGATCAGCCACTTGAACAGGAACGAACGCCGGCCGTCGCCCAGAACCTTCCAGAAAAAGGCCCACGCCGGAATGTTGATGACGTAAGTGACCAGGCTGTCCACCCATTCGGAGATCGGCTCGGAGACTCCGAATGCAGGCAGCAGCGGGCTCTGAAAGAACAGCCGGACGCCGTAGAGCAGCGTGAAGCCGCCGAACGAGGCGAGGACGGGATCTGCAAATCGGTGACGACGAAACAAGGAGAGGACGAGCGCCAGGAGCCCAACGGCGGCCAGCAGGCAGCCAACAAGGAGGGAACCCAAGCCTGCGCTCGACATGACGGGGATTGTAGCCCGCGCCCCGCTAACCGCCACCTTGGCCGCGCGGGATACTAAACGGCCCTCTCGTGGCGCTCGTTCAACCTCTCGAACATCGCGTCCAAGTCACGACTGCCTTGGAAGATCCCCACAAGCTCGATCCCTTCAGGAACGGGCCTGTAGACGATCGCATAGCGTTTAAAATTGTGGCGCCGAAGTTCGGGATGTAGCCCGCGGCAGGCATGCCCGAGAACGAAGGGAGAGTCGGCCAGCTTCTGGCATTCTTTCTCCAGGGCATCGACGAATCGTTCTGCGTTCGCCGGACTGTCTTCCGCGATGTAGATACCGATCTCGATGAGATCCTGCTCCGCGCCCGGATATCTGTTGACCGTTCCCATCCGGCAGGAACTGTTACGCAATCTTCCTGGCTTCGACTTCTTCCCGGATGCGCTTTTTCACCGCCGGAAAATCCATCGGCGTCGCGGGTCCGCTTTCGAGACGCTTGTGGATATTCTCCTTGAAGGCCGTGGCCTGGGCGTCGAGATCCTGGTCGCGCTCCTCCAGCGCCTGAAGGGCTGCACGAATCACCTCGTCCGCGGAGCGGTAGAACCCCCGCCGTACTTTTTCCTGCACCCACTGTTCGAGGTCAGCCGACAGTTGCACGTCCATCTTGCCCTCCGTGCTTCCCGCGTCCGAAGAAACATTAGCAGAGGTTGATCGGATGATGCCCCTACAGCAGCTCGCGCGCCTCGCGGTAGGGGCGGCCGAGCGAGTCCGCCACCGGCTTCGAGGTGATGTGCCCCTTGAGCGTGTTGATCCCTTCGAGCAGACCCGGATCGTCGAGCGCCGCCTGCTTCAGCCCTTTGTTGGCGAGCGCGAGCGCGTAGGGCAGCGTCGCGTTGGTCAGGCCGAACGTCGAGGTCCGGGGCACCGCGCCGGGCATGTTCGCGACGCAGTAGTGGACCACGCCGTCGACCGTGTAGACCGGGTCGGAGTGAGTGGTCGGGTGGGTGGTCTCGAAACACCCTCCCTGATCGACCGCGACATCGACCACCACCGAGCCCGGCTTCATCATCCCGATCATCTCGCGGGTCACCAGCTTGGGCGCCGCGCGGCCGGGGATCAGCACCGCGCCGATCAAAAGGTCGGCGCGCTTGAGCGCCGCGAGCAGATTGTGTCGGTTGCTCGCGACCGTGATCACCTGGCCCTGGAACATGTCGTCGATGTAGCGCAGGCGGTCGAGGTTGGTGTCGAGCACGGTGACGCTCGCGCCGAGCCCCATCGCCATCTTGAGCGCGTTGATGCCGACGATGCCGCCGCCGATGATCACCACGTCGCCCGGCGGCACGCCGGGGATACCCGCGAGCAGCGTGCCGCGTCCGCCATGGGTCTTTTGCAGGTAGCTCGCCCCGACCACCACGGACATCCGGCCCGCGACCTCGGACATCGGCGTGAGCAGCGGCAGCCGCCCGTCCTCGTCGGTGATCGTCTCGTAGGCGACGCCCGCGACCTCGCGCTCGACCAGCACGTCGGTCAGCTCCGGCAGCGGCGCAAGGTGCAGATAAGTGAACAGGAGTTGGCCGCGCTGCATCCTGGGGTACTCGGGCGCCACCGGCTCCTTCACCTTGATGATCATCTCGGACTCGGCCCAGACCTTCTCGACGTCGGCCTCGATGCGCGCGCCGGCCTCGGCGTACTGCTCGTCTCCGAAGCCGCTGCCGAGCCCCGCGCCCGCCTGCACCACGACCGCGTGGCCGCGCTCGACCAGGGCGTGCACGCCGGCCGGGGTCATGCCGACGCGGTACTCGTGATTCTTGATCTCGGTCGGTATTCCGATGCGCATCTATCCGTTCCTCGGCCCCTCGGGGGGCTTGGCGGGGCGCCCGTCGTGCGCCCGGTCGATTGAGTTGGAAGGGGGCGGGGTCTTGCCTCCGGTGGCCGGCTCGGCTCCCGGAGTGGGTTTCATCTCGACCCGCCCCTTGAAGAAAGCGCCTTCGGCGATCGTCACCCGCGGCGCGGCAATGTCTCCTTCGAGGTTCGCGGTGGCAGAAATCTCCACCCGTTCCGAGCCGCGCAGATCGCCGGTCACTTTGCCTGCCACGCGCACGACGCGCGCGGTGATCGGTCCTTGGACCCGCCCCCCGGCGCCGACCACGACGATCGCGGCCACCGCGATCTCGCCGATCACCTCGCCGTCGACGAGCAAGTTTACCGCTCCGGAGATCTTCCCTTCGAACCGGGCGCCGGGCGCTATACGGGTGCCTCCCGACTCTCCTCCCGACGCAGCACCGGGCGCGGCGGAATGGATCGGGGCTGCGGAGTCACGTCGGAAGAGCGCCATGGCGAATCGGTCCCCGCGGAGGGAGAGAGTGGAGCGGGCAACGGGACTCGAACCCGCGACATCAAGCTTGGGAAGCTTGCACTCTACCAACTGAGTTATGCCCGCTCGAGCTGATCTCGAACGGCAGAAAATGTAGACGACGCGCGCACTTGGGTCAAGGGCCGACACGACAAGGTAGTGGTTTCACTACCCACGCCAAAGGTCCGCCACGTCACGAAGCATCTTGCGCGCCGGGCCGCTCCGGCTATACTGGCCAAGCGATGACCGGTATCGGACGAGCGCGCGCAGGACCTCCCCCACAGATCGATCCTTCCGATCCGCTGTACTTCTTTCCCGAGAAGCCGGTGACCCTCGCCGAAGCTCGCGCGCTGTTCGCCGGAACGCCCGAGCAACGCGCCGTGGTGGTCTCGCATTTGCTCCGCTACGCCCAGTGGGAAGACATCTGGCGATGGGTCGACCGCGACCAGGTGCGGGCGCTGTTTCCGCTTCTCGACCTGCCAGAGAATCTGCGCGCGAAGTGGGCGCACATGCTCAAGGTCGAGACCGCCGTCGCGCCGTAGGGTCAATCCCCGCCGATCAGATCCCCCAGACCGCCGAGGATCGAGCCCTCGCCTTTCCTTCCCCCCACGCCTCGCGGCAGGGCCGAGAGAACGCGGCCGGCGAGACGGGAGAACGGCAGCGACTGGAGCCAGATTTTGCCCGGGCCGGAGAGCGCGGCGAAGAACAGGCCCTCGCCGCCGAAGATCGCGGTCTTGATCCCCGGCACCATCTGGATGTCGTATTGGACGCTCGATTCGAACGCGACCAGACAGCCGGTGTCGACGCGCAGAACCTCGCCCGCCGCGAGCTGGCGCTCGACGATCGTGCCGCCGGAGTGGACGAACGCGAGGCCGTCCCCTTCGATCTTCTGCAGGATGAACCCCTCGCCGCCGAACAGTCCCGTGCCGAGCTTCCGCTGGAACGTGATCCCGACCGAAATCCCCTTGGCGGCGCACAGAAACGCGGCCTTCTCGCAGTAGACCAGCCCGGCGTGCTGCTTCAGGTCGAGCGGCACGATCCGCCCCGGATAGGGCGCGGCGAACGCCACCTTCTGCCGCCCGCCGCCGGTGTTGGTGAACAGGGTCATGAACAGCGACTCTCCCGTCAGCACGCGCTTGCCCGCGCTCAACAGCTTCCCCATCAAGCCGCCGCCGTCGCCTTGACCCGAGCCGTCGCCGAAGATCGTCTCCATCTGGATGCCGGGATCCATGTACATGAACGCGCCGGCCTCGGCGATGCACGACTCGGCGGGATCGAGCGTGATCTCGACGAACTGCATCTCCTCGCCGATGATCTCGTAATCGATCACGTGCGCGGCGATGCGCCCGGGCGGCGGCGGCACCGCCGTCGGCACGGCGGCGAATGCCGCGGCGAACGCCGGCTCGCCCCCGATCGCGGCCCAAGCGGCCATTCCCTCGGCGAAGATGTGCGCGTCACGCCCGAAACGCCCGGCGCGAATGCCGTTCACCACGTCGCCGGAAGACATCGGACCCTGCTGCTGGCCGGCGACGGCGATGTACCAAAGCTTGTCGCTCATCTGTGTCTCTCCCGTATCAGGTCGATTTTTCACTACGCCGGAGCCGGCGCCGCGTTTCGAGCGGGCGCTTTCGACGAATCAACCCCGTGCCCGAAACCATTCCGCCGTGCGGTCGAGCCCTTGGCTGAGCGAGAGCGGCGCGGGCAATCCCAGCTCGGCGCGCGCGCGGGAGGCGTCGATCACCGAGCGGAGCTGCTCGCCCGGCTTGGCCGGACCGTTGTGCGCCGCGCGATCCGACCCCAGCGCCGCGGCGATTTGGGCGAAGAGCTCGACCACGTCGGTCTCTTGTCCCGTGCCCACGTTGTAGGTGAAGAAGCCCGGCCGGCCGGCCGCCGCGAGGTTCGCGCGGACGATGTCCGAGACATGGACGTAATCGCGAGTCTGGCGGCCGGAGCCGTTGATCGTCGGAGTCTCCCCGGCGAGCAGACGTTCGAGGAAGATCGCCACCACGCCCGCCTCCCCGTGCGGATTCTGCCGTTCGCCGTAGACGTTGGCGTAACGCAGGCAGGCGACATCGAGACCGTACGCGACGTGGAAGAAATAGAGGTAGCGCTCGACCGCGAGCTTGCTCACGCCGTAGGGGGAAACCGGACGGGTGGGATGATCTTCGGTCGCGGGGAAGGCGTCCTGCTCGCCGTAGATCGCGCCGCCGGTCGAAGCGAACAACACCTGACGCACGCCCCCCCGCCGGCAGGCTTCGAGCAGGTTGAGCGTGCCCAGGATGTTCACGTCGGCATCGAAAATCGGATTCTCGACCGAGCGACGGACGTCCATCTGCGCCGCGTGGTGGACCAGCAGATCGACACCCGCTTCGGCCACCAGCCGCGCCGCTTCCGGCGAGCGGATGTCCAGGACGTGCAGCTCGGCGCCCGCGGGCACGTTCTCGCGCTTGCCGCCCGACAGGTCGTCGAGGACCAGCACCCGGTCGCCCGCGGCGAGGAACCCGTCGGCGACGTGCGAGCCGATGAACCCGGCGCCGCCGGTGATACAAACCGTCCGTCGTGACTCGTTCGTCATGGCCGGGGAAGAGTAGCGGAACCGGCGGCGGGCGCAAAACGGCGGTGGTGGGTTCGTGTGCCTCCTCGCTCCTTCGGGCGCCTTCGGCAGCGGCCAGTCGCTCTCGGGCACACGAAACCACCACCCCAACGGCGCCGTGATACGTTCGCCGAAAAATTCGCGTCTCCCCTTAAAGACCCTCGTGTTGCGAGAACTTCTTCCCCCCCGGCTCCGCACCTGGCTTCGCGCCGGGAGCGGTCGCGTGGCGCTCGATTGGGCGGCGCCGGCCGGCCGGCCGCACGACGACCGCGGCGCGCCGTCGCGCGTGGATGTCGTCATTCCGGTCTATCAAGCGCCCGAGGCGTTCGCGCGCTGCCTGGCCGCGCTGCTCGCGTACACCGACCTCTCGCGACATCGGGCGCTGCTGGTCCTCGACGGCCCGCAGCCCGGGGCGACCGAGGCGCTGCTGGAGGCGCCGATCCCGGGAGTCGAGATCCTCCGAAACCCCGAGCGCCGCGGTTTCGTCGCGAGCGTGAACGCCGGGATGGCCAAGGGGCCGGATCGCGACGTCGTCCTGCTCAACAGCGACGCGATCGTCACCGAAGCTTGGCTCGACAAGCTCCAGGCCGCCGCCTATTCGTCCCCTGAGATCGCGACCGCGACGCCGTTCTCGAACACCGCGACGATCTGCTCGCTCCCCCGCTTCCTGGCGGCCAACGCGCTGCCGGCCGGCGAAACGATCGAGAGCCTCGCACGGCGGATCGAGCAACGCTCGGCGCGCGTCTACCCTCGGCTCCCTACGGGAGTGGGGGTCTGCCTGTTCGTAAAGCGCCGCGCGCTCGCCGAGCTGGGGCTGTTCGACGAGCGGGCGTTCGGCCTCGGCTACGGCGAGGAGAGCGAATGGTGCCAACGGGCGCTCAAAGCCGGCTGGCGCCATGTGCTGGACGACGCGACGTTCGTCTACCACGAGGGGCATCAGAGCTTCGGCACGACGCGCATACCCCGAGTCCGGGTCGCCCACCGGGCGCTCGCGAAGCTCCACCCGGATTATCTGGCGACGATCGCCCGCTTCGTGCGCGAAGACCCGCTCGCGCCGGTCCGAGCGCGGGCGCTCGCCGGCCTCGTGCCCGCCCGGCAACCGGCGCTTTCCGAGGGTGTCCGAGGTCCGAAGAAAGTCGTCCACCTGGTCCACGGCTGGCCGCCCTGGAGCCTCGCGGGCACGGAGCTTTACGCCGCCTGGCTCGCCCGCCGCCAGGCAGGCCAGCTCGAGGTGGCGGTCTACGCGCGGATCGCGGATCCGGCGCGGGGCTTGGGCGACGCGGTCGAGCTGCTCGATGCCGGCGCGCGCGTCCGGCTGATGGTCAACAATTTCGTCCAGCGCGATCCGCGATCGAGAAACGCGCTCCGTGACGGGACGCTCGAACGCGACTTCGCGCGTTTTCTCGATGAGGAGCGACCCGACCTGCTTCACGTCCACCATCTCGCGGGGCATGCGGCCACTCTGCCGAGAGAGGCGCGACGGCGCGGCATCCCCGTGCTCTTCCAGGTGCAGGACTGGTGGACGGTCTGCGCCCGCGCCAACCTGCTCGACCGCGAGCGGCGCGCCTGCTCCGGCCCGGGGCTCGCCAAGTGCTCGCGCTGCCTGCCGCTCACCGGCCTGCCCGGCGCCGTGCTCTGGAATCCGCTGCTCTACGCCGAGCGCGGCCGGCTGTTGCGCGGGGCGCTGCATGCCGCCGATGCCCGGGTCGCCGGGTCGCAATTCCTTGCCGACAGCCTGCGCGCGCTGCTGGGAGAACCGGAGTTGCCGATCGAGGTGATCCCCTACGGCGTCGCGCTGGGCGGACCCCGGCAATCATTACGCCCCGCGCGCGAGCCAGCCCATTCCCTCCGAACACCGCTCCGTTTCGGCTTCCTGGGGTCGGTGTTGCCGCACAAGGGTCTGCACGTTGCGGCGCAGGCTTTCGCGGGTCTCGATCCGGTTCGGGCGCGGCTCGAAATCTATGGTAATCCAGCGGTCGATCCCGCCTACGCGGACGAGGTGCGACGGATCGGCGGCGCCGCCCTCGAATGGCACCCGCCCTTCGCGGAAGCGGAGAAAGCCGCCGTGCTCGGCCGTCTCGACGCGTTGATCGTCCCCTCGCTCGGTCTGGAATCGTTCGGCCTCGCGGCACGCGAAGCGATGGCGGCCGGCACGCCCGTGCTCGCCGCCCGCCGCGGCGCGCTCGCCGAGCTGCCGCTCGAAGCGCTCGATTGCGGCGCGTTCTTCGACCCCGAGCGCCCCGAGGAGCTGCGGACCTGGATCGAGCGGCTGGCCGCGGCACCGGAGATCCTCGACGGCTGGCGGACGCGGCTCCCGGCGGTCACCGGCATGGACGAGCACGCCGAGGCGATCGAGAGGATCTACGAGCGTCTGATCGCGGCGCGTCCTCGAACCCCGATCCGCCAGGAGATCGCGTGAGCCTCGCGCGATCGGCGCGACTCGCGCTCGATCTGCTCACCGCGGAGGGACCGGCCTCGCTCGCCCGGCGCGCGCTCGATCGCCTCGCCGAAGGCTGGAGCAAGAACGCCTATACCCCCGCGTTGGATTGGCCGCGTGACCCGGCGATCCCCACCCTCCACGTCTCGGCAACCCCTCCGGCGCCGCGGCTGGGGGGGGTGCAGACGCAGCTCGTCGCCCGCCGACTGCGCGAGCGGACCGCGGGCCGGCCGTTCGCGCTGCTCTATCCCCTGGCCGGGCGATACCGGCTGGAGGTGGAACGCGGCGCCGAGCGCGCGGCGCTCGATCTCGGCCCGACGGAAAGCACCCCAACCGGCGCTCCGCCCGAGCTGGAGCCGGGAGCGTGGGTGCGCGCGGTGCGGGACGCGTACGCGCGGTGCGGCGCAAGCAACTTGCGGATCGAAGGTGCGGCCGGACTGCCACTCGCCGGACTATTGGAGCTGGCGAGCACTCTCCCCTTAGCGCTCGCGCTCCACGATTTCGCGCTGTTCTGCCCGCGTCCCCATCTCGCCGAAGAGCCGGCCGGCACGTTCTGCGACTACTCGCGCGATTTCGCCCGCTGCGCCCTCTGCCTGCAACAGAGCTGGCCGGTGGACGTCAACTATCAGCCGTTGCGGCGCAAGCTGGCGGCGCGGCTGCTCTCCGGCGTCGAGCGTACGATCTTTCCTTCGGCGTTTCTGTTGCGCGCGCACCTGGAGCTCTTTCCCACCCTCGACGCCGCACACTGCCGGGTCGAGCCGCCGCCGCTGCTCGCGCGACCGGTTCCGGGTTATCGCCCCCAAGATCCGCCGCGCCGGATCGCCTTCGTCGGCGCCGCGAAACGGTTCAAAGGGACGGAGCTGTTCGCCGAGGTGGTGGCCGCGCTTTCTCCCAGCCACCCGGAGATCGAATGGCACACCTTCGGCGGCGGCGATCCCGCGTTGCTCAGGAAACTTCGCGAAGCCGGCGTCCTCGTCCACGGCTATTACCGCGCCGGGACGCTGCCCGCCCAGCTCGCTCGCCAGCGGATCGACCTCGCCCTGCTGCTCTCGATCGTTCCGGAGTCGTACGGCCTCACCCTCGACGAATGCGCGCTCGCCCGCGTGCCGTTTCTGACTTTCGATCTCGGAGCGCAGGCCGAGCGGGCGGACGCCCTGGGCGGTCGCGTCGTGCCGCTCGCCGAAGGGGCGGAAGGAGTGGCGGCGCGGATCGCCGCGGCAATGTCCTCAGGGGATCCCGGGAATCCCCGGAGACGCGCAGGGTTAAGGCAGTAGGAAAAACGTCGGCAGGATCGCGGCGCGCTGTAGCCCTTGCACCAGGCCGATCAGGCCGATGAACGCCACGGAGCCCGCGGCCTCGGTCAGCTCTTGGCGGAACGACCGCGCGCACATGGTGACAGTCTCCCCTTCCGCGAACGTCGACCAACGCGGGAAGATGGCATTGCTCTCCCGCTTGTACGCCTCGTATCCCTCGAAGTTGTTGCCGAGGAACTCCTCTTCCTTGCGGATGACGATCGGATAGTAGAGGGCGAACGCGGCCAGGAAGATCAACGGGATCGTGAGCGTCTGCGTGCACAAGCCCACGCCAACGCCGCCGATCAAGCTGAACAGGTAGAGCGGGTGCCGGCAGAGCGAATAAGGTCCCTCTTTGACCAGGACTCTCTTCTTGCGCCCCTTGATGAACGAGAGGCACCAGACCCGGCCGAAAAATCCAAGGCAGGCGAGCATGATCCCGAGGAAGAACAGCACCGAGGCGAACAGGTGGTTGCCGGAGGCGCGCCAGTAGGTGGAACCCCCGACCAGAAGAGAGAGAACCCCGAGCCCGAACAGCCGGCTCACGGCCAGTCGCGTCTTGGTTCGGGCCGCCTGACCGCTCAGGATCGCTTCGCTCATCAAAGATTCCCTCCTAAGATCGGTACCGAGGGAACTCTCAACAAGCCGCGTCCTCTTCCCGCTCATCCTACGTAGTACCAACGTCGAAACCACATCCCACCGGGCGGAACGAGCCGCCCCAAGTATCGGCGCAAATCTATAATTATCAGCGACTTGGCCCGAATCTACGCGCCTCGGCGCAGCGCGTCAAGACCGCGCGCGGCGAAGCGTGATTACGCATGGCACGGAATTCGAAAAGCGCGGAAACGGCTGGCTCACATCCTGCACAAACCGAAGCGGAGCAGGGCGGCAACGCCGCCGCCCCGGATGATGCCGGGCTTCGGGGTAGATGACCTCGGAAAATTCTGCGTCGAGCACGGAAAAGGAGGTTCATCATGGCGACCTTGGACGCCGAGAAGAGAAACCACCTGTCGAGCCGTTCCTTCGCTTTCCCCAAGCAGCGCAAAGAGCCGATCGAAAATGCCAGCCATGTTCGCAATGCGATTGCCCGCTTCAATCAAGTCGAAGATGTGAGCGACGCGGAGCGCAATGCCGCTTGGAAGCGGATCAAGACCGCAGCCAAGAAGTACGGAGTCGAAGTTGGTGAGAAGAGCTGGCGCGAGTTGGGCAAGAACTGACCGGAGCTCGCTATGGCCAAGTTCACCGCCCAGGCTCCCTCCCGCGTTCGGCTCGTCGCCCTTGCGGCCTGCCTGATCGGTGCCCTGTTCCCTTCCGATACGCCGCGTGCGGAGGAGGTGACCGTACGCCGAACGGAAGGCGCTCTCCATGGTTTCCTCGTCCTCAGCACGCTCGCGGGGAAGCGGCTCGCGGACGGCGACCTCACCCAAGTCGCTCACGGCGATCAGATCACCAGCACACTCGCTTTCCACTTTCGCGACGGCTCGCTCCACGAAGAAACCGCGGTCTTTTCACAGAGCCATCGCTTTCATCTGGTGAGCGATCATCTAGTCCAGAAAGGCCCCGCGTTTCCCCGGCCTATGGACGTCACGATCGACCGGGCGAGCGGCCGGGTGACCGTTCGCACCACGGACGACGACGGAAAGAAGAAGGTCATCGAGGAGCGCCTCGATCTGCCCGCGGATCTCGCCAACGGCGTACTGCTGACCCTGCTGAAGAACATCCCGCGCGACGGCCAGCACCTGACGCTCCCGATGCTGGCCACCTCGCCCAAGCCGCGACTGGTGACGCTGCAAATCGCGCCGGCGGGCCAGGAGTCCTTCTCGGTCGGCGGCTCGAAGCGCAAAGCGACCCACTACGTGGTCAAGGTCGAGCTAGGCGGCATCGCGGGCGTGCTCGCGCCGCTCGTGGGCAAACAACCCCCGGACAACCACGTCTGGATTCTCGGCGGCGAGGTCCCGGCCTTCGTAAAATCGGAGGCTCCCCTCTACGCCCAAGGCCCGCTCTGGCGCATGGAGCTTGCGAGCCCGGTCTGGCGGTGATCGGCGTCAGGGAAGTCTGCATCGCGGCGCCCGCCAGCGCATATTCCCCCGATTTCCTGTGCGGGGCGGCGAGATTCTTGTGCGAAGCAGTGACTGCCTTGTACAAGTCAGTCACTGCCGGGTGGTCGGCGGCGACTAAAATAGCGTCGGCGGTCGCCGCCGGAGGCTTTTCTGCTGCTAAATCGCGGAAGTTTTTCGTCGTTTTGTGCGGTTCAGCCGGCACTCCGCACAAAAACGCCGCCGCAAGGTCGGATTTGCCCACCGCCCGACCCTCTTCTGGGCCTAAATCGCACAAGTCACTCACCGCCTTGTGCGAGTCGGTCGTCGCTTTTCGCTCCGCAGCTACCGCCTTTAGCTCGTCAGCGGCTGCCTCGCGCCCTTCAACCGCCGAAAAGGCCGCTTCGGCGATCGGCTTGCACCCTTCTCGCGCTGCGTTGTGCGACTTGGCGGCCGCGTTGTATCAGGCGTGGACTTACTTCAGAGCATCAAGCAGCGCCCCGGCCTCGTCGTACGCAACCTTGTAGGTGTAATCCGGCGGCCCGTCGCAGGTCGCAAGCCGTCGCGCCTCCTGCGCATGCTCGCGAGCCGCGGCGAGGTCTGGAGATGACCCCAGGTGGCTTGGTCCGGGGAGTCTCACTCGCCGACTTGGCGAAGGGCCTCAGCAAGGAGTGATCGCTCGGTTCGTCGTCGACGAATGTGAACCCTGGATGTTCGCGGAGGATCCGTGCGAGCGGATCGCTCGACTTGGCCTGAAGCTCGTCGAGAACCGTGCGGGGCACAGCCACGACTTCGGCGAGCCTGGGTAGGAGATCGAGCTGAGAAATCCGGCTGAGAAGGATGAGGGGCGAGCTGTCTACGACCAACCGGCGGATCAACCCTCAAGCTCCGCGCGCAGCTCCTCCGGCGTCATCTGGATGGCCGGAACCTTGCGCCGCGCCAGCTCGTCGAGAAAGTCGTAGCGAGTGAGTCCGGCGAGCTCCGCCGCTTTGCCTTGAGAAACGAGACCTTCGGCGTACCAACCGACGATCGCCGCGATCTGGACGTCCCGGGCGATCTGCTCGGTGCTCTTGTGGAGGGCGGTGAGAAGCTCTTCGGGGAGCGAGACTTCGATCGTTGCCATGGCGCGCCTCTTCTTAAGCTCCTACTCCACTGGCTCCTGCAGGAAGTAGATCAAATCCGTCCCCGGGGCCGCGTAACCCATCTGGCGGAGCATGGTGACGATCTGCCCGCGGTGGTAGGTCGAATGGTTGGACAGGTGGAAGACCGGCTGCCAGAGCGGTCGGTTGAAGCTCTCGCCGCGGGAGTTGGACCAGGCGAGCGTCGTCTCCAGCTGGTCGTCGGTCAGGCCGGCAAGGAACGCCTCGATGCCCGCGGCCGTTTCTTCCCAGGAGACGAGCAGCGGGATCAGCTCGGTGAAGTCGTTCTCGGTCGGGAACCGGTCGAGCGCGGTGCCGAGGAAACGCGAAAGCCAGATCTTCTCCGCCCCGGCGATGTGGGCAAACGTCTGGAGCAGCGAAGGGTAACTGGAGCCCGTATCGCGCGTCAGATCGTCCGGTGTCACTTCGCGCAAAGCGCGCAGCACCACCCGGTCCGCCCAGAGCATGTAGATCAACATCTGTCGGGCGACGGCGGCCGATCCGATCATCTACGGTTTCCTCCCCTTTCCCTAATCCTTAGTGCAAACGACCTACCGATCCGAGCCGCCCCTCTTTCGAGCGGCCGGCTCCGCCGCCAAAGGGATCGAGACCTCGGTCAAAACACTGCCGGCTCTTCCCAGGTGCTGTAGACGTCGCGCAGAGCGTCGCTGATCTCGCCGACCGTGGCATACGCCTTCACGCAGGCGAGGATCAGCGGCATCGTGTTCTCTTGGGCACCGGCTCCGACCTTGAGCGCGTCGAGCGTGCGCGCGACCGCCCCGGCGTCGCGCCGGTCTTTCACCGCGTTCAGATCTGCGATCTGGCGATCGGCCAGCTCGTCGCCGATCTGCAGGATCTCGATCGGCGGCTCGTTTTCGATCTGGAACGAGTTCACTCCCACAATCAGCTTCTCGCCGCTCTCGAACGCACCCTGGTGGGCGAAAGCCGCGTCCATGATCTCGCGCTGCGGGAAGCCTGCTTCAATCGCCTCGACCATGCCGCCGAAATCGTCGATCCGGCGGAAATAGTCGAACGTGCCGTCGACCATCCGGCGGGTCATCTCCTCGACGAACCAACTGCCGCCGAGCGGATCGATCGACGAGATCACGCCCGACTCGTGGGCCAGGATCTGCTGCGTGCGCAGGGCCGTCCGGGCGTTCTCCTCGGTCGGAAGCGCAAGCGTCTCGTCGAGCGAATTGGTATGGAGCGAGTTCGTCCCGCCGAGCACCGCGGCGAGCGCCTGGACGGTCGTGCGGACCACGTTGTTGACCGGCTGCTGGGCGGTGAGCGAACAACCGGCTGTCTGGGTGTGGAAGCGGAGCATGAGCGAGCGCGGGTTCTTGGCGCCGTAGCGCTCGCGCATGACGGTCGCCCAGATCTTCCGCGCCGCGCGGAACTTCGCGATCTCCTCGAAGAAATCGTTGTGACTGTTGAAGAAGAAGGAGAGCCGCGGCGCGAAATCGTCGACGTCGAGCCCGGCGTCGATGCCGTATTGCACATACTCCATGCCGTCGCGCAGGGTGAACGCCAGCTCCTGGAGCGCGGTCGAGCCGGCTTCGCGGATGTGGTATCCCGAGATCGAGATCGTGTTCCAGCGCGGCACGTGCTCGGCCGCGAACGCGAACTGGTCGGTGATCAGCCGCATCGACGGGCGCGGCGGGAAGATGTACTCCTTCTGCGCGATGTACTCCTTCAAGATGTCGTTCTGGAGCGTGCCCGACACCTCGCGGGCGATGTTTACGCCCTGCTGCTCGGCCACCGCGAGGTACATCGCAAACAGGATCGGCGCGGTCGAGTTGATCGTCATTGAGGTGGTCACTTCGCCCAGCGGGATGCCGGAGAACAGCACCTCCATGTCGGCGAGCGAATCGACCGCGACGCCGCACTTGCCCACTTCGCCCTTCGACATGTGGTGATCGGAGTCGTAGCCGTAGAGGGTCGGCAGATGGAACGCCACCGACAGCCCCGTCTGCCCCTGCGACAGCAGGTACTTGAAGCGCTGGTTGGTGTCCGCGGCGGTGCCGAAGCCGGCGAACTGGCGCATCGTCCAGAGCTTGCCGCGGTAGCCGGTCGGGTGGATGCCGCGGGTGTAGGGGAACTCGCCGGGGATGCCGATCTCGGAGAACGGATCGATGTCGGCCGTCTGCTCGGGCGTCACCAGCAGCGGGATGTCCATCCCCGAGACGGTGGTGAAATCGCTCTTCCAGTAAGGCGACCGGCTCTCGGACTTGGCCCGCGCGGCCTCCCACCGGGCGCGCGCCTCACCCATGGTTTCGAGGGCGTCCTCCCGGTAGACCGGCGCGGTGGCGCTCTGTGAGGGCTCAGCCGGCGCGCTCGGCGCAACGGGCGGAATCGGAGCAATCGGTTCGAGATCCTTGACGGCCATGCCGGTCTCCTTGGGGCGTCACCCCATGCGTGGCCGAGTATATCCGCCCGCTTCTTTTCCTGGGACCGTCGGCGTCTCGCCGGCGATGGTGCTCGATCGGGCGAAAGCGTCGGCGAGACGCCGACGGTCCCAGGAAAAGCATTCGCTTGGAGGTAGCCCCCCTGCCAACCCGCGCCCGCCAAAGGGGGGCAAGCCCCCCTCTGGACTCCCCCTTGAGAACAGAGGCCCAGAGCTCAGAGGCCAGAGGGTCAGAGATCAGAGCGGAATGGGGCAACGACCACTCGAAACCCGATGAAGGCGCTGCGGTTGGCGGGAACGCCCCTGCCGCGGACCGCGCAACGAACGTTCCTCGGCTCGCTGCCGAACGCCCCCCCGCGCAGAACACGGCGGGAGGAATCGGAGTCACCGAGGTCTTGTCTCCCATCCGTTATCAGGTAGGGGTAGGGTCGATACTCGCTCCGAGTCCACTCCCACACATTCCCCGACAGCTCCTCTACGCCGTAAGGGCTGGTCCCACCCGGAAAACAGCCCACCGCGCTCACACCGCCGATTCCGGCCGTTCCGTCGTTCGCGAGCCCCGTCTCGTGCTCCTTCCCCCACGGGTAGATCCGTCCGTCCTCGCCCCGTGCCGCCTTTTCCCACTCCGCCTCGGAAGGTAGGCTCACCGACAGGTCCCCCGAAGCGAGACCTTGCCAGAACGCAATCTCTCCGGCCTTCTCTCCCCACCCAGACGCTTTTGTTCTGTTGCCGGCCTCTTCCCGAAGCCGCTCCCCCAGCCAGCGCGCGTAAGCAAACGCGTCGTGCCACGACACCATCACCACCGGCTCGTTCTCCGGACGCGCAAGATACTCTGCCGGAACCCCCTCATGACCTGTCGCCGACACGAACTCCGCAAACTGCCCCACCGTCACCGGCCAACACGCCAAGTAATAGGCCGGCAGATTGACATCGTGTTGCTCGTCGTCTTCTCCCATCCGGAACCGCCCCTCCGGGATCTCGACGAAACCCAGGAGCGGATCGTCCTTTGGCAAAAACCAGTACTCCGGGTCGAACCGCGGATCACGGAGCGCCGCCAGCGTCCGGCCCGCCGCCGCCCGCTCAGCCGGAGCGAGCCTCTCGTCTCGGATCAGCCTCTGGTGCCACGTCCGCAGCATCTCGACGCGGGCCTTGTACGCCTCGTCCAGTTCCTCCAGGTCCGGCATGCCGGCGTCCACGAGCGCCAGCCCCGCCAGATGCGCCCCCCAGGCCTCTTCGAATTTCGGTTCGGGCCGATCCGGCACGCGGCTGCAGAGAAACTCCGCCAGCGACCAGATCGTCGATTCCGCACCCCGCTTTGCCTTGGCCGCCGCGAGCAGCAGTACCTCGCGCCAGCGGTCCGGATCCTCCCGCGCGAGCTTCGCCACCTCCTGGGGGTAGACGCGCGTCAGGCGGCAGGCCGCCAGGTACTCCTGGAACGACCGATGGGGCAGCGTGTAGACCCCTTCGGCCCGGGCAACGAGCAGGCCCGAGCGCTGGCTCAAGTACTCGACCAGTTTCGTCTGGTCCACCTCTTCGGTTCTCTTCAACCGAATCAACCGGCCGACCAGGCGATCCTCGGGAATGTCGGCCGTGCCCGCGAGATCCGGCTGGGCCGCATGGGCTTCGAACGCGAGATCTTCGAGCACCCGGCGCACGGCATCCTGGTCCGTCGACAGCCACGCCGAAAGGCTCGGCTGCTCCAGCCGCAGCCCCCCTTTCGGATCGGGACCGAACCGATTTCGTTCCCACAGGTCGAGAAGCAGCCGAACCGCGTCGGCATAGAGCTCCTCGCGGCGCTCGGGAAGGCTGCCACCCCGCCAAGCGTGGAGGCTCGCCATAAGGGTCAACAGCAAAGGGCGCTCCGCCAGGCCCCGAAGGCGGTCGCTGCCGGAGATCGCCCGGCGCAGAAGGGTTGCTTTGCCTTCGGCGTCCTTGGCATCGACTCGCCCGAGCGCCGCCATGTGCTCGTACCAGCGATCGACGAACCGCTCGATCTGCGCCTCCTCGAACGGCGCAAGCTCCGCCTCCTCGAAGCCCTTGAGGCGCCAGCCCTGGTTCCGGTAGGCATAGGTGCGGCTGGTGATCAGAAACCGGCACTTGCCGAACGCCCAGGCCAACCCTTCGACCGCCTGGCAGATCTGGGTTCGGCGTTTGTGCGCGAGGGGCACCTCGTCGAGCCCGTCGAGCAGGATCAGCCCTCCCTTGGCGAGCAGGCGCTTTCTAAGCAGCGGCGAATAGTCCCCCAGGCTCGCTTTGGCGAGTGTGCGCGCGACGAAGCGCCAGAGGTGATCGGCGGTCGCATCCTTGCCTTCGGCCGGCAACCCCTCGGCCGCAAAGTCGCGCAGGATGACGCGCACCGGCAGCAACTTGCCGCGGTTCCACGACTGGCGCTCCTCCCGCCCCGGCAGTGGCTCGGTGAGGACGGTGCGATTGGCGTCGGCCAGCCCGAGGCGTTCGCCCGCAAGGCAAAGCGCCAGAAAATGGACGAACGTGCTCTTGCCGCTGCCCGGATCTCCGAGCAGGACCAGACGCGGGTGGCGGTCGAGCATCTCGATCGCCGAGAGCCGCCGTTGATCCCTCCACAGCGGCTCTTGGGCCGATCGATCCGCCGTCTGGCTCGTCGTTTCGAGCCCCGTGTACACCGCTTCGAGCCGGAGCCTTTCGCGCGGGTCGCTGTTGGGTACGGAAGGGTCGATCCCCGAAAGAGAGACGGCGCCGACCTCCCCTGCAAGATGGCGTAGGTACGCCTCTTCGAGATCCTTCTCCGCGGGCTTGCGACGGTTTCGGCCCTCCAGAACCACATCGCCCTTTACATCGCCGCCGACGGCGATCCCGCGGACCGCCGCAATGCCCTTTCCTTGAGCCACCGCGCTGCCGCCGCGCGCCTTGGCCCGGAGTTTCTGAACCGGCGCCTTGGCCACGGCTTTCGCGCCACCGCCTTCGAGGCTTGCGAGAACGGCCGCGATTTGCGTTTCGTTGAGCCCCTGGGCGACGAGCGTCGCGCGGAGTTGAACGAAATCCACGGCTGCTGGCTTCCGCGTCACGCTGAAAACCTCACGGCTTGCCGCTCCCCTTGCTCACACCGCCCAACACGTTGCCACCGATCGCGATCCCGCCTCCGCTGGCCGCCACCCCTCCCCCTTGTGCGATCGCGCTGCCGCCGGTCGCCGTGGCGATCATTACGCTGCCCGCAGAGGTCTGGCGAACCAGTTGCTCCACCTCCGACGCGAGCGCCGGATCGGCGGCGAGGATCGATTTCAGTTGGAGCACCATCATGGCGCGCGCATCCTCGTCCTCCGGATTCGCCGCCAGCACCTTCGCCGCTTCCGGAGCGCCGGGCTTTGCCTCGACCTTCTTGCCCAGCTTCCCCCAAAGCGCCTTCGCCTTCTCGAACACCCCTTCGCCGACCTTTTCCCCGACCGCCTCCGCCGCGCTATCGCCACCGGCAGAAAGCAGCTTCCCGAGCAGCGGGCCGAGCACCAGGACGGCCGCTTGAGCGAGCAGACCCATGTCCATCGCGAGCACCTCCCCGAAGTAGTACGTGTTGCGCTTCAGTTTAGCAAAGCGCGGAGGGCGGAAGGGCAGGCGGCCACGATCGTCTTGCGCAGACCCACGGTATTGCCGTGGCGCGCGTGTTCGAGCCAGCTTCGGACCGACTCCGCGGCGCGATCGGGCACGATGTCGCCTGCCTCAGCCTGGCGGCCGAGACAGGCCAACCGGCGCCGGCTATGAACGACGTTACGTCGCTTCAGGCGCCGAACCTCGGGGAACACTACGAATCCGAGAAAGGGAATCCCCTCCTCGGTCGGCCGAGGATGCGATCCGCGGTGAAACCTCATCCGCAGTCCGGCGAGCCGCTCCTCGATCGCGCGGAGCGCCTGCCACAGCGCGGACTTCTCGTTGCCGAACACGAGGAGGTCGTCGACGTAACGAACGTAGCCCGAGAACCCCAGCTCCCGAGTAAGGAAGGCGTCGATCGGATCGAGCACGACGTTGCCCCAGAACTGGCTGGTCAGATTGCCGATCGGCAGGCCGCGCGGCCGCAGGACCGCGAACAGGTCGTCGCCCGGGAAATAACACATGTCGTACGACTCGGAGAGGACCCCCGCCCCGCTGGCGAGGATCGCATCGATCAGACCGAGCACCCGGCCGTCCGGGATCCGGCGCGCCAGAAGGCCGCGGAGAATCTCGTGATCGATGCTCGGAAAGAACTGGCGGACGTCCAATTGGAGCACGAACGGAAATTTCCGGGCATACCGTTGGCAGGCGTCGAGCGCACGATGGGTGCCGCGACCTCTCCGGTTGGCGAAGCTTGCGGGCGAAAAACGGCGCTCGAACCGGGGCTCGATCACCTGGCAGAGCGCGTGGTGTACCACCCGATCGCGAAACGGCGCCGCGCTGATCAGCCGCCGTTTCGGCTCGCGGATGTAAAAGCTCGAATAGGGTCCCGGTCGGTAGGTTCCGCTTTGCAGCTCACGGCGCAGGGCGGCGATCTCATCTTCGAGCCGGTGCTCGAAGGTTGCGGCGGGAACTTGACGGCGCTTGCCGCGGGCGGCCTCGCGGAAAGCGCGAAAAAGGTTTTCCCACGAGGTCAGCTCGGCGAACACGGCGGCCGAAGAAAGGCGCCCCGCACCGGGGCCGAAGCCTGGGGAGCGGGGCCGTTGCTGTATGCCCGGCCCGGACGGACCCGGGCGCGGCCAGGAACCGGCTCCGCCATTCTTCGCCTCGGCCCGAAAGAGGCAACGCTCCACCGGGAAATCCTGGCGTCAGCGAGAACGTGGAAACGACCACTCGAAAGCCGATGTTGTCGTTGCGGTTGTCGGGTTCGTTCCTGTTGCGGACCGCGCAACGAACGTTCCTCGGTTCGTTGTTGAACGCCCCCCCGCGCAGAACACGGCGGGTGCCATCGAGCCGGCCCCCGCGATACCGGCGTCGCCGCCGGGACTCGCCTCATTTCGCGCTCACCTTCCGCCAGCCGCCAAGCAGGCGACCGATCTCTGCCACGATTTCGGCCACGAACGCGTACTGGCGATCGGTCCACCAGGCCCAATGGTGCGCCAAGCGCAGATAGACCCGCAGCCGCGCGAGCGCCTCGTCGGCCTCGACCAGATGCTCGCCGCGCACGGCGCCCTGATGGAGATTGGCCACTTCGAGCCGCTCGCGCAGGTCGAACGCCGCGTCGAGGAGCCGGCGCGTGAAGCCGTGGCGGTGGGCGCGGGGGAAGTGGTTCGTCGCCGGCAGAAGCCAGGTCAATAGGTCGTAGGACCGGGTGAAGATCGGCATCTCCTGGCGCAACATCATCTCTGTGAATGCTACCCCCGATCCGCCTCGGCCGTCGAGTGCCCGGCAAGAGGGGGGCGCGCCCCCCTCTTGACTCCCCCCACTCCAACAGAGGCCCAGAGCTCAGAGATCAGAGGGTCAGGGCTCAGAGCGGAATGGGGAAACGACCACTCGAAAGCCGCTGTCGACGACGCGGGCGGCGGGTTCGTACCTGAGGCGGACCGCGCAACGAACGAGCCACGGTTCGTCGTAGAACGCCCCCCCGCGCAGAACACGGCGGGCGGGGGACTCGAGGTTCTCCCGGCCGTCGTTCGCCACGTAGGGGTAGCCGAACTCGGGCTTCTCGATTTCCGGACCCCAGACGCTCCGCGTCCACTCCCACACGTTCCCCGAAAGCTCCTCAACTCCGTACGGGCTCGCGCCGCCCGGAAAGCAACCCACCGTGCTCGGCCCCCCGGTCCCGGCCTCCCGGTCGTTGGCCCGCCCGGCGGCGTATGGCCCCTCCCACGGGTAGATTCGACCGTCCTCGCCCCGTGCCGCTTTCTCCCACTCGGCCTCAGAAGGCAGGCTCACCGACAGCTCCCCCGAGGCGAGGCCCCGCCAGAACGCGATCTTCCCGGCCTCCTCTCCCCACCCAGACGCTTCTTTCTTCTCCGCCTCTACCCGCAGCTTCTCCCCCAGCCAGACCGCGTAGGCCAACGCGTCGGGCCACGACACCGCCACCATCGGCTCGTTGCCAGGGCGCGACAAATACTCCGCCGGAACCCCCTCATGACCCGTCGCCAACGCGAACACAGCGAACTGCCCCACCGTCACCGGCCAACGCGCCATATAGAACGCCAGCAGGCTCAACCGATGTTCCGGCTTTTCGTCCGGATAGGCCTGGTCATCGCGCGCCGGATCGCTCCCCATCGAAAACTCGCCCTCTCGGATCTCGACGAAACCCAGGAGCGGATCGTCCTTCGGTAGGAACCAGCGCTCCGGATCGAACCGCGGATCGCCGAGCGCCGCGAGCGTCCGGCCCGCCGCCGCCCGCTCCGCAGGAGAAAAGCCTTCGTCCCGGATCAGGCGGAGATGCCAGGCCACCGTGCGATCGAGAATCTCTCGGTGTTCCGGCCGCCGCTCGGGCAGGGCGCGTGGCGATTCTTCGAGCACCAGGCCCGCCAGCCGCGCGCCCCAGGCCTCTTCGCCGGAGACCGTGCAGGAATCCGGATCGGCCCGGCAAAGGCTCTGCGCCAGAGACCAGACGCCGGCGACCGTTCCTTCTTCCGATTTCGCCGCGGCGAGCAGGACGACCTCGCGCCACCGATCGGGGTCCGCTCGGCCGAGATCGGCGACCTCGTAGGGAAACGAGCCGCTCGTCAAATGGCAGGCGGCCAGGTACTCCTGGAACGTCCGGTGCGGCAGCGCCCAGACGCCGACGCCGCGCGCCACCAGAATCCCCGAGCGCTCGCTCAAGAATTCGACCAGCCGCGCCTGACTCACCTCGCCGCTCCCGGCCACGCTGACCAGGCGATCGACCAATTCCTTCTGCGGAATGTCGGCCGTCCCTTCCGAGCCCTCCTGTGCCGCGTGTGCGTCGAACGCCAGGTCTTCGAGCAGGCGGCGGACCGCGTCGCGGTCGGTCTTCAGCCAGTCCGACAGGCTCGGCTGAAGCTGGCGGACCTTCCCATCCTCCTGCAGCTGGTAGCGACCGCACTCCCAGACGTCCAAGAGAAGATCGACCACCTGCGCGTAGAGCTTTGCCCGGCGATCGGGCAGACCGCGAACGCCGGAGCGCGCGAGACTCGCCATCAGGGTGAGAAGAAGAGGACGCTCGGCGAATTCGCGCAGTCGGGGCTTGGCGCGGATCTCCTGGAGCAGAAGGTCCGCGCGGGCCACCGCGTCTTCCGCACTCCCCCGGCCCCGGCTCGCGGCGTGCTCGTACCAACGCCGAACGAAGAGCGCAATCTGGGCCTCCGAGAACGGCGCGAGCTCCGCCTCGTCGAAACCGTCCAGGCGCCAGCCCTGGTTGCGATAGGCGTACGTGCGGCTGGTGACCAGAAAGCGGCACTTGAGGTATTGGCCGGCGAAGCGCTCGATCGCTTCACGGATCTGTTGACGCCGCCCCTCGGCGTCGGGCACCTCGTCGAGACCGTCGAGCAGGACGAGGCCGCCCTCGGCGCGCAGGCGCGATTCGAGGCGCTCCGCGTACGCCGCAAGGCCCTGCACCGCGAGATCGCCCGCGATGAAGTTCCAGAGGTGCCCGGCCGTCGCTCTTTCCCCGGGCGCAGGCAAGCCGTCGACCGCGAAGTCGCGCAGGATCACCCGAACCGGTACGAGTGCCCGATGCCGCCAGGGCTGCTCTTTCTCTTCGTCCGGCAACGCCGTGGTGAGCACCGCGCGATTCGCCTCGGTCCGGCCAAGCTGCTCGCCGGCCTGGCAGAGCGCCACGAAGTGGACGAACGTGCTCTTGCCCGAACCCGGCTCGCCGAGAAGAACCAGACGTGGGGACCGATCGAGCAACTCGAGCGCCGACAGGGCGCGCTCTTCTCGTCCGGAGAACGCCTCATGTGCGCGGTCAGCGCGGTCGGCTTGCGCGCACTGCGTCTTCGTAAGCAGGGCGGTATAGACCGCCTGCAGCTCGAAGCCCGCGAGCGGATCCGCGCGGTCGATCGATTTGTCGACCTTCGCCAGCTCGACCCGGCCGACCTCGTGAAAAAGATAGCCCAGGTACTTCGCGTCGAGCGATTCGCCGGGATCGGCGCCCTGCTTCCCGCGCGTTTCGAGATGGACGTTTCCGAAGAACGGTCCCACCAGGGCGACACCGCCGTCGGCAGCACCCGCCGCGCCGGCCTGCGCCACCACGCCGCCACCGGTCGCCTTGCCGATCATCGAGCCGCCCGCGGCGGTCTGGCCTAAGAGCGCCTCCACCTCCGCCGCGAGCGCCGGATCGGCGGCAAAGATCCTCTTCAAGTGGAGGGCCATCTCGGTCCGGGCATCCGGATCGTCCGGATGCCCGGCCAGCTCCCTGGCCGCCTCCGGCGCGCCCGGTTTCGCCTCGACCTTGGGCCGGAGCTTCGCCAACAGCGCCTTCGCCCGCTCAAACAGACCCTCGCCGAGCTTCTCCCCCACCGCCTCGACCGCGCTCTCACCTCCGGTCGACAGGGCCTTCCCCAGCAACGGGCCGACTACCGCCACCAATGCCGCAGCGATCGCGCCATAGTCCATCGAGGCTCCCCCGAAGTCGAACGTGTGGAACTTCAGTTTAGCAAAGCGCGGACGCATCACCCGGAGGTTGGGCGAAAACGCCGGCGAGACGCCGGCGGTCCCAGGAAGAAAATCTCCCGCCGGTCGCGACACTCT
Source organism: Thermoanaerobaculia bacterium (assembly GCA_035995205.1). Lineage (GTDB taxonomy): Bacteria > Acidobacteriota > Thermoanaerobaculia > Multivoradales > UBA5704 > DASYKS01. The sequence goes on from DASYKS010000107.1 coordinate 70,735, forward strand.
GCTAGCCTCGCAAACCCTTGTGATTGCTATGTCGGAGGTTTGAACCATGACCCGTACGAAGTCTCTCGTTTTTGCCATATTCCTCGGGGCCGCCGGTCTCGGGTTTTCTCCGCGGGCTTTTGCCGCTCTGCCCGCCGGGTTCATCGACGAGTTGGTCACGGCGGCCACCGGGCCGACCGCGATCGCCTTCACGCCGGATGGGCGCCTGCTGATCACCCGCCAATCCGGCGTTCTCATCGTGCGCCAGGGCACGACGAACACCACCGCGGCGACGTTTCCCGCGAGCCAGATCTGCTCCAACTTCGAGCGCGGCCTGCTCGGAGTCGCGGTCGATCCCAATTTTGGCACCGGCCCTACGCAAAACCGGTTCATCTATCTCTTCTACACGTTCCACAAGACGGCGGGGATCTGCACCGATTCCGGAACGGCGGTCAATCGGGTCTCGCGCTTCGTTCTTGCCGACGCCAACACGGTCGACCTGGCCACTGAAACGATCCTGGTCGACAACATGCCTTCGACCGCCGGCAACCACAACGCGGGCGATGTCCAGTTTGGCAAGGACGGTTACCTCTACATCACGATCGGCGACGGCGGCGCCGACTACGCAGGAGACAGCGGCAGCGGCGGCTCGAACGACGCTTCGCGCGATCAGTTCACGCTAACCGGCAAGGTGCTGAGGATCACCAAGGACGGCGGCATTCCGCCGACCAATCCGTTCCAAGGGGCAGGCACCGCGCGCTGTAACGTGACCGGCGGGACGACCGCGGGCAACAAGTGCCAAGAGACCTATTCCTGGGGGCATCGCAATCCGTTCCGCATCGCGTTCGATCCGAACGTCGCGGGCACCCGCTTCTTCATCAACGACGTCGGCCAGAACGTGCGCGAAGAGATCGACCTCGGGCAAGGAGGCGCGGATTTCGGCTGGAACTGCCGGGAAGGCACGCGGGTCAACAACTCGGGCGGCCCTTGCAACCCGACGCCGCCGAACATGGTGCCGCCGATCTTCGAGTACGCCCACGGCGTCCAGGTGCCGGGCTCCACCAGCACGACGAGCTGCAACTCGATCACCGGCGGCGCCTTCGTGCCGAACGGCATTTGGCCGGCCGCCTACGACAACGTCTACCTGTTCTCCGATTACGTCTGCGGCTGGATCTTTCAGCTGGCCGGCGCCAACGGCGGCGGCCCCTTCACCACGACGAGCGACTTTGCCACCAACCTCGGCGGCTCCTCGGCGGTGGCGCTTCACTTCGGCCCCTACCAGACGACCCAGGCGCTCTATTACACGACGTTCGCGAGCGGCGGCCAGGTGCGGCGGGTGCGATATTCCGCCGCGGGCAACAACCCGCCGATGGCGAGCTTTATCGCCAACCCGCTCGGCGGAGCGGCGCCCTTGATGGTCAATTTCGACGGTTCCGCCTCGTCCGATCCGGACGCGGGCAATACGCTCACCTACTTTTGGACTTTCGGCGACGGCACGCCCGAGACCTCGACCGTCACCGCCACCACCTCGCACACCTACGCTGCCAACGGCGACTACGTCGCTTCTTTAAGGGTGCGCGACAACAACTTCGCGTTCTCGACCCCCGTGACCCAGACGATCGAGGTCGGCAACTCGCCCCCGAGCGCGTCCATCGTCTTCCCCACTTCGGCCGACCGATTCTTCGTCGGCCAGACCATCACGTTGAACGGCTTCGCCACGGACGGGCAGGACGGGCCGTACCCGGATGGTTCGCTGACTTGGACCGTGCGCCTGCATCACAACGAGCACACCCACCCGCTGCTCGGCCCGGTGAACGGCAACCACATCGAGTTCGTCGCTCCGGCCCCGGAGGACGTGCCGGCCCTCGACACGAGCTTCGTCGAGATCGACCTCTCGGTCACCGACTCGGGCGGCCTCATCGGAACCGACCATCTCGATTTCCAGCCGAATCGGGTGGCGACCACGTTCGCCACGAATCCGCCGGGACTCGTCACCACGGTGAACGGCGCGCCTCTCGTCGGTCCGACCACGATCAACCCGTGGCAGGCATGGGCGGTAAACATCGCCGCCCCCTCGCCGCAGAATGCCGCGGGCACGAGCTATGGTTTCGGCTCCTGGTCCGACGCGGGCGCGCAATCTCACGGGATCGTCATCTCCGCCGCGCCGAGCACCTACACCGCGAGCTTCAATCCGCTCGGTCCGGCGGCGCTCGACTACTTCACGGTCGCCCCCTGCCGGCTGGTCGACACGCGGAATGCCAACGGACCGTATGGCGGCCCGATCTTGCCCGCGAACAGCACGCGCTCGTTCGCCGCGACCGGCCAGTGCGGCGTCCCGCTCGGAGCGCAGGCGATTGCCGTGAACCTGACCGTGGTCAACCCTTCGAGCGGCGGCAGCCTGAGCCTGGGACCTTCCGGGGCGCCAGCTTCGAGCGTCTCGGCGATCAACTTCACGGCCGGCCAGGTGCGCGCCAACAATGCGGTCACTGCGCTCTCGGGCGGCGGCGCCTTCGACGCCTTCGCCGGCCTTCCTTCCGGCGCCACGCATTTGGTGCTCGACGTGGTGGGGTATTTCCAGTAGAGAATAGAGGAATGGCGAATCGGGAATCTTGAATTCCCGATTCGCCGTTCGATGTCCGATTCTCCTACGGAGGTTCCCGCCATGCGACTGACGAAGGCTCTGCCGCTCCTCGCCCTTTCCTTCCTTTCCTTTCTCTCCTCCGCCTCCTTCGCCGCCCTCCCCGCGAATTTCGTCGATGAGCTGGTCACCGCGGCCGCGGGACCCACGGCGCTCGACTTCACTCCCGACGGGCGGCTGCTGGTCACGCGCCAGGCGGGTGAGCTGATCGTCCGCCAGGGGGCGACGAACACCTCCGCGGTCACCTTCCCGGCGAACCGGATCTGCTCGAACTCCGAGCGCGGCCTTTTGGGCGTCGCCGTCGATCCGAATTTCGGCGTCGGACCGGGCCAGAACCGGTTCATCTACATGTTCTACTCGTTCCACAAGACAACCGACACATGCGGCACGGCCGGCGCGGCGGTCAACCGCGTTTCGCGCTTCGTGCTCGCCGACACGAACACGGTGGACCTCGCGACCGAGACCGTGCTGGTCGACAACATGCCTTCCACCGCCGGCAACCACAACGCGGGCGACGTCCAGTTCGGCAAGGACGGCTACCTCTACATCACGATCGGCGACGGAGGCTGCGACTACGCGGGCGGCGGCTGCCAAGGCTCGAACGACGCCTCGCGCGATCAGTTCACCCTGACCGGCAAGGTCCTGCGGATCACCAAGGACGGCGGCATTCCGCCGACCAATCCGTTCCAAGGCGCGGGCACGGCGCGCTGCAACGTCACCGGCGGAACGACCGCCGGCAACAAGTGTCAGGAGACCTACTCCTGGGGGCACAGGAACCCATTCCGCATGGCGTTCGATCCGAACCCGGCGGGGACGCGCTACTTCATCAACGACGTCGGCGAAGGCGCCTGGGAGGAGATCGATCTCGGCCAAGCGGGCGCCGATTTCGGCTGGAATTGCCGCGAGGGCGCCCACACCAACAACACCTCCGGCCCGTGCAACCCGACGCCGCCGGGAATGGTCGATCCGATCTTCGAATACCAGCACGGCGTGCAGGTGCCCGGCTCCACCAGCTCGACGAGCTGCAACTCGATCACCGGCGGCGCCTTCGTGCCGAACGGCATCTGGCCCGCGACGTTCGACAACTCCTACCTGTTCAGCGACTACATCTGCGGCTGGATCTTCCGACTCGCGGGCGCCAACGGCTCCGGCCCGTTCTCGACCGTGAACGATTTCGCGACCAGCCTGGGCGGTTCCTCCGCGGTCGATCTGCGCTTCGGCCCGTTCGGCACCACGCGCGCGCTGTACTACACGACTTTTGCCACCGGCGGCCAGGTACGGCGGATCCGCTACCAGGTCACGGGCAACAACCCGCCATCCGCGACGATCGGCGCGGTGCCGACCGCGGGCGGGGCGCCTCTTTTGGTCAACTTCTCCGGCGCCGGATCGAGCGACCCGGACGCGGGCAACACGCTCACCTACTTCTGGACCTTCGGCGACGGCACGTTGGAAACCCAGACGGCCTCGGTCACGACGATGCACACCTACACCTCCGCCGGCACCTACACCGCAAGCCTGCGCACGCGCGATAACAACTTCGCCTTTTCCGCACCGGTCTCGATCGGGATCGAGGTTGCCGGGCCGCCCAAGGCGTACTTCGCCGTCACGCCCTGCCGTCTGCTCGACACCCGCGATCCGAACGGTCCCTTCGGAGGTCCGGCGCTCGCCGGAAGCTCGACCCGTTCCTACATCGCGCCGGGACGATGCGGCATCCCGAGCGGCGCCTCGGCGATCGCGACCAATCTGACCGTCGTGTCTCCGACGGCCCCCGGCGATCTGCGAATCTTCCCTTCCGGCCAGGATCTACCGACGGTCTCGTCGATCAACTTCTCGGCGGGCCAGGTGCGCACCAACAACGCGCTCATCGCGCTCTCGCCGGCCGGCCAGTTCGACGTCTTCTGTGGCATCGGAGCGGGCGGCTCGACCCACCTGGTGGTGGACGTGCTGGGGTACTTCCAGTAGGAGGGAAGAAGCTCGGCGGCGGACCCGCTCTAGCCGGGCAGGAAGAAGAACACCATGCCGAGGATCAGGTAGACGGCGAGTAACTGGACGCCTTCGAGCCAGTTCGACTCGCCGTCGCTTGCGATTTGGGTCGCCACCGCGACCGCAATGGTGACCGCCAGGACTTCCGGCACGGTGAAGACGAGGTCCATGGGCCGCGGGGCGACCAGGTAGGAAAGAAGGACCAGGAGCGGCGCCACGAAGATCGCGATCTGGACGCTCGAACCGATCGCGATGCCGATCGAGAGGTCCATCCGGTTGCGCCGGGCGGCGAGGATCGCGGTCGAATGCTCCGCGGCGTTGCCGATGATCGCGACGACGACCACGCCGATGAACACTTCGGTCATGCCGAGCGACCGCGCGGTCTCTTCGACCGCCCCGACCAGGATTTCGCTCATCCAGGCGACCAGGCCGGTCGCGACCGCGAGGATGCCGAGCGCCTTGCCGATGCTCCAAGGCGGCCCGCCCTCGGCCGGCTGGCCGTGCCCGCCCTTGCCGGCGAACAGATCCTTGTGGGTGACCAGCGCGAAGATCAGCCCGCAGATGTAGGTGGCGAGCAGGACCAGCGAGATTTCGAACGACAGGCGCCCCTCGACCAGCTGCGCGCCCTTGCCGCCCATGTGATGGAAGGCCGCGGGAGCGATGAACCCCACCGCGGCCAGGAACAGCATGGTCGATTGCGAGCGGGCCGCCGTTTCGTTGAACCGCTGCTGCGAGTGTTTGAGGCCGCCGGTGAGCACGGCGGCGCCGAGCACGAGCAGGATATTGCCGATGATCGAGCCGGTGAGCGACGCCTTGACCACCGAATAGAGCCCTTTGCGCAGGGCCATGATCGCGATGATCATTTCGGCCGCGTTGCCGAACGTGGCGTTCAGCAGGCCGCCCACCCCTTCGCCCGCGTGCTCGGCGAGATGCTCCGTCGCCCGGCCCATCCAGCCGGCGAGCGGGATCACCGCGGCGCAGGCGAAGAAAAAGATTAGCGTCTGCCGCTCCGGCGCGGCGTGCTCCAGCCACGCGGCGATCGGCACGCAGACCAACATCCAGGAGAGCGAAGGGCGAAGCCAGGTCTTCATAGCCAGAGCGCGTAGTGTAGCGGGCCGGGATCAAAACCAAAAGACGGTGAAGTTGGGCCAGCCGCCGAAACGAACGATGTCTCCATCCTTGAGGGCCGACCACTGCTTGGAGTCGATCCGCTGGCCGTTCACGAAGGTTCCGTTCTCGCTCCCGAGGTCGATGATCAAGGTCTCGTTTCCACGGCGCAGGAAGGCCGCCTGGTTGGCCGAGGCGCCGACGCCGTCGAGAAGGATCTCGCCGCCGGGGTTCGTTCCGGCATTGGACTGGCCGTCGGGCAGGACGATGACCTCGCCGGCCTCGGATTTCAAATAGACCGAGGAAGCCACGGTCAGCCCTCGATTTCGTGCAGCTGTGTCGCCAAGGCTTTCGCGCGCGTAGCAATCTTTTCGGTCTCGGCTTGAGCCAGGCCGATTCGTTCGGCTTCCCTTTCGCCCACGACCAGCATCCTTTCCTTTCGCCCGCGAGCCTCGACCAGCAGGTCGCGAGCCTCTCGCAGCGCCCGTTCGATCGCGTCCCGGAGCGGCTCGAACGACGCCTGGACGTGTCGTCGCAAGGCCGCCGAATGGGCGAGTTGGAGGCTCTGGAGCTGCGTGACGATTACCTTTGCCAGCGCGGTTTTGCAAGCCTTCTTGAAGGTCGCGATCCGAAGGACACCGGAGATTCCCCGGGTGAGCCAGCCTCCCGGCAGCTCGGCGGTGAGCTTGACCGCCAGCAGGTCGGCCCCATCGAGCGGCAGGGTGAGCCCGGCGGCAAGGTCGCTCGCGCCAGGGCCTTCCCACAGGGCGCCGCCTGCCAGGGGCAGGGCCTCCGCGGAGAAGCCGGGGCGCGCGCCGAGCGCTTCGACTAGCGACCTTGCCGCAGCTCGATCGTCGATGGGCTCGTCGATCCGCACCAACTCGGCTCGAACGTGCGCGAGAATGCGATCGACGGCCGTCGCGAACGGGAGGAGGCGGGTCGCTTCGGCCGCAAGATGGCTCTTTACCTCGGCGTCGAGTTGGGCGGATACGGCTCGACACTCCCGATCGATCACCTCCAATAGAGTCTTGTAGAGCCAGGCCTGGAATTGGGGATAGCCGGCGGGCTCCAGGTGCCCGGGCAGGATCGCGGCCGAGCCGAGGTGCTCTTCCCCCGCCCGTTGGAGCCTGGCGGCCAACGATCCCAGAGCCTTCTGCGCCGTCTCGTTCGCCTGGTCGACCGCGCCGTCGAGCGCCCTCAGCTCCGGCGAATCCGCCTGCTGGAGGACGTCAAGGAGCGCGGAGACCACCGCGCAAGTCTCCTCGACCACCGACGGCCGGACCGAGCGGTCGGCCTTCCGTGCGCTGAGCAGGCCGAGGATTTCTCGACAGAATAGGGAGATCCGTTCCGCCAGCGTCTTGAGCGCCCCGACGCCGCTCACCTCGGTGAGGAAGCGTTCGAGCGCGTCCTCGAGCTGCGGGAACCGGCTCGCGGCCAACCGCTGGGGATCGCGGGAGAGCTTGGCTTCGAGCGCTTCTATCCCGGAGACCCCGAAGACTCTAGGCTCTCCCACCCTCGCGAGAAACAGGCGACGCTCTTTCGACTCCGGACCGAAGCGTGCGTCCGCGACGTTCCGAATCCGCTCCTTGATGCGGGAGGTCACCTCGGCCACGATGACCTCTCGATCCTTGGGATCGCGAATTCGATCGAGCGCGGTGACGACGAATAGAAAACCTCCGAGACCATGCTCCAAGAGCAGGCGATCGAGAAAATCCCCCTCGGTCTGGGAGAACGGCACGGTGGCCATGATTACTATGATCGCTGCGTCGATCTTGGGCAGGACGTCCAGGGTGATCCGGGTCATCGCCGGGTTGTCGCTCAAGCCCGGAGTGTCGATCAGGTCGACGCCGTTGCGGCAGAAGGCCAAGGGGAAGTAAACGATCGCCTCCTTGATGGTCGCGGCGATCGCCGCGGCCTCCGGGGTGAGCTTCGTGACGTATTGGCTGAGCTGATCGATGGGAATTTCCTCGATCCTCTCCTCTTGTCCCTCCTTCGGCCGGTAGACGAGCTGGACCGCGGGCGAAAGCCCATAGGTCACGCGGCTGATCGTGGCCGACGTCGGCGCGACGTCGGAGGGTAGGATCTCTTTGCCCAGGAGCGCGTTGATGAACGTGCTCTTGCCGCGCCTGAACTCGCCCACGACGGCCACGGAAAACCCCTGCTGCTCGACGTGACTCAGCACCTCGCCGATCACGGCGGCGAGCGCCTCGGCCCCGAGATCGTAGGCAATCTCCTGGAGGCGTTTCAAATCGCTCACGATGCCGAACAGCGCCTGCCGGTACCGTGCGTAGGACTTGACGGCCTTAGGTGGCGTTTCGGTGGCACCGGCAGCCTCGGGAGAAGTGGTTCGATCCATCCTCAACTCTCCCCCGCGCGGCGGACGATCTCTTCGATCCGGGCTCTTTCGGAGCCGAGCCCTAACGATTCCTCCCGGCCGCAGATCTGATCCAACCGGGACCGGTTCCGGGCGAGAAGCTCGCCGATCTCCTCCTTGAGCGCGTCGAAACCGATCGCCAGCCGGGCGGTCCATTGAGCGGCGTTCGCGTCCCGCCAACGTGCCAGGTCGAGATCGAGCGCCGGCAGGATCGCCGAGCGATAAGCGATCCTCAAGGCATCCTCTCCTCTCACTCCGTCCAGGTTCTCCGCCGGTGGCGCCGCCACCGGAGAAAACGTCGAAGGCGCAAGACAGGCGGCGATGCGGCCCGCGGCCAGAGCTAGGGCGGGCAGCGTGATCTCGTCGCTTTCGCCGTGTCCGCAGGCCAGCTCAAGATCCCGGCGCCAGAGGGAGCGGAGCCTGTCGGCCAAACCGAGTCGAGGAGGTAGGGCGATCTGCCCGTCCGCCGATTGCGCGATGTTTGTGTCGATCTGATCCAGGACGTAGTCGCCGGCCACCGCGAAGGCTTGCAGGGAATCGAGGGCGGCCTTCCGCGCTTCGTGGAGCTTTATCTGCACCTGCTCGGCGACGTGCGAAACGACGGCGTCGACGGTCAACGCCACGCGGCGGGCGAGGCGCGCGGAAACGACCTCGGCCGTGGTTCCTTCAGCCATCGGAGTCTCAACCACCGTACGAGAGACGGCATCGCGGACCTGCTCGGACAACGAGTTTGCGAGGAGAAGCGCTTCGTCGCGCGCCCGCGACGAGGCGGCATCGAGCGCCGCCATCTCCTCGCGGGCCATCTCTTCCAGCCCGCGCAACACGAAGGAGGCCGAGCGATAGATGCTCGCCAGCGCCTCGCTCCGCCGCTTTCGCCTCGCGGCCTCTCCCTCGAATCCGCGCAGGATCTCCGATCGGGAAGCGCGGAGGACGCCTGCGGCGATCCGGTCGAGAGCCTTTTCACGTCCCCCGGTCGCCAAATGGGCAAGAGTGCCTTCCAGGCGCGCAAGCCCGCTCAGAGCGACCAAGACCGCCTCGCCTTCGAGTTTGCCCTGGAGCGCCTGGCGGGCCGAGACGTCGAAGACCTCGACGGCCGCGAGCGACGCGAGGATCGATTCGATTTCGCCGTCGGCGACGAAGTCGGCTTTGAGCCGCCTACACACCGCGTCTCGAAGCCGTTCGACGGCTCGATCGATCGCCGCCGTGCATTCTGGCTCTGGTATGAGGTCGACCTTCGTCACCACCAAGCCGATCCACCCCAGATCCTCGCGCAGAAGCCGGGCGAGTCTCGATGCCAGGCGCTCCGAGGGTGCCTCCCCGACGCCGAGAACGACGAGGACGGCGTGCGCCTCGGCGAAATGTGCTCCCGCAGCCGAAAGGAGATCGAGTCCCGGCAGATCGAGGAATTCGACGCCGCCCGCGAGCACCGGGGCCGGGTGGTGAACGACGGCCTCCTCCACGAAGGCGGCTTGCGCCGCGAAGCGCGGGTTGAGGCGCGTGACGAACGGCGTCAGCTCGCGGATCGCCACGACCTTCGGGGAATCGCTGTCACCGGGCTCGGAGCGCAACTTGACCGTGGTCCCGCGAACCTCCCCCCAGACCGCCCGCGTCGGTGCGGCGGTGCAGGGAAGAGCCGCGGACGGCAAAGCTCCAGCGCCAAGGAGAGCGTTAGCGAGCGCGCTCTTGCCGGCTCCGCTCTCGCCCACGAACGCCACTCGAAACCACTCCGTCGCAAGTCGCTTCCGCGCGGAATCGAGCCTCTCGATCACGGCGTCCGGCAAGCCGAGCTGCTGGGCGAACCCGCTTACCCACTCGAAGTCTTCCCGGGTCATCCGCCAAACTCTCGCATGACGTCGCGCATTCCGATTAACCGCGCGCTCAGATCGGGATCTCGGCGAGCTGGTCCGAAAGACGATGAGCGCGCTTCTTGACCCCCTCGACCTCGACCACCAGTCGGGTCAGCTCCTGCCGCCGGTGCTCGGACATGCTCTCATCGCGGGCTTTCTTCTTGCGCAGATCGTCGAGTGTGCTCTGGGTCTGTTCGATCCGCGCGTCCACTTCAGAAACGATCTTCTCTTTCAAGGCACCGTAGTTTCCGGCGACGCTGGCGGCCACCTTGAGGTCGATTCGCTCGGCGTCGAAGCTTTGGCCGAGCTGCACCGTCACGCTCTCTGTATACGCGGCCTTGAAGTCTTCAACCCGTTTGGCGCCGAATACCAACTGCGTGAGCTTGCGCCCGGTGACGATCGAAACCAACCCGGACGCGATCGAAGCAACCAGAAGCACGGGGGCGGTTAACGGAGCCCCGATGATCGCGAGCGCGATTCCCACTCCTGCACCGATCCCCAGCCCGGTCGCCACGCTGGCGACGCCGCCGACCAGCGCGCCTTTCACGCCAGCCTCGCGGTATCCCGACCAGATGCCGCCGAATCCGGTGAGCCCGGCGGCGGCGGCGGCAATTCCCTCGCCGGAGGCATCGCGCCGCTCGGCGAGGACGGTCTCGGCAGGCTTGAACTGCAGCTCGATGCTTTGCAGCGTCTGGCCGACGATCGTCGCGAACGCATGCAGGCGGTCGATCTCCGCCCTGAGGTCCCGATCGATTTCGATCTGGATCCGGTCGCTGGTCTTCTTGCTGACATTTCCTGCGGCGTCGGAAACCTTGGCGCCCAACTTCTCGGCCAATTTTCCTTTGTCGGAAAGCTCGGAAGGATCGATCGTCTCTCCGGCCACCGCCGCCTCGGCCGCCCGCGTGATTTCACTCTTCATCACTTCGACCAAGGGGGTCAATCGATCTTGGGTCGCCCGGCAGGCGTAGTCGATCTTCTCCGCTTCTTCCTTGCGCCGCTGTCGAAGCCCATCGAGATCGCGGGTCGCCGTCTCGTAAGCGCCGTCGAACTGGCTTCGGCTCATTTCGAGCGCGCCCGTTTCCATGTGGATCTTCTTGAGGATTTCCTCGCTCGCGGCGGCGGATCGGTTCGCCAGGACTTTGAGCTCGACGGCACCGCGGGTTTCGGTCAAGAACTTCTCCAAGGCGGACTCGAACCTCGGCAATTGGCTCTTTTCCAGAAGGCCAACGTCATTGGTCACCTTGGCCTGGAGCGCATCGTAAGCCGAGAGCAGAAACACCTCGGGATCGCCATACTGTCGGCGGTAGTGCTTGTACTCATCGCTGTCCTCGTCGAATTGCTCCTTGAGCCGCGTCTCGACCGATTCGTTGATGCGCGCCTTGACGATGTCGCGAACGGTCTGACGGTCCTTGTCGCTGCGCAGTCGGTCGCTCGCGGTCACGACGAAAATCACGCGCCCAAGATCCTGCAGGAGGAGGTGGTTGTTGAGGAAGTCCCCTTCGAGCCCGGAGAACGGAGACTCGGGCAGAATGACCAGGATCGCGGCGTCCACCTGGGGGATCACCGAGAGGGTGACGGCCGTCATTGAGGCGTTGTCGTTCAGCCCGGGAGTGTCGATGATGTCGACGCCGGAACGGAGGTATTCGAGGGGGTAGGTGACCACGGCCTCTTTGACCTGCGCCGCGTTCCGTGTCGCCTCGGGAGTCAGCTGCGTCACATACTCCGACAATTGATCGATGCCGATCGACTCGACCTCTCCCTCCTCTCCGTTCTCCCCCTTCCAGAATACTTGGACGGACGGCGTGAGGCCATAGGTGATCCGGTTGAGCGTCGCCGAGCAGGGTCGGACATCCGAGGGCAGAATGTCCTTGCCCAAGAGTGCGTTGATGAAGGTGCTCTTGCCGCGCTTAAACTCGCCGACGACCGCGATCGAAAACGATCCCTTCTCAATACGGTTCAAGACGTCGTCGATCAAGCGCAACATCGCTGGCTCCAGCCCAAGGCTCTCGGAGATATCTCGAAGACGACGGAGGTCCGTCATACTGTTGAGGACCAGTTTGCGGTAGTCGATCAGAGTGAAATTCGCCGCCCGTTGCTCGATGGAAGTGGTCTGTGGGTCCATGATTGGAAGTGCCCTCCAAATGAAGTCGGCGAATACCGAGCGTCGGCGTCCAGGTTAAGCTCAGCCGCCCGGCAGGACGATCCGAAAGCCGATGTCGACGAATCCGAATCCGGGGAACCAGTTGCTGCGAAACGCGACGTGCGCGGAACGCGCGTCGTCCCAAATGCTGCCGCCTCGTAGGACGCGCCCGGCCCCCGAAAACGGCCCCCAGGGATCGATCTGTCGATCTTCGGGGTAACGCCCGAACCAGTCGGCCACCCATTCCCAGACGCTGCCGGACATGTCGTAGAGGCCCCAGGGGTTGGGTTCAAGCTGCATCACGGGGCGCAATCGCTGGTCTGAGTTGGCGCCGTACCAGGCCACCCGCTCGATCGTGGCCGGGCGCCCGCCGCGGTCGCTGTAATCGTGCTCGGTTCCGCCGCGCGCCGCGAACTCCCACTCCGCCTCCGTGGGGAGACGTCCGCCACGCCAGGCGGCATAGGCGTAGGCCGAATACCAATCGAGATCGATGGCCGGAAGGCCGCTGAGCTTCCTTCGCAGGGAACTAAAACCAAACTCGCGTGCCGTGACCGGGCGAACCAGCATCCGGAAAGGGGAGAGCCGAACCTCGTGAACCGGCCGTTCGTCCGCATCTCTTCCCTCCGCGGGAAGGGTCCCCATGAGAAACGTGCCGCCGAGAGCCCCCGTCCAATCCGGATCACGAGGACCCGGGGCCGGAGGCGGAGGGCGGCGCTCGATCAAGGGCGCGAGGGCCCGTTTGCGCAGCGTTGCAGCCGCCTTTCGTTCCAGGAAATGGGCGCTTCGGCCGGGGAAATAATCGAGCGCCCAGGCGATGATTCCCAGGGTCCGAAAGTCGTTTGAGGCGATCGGTAGGGCGCGTTCGATCGACGCCAAGACCGCGCTCGATCGATTCGCTTCATGGAGGCTCGGGACTGCCTCTTCCAAGTACGCGAGAAGAAGCTCGCCTGACCGGGCCGGCACCGGCACATCGGCGAGGTGAGGTGCGGAATTTGACCTCTTGGGCTCGAGTTTCGCCGTGAGGCTCCTGGCGATCGTTTCGGTGGACACGGCGAGGGTGCGGAAAAGATTTGACGCCTTGGCGTCCGGTGCCTCGGCCGGTCCCGACTGCCAAAAGCGCAGAAGCTCCTGCTTGACCTTGGTCCGAAACTGTGGAAGCGGCTCGTCCTCTGCGGGACTCAAAGACTCCCAACTGAAAAAGATTGCAGGGCGATCGAGTCCATTACGAAGCTCCTCAACTTGCCGCCTCTTCTCCGGCTCGGTTTCCCACAGCTTGCCCGGCCAGTCGTCGCGGGCGAAAAGGGCAACGATGGGCTTGCCGAGTTCCTTGGCGGTCTCAAGCTCAATCCTGGTGATGGAACGGGTACCGTCGGCGCCGTGCTGGGCGTCCGGCACCCAGCCAAGACGCCAACCCAAGATGGCGATGACGAGATCAGACTCGGCGACGCGCTGGGTACAGGTTTCAACAATCCCGAACGAGCTGCCGGTTCCGAAGTGCTCCATCATCACCGGGTGCCAGCCTAGCTCAAGGACGACCTCACTCACCGCCTGCCGATAGGGCTTGAGGTCCGTGGAGGTCGATGAGACAAAGATTTTCCGCATTGCCGGGAAACGGGATGCCAAAGTCTAGCACAAGCGAAAACGCTAGAGGCCAAGTGCCGGGAGATCGGGCCGCTGCTTCCTCTGATTCTTCAATCCTCCTTGGCCAGCCGAATCCCGGTGAGCTGGAACCTCGTATCGGCGGGCCAGAAGTTGCGGTAGCTGGGCCTAATGTGCGAGCGCGGCGTGGCGCACGAACCACCGCGCAGGACGCGCTGGTTGTCCATGAACTTGCCGTTGTATTCCATCAGGTTGCCGTCGAACGGCGCGTAGCCCGGGTAGGGCTCGTAATGGTTGGTCGTCCACTCCCAAAGATCGCCGGCCATCTGCTTAAGGCCCTCGCCCGCGGGCGCGGGGAGGGGATGAAACGCGCGGTTCTCCAGGTGGTTGCCTGCCGCGGGATCGAATCCGCCGAGGCGCGCGCCGTGCTCCCACTCGCGCTCGGTGGGCAGGCGCGCGCCGCGCCAGGCGTCGTCGGTCTCCCCCTTCCAGCGGGCGTAGGCGTCGGCCTCGTAGAAGCTGACGTGGGAAACCGGCTCGTTGGAATCGACCTTGCGCTCGCCGGAGAGCGTCCACGCTGCCCACTCGTCCCCCGTGTCCCAGCAGGTCCGCCAATAGAGCGGCGCGTTCCAGCCATGCAGCTTGACCTGCGCCCAACCGTTCGCGAGCCAGAGCAGCGGTTTTTCGTAGCCGCCGTCTTCTATGAATTCGACATACTCGCCCGCGGTCACCAGGCGGCTCGCCAAGGCGAACGGGTCGAGCCAGCTCTTATGGACCGGCAACTCGTTGTCCCAGCACCAGCCCCCTTCGACGTTGCCGATTTCGACCAGGCCGCCCTCGAACGCGATCCAGGAGGTCTCGGTCCGTCCTCCGGCGGCTTCCGGAACGAGCGGAGCGTAGGTCGCCCGCAGCTCGTAGGGGTCGGTCGCGAGGATGTGCTTGACCTCGGTGAGCAGCAGCTCCTGGTGCTGCTGCTCGTGATGGAGCCCGGTCGTGACCAGGAATTCGAAGCGATCCCAATCGTCATCCGGCGCCGCGCCGATCAACGCCTCCATCCGCTCGTCGACCGAGGCGCGATAGGCGAGCACCTCGTCGTTGCTCGGCCGAGTGAGCGAGCCGCGGCGGTGGCGCTCGATCCGCGGGCCGACCGATTCGTAATAGGAATTGAGGACGAATTCGAGCCGGCCGTCCTCCGCCGCTTCACGTCCCCAGGGGGCGAGAACGTTGCGGGCGAAGAACCAGCTGGTATGGCCGAGGTTCCACCAGGGAGGGCTGACGTCGGGCATCGACTGGATGCGCCAAACCTCCGGCGCGAGCGGGCGCACCAGCTCTCGGGACAGCCCGCGGACCTCGCGGTAGGCAGCGAGCAGCTCGTCTCGGTTCATCGTTCGTCCCCTTCGTCGAGCTCGTCGGCTTCGGCAGCCTCAGGCGGAAAGAAATGCAGTTGCGTCTGCAAAGCGCGCGGCACGCGATCGATCGGCACCAGCTCTTCGATCTCCTCGCCCGACGTGGCGCCGTACTCCTTCAATTTCCGCGCCGCCGGCATCACCCGGGTCTCCAGCGAGCCGACCGCCTTGTTGTACGCCTCGATCGCCCGTTCGAGACCCCCGGCGAGGGTTCCGAAATGGCCGGCGAGCGTACGCAGCCGATCGTGGAGGACCCGGCCGAGCTTGCTGATTTCCAGCGCGTTCTTGGTCATCTGCTCCTGGCGCCAGCCGTAGGCCACGGCGCGCAGGAGCGCGATCAGCGTGGTCGGGGTGGCGAGGATCACCCCCTGCTCGACCCCCGCCTCGATCAGGCTCGGGTCCTGTTCGAGCGCCGCCGAAAAGAAGGTCTCGCCGGGCAGGAACAGCACCACGAACTCGGGCGCCGGCTCGAACTGGCTCCAGTACGACTTGGCCGACAGTTTGCCGAGGTGGGCGCGCACCTGGGCCGCGTGACCCATCAGGTGGACCCGGCGCGCTTCTTCGTCGACCGTCTCGATCGCCAGTAGGTACGACTCCAACGGCGCCTTGGCGTCGACCACGATGTTCTTCTCGTTCGGCAGGCGGACGATCAGGTCGGGGCGCACGCGCCCGTCCTCCAGCGTGCCGCCGACCGGTTGCTGCTCGAAATCGCAGTACTCGATCATGCCGGCCATCTCGACCACGCGGCGGAGCTGGATCTCCCCCCAGCGCCCGCGCGCGGCCGGCTGGCGCAGCGCCTGGACCAGCCGCGAGGTCTCGACGTGCAGGCTCTGCTGGGTTAGCGCGACGCTCCGCAGCTGCTCGGCCAGGCCGCCGTAGGCCTTCTCGCGCGTCGTTTCCAGCTCGCGGATCTTTTCGTCCACCTTGCCGAGCGAATCGGCGAGCGGTCGGACCAGGTCGCCGATCGCCTTCTCGCGCGCTTCGAGATCGCCGCGCGCCCGCTCCTGGAAGACCTCCAGGTTCTGTTTCGCGAGATGGAGGAACGCCTCGTTGTTCTTCGCCAGCGCCTCGGCCGACGCGGCGGAGAACGCCTGGCCGAGCTGCTCTCTTGCCCCTTCGAGCAGGCGGAGTTTCTCGTCAGCCGTCTGGCGCTCCAGGTCGAGCGTGGTCTCGACCTCGGTGACTCGGTTGCGAAGATCGGCTCCAACCCGGCGCAGCTCGGCGATCTCGCGCTCGGCCCGCAGCTCGAAGGCTTGGCGCGCGGCGCGCAGCTCCGAGACCTCGCGTTCGCGCGCCGCCAGCCGTTCGGCGAGCGTCGAGCGCTCCGCCCGGGCGAGCAGGCGCGCGATCCCCCAGGCGAGCAGAGCGCCGAGGGCGAAACCGATCAACGCGAGAAGCAGCGGCGACGAAACCATCGGGCTCTAGATGCCGAAGCGCTCCATCTTGATCGCCAGGCCGTTGCGCGACACTCCGAGCATGCGCGCCGCGAGCGACTTGTTGCCGTGCGCGCGGCGCAACGCCTCGCGGATCGCCGCCTGCTCCGTGATCCCCACCAGACGGTCGAGATCGAGGTCGGTCGTGGCGTCGACGCGCGCGGTCTGCAGGCGCCCTTTGCGCACCTTTTCCGGCAGCGAGCTCAGCTCGACCGGCCGGCCCGCCGGGCAGAGGTAGACCATCTGGCGCGCGATCCCTTCCAGCTCGTCGAGGTTGCCCGGGTAGTCGTAGGCGAGCAGCGCGGTCATCGCCTTGACCGTGATGCCGGCGAGGCGGGTGCCGGTGTCGTGGCAGAACCGGTTGACGAAGCTTTGGATCAGGAGCGGCAGGTCTTCCTTCCGGTCGCGCAAGGGGGGCACGTCGACCGTCGTCCGCGACAGGCGATAGGCGAGGTCGACGCGGAACTGGTCGCGCGCCACCGCCTCTTCGAGCGGCGCCCGGCTGCCGACGATCAGGCGGACGTCGACCGCGGTCGCGCCGATCCCGTCGACCGGTTCGACCTCGCCGGTGCGCAGGAACCGCACCAGGCGGGCCTGCACCTCCAGCGGCAGCTGGTCGATGTCGTCCAGGAACAGCGTGCCGCCGTTGGCGAGCAGGAGCTTGCCCTCGCGGCGGATCGTCCCCTCCCGGCCGGCAAACTCGGAGCCGAACAGATCGGCCTCGATCGCGGCGGGCCGCGCGCCCGCCGCGATCGCGACCACGAACGGCCCCTGCCGCCGCGGCCCGGTCTGGTGGAGCGAATGAGCGAGCAGCTGCTTGCCCAGGCCCGCTTCGCCGCGCAGAAGCACCGAAACCGACGGATCGACCGCGGAGCGCAGCTCGTCGAGCATTCGTTTCATCGCGGGCGATTCGCCGATCACCAGACCGGCGTCGAGCACCAGATCCTGTTGGCCGAGCGAGCCGGGCAGGATCGGCTCGAACGCGCCGACATGGTGAATCAGCCCGAGGGCGATCAGATGGCCGACCGCCCGCAGCGCTTCGGAGATCGAGGGCGACTCGGTGGGAGAAAAGCGCGGCAGCGCCGCGATCAGCCGGTACGACCGCTCGACCGCCGAGAACGCATGGTGGCCGATCCACGCCTCCTTGCCGTCGAGCGTGCCCAAGAAACCGCCGCCCCGGGTGCCGCGGCTCTCGACCTGGTCGAACAGCGCCTCGCCGCTCGACAGCCACGCTTGATCGGTCGCGACCGCGAGGCGGATCGCCGAGCGCTCCCCCTCCCCCACCAGCAGGAACAGCACGCCGCCGCCGAAATCGCGCAGCAGCTCGCGCACCAGCGATTCCGAAGTCACCCGGCTCTGGGTGTCGGCGAGCGTCCAGTCGCTCAAGCGGGAGAGATGTCCGAGCATCCCTTCGGCGGTGATCCGCGGCACCAGGACTTCCACCGGCGCGGCCGCGGGCGGACGGGGCGGTTCGGCCGCGACGTCTTCGACCAGCAGCGTGACCGTGCCCACCCGGATCTCGTCGAGCACTTCGAGCTCGATTTCCTTCACCCTTTTTCCCGAAACCAGCGTGCCGCGGCGGCTGCCGAGGTCTTCGATCTTGAGCACTCCCGCCTCGTATCGGAGCCGCGCGTGCTGCTGCGCCACCCCGACGTAGTCGAGCGCGATGTCGCAATCCGGATGGCTCCCGATCAGAAGCTCGGGGCGGTGCAACGGATAGCGATGCACGCCGTCGGGAGCGTAGGCGACCAATCGCAGCATAGGGAGTCGAGAGCATACGCCATGCGCCGCTTTCTGAAGAAAGAAACGAGCCTCCGCCTGCTATCCTCCGCCCCGATGTCAGAGCCGAAACCCGAGAACGACCTGTTCCTGCGCGCCGCCCGCGGCGAGACGGTCGAGCGCCCGCCGGTCTGGATGATGCGCCAGGCCGGCAGGTACCTCCCCGAGTACCGCGAAGTGCGCGCGCAGGTCGATTTCCTCACCCTGTGCAAGACCCCGGAGCTGGCGGCCAAAGTGACGATCCAACCGGTCGACCGACTTGGCGTCGACGCGGCGATCCTGTTCGCGGACATCCTGTTGCCGCTCGAAGCGATGGGCGCCGAGCTGCGCTTCGAGAAAGGGGACGGACCGGTCTTCCCCGCTCCGATCCGACATCGCGACCAGATCGCCGATCTCGCCCGGCCCGACGTGGCCGGCACGCTCGGCTACGTGTTCGAAGCGCTCCGGACCGTCCGCCGCGAGCTGGCCGGCCGGGTCCCCGTGCTCGGTTTCGGCGGCACCCCCTGGACGCTCGCCTCGTACTTGGTCGAAGGGGGCACGTCGAAGCAGTTTACCCACCTGCTGGGCTGGAGCTGGGAAGATCCGGAGGGCCTGCGGCTGCTGCTCGACCGCCTCGCCGAGGTGTCGATCGACTATCTTCTCGGCCAGATCGACGCCGGGGCGCAGGGGATTCAGCTGTTCGATTCCTGGGGCGGCCTGCTCGATCTGGAACGCTGGCGGCGCATCTCGCTCCCCTCGATCCTCGCGATCGCCGAGGCGCTGGCCGGAAAGGTGCCGCTGATCTATTACGTCCAGGGAGGAAGCCACCTGCTCCCCGGGCTCGCCGAGCTACCGGTCCAGGTGCTGTCGGTCGATTGGCGCACACCGCTCTCCGAAGTGCGGCGGATCGTGGGACCCAAGAAGGTGCTTCAGGGCAATCTCGATCCGGCGGCGCTCCTGGCTCCGGTCGAAGAGATCGAACGCCGAACCCGCGCAATGCTCGCTGACGCCGCGGGCGGGCCGCACATCGCGAACTTGGGTCACGGGATTTTCCCCAACACCCCGGTCGAGCACGCCCGGGCGTTCGTCGAAACGGTCCAGGGGCTACGAGGATAAGGGCGCGACCGCCCCTATTTGAAGACCCAAGCCTTGCCCGCGGTCCCTTCGGCCACCCAGGCGTTCGGCAGGACGACGGTGTCCCACTTGAGCAGACGGGTGCGCGCTCCGGCGATTTCCTGGACCCGTACTTCGAGGAAGTTCCCGACGCGGTCGCCGAAGCGGAAGGCGCCGGTCCGTTCGATCGAGCCGTCCGGCTGGTACACCACCCAGGCCTTGGTGGCGTCCTTGGAGAAGTTGGACACGGCGTCCGCCCCTTCGGGCGCCGAATCCGCCGGACCCCAGAAGTCGACGTCGACGGGGAGCGCGAAGCGGGTGACCAGCTTGTCGGTCGCTTCCTCGAAGGTGCCGTTGGCGTTCAAATCGGCGAAGGCGATCATCCGGTCGCTCAGGAAATCCGCTTCGACCCGCACCGGCCGATTCCTCTTGACCGCCTCGAACCGCGACAGGCTCATCATGCTCGTGGCCTGCCGGGCGGTCGAGACCAGCTTGCTCTTGTGGATGTAGCGGATCAGGGTCGGGTAGGTGAAGAGCGCCAGAATCAACATCAGGGACAGCACCAGCATCAGCTCGATCATCGTGAAACCGAGGGCGGTGCGGGGACTCCGGATCTTGCGCATGGCGGCGGCTACCTCGAAAGGACCGTGTATTTGGAGTTGATCATAAGCCTTTTGCGCGCCCTCCGCGAGTCCCCGCCCTGTTCAGTGGCTCGTCGCGATCGTATCGATCCACATCTCGGGCTTGACGAAGCCTTCGCCCCAGCTCTTCCATTCCACCGGAAACCCGGCGGCCTTGATCTGCTCGACCGTTTTGCCGGCCGCCAACTGGTCGTGGACGATCCGCGACGTCGCGATCAGCATCTGGTGGAACTTCGCCAGATCCTCCTTGGTCGAGAGCCCTCCATGCCCTGGAATCACCTTGACGTCGGCCGGCAGGCGGTCGAGCACCTTGCCGACGTTCCGGATCAAACCCTCGACGCTGCCGCCGCTCCCGATGTCGACGAACGGGAAGCGGCCGGCGAAGAAGTCGTCGCCCATGTGAACGACGTTCGAGCCGGTGAAGAAGATCACCGAGTCGCCGTCGGTGTGGCCGTTGGGGAAGTGGATCGCCTGGATCTCCTCGCCGTTGAAGTGGACCGCGACCGCGTCGTCGAACGTCACGACCGGCAGCGCACTCACCGGCGAAGCGGGAACCTTGTCGCCGAACACCGTCTGATCGACGGCCATCCGCTTCCGCACGTTGGTCTGGGCGAGGATCGGCGCCTCGGCACCGAAGCTCTCGTTGCCGCCGGTGTGATCGCCATGCCAATGAGTGTTCAGGATGAACTTGAGCTTGCCGTCCGAGATACCCTTGAGCGCGGCGTGGATCTTGTCCGCGAGCGGGGCGAACTGGTCGTCGACGATCAAGATACCGTCGGCGCCCGCCGAGACGCCGATGTTGCCCCCGGCGCCTTCCAGCATGTAGATCTTGCCCGCGACCGGCGTGACCTTGATCTCGACCTTGGAGAAATCCCGGTCCTGCGCCCCAGCGGTGGGCGCGAACGATGAGAGGAGCGCAAGGGCGAGCATCGCGGCGAACGCGTAGCGCGAGAACGAACGAAGTACGGGAGTTGGCACCATCGAATACCTCCTTAGTAGAGCAGTCGAGACTTTACCATCGACGCGCGGGGACTCGCTCAGCCACGAGCGCCGCCTCGCGAACGGCGGGTTGTCCGAACCGCCTCTTTTCCCGGATTATGGTCCTCCTGATCGAAGGAGCTTCCCATGCGCCAATTGACTTCACCCCTTGTTCTCGCCACTCTGCTTCTTGCGCGATCTTCCTCCGCGGCGCCGCCGGCCCCCGAGCCGAGCCTGGTGTCGTTCTCGTCCGGTGCCCTGGTGGTCCAGAAGCCTCAGGAGTACGGCGAAGGGTGGTCCGCCTTCTGGATCTTCGACGAACGACCGGACACCGGCTGGGCAACGCCCGAGGGGGTGCTCACCCCCCAGGTGGTCGTCGTCGGCCTTCCCGAGAGGACGGCCCTCACGAGGCTCGAGTTCGATACCGGGAGCACCGACGGCGAGAACCGGGGGGCGAAGGATGTCCTCGTCGAGGTCTCGGAGACGAGCGCCACGAACGGCTTCAAGAAAATCGCCGAGGTCGCTCTCAAGGACAAGACCGACAACCAGAAGTTCCCCGTGTCCGCCGAGGTGGCCGGCCGTTGGCTGCGCCTGACCATCAAGACCAATCACGGCGCCAAGGACTACATCGAGCTGATGGACTTCCGGGGCTACGGCACGCAGCTCACGAAGACCCCCTTCCCCGACGCGAGCGGAACGTACGAGACCAACTTCAGCGACTTTCACCTGAAGCAGCAGGGCACCTCGGTGACCGGCTGCTACGAGCACGACAGCGGCGTGCTGACGGGCGGCATCGAGGGGCGCGTCATGAAGTTCATCTGGCGGGAGGACGGGGGCCAGAAAGGTCCGGCGATGATGGTCTTCTCCTCCGACGGCAAGCAGCTCTTCGGCCTCTGGTGGAACGAGGGTGACAACGGCCCCGGAGGCTTCTGGAACGGCACGCGCAAGAGCGCCACCGTGGGCACATGCCCCCACTGGTCGGGAGGCGCCCAGGAGCAGATGACCAAGGATTTGCAGACGGAAGGACGGACGCGCGTCTACGGCATCAATTTCGACACCGACTCGGACGTGATCAAGGACGAGTCCAAACCCACGCTCGACCGCATTGCCGCCCTGCTCAAGGCCAACGCCGGCTGGAAGATGACGATCGAGGGGCACACCGACGCCTCCGGCGGCGCCGAGCATAATCAGCAGCTCTCGAAGCGCCGCGCCGAGGCGGTGAAGGCCTACCTCGTCCAGGGCGGCATCGCCGCCGCGCGCCTGACCGCGGTCGGCCTCGGCTCCTCCAAGCCCGTGGCCTCGAACGACACGGCGGTCGGCCGGAGCCAGAACCGGCGAGTGGAGCTGGTGCGCGGGTAGGACAGGACGGAGGTTTCCCTATCGTCCCGCCGCCTCGCGCAGCCGCTCCACGTCCCTCAGAGGGGGCTGTCCGAACAGCCTCTTGTACTCCCGGCTGAACTGCGAGGCGTCGTCGTAGCCCACCCGGTAGCCGGCGCTCGCGGCATCCAGGTTTTCACCGAGCATGATGCGGCGGGCCTCCTGGAGCCGGATCTGCTTTTGGTACTGCAAGGGGCTCATCGCCGTGACCGCTTTGAAATGGTGGTGGAAGCCCGAGACGCTCATCCCCACCTCGCGCGCCAGGGTATCGATTCGTAGCGGCTGGTCGAAGTCTCGGCGGAGCTTTTCCACGGCTTCCGCGATGAGGTCGGTGTGGCCGCCGAGGAGCGCCGTGTGGCGCAGCCGGTTTCCCTGTTCGCCCATCAGCAGCCGGTAGACGATCTCCCGGGTGATCAGCGGGCGCAGAATCCGGGCTTCGGCCGGCGAATCCAGAAGGCGCATCAGGCGCACCACGGCATCCAGCAGGTTCGCGTCCAACGGGCTCACGTCCAGCGCCCGCACGTCGCCCTGATTCCGGGCGGCGAGATGACCGGCCTCCACCATGACCGAGCCGACAAGGGCGGGATCGAGATCCAGCCGGAGGCTCAAGTAGGGAAGTTCCGGCGACGCCTCCAGGATCTGGCCCACCACGGGCAGCTCCACGGTGGCGAGCAGGTAATGGGCGGGGTCGTATCGGTAGACGCTCTCTCCCAGCACCACCTGCTTGCTCCCCTGCGCGATCACGCAGAAGGAAGGTTTGGAGACTCCGTGGAGCAGCTCGGAAGGGGTGGAGGAGCGGAAAAGGTGGAGCCCCGCGAGCGGCTCCACCGTGCCGTCCTCCGGGATGGCCCGACCCACGCGCTCCGCCAGCTCGTCCTGGTAGGCGTGTGCCCTGGGGGTTCCGTTCACCGGTCTTGGGTGGGCTGTCGAGTCCATCTTCCTATCGTAGCCCCCTCCGGCGGACTCTGGATTCTTTTTGCAGCGATTTGCAGGATCGTTCAATGATTTTCAAGGATCGTCCTACCGCACCGGCCGTTCGAGTCCCTACCATGGGGCCACCAGGACGGGGCGCATGGACGCCCTCGCCGACCAGGAGCAACAACCCATGTACAACGCCAAGGCTTACTCCGCCGCCGGATCGACCTCGCCGCTCGCCTCCACGACGATCGCGCGGCGCGATCCCGGCGAGCACGACGTGCAGATCGAGATCCTCTTCTGCGGCATCTGCCACTCCGACCTCCACCAGGCGCGGAACGAATGGAGCGGCGCCAGTCCGACGGTCTATCCGCTGGTCCCCGGTCACGAGATCATCGGCCGCGTCACCCAGGTCGGCTCGGCCGTCACCCGGTACAAGGCGGGCGACCTCGCCGGGGTGGGCTGCATCGTCGACTCGGACGGTACCTGCCCTCAGTGCCGGGCGAACCTCGAGCAGTTCTGCGCCGCGGGCACCTTCACCTACAACTCCCCGGACCCCCACCTCGGCGGCGTCACCTACGGCGGCTATTCCGACAGCATCGTGGTCAACGAGCGCTTCGTCCTCTCCATCCCGGAAAATCTCGATCTCGCGGGTGCCGCCCCTCTTCTCTGTGCCGGAATCACCACCTACTCGCCCCTGCGCCGCGCGGGAGTCACGGCGGGCAAGAAGGTCGGCGTGGTCGGTCTCGGCGGGCTGGGTCACATGGGCGTCAAGCTCGCCCATGCGTTCGGCGCCCACGTGGTTGTCTTCACCACCTCTCCCGATAAGAAGGACGATGCTCTTCGCCTCGGCGCCGATGAAGTCGTGGTCTCCAAGAACGCCAACGAAATGGAAAAGCACGCGGGCAGCTTCGACTTCATCCTCGACACGGTTTCAGCCGATCACGACGTCAACGCCTATCTGAACCTGCTCGGCATCGACGCCAACATGACTCTCGTCGGCGCGCCGGAGAAGCCGCTCGCCGTCTCGGCTTTCGCCCTGATTTTCGGACGCCACCAGCTCTCCGGCTCGCTGATCGGCGGCATCGCCGAGACCCAGGAGATGCTCGACTTTTGCGGCGCGCACAACATCACCGCCGACGTCGAGGTCATCCCCATCCAGAAGGTCAACGAGGCGTTCGAAAGAATGCTCCGGTCGGATGTGAAGTACCGCTTCTCGATCGACATGGCTTCCCTCCGATCCGAATAACCGACGTTAAGACTGGGAGGAGAGAACGATGGAAACACGCAAGCTGGGAAACGGCGGTCTCGAAGTCTCGGCGATCGGATTCGGCTGCATGGGCATGAGCTTTGGCTACGGACCGGCTCACGACGAGGCGGAGATGATCCCGATCCTCCGGTCGGCCGTGGACCTCGGCGTCACCTTCTTCGACACCGCCGAAGTCTACGGTCCCTTTACCAACGAGAAACTGGTGGGCAAGGCGCTCTCCCCCATCCGCGACCAGGTGGTGATCGCCACCAAGTTCGGGTTCCAATTCGACGCCGACGGGAAGCAGGCGGGGCTGAACAGCCGGCCCGAGCACATCAAGGAGGTCGCGGAAGCGTCCCTCCAGCGGCTCAACATCGACGTCATCGACCTGTTCTATCAGCACCGCGTCGACCCCAATGTGCCGATCGAGGACGTGGCGGGAGCGGTCAAAGAGCTGATCCAGGAGGGGAAGGTCCGGCACTTCGGCCTTTCCGAAGCAGGCGTGAAGACGATCCGGCGCGCCCATGCGGTGCAGCCGGTGACGGCGCTACAGAGCGAGTACTCGCTCTGGTGGAGAGAGCCGGAAGCGGAGATCCTCCCGACGCTCGAAGAGCTAGGCATCGGCTTCGTTCCCTTCAGTCCGCTGGGCAAGGGATTCCTCACCGGCAAGATCGACGAGAGCACCTCGTTCGACAGCACCGACTTCCGCAACACCGTCCCCCGCTTCGCCCCGGAGAACCGGAAGGCGAATCAGGCGTTCGTGGATCTGCTGGGCACCCTCGCCGCCAAAAAGAAGGCGACGCCCGCCCAGGTCGCGATCGCCTGGATCCTCGCCCAAAAGCCCTGGATGGTGCCGATCCCCGGCACCACGAAACTGCACCGCCTGAAGGAGAACCTCGGCGCGGCCGAAGTCGAGCTTTCGCCCGAAGACCTCGCCGAGATCGAGAACGCCGCCGCCGAGATCACGGCGCACGGGGCGCGGTACTCCGAAGGCGCCCAAAAGATGATCAACCGCTGAGCGGCGTAGCGCTCGGGACAAGGAGACGACGATCATGGCTGAAAAGAAGATCTGGTTGATTACCGGAGCCGGCCGCGGCATGGGGGTCGATTTCGCCAAGGCCGTCCTGGCCGCCGGTCACGCGGTGGTGGCGACCGGCCGGAACCCCGACGCCGTCGCCAAGGCCCTGGGTACATCGGACGACCTTCTGGTCGTCAAGCTGGACGTCACGAGCCTCGCCGATGCCATGGCGGCGGCGCAGGCCGCCGTCGACCGGTTCGGCCGGATCAACGTGCTGGTGAACAACGCCGCCAACTTCTATGCCGGCTACTTCGAAGAGCTGACGCCGGAACAGATCGAGCGACAACTGGCGACGAGCCTGATCGGTCCGATGAACGTCACCCGCGCCGTGCTGCCGATCCTGCGCAGGCAGCGCTCGGGACACGTCATCTCTATCTCGTCGAGCGCGGGCCTCGTCGGCTTCGAGTTTTGCTCCGCTTACGCCGCATCGAAGTTCGGCCTGGAGGGGTGGATGGAGGCGCTGCACGCCGAGGTCGCACCGTTTGGCATCACCACCACCGTTGTCAATCCGGGGTTCTTCCGGACGGAGCTGCTCACGGAGGAGTCGACGGCGTACGCCGAATCCTCCCTTCCGGATTACGCGGAACGAACGGCAGCGCAAAAGGAGTGGTGGAAGGCTCAGAACGGTCAACAGAGCGGCGACCCGGCGAAGCTCGCGCGAGCGCTGGTCACGCTCGCGAGCGAGGAGCAACCGCCGCGCCGCTTCATCGCCGGTGCCGATGCCATCGCCACCGCCGAGCAGAAGATCGCCGACCTCAGGGCGCAGATCGAGGCGCACCGGGATCTCTCGACGTCGCTCGATCTCGACCGAGAGCCCGTGCCGCCGTCATGATCGCGGTCTAAGATCCATTCATGAACCAAGTGCGAGCGGCCGTTCTCCTCCGCCCCGCAGCACCCCCGGACCTCGAAGCCATCGGCCGGCTCGGCGCGCTCCTGGTCCGTGTCCACCACGACTTCGACCCGGAGCGCTTCATCGCCGCGACGCCGCAGACCGAGCACGGCTATGCCTCGTATCTCGGGACGCAGCTCGATCGACCGAACGTCATCGTTCTGGTCGCCGAGTACCAGGGCGAGGTGGTCGGCTACACGTACGCGGGAGTCGAGGGAACGGACTACATAGCGCTGCGCGGGCCGGCGGGCGTGCTGTACGACATCGTGGTCGATCCGGCCCATCGCGAACAGGGCGTCGGCCGGGTGTTGCTCGACGCGACCTTGGTGGCCCTCCAGGCGAAAGGCTCGCCCCGGGTCGTGCTCTCGACGGCGGAGCGGAACGAGTCCGCGCAACGCCTTTTCGCCCGCGCGGGATTCCGGCGCACGATGATCGAGATGACTCGGGAATCCGGCGCATGATGCGCCATCGGGAGGACTGAAGCGGCGGTGAGAGTCTTCGAGGTCGTCATCGCGCTGCTGCTCGGCGGCGCGGCCCTGGCCGCCTTGGCCCGGCGGTTCGGCGCGCCGTACCCGGCGCTGGTGGCGTTCGCCGGCGCCGTGGCCGCGCTGATCCCCGGTGCGCCGACGATCGTTCTCGATCCCGAGCTGGCGCTCGCGCTGTTCGTGGCTCCCGTCCTGCTCGACGCCGCCTTCGACTCCTCGCCGCGCGACCTGCGGGCGAACTGGCGCGCGGTGGCGAGCCTCGCCCTCGGCGCCGTGGTGCTCACGATCGCGGTCGTCGCAATCGTCGCCCGGCTGCTCGTCCCGGACCTGCCGTGGGCGGCGGCGATCGCGCTCGGCGCCATCGTGGCACCACCGGACGCGGCGGCCGCCACCACGGTGCTCAAGCAGCTCCGCCCGCCGCACCGGCTGCTCGTGATCCTGGAGGGGGAGAGCCTGTTCAACGACGCGAGCGCGCTGCTCGTCTACCGGCTGGCGCTCGGGGCGGCGACCGCGGGCGTGCTGCCGGCGCGGCAGGTGGTCCCGATGCTCGTCTTCACGATCGTGGGGAGCGTGGTGCTGGGGCTGGTCCT